>CALFUT010000001.1 GCA_937929805.1 uncultured Pirellulaceae bacterium
GCGTTCCGGTCTACAGCAATTTAGCTAGGTTAGTCAACAATGACGACAAACTAACGATTGCTGAGAGCTGGTTGCTTCTTGAATTCGGCGACAAAATCAATAAAGACAGGTCTTCTGTTAAATTCCCCTCCCGAAGATTAAGTTGCGGTATTTTATTACCTGCGCGCAGTCGAGGATGCGTTGCTGAAAACAATTCCGTTTGCTTTTTCTTGTGGGGGTTGCTGACGCTCGGAGTATCGGGTCTGCATTATGGAAAATCTGGAATTACAATGTTTCCTCAGCCGATTTCAAGTAAGTGAATTCCGTACATGCTATTGATTTGTTTCAGCGGTAAGTAAGACTTTTTCGTTCGGCTTTAATTGGCGCTCGGATTCAGTTCTAAGGGTAAAGTTCTTTGGCGGATGCCAAGGTTGGTTTGCTTTCGTCGGTGTCGAGCCTGAGACATCTTCAGTCGTCTGGCGGAGCTGATTTCGTCCGGGTTGCCACGGTACCAGGTTGCTGGAGCTTGATATCCTGCAATCGCTTGTTGTTGTAATGGTCGACGATCGTTTTGATTGTTTCTTCTGAGTCGTATCGACCGACCAGATCGTGTTCTTCAATCGCTTCCCGGATCGTTCGGTTGCAACGTTCCATCACTCCGTTTTCCTCTGGGCAATGGGGTTTGATTCGGTGGTGGGTCAGGTCGTGATGAGCCAGCAAGCCGCCAAACTCCTTGCTGATGTAGCCGCTTCCGTTGTCGCTGCGAATGATCGGTTGCGTGACGACTTTTCCCTCTTGGTCCATTTGTAAACTCTCAAGTGCTTTCTGGGCTCCAATACTGATTGAATGTCCGTCCATGCTCGTCAATAACTCCCAGTAAACTAGGTAACGCGAGTACTCGTCGATGAAATTCAGCAGGTAGTACTGAATTCCACCAACCTTCAAATACATCAGGTCGGTCGCCCAGATTTCGTCAGGACGACTCGCTTTTTCGGTCTCGTCGCGATACCGTTTCTTGCGGCCACGACGAAGACACATCAGTTCTTCGCTCAGTAGAATTCGATAAACGGTGCTCATGCTTAGGTAGGCCACGTCGTCATCAATCATTCTCCAAGCAAGCTCGCGATGGCGGACGCCCGGATGCTCCAGAGCGTACTGCACCACGGCCTGTTTCTCCTCGGGCAATGCTTCGAAAGCCTGAACGGGCTTGACCGGCTCGGCGCGCTGGCGTTTCCAAGCTTCGTCTTTCTTCCACCGAAAGTAGCTGGCCCGCGATACACCGAGATGCTTCAATACCTCGTTCGTTTTCAAGCAACCGCGAGACAAAGCACGATCAACTTCCACGACCACTTGCTGTTGAAGTTCACCTGGCAGTTGCCCGTAGTCTTCCAGTCCTAAGGCGTTTTTTTTAGCTCTAGGTTCTCAGCAAGAATCTCGGCGATGATCGCGTCTTTCTTGCGAAGCTCTTCCTGCCGCTGTTGTTGCTGGCGGTCTTCGGCTTTCGTGCGTCGTTTGTCACCGAAAACCGACTCGGCGCTGGAGATCAATTGACTCTTCCAGTTGTAATATTGCGTGGGCTGAATGCCCTCGCGACGACAAAGCTCCGATACCTCAACACCGGGCTCCAAGCCTGCCAATACGATTCGCATCTTCTCTGATGCCGTCCACTTCTTGCGTCTGCGCTTTTCACTCATCGGTCTCTTCTTTCTAATTGAGACCGCCAATTCTAACTTCTAAAATGTCTCATTGCCGATGATGCATTACAGTGAAGCTGTTGACGATACAAGTGACAGAGAATCGTAGCGAGCAATAACATATAGCGGAACTAGCTTGACAAATCCTGCTCGCAGGCCAAGTCAGTACGAAACCGTGTTCAGGGAACCCCCGCGGATTTGTGAACCTTTTAAGGCCGCACGTAATCAATCAAGCTGGCCGAATCAGTAAACATCCCGCTCGTAGCGATTGGTGATAGCTGACCGGCTCCATCGTGGCGACGGCTCTTGGTAGAATACAAAAACCTTCGGAAAACTTTTTATTCGCGGGAGAATTTGTGATTGTTGGAATCGATCTTGGCACAACCAATTCGGCAGTTGCGGCGTTGCTGCCCGACGGCCCGAAACTGATCCCGAACGCACTGGGAAACGTACTAACACCATCGGTCGTAGCAATCGACCAGTCGGGGCAGATTCTTGTTGGTCAATTGGCGAAAGATCATCAGGTCCTCAATCCGGAATCTTCCGTCAGTGGCTTTAAGAGACATATGGGTTCGGATTGGACCGTCAAACTTCACAAGCACAAGTTTGATGCAAAAAAACTGTCCAGCATTTTATTAGCTTCACTGAAGGAAGACGCAGAGTGTTTCTTGAACTCTGAAGTCACTCGAGCGGTCATCACGGTCCCAGCTTACTTTCATGACCAACAGCGGCAGGCCACGATTGAAGCAGGACGCTTGGCTGGGCTTGCTGTCGATCGAATCATCAACGAGCCAACCGCTGCGTCGATGGCTTATGGCGTACACGAAAAAGACTCGGACAGAACGGTCGCTGTTTTTGATCTGGGTGGAGGAACATTCGACATTTCAATCGTTGATTTCTTCGAAGGTTGTGTCGAAGTCCGATCTTCTGCTGGCGAAGCCATCTTAGGTGGAGAAGACTTCACTCGCGCCGTGGCCCGAACCATCCTAGCCGACAAGGGCGATCAGTTCGAAATTGCCGAGCTAAGAGAGCCAGCCATGGTTTCAAGGCTGATCCAGCAGTGCGAACTTGCGAAACGTGAACTCTCCAACACAAATACTGCCAAGGTCATTGTTCCCGATAAAAATGGGAGCCTAGACCCATCCGGTACACACTCCGTAACGATTGATCGAGATTTCCTCAATCGTGCCTGCGAACCATTGTTTGCAAAGATCGAGAGGCCCGTCCGTCGTGCGCTTGGCGATGCGAATCTGACAACGAAAGATCTTGACGAGGTCATTCTTGTCGGTGGCGCAACAAGGATGCCCGCGATCGCCGAAAGAGTCAATTCAATGTTCTGCCGGCAACCAATGGGTTCTCTCAATCCCGATCACGTGGTTGCCATGGGAGCCGCGATTCAGGCGGGCTTAATCGAGGGAAACAAAGCTCTCGAAGACACCGTCGTTGTGGACGTAGCTCCGTTTACACTGGGTATCGAAATTTCAAAAGAGATGGGACACCAGCTTAAGTCCGGCTATTTCCTTCCTATTATTGATCGTAATACCGTTATTCCGACATCTCGCTGCCACACCGTAGGCACGATCGCACCCAATCAGAATCAAATGACCATCAATGTGTTTCAAGGTGAAAGTCGGCGTGTCGAAGACAACCTTATGCTTGGTACATTTGGAGTAAGCGGGATTCCAAACGGGCCAGCAGGCCAACTAATCGACATTCGCTTCACTTACGATAGCAATGGAGTACTAGAAGTCGAAGCAACCATTGTCGCAACCAAGACAGTCGCTCAACTGGTACTAGCCAACGGGCAAGCATCAATGACCGAGGCTGAAATCAAATCTGCTGTCGCGGCGATGCAAAAACTGAAAACGCATCCGCGTGAGGAAACAGCCAACCGTTTCGCACTCAAGCGAGCTGAGCGAATGTTTCAGGAACTTTCCATTGATCTGAGGAGACGACTAGGACAACTGCTGGACTACTTTGAGTCGTCGCTTGAAGCTCAAGACCCGTCCCAAATCGAGGCTGCTCGCCAAGAATTATTAATTTTTCTATCCTTGCACGATCGTGACGATCTTTCCGGGGGTGAATAAAAATGACTTTACCAAAGCATGCGGTACGCTGGGCCGAAGATTACATTCGCGAGCGAAGACATGAGTTTTCTGAGAAGGGGGAAACTCCGGTCGACGAATTCTTGGCCAACGAGTTAAAAAGCTACGAAGAGCCTTTTTTCATCTCAGAGACTATGATCTGCGCCGTCGAAATATCTAAAGGTGGTGAACCGGTCGATGCCCGCACCGTCACTCATCAATTGAACCAGAAAGCGATTGAAACTCTTGATCAAGTTGTCATCCAAGGCGGTCGATTTGACGACGCAAAATCGTTTTGTGGGCTGACTCTTGAACGAGCAAGCAAATTTCAGCATTCAGGCTATGCGCCAAAAGTCACTTCCTACGCGAAACGTATTCACGAAACTAATGGCCTCGCAGCGAAGTTTCACAGCATCTGCAATGACGACACTTTAGCCGGTTCATTGCTGCGTCTGTTAGCCATTCGTAAGAGCAGGCGACTATGGTTAATTCACAAAGAGCTAGAATCGCACTCAGGCAAAGACTGGGACGTTCGTTCGCTGAGTCGACTCGATGCCAAAGTTGCCAAACTACTCGGCGAACGCACTTGGCACATCAGGTCTTTTCTTTCCCAGTTGGATGCCGAGGCCAGCTATTCACCACCCGTCCTACCGCCGCCTGCACCGCCAAGATCACCGCCTGTATCTATATTTGCCGAGCATCCGTGGCTGTTTCTTCTTTTTATCGCTGGCTGTGTTTTTTTTGGGCTGCTACTTCCAAACAGGGGGTCAGACAACAAATCACGCTCACGCTATCAGCCACCTAATACCGTCAAACCTGACCCGATGGCAGGTTACAGAACCGTCCAAAAATACGGTGCTAAAGCAGCGTTCGAAGAGTACTTGGATAATCGAGCAACTCTTTCCATGCTATCGATCACAATCCGCGCTTTGAAAGCTGGGATCGTATCGGAAGACGAAAAAGCGTTTGTCCAAGGCAAGAAGATTTTGAATTCCGCCTCCGTTAAACAAGAGGCTGTCGACCGTTACTCGGATCTTAGAACCAGCGCGATGGAAAAACGCCGAAGCAGCCCAAGGTCCGACGTTGAACTTTTGCAAGCGATGCAACCCGAATGGGCGGCGTGGTTTGACAGTCTGCCCACATGCGAAGACGCAAACGATCACTCCAAGAAGCTATCCACAACAAAGAAGGTTACGCTGATAGAGCTTGACACATTGAAGAAGTGGAAAAAAGAGCACGGATTAACGGATGAAGTACTTCAGATCTTAAATGGAAGTAAGCAAAAATGAAAACGATTCGAATTTCACCGTGACTGAATTACCTAAAAACCTAAAAGACTGGCCAACGGACTGTTTTGAGATCTTTGGGCTATCAAGATCTGCCAACCGCAAAGAGCTCCGTAGGGCATATTTCGGTCTAATCAAAAAGTATCGGCCTGATTCAGAACCGGAAGCGTTTCAGCGTATCCATCAAGCTTATGAATCTGCGCAACTTTTCCTAAAAACGACATCTGCCGATACAGCGACTTCAACTGATTCAACTTCTGACACTCGAAACGACTCACACCAGAACCAGCAGAAACGTCACGACGCGCAAGAAACCAAAGAAGCGCCCGAAACGACAGACACTCCTAGCCCTTCGTCACCGACATGCAAAAACCAAGACCGATCGGACTCAAGACCACTGAGCAGATTTTGGGAATTGGCTTCGAAAGGGCTTTGGGAGGAGACGGCTGCAACCGTTCCGATGATTCAGCAACCACGGGATCGAAGGCTCGCTGAGTTCTCACAGTATTTCTTGCAGAGGGCAGCTTCGATTCGTCACGAACCCTATCAAAGCGAAAAACGAATCGAGATTCTGTTAAAACTATTGGATCAGCAGTCCATTCGCGACAACGTCTTGTTCTATCTCGCAAACGAGTTTCGAAGCCGACCTGAACTTGCGAAAGTTGATGCCGTAAGCAACTTGATCTCAAAATCAGCCGATCGAAAATACACCCATGAATTAGCTCGACTCCGCTGGAAAGCGATTGGTGTCGATAGCCCTGAACTTGTCATGTCAGACATGGCCTGTTTCCAAGAGCACTTCTCCAAAGACGTTAACCACTCTGCGGCCGAAGCGTTGGAATACACGATCTGGCATCCGTCGAGCGAATTTGATGAGCACAATGAAAAATGTCTACAGATCGTGGATGATAGCGACTCGTGGCTGGCAGACATCGGGGAATTTCTCTCTCTTGCAGCGAAAGAATGTTCAGGGAAAACAA
Source organism: uncultured Pirellulaceae bacterium (assembly GCA_937929805.1). GTDB lineage: Bacteria > Planctomycetota > Planctomycetia > Pirellulales > Pirellulaceae > Mariniblastus. The sequence goes on from CALFUT010000001.1 coordinate 6,024, forward strand.
TAACTTTGTGGGAGGACAACGACGTGGGGCAACTCCTGCCCTACTGTCGTACCGGGTTCCCGTCCGCCATGGAAAGCAAATGGCAACCCATCGTTTCGGCATTGAACGACAACCGGAGAAAGTCTTTGGAGAAACTGAAAACACTCGAAAAGCGTTTTCCATTATCGACAAGTCTGTTCTGTTCGGGTCTTCAACGATTTGCCGGTGAAGCAGCCCAAACGCACTTTGTCGATTACCCATCTGAAAAGACGGTTAAGAACGAAGTCGCCGTATTCTTACGTGGACTCGATGTACTAGATTTTGAAAACAAGCACCGAGTCACGACGGCGGAATTTTGTATCGAAAATCGAATTTCACCAACTAGATTGGGAATCGTATTTGATGCGTTCACATCGCAAAGGCGCGAAAACCTACTCTGGCGAGATGTCTTCCAGAGGGACCTTGCTTTTCATTGCATCTACTACGCGGGAATCGCCGACCTACTTTGACTACCATCCAGCCACTGCTTGTTGCTCGAAATCACGAGTCATTGGCATCAGCGAGCGAACTGAGAAACGCATCCAAAATTCGCTCGCTCGGGCTTCGATCGCGAGCATCAATAAACGTCTCGCTCGTAGCGATTAGATTTTGCCAAGTTCTTGACGTACTTGGCCGCTTCGTCGGCCGACATGTTGCCGTGCTGGGCAATGACCTCGTGCAAAGCCGTATCCACGTCTTTGGCCATCCGACTGGCGTCGCCACACACAAAAAAGTAGCCGCCGGCTTCCAACCATTTGAAAATCTCGGCTCCATTTTCTCGCATGCGATCCTGCACGTAAATCTTGTGATCCTGATCGCGACTGAATGCGGTGTCGAGGCGTTTTAGTTGACCGCCCGAGACATAACCCTCTAGCATGTCCCGGTACAAGAAATCGGTCTCTGACTTTTGATCGCCAAAAAACAACCAGTTGTCGCCTTTCGCGCCGGTGGCTTCGCGTTCCTGCAAGAATGAAACGAACGGAGCGATTCCTGTTCCGGGGCCGACCATGATCATCGGTGCGTTAGGATCGGCCGGAACGGTGAACCCGTGCGAGGGCTGGATGAAAACCTTCAGTTCGCTCCCGGCCTCCACACGCTCGGCCAACATGGTCGAAGCAACACCTTTGCGAACACGGTCGTTCTTTTCGTAAGTCACCTTGCCAACGGTTAAGTGAACTTGATCGGGGTGCTTCTTCAAGGAACTGGCAATCGAGTACAGGCGTGGGTTGAGCACCGGGATGGCTTGCAGCAAATCGCTGAACGGGATCTTCAAAGTCTTAAACGACTTCAAAAAGTCCAAAACATCCATCTCGTCCAGCAGATCCTCATCGGCTGCCAAAGCTTCGGCTTTCTTCTTCTCATTGCCGTCGATTAGGTTTTCAATAAACCACTCGGCCAACTCCTCGGTCGCGGTCGTCAAATCTTTGTCGACCAAGAAGTCAGGTTGGTCGCCGTCTGACATCTCGCAAGCGGCAACAATTTCGTCCATCAAGTCAGGACAGTTGCTTGGGTAAACCCCTAGAGAATCTCCGACTCGATAGTCGAGATCGCTGCCGGTCAAATCGATCTCCACGTGCCGCACGTCTTTGGCGGATCCTTCGCCGGTCAATTTTTCGTTGCTAATGAGTTTGGCTGCGAACGGATTCTTACGAGACCACGTGCCATCGTCCGCCTTTGGTGCCGTGGCAGTCGCAGTGCCGCCGGCCTCTCCCCCCGATTCCGCGTTCAGCTTGACCAATTTCTTGATCGCGCGAACGGTTTCTTTGCCGCCGGGCGAGCAAAGAGTTAGATTATCCTCTTCGCCGCTGGCGATCGCTTCGCTGTACGTCTGACACAAATAACCGCAAGAACCACAATCCAACTGAGCCATCGCGGCCATCAGCTTGCGTTCGTATGGACGGTCGTCGGCCAACTCAAGACGCTCGTCGATGCCAAGGCTGTCGTCGTGCCATGGGAAATCTTCTTCCTCTTCAACTTCGTCTGCGATTCCGGCGTCCGTCATCAAACCTGAACCACTACCCCGCCCTGAAACTTCCTCGATCCCGGTCATCCCAGCGAAAAAACCGTTCAGCCACGCGCGTTGTTCTTCGTCAAAGGGAGCCGATTCTGGAATCAGTGAAACGCCGGCCAGCAGTTTCTTTGTGTCAAGCATTTTGTTCATTGGTGGATCCTCACTCAGAGAGTCTTCGCTTCAATTTTTGTGTCATCATTTTTCTCAAAGGGCATTTCGATCGGTATCCGGCGGCACCCGACCTCATGCGCCTTATCCATTCGGTTCAGACGGCAGCCTGCCCCATCGCAATCAATTCTTCATCGCTATACCGAGAGGTAAAATCAACGAACGATTCATCCGAGTTCTGTCGTTTGTCTAGGTAGCTGACCAGGATTCGGTGCACCAGCGGCGGCACGTCATCAAATGCAACGGCATCAAATAACTGCCGGCCCATGCGGCCTCGAGATCCGTAGCCGCCACCGATGACCACGTGATAGCCATCGACCATGTCTTCGCCTTGAGTCACCGCGGTCCCCATCAAGCCGATGTCGCCGATATAGTGCTGAGCACAACTGTGATGGCAACCGGTAACGTGAATGTTCAACGGTTGATCCAAGTCAATATTGTCCTCTAGGTAGCTGGCAAGGATCATCGCCTGCCCTTTCGTGTCGGCACCCGCGAACTTACATCCGCGACTGCCGGTACACGCAACCAAACCCGCCCGAGCGCTGGTCGCCTGCCACTCAAGACCCAAGTCTTCGATCTCTTTTTTCACGGCATCGATTTGATCGTTGTCGATGTCCGGGATCAGCAAGTTTTGCCAAACGGTCAAGCGAATGTAGCCGTCTCCGTATTTGTCCGCGATCGTCGCGATGCCTCGAAGCTGATCGGACATGATTCGACCGACGGGCAGCACCAAACCGACGTAGGATTTACCCTCTTGCTTTTGCGGATGAAAGCCAACGTGAGCGAATCGGTTTTCGGGATCGGGGAAATCTAGTTTTTCGTCCTCCATGCGAAGCAACGGGCGACCTATTTCGGTTTCGACTTCGGCCATGAACTGATCGAAGCCCCAAGCGTCCAGTAGATACTTCAATCTGGCCTTTTTGCGATCCGTTCGATCCCCGTTGCGAATGAAGACCTTCAAAATCGCGCCGGACATCTCGCTGCATTCGTTTGGGCGAACGAGCACGCTGGTCGGACGAGCAAAATCTTTGTGCCCGGTGATGCCGCCCAGTCGCACCTGAAAGTAGATGCCCGCTGGAATATGTTCGGTCGCGAGTTCTTCGGTGATCTCGATCGCAAAGAATCCAATGTCATTGGTGTCCGAAAGAGGACTGATTGTTCCTCGACCATCAAACGAAATGTTGAACTTTCGCGGAAGACCATAAAGATCGCGATGGTTGATCAAGTACCAGTGAAGCTCTTCCGCCAACGGCAACGTTTCGATGATCTCTTCGGTGTCGAAACCACTGGTCGGTCCGCAAGTCACATTGCGAACGTTATCGGCACCCGAACCCTGATTCACGATCCCCAGCGTTCGCAGTCCGGTTAGAACTTTGTATCCGTTCTCCGCCGGGATCTCGCGGAATTGCAAATTGTTTCGCGTCGTCACATCCACGTAGCCGCCCGCCAAATCTTCACCCATCCGGGCCAACCCGCGCAGCTGAGCCGTGTTCAGATGACCGCCCGGAATCCTCATCCGGCACATGTATGAATCCTGTGCCGGAGCCACGTAGAACAAACCTTGCGACTTGGTCAGAAAAACATCCGCCCCCTTCGGAAACGCGCCTTCTTCGCTGCGTTTTGAGATATCATCCCAAATGTCGCACATGTGTTTGTCGCGTTTAGCTTTTTCTTCGTTGCACAGCTTGCCACCATCGGCTTCCGTTTGCTGCATCGCTTCATGCATCGCTGCGTCCGGGCCAGCCACTTGTGCGCCGGCGGGTCCGACCTGCACGACAGCACCGCCCGAACCCGCGAGAGCACTGTCCGAGATCACGGGCAAGCCACGCACGACTTTGGCCACATCCGAACCAAGGGCGTAGCCCTGCAAGTAGTTCTTCTGCTCTTCGCTGAAGCCTTTTTTGTCAGGCGGATCGTTTTTGTTCTCTTCTGTCATCTTAAAATTCGTCGTGGTGGTATGATTCAAACGGTCGCAATTTTTACTGCACAATCCTTGTAAGACGGCTGTCTGGAATAAGGATCAAAGTGTCCCAGCGTCAGCTGGTTAACATCTTCGTAGTGCATGGGCATAAAAACGCAATTGCGTCCAACGGTGGGAGTGATTCGAGCCTTGGCGGTCATTTTTCCGCGAGCTGATTCGACGGTAACAAGTTGTTCGTGAGTTAAACCTAATAACTGAGCATCGTCGGGATGGATTTCGACAAACGGGTCCACATCGTACAACCGTGAAAGAACGGTCGACTTGCTGGTCCGAGTTTGCGTGTGCCACTGAGCCGCCGATCCACGGCCGGTCATCAACACGAACGGGTACGCCTCGCTGGTGGGTTCGGGCATGTCTTCCGGTTCACTAAAAATCAGTTTGGCTTTCTGATCCGAGTGGTAAAACTTTCCATCCTCAAACAAACGCCGCTGCTGATCATCGTTTGCGCCCGTCGCGGGGTACGGCCACTGGATGCCGCCTCGTTCATCCAACATCTGATAGTCCTTGATGCCGGTGATGTCACACGGCTGACCTTCGCTGATCTTCGCGAGAATTTTCAAGACCGATTCGGCATCTGTCCAAGCGGCGAATTGTTCCGCCACGCCCCAACAGTGCGCCACCAGCTGAAAGATTGAAAAATCGGACAACGCCCGACCGGGAGCTCGCGAGACTTTCTTCAGCAAACCAAAACGACGCTCGCTGTTGATGAACGTGCCTTCCTTTTCGCCCCACGCGGCAGCCGGCAGATACAAATCGGCCAGCTGGGCGGTTTCGGTGGTCCAGTACATGTCTTGAACGACCAAGAAGTCCAGCTTTTTTAATAACTCACGGCCGCGTTCCTGATGGATCCAGGAATGAGCCGGGTTGGTGGCGATCACCCACAGGCCGCGAATGCGACCTTCATCGATCCCTTCCATGATCTGGTCGTAACTGTCGCTCGCTTCGGTGGGAATATTTTCCGAATCGATTTGCAGAATGTCGGCTACTTTTTGCCGGTGCTGTTCGTTACCAAAATCGTGCCCACCCAGCAGCGAGGTCGTGTTGCTGAACAAACGAGACCCCATCGCGTTGCATTGACCCGTGATCGAGTTCGCTCCGGTTCCGGGTCGACCAATATTTCCAGTGATCAGCGCAAGATTGATAATCGCTTGAGCCGTCCGAGTTCCTTGGTAGCTCTGGTTGACGCCCATCGTCCACCAGAACGAAACTCGCTGGCCTTCATGAATCAGCTGCGCAATTTCTTGCTGCCGGTCAGGCGAGATCCCCGAGTCACGTTCGACTCGGTCAAGCGTAAACGCCTGCACGAACTGAGCGAACGCATCAAAGTCATTGACGCTTTGATCAATAAAGCCGCGATCAATCCAATCGTTTTTAATCAGAATTCTTGCCAGACCGTACAATAGGCTCATGTCCGACTTCGGCGCGATGGGCAGATGATGCGTCGCACTGGCTGCCGTTTCGGTGTGGCGTGGATCGATGACGATGATTTTAGGCAAGTGCGGATTCTTCATCACTCGCTGCCACATGATCGGATGAGCAATGCACGGATTGGCTCCTACAAAGACCAACACGTCCGATTGCTCAAAATCGTCGTAAGTGTATGGCGGAGCGTCGAAACCGAACGATTGTTTGTAGGCAACCACGGCCGTGGCCATGCACTGACGCGTGTTTCCATCGCCGTGCTTCATGCCCATGCCGAACTTCGCCAACGCGCCAAGGAACGCTAACTCCTCGGTGGGCATTTGACCGGTACCAAGAAACGCAACGGATTCTTTCCCGTGTTCTGCTTGGATAGATTTCAATCGCTCGCAAAATGTATCCATCGCCGTCGCCCAATCGACCGGCTTGAAGTTGTTTCCCTTGTTTCCCAACAGCGGACTAGTGCCACGGTCCTCGGAGTAAAGCGGTGTCAGCGCTTCCCAACCTTTCGGGCAAGCCATCCCCGTGTTCACCGGGTAGTCAACCTCGGGAGAAAGATTGATCGCCTGACCGTCTTTCAAGTGCACGTTCAAGCTACAACCGGTGCTACAAAAACCGCAAACCATGCTGGTCGTCGCATCGGGAGCCAGCCGATCGGGCACCATCCCCAAACCGAACTTGCCGGGCGAAAGCAGCATCTCCTGAGTCAGCGGCCCATCGAAGACACGCTCCATCGGCATGGGCAGCGGCGGCAGCCCGGACTTTGGCTTGCCCGCTGTTTCGCTGCCTACTGGTGTCGCTTCAATACTCATCTTAGTTCGGAGCCCCCGGCATTCGACGTGCATTCGAAATCGCGAAAAACAGATAGCGTTCAATCAACTCGCCCGACAAAACACAACCAAACAGGATCGCTGCGGGAACAATCGAGCTTACTGAAAACAAGCCAATGGCCAGCATCGCGGGCAGGACCATTCCTCCCACAGCCGCCAACGCCAATCGTGTGTAGCCAAGAGGTCGCTTGGCCGAGATTAAAACTTGGGCCGAAAGTTTTTCGGGCGTCGATTCATCCAAATTCAAATGTTTCAATAGCCGCAACTCGACAAACAACTTCAGTCCAGTCGCCAAAATCAAGCCACCCGCAACCCAACGCAGCGCCGCGCTGCCAGAGAAACCGGCGGCCGCAAGCACCAGAACCGACAACGCAAGTCCTGCGACGACGGCACTCAAGAAGAACAAACCGTGTGTTCGCGATGCACTCCACAGCGGGCGACCCGTCACGACGTATAACATCACACTGCACTCAACTGCAATGACTCCTGCCAACACGGTTACGATCGCCAGCATGCCAGCCTGAGCTGCGATCCAATCCGGCCAGAAGCTGAACATGCTTAACGAAAGCAAGCCGGACGCAGCTCCCGCAAAACCGTTGAAGCCAATAATTTCTCGCGACAACCACGATGTTCGAAAACCCGACATGGCTCGATACGCTTTGTCGGGACGCCCCAAGTGCAAGGTCGCAACGATCAAACCCATCACCAGCGAAACGAATCCGGCGATATTCAAAATCGCGAGGCCTCGCTCGCTGACCGAACCCGACCATTGAATCAGCAACGCGGTGGCAAAGACGCCCAAAGCCATTTGAGTCAGCGTCAGCATGAACACGAGCGGAAAGTGAGCGTGCTGAGTTTTGCCCACGTGGAAATCAATCGGCTTTCCGGTGGCGATCACTTTGGGCTTGCCGATGTATCGAGTCGTTGGCAGCGTAAGCCGTGAACTTGGAGCCCCCGGCAAGAGACCAGAACCGCCTCCCTGCTCTTCCGCAGCAGCGGACCGAAGTGCCTCAACATTGACCTTGCGAATCTTGATCGCCTCGTGCGGACACGCCTGAACACACGCTGGAGCCTGCCCCTCGGACAGCCGGTCGGTACACATGTTGCATTTGCGAACAATCCCCTTTGACTTGCTGTAACTCGGTACGTCATAAGGACATGTGAACATGCAGTACTTACAACCGATGCACTGATCGTCCAAATGCGTGACGATTCCGGTAATTGGATCTTTTTCGTAGGCTCGCACGGGGCAGCCGTGCATACAGGCTGGCTCGACGCAATGATGACAGGCCGATGTGACGTGCTGGACGACTGGATTGAAGTCATCGCCGCCGGTCAGCAACCCTACGTTCCTCCAGATTTCACCTTCCTCTAGACCGTTCAAACTATGGCATGCCGCAACGCATGCCTTGCAACCTGAACAAGCATCAAGGTCGATCTCAAACGAATACTGCTCCTCGTCCGCAAGGCCGTCCAAGGGAATCAGATCACGATACTGCGACTCGTTTGCGGGCGCCGTGACAGACGAATAGCGCTGCGAAAACTTCTCCACTGCAGTTAGTTGCTGCTGTGACTCAAGTAGACGATCAACAATATTCTCGGCTGGGCCTTCGGGTTGACGGATCACGGGAAGTCTCGGTGGTTTGGGTGACCGCTTCGTTCGTCGGAGTTGTGCCGAGTAGCGAGTGTCACCTCGGCCAAACCAAGTAGCAGAAAAGATGCCATCAGTTGATTCGGTAACGATTTACTGACCACTCGAATGGGCCACTGCCCGCCCCATGCTTCGTTTCGCAAAGCAATCGACCATTAACAGATTGAAAAGTTGGGATCGGCACCGCAATCCGTTATCGCAGTTTTTTCTAAGCATGAAATTCGCTGGCCTGACCTGCTGCGAATCGCTGCAATGGGCTCCCGTTTCTTGTGCAGGCGATTGCCCAGCTTGACTTTTTCACGCATTGCAAGAGCCGTCGCATCCGCAACGTCTCTCACATTCGCTCGGTAATTCGTTATCCAAAACCAGCGAGCATGCCACTGCGTCGTTCATTCGTGATTACAACCAACCACTCGAATAGGTGATCCAAAGCTGTGCAACGCTTGCTGTTGCGGGTCTACAAATGAGGTGCTCGCGATAACCGAAAACCACAATCAAGCGTTTAGTGGCTCCGTGCGTCACTTTGCGTATTGGTACAGCGATTGCTTGTTGGGAGAGTCGCGACGTCTGTTCGTCACACCACCATTGCGACCCAAACCAATCACCAAAATTTCTATCCCCCAACTGTTGGAGCTTAAGTTGCAATCACATTTTTCGAACCAAAGAAGCGTTTTCAAACTACTTCTTCCCTTGCTTTCGTTCATCACCGCATTGCTTGTAATTGGGCTCTCGAATTCATTTGGAATCATCGCGGATCCTGTTGCCTCCGCCGCGAAACCTGCCACTCAACAATTGGACGTCGAGAAAGATGAACTCAAATTTGGTTTCATCAAACTGACAGACTGTGCACCAATTGTCGTCGCGAAGGAAAAAGGCTTCTTTGAAGACGAAGGTCTTCAGGTCGAAGTGATTGCTCAACCTAACTGGAAACAGTTGCTGGACAATGTCATCAACGGCGAACTAGACGGAGCCCACATGCTGTCGGGTCAACCGATTGCTGCAACCATCGGCTTTGGCACCAAGGCTCACATTGTTACCGCCTACACGCTGGACTTGAACGGTAACGGCATCACCGTTTCCAACGACATTTGGGCCAAAATGGTGGAGAACGATCCAGAGCTTGACACTCCAACCCCCAAGCATCCGATTTCCGCCAAGGCTCTGAAGCCCGTCGTTCAGGAAATGCTGGACGAGGGAAAGAAGCTGCAGATGGGAATGGTTTTCCCGGTTTCGACTCACAACTACGAGATTCGCTACTGGTTGGCCTCGTCTGGAATTCACCCGGGCATGTATACCTCAGAGGACATCAAAGGTTTTGCCGATGCGGAGGTCGAATTATCAGTGACTCCTCCGCCACAAATGCCAGCGACCATGGAAGCAGGAACGATTTCCAGCTATTGCGTTGGCGAACCTTGGAATCAGCAGGCGGTCAGCAAGGCCATCGGCGTTCCGGTAACAACCAACTATGACATTTGGAAGAACAACCCCGAGAAAGTTTTCGGTGTCACCAAAGCATGGGCAGACGAAAACCCAACGACTCACGTTGCCGTCGTCAAAGCGTTAATGCGAGCCGGAAAATGGTTAGATGAAACGGATGAATCCGGCAAACTAGTCAACCGCGAGGAAGCCTGCCGATTGCTGGCCAAGCCCAACTACGTGGGGGCAGATTTTGACGTCATCAAAAATTCAATGACTGGCTTTTTCTACTTCCAGAAAAGCGACAAGCGTGAGATGCCCGACTTCAACGTCTTCTTTAAGTATCAGGCTTCTTACCCTTGGTACAGCGACGGCGTCTGGTTCCTGACCCAGATGCGTCGATGGGGTCAGATCACCGAACCCAAGCCAGCTGAATGGTACGACCAGACAGCCAAAAGCGTCTACATGCCAAGCGTCTACAAGGCTGCCGCCAAGATGCTGCTTGATGAAGGACATATCACCGAAGCGGATGTTCCATGGGACACTGACGGCTACCGTCCTGCCACAACTGACTTCATTGATGGCATCGAGTATGACGGCAAGAAACCACTCGAGTATTTGACAAAGCACACGATTGGAAACAAGGACTGATTGAGGTTCTCTCCCGATCCGGCGTTTGAGTTTCGACTCAAGCGCCGGTTTTTTGCGTTCAACATCATCACCACCAAAGCACCACCATGCCCGAACAAACTCGCATCGAGAAAATCAAATACGGCTTGCTAAAGACGATCGACGTATCCGGTTTTAAGGTATTCGATCCAGTCGTCAGACTATTTTTTGGAGAAGAGCCGCAGAAACAAGTGAAAGACATCACTCGTTACATGCTGATGCCAATCCTGTTTGTCTGCTGCTGTCTGGTCATCTGGAATTTCGTTGCGCCTCGCCATAAGACGAAATCAGGCGAGGTTCCAACACCCGAACAGGTTTGGAGCGCGTTGAAGGTCAACGACACGCTGCACAACCGAGAAAACGAAAAGGAATCCGATTTCACACTTTCTGACAAAGAACGCGACGAGCGCATTAAAGAAGTCGAAATCCTGATCGCGAAAAAAGAAGAAGAATCGAAAAAGCTGAAAGAGGACTTGACGACCATTGATGCTGAAGTGACCAAGAAAAAAGATGAATCGTTGGCTCCACTGAAGGCAAAATACACCGAACTGAAAGCGGCTCACAAGGAAGCTCGCGCGGAGCGGGCAGCAGAGGCTCAGAAAATGGCCGATGCCGTCGCTGAGAAAAAATCCGGGACCGAAGACTTGCTGACTTTGCTGCGACAATCAAACAAAACCAAAGAGCTTGAGAAGGAAAAAGAACAGGTCGTCAAAGACCAGATTGCGAAAATCAACGACGACAAGCCGAAAGTTCTGCAAAACGCAAAAATGGCGTCCGACAGCGTCGCCACAGAAGTTCAACATTTAAAAAAGCGGCTTGATTACCTGACCAGCGGAAACCGCAGCATGAAGGTGGGCAAAGCCAAAGAGTCTGCGACGACCGCGTTGACTAAACTTGAGTCGGCCCAATCGTCGGCAGAAATCTTGGCTGCCGCAAAAACCGTGGTGAAGAGCGAAGAGCGAGCCGACAAGATCGCCAAACAAGAGTACCCGCGTGCTTCGACGATCTGGTTTCAAATGTGGCGAAGCCTTTTCACGGTATTCATCGGGTTCATGATGGCAGCCGTCGTCGCGATTCCAGTGGGGATCATGTGCGGTCTCAACCGAGTTGCCATGGCGTGCCTGACGCCAATCATTTCGATCTTCAAACCTGTTTCTCCGGTTGTTTGGCTACTGATTTTTCAAATCGTGGTGGGAGCATTTTTCCCGAACCCAGAAACGCATCCGTTCTTTCTGTTCCTGAACAGTTTACCAATTGTTGGGCGACTAAACTCGAATCCCGCGTTGATCTTTTCGGCCTGCACGGTCGCCATGTGTGCTCTGTGGCCCGCTTTGGTCAACACCGCGTTGGGGGTTTCCTCGGTTGAAAACGATCATATCAACGTCGCAAAAGTCTTAAGGCTTGGGCTTTGGTCTCGACTGACGAAAATAATCATTCCATCCTCGCTACCCTTGGTATTTGCAGGTTTGCGAATTTCTCTTGGAGTTGGCTGGATGGTTTTGATCGCCGCCGAAGCGTTATCGTCATCCGAAGGCCTAGGCAAATACGTTTGGGATCAATACCAGAACGGGTCGAGCCTGACGTTTGCAAACATTCTGTTGGCTTGTTTCGTGATCGGAATCATCGGGTTCATCCTAGACCGAATCATGATCGTGCTGCAGCGAGCGGTCTCCTTTGATGACGGAGCTGCCACCGTTTAGCAACCTTTGCGGTCCGTTGGCATTCCCGCCAAAGAGTTTGCCAGCGACGCAACCATCACCTTTCCACCACTCATTGAGAATTTCAGTATGACAACTCCAGCCATGGAAATCGACGCGGTCGATGTCGGCTTTGGACCGCCCGGTCAACGGACCGAAGTGCTTTCTAATATCAACCTGAGCGTCAACAAAAACGAGTTCGTTGCAATTATCGGGTTCTCTGGAAGCGGCAAATCTACCTTGATGAATCTGTTGGCCGGTATCCAACCGCCTTCGACAGGTGCGGTTCGAATGAACGGAGAACCGGTTCTGCGACCGGGCCCGGAACGCGGGATTCTGTTCCAAAACTACTCGTTGCTGCCTTGGCTGAGCGTTTACGGCAACATCGATTTGGCGGTCAAGCAGGTGTTCCCAGCCAAATCGACCTCCGAAAGGAAAGAGTACATCCAGCGGTACATCGATATGGTTTCGCTGTCGGGATCGGAGTGGAAAAAACCGGCCGAGCTATCCGGTGGCATGCGGCAGCGTTTGTCGTTGGCTAGAACTTTGGCGATGCAACCGGAAGTGCTTTTGCTGGACGAACCGCTCAGTGCGTTAGACGCGTTAACGCGAGCCAATCTTCAGGACGAAATCATTCGCATCTGGGAAGAAGACCGACGCACCGTGATCATGATCACCAACGATGTCGATGAAGCCGTTTTGATGGCCGACCGAATCGTGGCTTTAACGCCTGGCCCAGAGGCGACGCTTGGCAAGTCGTTCCCGGTGACGCTCGATCGTCCACGTGATCGCACGACGCTTAACTTCAACCCTGAATTCATCAAACTCAGGAACGAAGTGACCAAGTACATGGTTGGCATCAACCATGAAGCCAAGAAGCTGCGTGTTTCGGCCGATCTTCCGCTGCCAGATCTGATGCCGATCGATTTCAATTCCTACGACCGGAAGCCTCGATTGGCCGAGGATCTTTCGGTAACAACTTCCGAATCAACAAGTGTTGCCAAAACCGAGAATCACGAATTGGTAGGAGCTGCCGATGAGTAAAAGCACTTCCAACCGTTATGTCGAGATTGTCAATCTGACCAAGGCTTACCCAAACCCATTCGGTCGTGATATTGAAGTCGTCAAAGACTTCAACATGATTTTGAAGAAGGGCGAGATCGTTTCGGTGATTGGCCATTCGGGGTGCGGAAAATCAACCGTGCTAACCATGGTTGCTGGGCTCAACCCGATTTCTGCGGGCGAATTGGCGGTCGAAGGCAAGCAAGTCTCTGGGCCCGGCCCTGATCGATCCGTCGTGTTTCAATCTCCCTGTCTGTTGCCTTGGATGACCTCGCTTGAAAACGTCATGTTGGGCGTGAAGCAGTGCTATCCGCACGGTTCCCGGAAACAGCGACGTCAGATCTGCGAACATTATTTGAATTTGGTTGGCTTGGCCGATTCAATGCACAAGTATCCACGTGAAATGTCTGGTGGAATGCAGCAACGCGTCGGCATCGCACGTGCCATCGCGCTCAAACCTCAAGTGCTGCTGCTGGACGAGCCGTTTGGTCGCTTGGATTCGCTGACTCGGATGGATTTGCAGGACACGATTCTGGAAATTCTTGATCGCGAGAAAATCACCACCATGGTCATCACTCACGACGTGGATGAAGCCATCTACATGTCCGATCGAATCTGCATGATGACCAACGGTCCCGAAGCCACGGTTGGCCAAATGCTGGAAGTGCCTTTTGCACGGCCACGCGTTCGTGCAGAAATCCTCGATCACCCCCGCTACTACGATTTCCGATTCGCGCTAATCGCTTTCCTTGAAAAACAGGAGCACGCGAAGGACGCTCACGTTAAATCTGTGCACGAGAAATTACGGGAAAGCCAAAACGAACTCGTGGCCGCTGGCTAAGCACTTTGGAAACGAAATTCAGCAGCTGAGTTGAACAACACCGACAGCCAGCACCGACAGGATCTGACTTCTAGTCGTTGCTTGCCGCGAGAAACCCGACTATGACCACCATGACCATTAAACCATCGACTATGACCTCGGAATCTGTGACCCTGATCAATTACGTTGAAGTCTGGACTTTACCGGAGAACGACGATGGCAGTTCCGCGGAGTCGCTACAGCTTGACCACGCTTTTGTCGTCGATCGCGATCAATCTCGTCGCATTGATTCGAATCAAAAAAACAGCCCCGGACAGGGGATCGCGGGCAGTGCTTGGAAACAACAGGGCCCCGTCATCTTGCAAGGTGAAAACAGCACGGTTCTGGCAAACGTTCGCTCTCACGCAGGGATTCCGATCGATGCTTTGCTGGCAATTCCCATTTTCCGCGACTACGACCTCGTCAACGTGGTCGTGTTTGGTGTGACCAATGGAAATGGTGGAATCGAAATCTGGACGCGAGACGAACGAGACGAACTGGCGATCAGTGGATCTTGGTATGAGGGACTGGCTTCGTTCGAATTCATCAGTCAGTACGTTCGATTTCCGAAAGGAGCCGGTGTTCCCGGCGCATGCTGGAAAGACGGTCGTCCCAGAATTGTTCCTCGCCCGGCCGAGGCCCCCGGCTTCATTCGCTCGTTCGACAAAGACCCAGCGCATCTGGCCGACTGTATCGGACTGCCGATCGGTCGCGACTACGGTTTCGCCGGATCGATCATTCTGCTGCTATCAGATGAAAGCAAACCGTTTGCCCGTAACTTCAGCCTTTGGCAGTGCGAGTCTTCGGCTCCGTCGGAATCAGATCCCGATCCCACAATTAAGTTTTCGGGCTCCAGCTCAAACGCATCCGACTTCTCTCCTGCGTGGTGTCAGCAGATTTGTGACGAAGTCGCAAAGGAACGCGGCACGGTTATCCTGCATGCTGAATCAGGAAATTTGCCCGAAGGTTTCCAGTTTGGCGTCGTGATTCCTTTCTTTGCCAAAGAATCCATTAACGATTTGGCTGTGCTGCTGTACTAAGTAGCTGCCCGACAGGTCTTGGCGGATAAACACCCGCCTCCGTCAAACGCTACTGGACCGACTCAAAATCGCTGGACCTGAACCTAGTGCATGTTGCACTTAACGATAGCGTCTGTGGCGTTGTGAAAACCGAGTCCAAAGCAGCGAAAAACAGTTAGACTTAAACGGACTGCGCTCTAATTTGGGCTTCAAATCGGCGCGAGTTAGGTTGTGTCGCAGCAATCAATTCTGGCTCAAGCGAGCAAAAGCCAGCATCTAAGTGGCTGGTGGGTCTTTCGAAACCCTCGACAACTTTGAATCGGCCAAAACAAGGCTTGCCGCATCGCCGCCGAAATCGCTTGAGGCGCCTTGCCACCGCTGCTCAATCGAGGGGTTTGGTACATTTGCCCGAATGCTATCTCGTCGTTCGCAATATTGATCTGCATTTAGATCCGCATAAAGGTTAAATTCGGAAACCGTTTGTGACCTCGACCAATCGATAGCTTTGTAAAAATCGCGATTGACACTGGAAAGCGATGATTTTTGTGGCCTTGGATCGGTTTCGGATTCGCTACGGACACCATTGGTGGGTTAAAATTGGCGTTGGCTTTTGCATTTAAATGTAATAATTGCCAAAGATGCTTTGACCGGCGTTTTCTCCGTTGAATAGAAAGCCTGTGGAGTAGCTTTCCCCAAAAGTAGGCCCAAACTGAAAACACAATCCAGATTTCCAAAACAACCCTGAAGGTTTACCAAGAAGCCGTAGTACTCAGAATGCTCAAGCAGTACGCAATTGAGAACAATATTCGGAGTCACTTCGTCTACAGTTTCTGCGAGTCAACATACACAAGGTAAACTTCCGTCAGATCGCTCAAGATCACCCAATATCTGACTGACCCAAACGAAAAATCGTCCCATCGAGCTTTACAATGAGTGCGGCACCTCAACAATTGTCTGAAACAACTTCTCAAATGTTTGCGTCTATGGACCATGCACGATCTCAAACTGCCACCACCCCAACGACGGGAAGCAGTGTCTCCACACTTGTTGCTTACACGATTGCGATTCCGTCGACCGTCGCGTTGGTGATCTCGGGTTACTTGGCCTACGCGACATTCACAATGTCGGACGTCGCAGGCTGTGGTGGAGGAAGTATCTTCGACTGTGGTCACGTCTTGCACAGCAAATGGTCCAAGGCTGCCGGGATCCCGGTGAGTGTATTCGCGTTCTTCACGCATGCGGCTCTAATTGGCAGTCTGTTCGCAACGATTTCGCAGGGGGTAGGCAACCTGACTCGGACGCTGGCAACTTACGTCGTGCTAGTCGCCGCCATCGCCGCATCACTGGCGGCCCTTTATTTTATCAGCCTGCAGGTTTTCGTCTTGAAGCATTTGTGTAGTTACTGCATGGCGGCTCACGCTTGCGGCTTGATTGTTGGTGCCATGGCCGTTTGGAAACTACCTGTGTCGATAGGTAGGAAGAAGGCGTTAGCCGCCGTATCACTCGCCGGCATCGCTGTGTTGGCTTCGATTCAAATATCGTCAGCCGAGCCACCAAAATTCAAAATTGACACGTTCATTCCGGTTGAAACCGAACAATCAGAAGACGACGGGGGCACGTTCGAAAGCCCCGGCGAAGCCTCGGACGATCTGTTCTCTGCTCCCAGCGAATCCGATGAAGCCGACATCTTTGCCGCGCCATTGCCAGACGGAGCATCGACCGGACCCAAGCGAAACCATTCGGTCAAATTTCCCGGCCAAGGGCTGGCCCTACTAAGCATGATGTCCGGACAGAGCTTTGCTTTTCCTAGTAACGCCCTGCTTGTGCCTGCAACAGCTAACGCCGCTCAAGATCAACAATCTGCCAACGGCTCGTCAACCACCTCAGGTTCCAGCAGCAAACCGAAGCAAAAGCCGCCGGCCACTTCGAAAAATGCTCGGTTGGTGCCGATGAATGGCGGCTCCATCAAGCTAAAATCCACTGATTGGCCACTGATCGGATCCCCCGATGCCAAACATATCTTTATCGAAATGTTTGACTACACGTGCGAACATTGCCGCGCGACGAATGCCGCGATTGAAGTGGCAAAGCAAAAACTGGGCAAGGACCTAGCTGTGGTAGCGCTGCCTGTTCCTATGAACGTGGCATGCAATCCACTAATCAAGACAAGCATGCCTGCACATGCCGAGTCGTGTGAGCTTTCGCGGTTGGCCATTGCGGTCTGGCGACTAGCTCCGGAAAAATTCGGCGACTTCCACCAGTGGATGTTCCAAGGCGAAACCGCGCCCTCCTACGATCAGGCCCTTGCAAAAGCGGGCGAGTTGGTTGGCTCTGATGACCTCAATCAAGAACTGGCCAAGACCGTTTGCAGCCAGTATGTCGAACGAAACGTCGAACTTTACAAGCGTGCGGGAGGCGGTCCCATCCCAAAAATGGTGTTCAAACAGACCACCATTGTTGGCGAGTTCACCTCAGGTGACTCGCTAATCGACTTGATTAAACAGTACACGACCGAGTAGTCGCTGTGGGAGCATGTCCTCGCCTTTTTCGTTGGCTCGAAGCCCCGGACACTTAAGCGCCTTCGGACTCTGCGGCTTCTTCGTACGTTTCAGCAGTCGTCGTTGAAGTCTCTTCGTGAACGACCTTCGCTGGAGGCGTGCCACGTCCCAATTGGTAGGCAATCAGAACGCCCAATCCAGAGAAAATATACGGCAGGAAGTCCTTCAGCGTTTTTGGTCGCTTTTTTGGTGGAAGAGGAGCGACTGAGCTAAGCCCGGATCGTGCCGCAGCTTCCTCTGCTTGTGCTCGAGCCATGTCCGGATCCATTTCTTGATCGGATGCCGCGTCACCACCCTCTTCTGCGTCATCTGCACCAGCCGAGCCGGCGTCCAACTTTACAGCGGCTTCTTTTTGTACCGCTCGATCAAGAGGTTGGCTAACGTCTGTACTACTCATTTTCACCAAATGAACCACTTCGTCGCCCATAAGAATCGCAACCATCGATACCAAAGCGGCAACAATGCCCGTCAACAGACTACGTCCCGACCTTCCAGCCAGCAATCGAGTCCCCAAGCCAGTCAACAATCCCGTCACCAGAGGAAACCATTCGTAGCCACGCAAGCTTCCGTCACGCAGAGTCATCAATACCACGGTGGCAATGACAGCGCCTACCAAACCGCCAATTAACGCCTTCAAAATACTCATAACATCCGGTTCCAAAATTTTCTTCGTGACAGAAAGCTTGACGCCCGCTGGTGCGAGCCGTTGCAAAGTAATGCGTCGAATCTAACACAGGCCTCACCATTGGTCAAATTCTTCACATAGCACTAACCTAACGGCAACCTCCTGCATTTAGGCGAGGATACTGGGCGAAATGATCGTTTTTCTCTAAGAAACGTAGTTTTCCGATAACAAAATCAACCAACATCAAAATCAACCAACAGGCAATTTTTGCCCTTGGTATTCAACTGGGAAACAAGAAGCACTTCATTATCCCAGCCACTTTAGGGACGGGCGGTCTACCTCGACTCCTCGAACGATCACGAACCTGATCGGCCGTTGTAAACCGGTTGGTCACTGGCCGCGAACTGACGAAATACTTCGCAGGCTTCGTCGGCAAGCACGTCTTCCGTTACTTCAATGCCACGCGATTCCAATTCATCCCGCCAAGCCGGATGGATTGGTCCTTCGTCAAAACCAGTGAGCGATTCGATCTGCTCTCCCGACGCTGCGATCACAACGCTTCGCACACCCGACCACGGAATCGAGCCAAAACACATCGCACAAGGTCGCCCGTTAACGACCAACTGATGGTCCGGCATACCCTCACCGCCCAGATCAAACGTCTGCAGTTTCTGCTGCGCCAAAGAAAGTGCAACGATTTCAGCATGAGCCGAAGAAACACTCGCCGGAACGACTCGATTGACTCCGATCGAGATGACTTTGCCGGATTCCCTTTCGAACACTCCCGCTGCAAACGGGCCGCCGGTCTGATGCTGAACATTCAAACTCGAAAACCGAATCACCGTTCGCATTCGTTCTTCGAGATCGGGAATACAATCCGGCAGTTGTTCAGTTTCGACGATCGCCCAGTCGGGAAGCGTGACTTTAAATTCCATGGAATCGACCAATCACTCGCCAAACTCGTACGCGTAGAAATGGACCAGTTCGTCAATGCTTTCCGGCAGCTGAACCAAATCTGGATTCACCATCGCCGCAACGTCACCGATCACGCTGATCATCGGGCTTGCGAAAGAAAGCTTATCCACTTGGTCAGCGATCTCGGCCAACGATGCGGCCGTCACCCGCTGATACGGAAGCGTCGCGTTTTCAATGCAGGCGACGGGCGTGTGCGGATCACGACCGTGCTTGATCAACGACTTGGCGACATGACGCAGATTTTTCCGCCCCATCAGAACGACAACGGTATCCACCTTAACAAGTGCAGCGAAATCCAACTGGTTATCAACCAGCCTTGGATCGGTCTGAGCGGTAATCATGGCGACCGATCGAGCGATGCCTCGCGAAGTAATTGGAACCCCGGCAGCCGCTGGACCTGCAATCGCGCTGGAGATCCCCGGCACGACGACGACAGGCACGCCAACACTTTGGCATGCATTGACTTCCTCTTGGCCGCGACCAAACACGAACGGATCGCCGCCTTTAAGTCGCACGACGGTCTCGCCTTGTTGGGCATGTTCTACCAACAAGCGATTGATCTCGGTCTGCGAGATTCGATGATGGTCCGGGTACTTACCGACGTCAATTTTGGTGGCCGAACTTCGAGCCCACGACAACACTTCGATCGGAATCAGACGATCATGGATAATCGTATCGGCTTCGCGAATCAGTCGCTGACCGCGCAGGGTCATCAGCTCCGGATCACCCGGACCAGCCCCTACCAAGTACACGATTCCACGTCGCACGATCATTAATTTTCCTTTGCGATGTCGGCCACAGCCACCAGTTTTTCGTCGTCCGGATTCGGCACCAATTCTGAAAGATCAACCGGCTTGCCCGACATCATCTGATCAGTTGCTAACTCTAATACCAATTCGCTCATGCCAGCGTACATGCCAACGGGCGTATCGCAAATGCACAATCGCTCGGCCTGCGAACCTTCGTCGATGAAGGTTTCCACTAAAGGGTATTTAATGGTGGGACCGCTAGGCAAACCAAACGCTTCGGGCACGTCGACGGTTGTGTGAGGCCCTCGACTGACCAGATACGGAACCACCAACGTGTGAGCCGTCTTCACCCGCGCCGCGGCAACCGAGGCCGTTGGAGGCTGATCCAGAAACGCCACACGAATCACCGGACGTTGTTCAGTGTCCGGCGACAACCTGCCCTGCACCGCCGCCGCCAAGTCCATCGTCGCGCGACCGCTCTTCTTGTTGCGCGTCGTCCCGTGGCCGATGAACACGACCGTGAAGTCATTTGGCTCAGCCGGTAACAACCCTAGCATTTTTTCAATTCGGTCCGCCACCATGTCGGGAACCTTTGGATGCATCCCCAAAGCGGTCGAAATGAACAAGCGGTGCTGATCGAGCGACTTATTCTCCGCCAACTTTTTCGGAAACACTCGCTGCGAGTAATAGCCCTCGCTGGTCATCACCGGCACCACCACAACGTCTCCGCCGGATGGCAATCGATCCAAGACGTCACTGATCTGAGGATCGCCATACAAAAAGGCTGGCGTGACGTTCGAGAAAATGCCAGAAGCTTCAGCTCGTGACGCCAAGTCGTACAGCGGCTGATTGGCACACGGTGTCGTTACCGAACCATGTGCAGCCAGCACCAATGAACAACTTGGATTTCCTGCCATACCAACTTAACCACTAAAACACTTTGCCCGAGAGTCTCAGGCTCCCAGCTGAACCAATTTCGGCTCGACCGATTCAATCGTTGCCTCTTCTTTACCGGTCACGCGACGCCGGGTTTCATCTTCTCCAATGACACGACGATAAAAATCGCCAAGACACTCGCCATTGCTTCGATGCTGAGAGTACTTCGTCAGCAGTGGGGTCAAAACATCGATCGCCTCTTCGACTTTCACATCGCCGGCGTACAAATCGGCCATCCGATCGCCCGCCAACCGGCCACCAACAAACAAGTGGTAGACGCCAGGGCGACGACCCACGAATGCAATGTCCGCGGTGTATGGTCGCGCACATCCGTTGGGACATCCCGTCATGCGAACCGTCAACTGAGCATCGTTCAAACCCAATTCGTCGAACTTATTCTCCAGCTCCGTCAGGACACCCGGAGCCGCTCGCTCGGATTCGGCGACTGCCAAACCACAGGTCGGCATCGCGGGGCAAGCCATCGAGTATCGTCTCACGTTGGAAATCTCTTCCACCAACGCAATACCGTGATCTTTGAGAATCGCTTCCAACTGAGGAATCTGTGATTCATCAAGCCCGTCAAAGATCAGACTTTGCTGCGCAGTTAGCACGACATCGCAATTCAACTCATTGACGATCTTCAAAAACGCTGTTCGCATTTTCATCTTGTCGTTGTCGACAATCCGACCGTTCTCCACGAACACGCCGTAGAAAAATTTCCCGTCGCCGCGCGGATGAGCCCCCATCCAGTCGTCGTTGGAGACCTTTGGGATTTCTCGCCATGGTTGGACATCGAAATCGGCCCGAGACTTGAACTCTTCGACAAATTTGTCGACTCCCATTTTGTCGATCAAATACTTCAGCCTCGCTTGCTTGCGATCCGAGCGATTGCCAAAGTCACGGTAGATCGAAGCAATGACTCGCACGGCTGCAACGCCGTCCTTGATCGCCACGAACCCAATCTTGTCGGCAATTTGAGCAAACGTGTTGGCTCGTCCGTGGCTCATGCCTAGCCCGCCGCCAGCCAGCACGTTCCAACCAGCCAGCTTGCTTGGATCGTCCGCATCGAGGACGCCGATCAGGCCAGCGTCGTACGAGTAAACATCGATCTGGTTGTCGCCCTGCAACGTGACGCCAACTTTGTACTTGCGCGGCAGGTAAGTCTCTCCGTAGAAAGGCTCGTCTTCTCGAGTCGAAACCTTTCGCTCGCCGTCGACCCATAACTCGTAGTAAGCCTTCGTCGCCGGTCGGAGATCGACCGCAATGTCGTTGGCCGTCTGTCGAATCGTTTTGTGGACTTCGTCTTGGATTGGAGCCGCCGTCGCCATCACGTTACGGCAAACATCACCGCAGGCCGCCAACGTGGTCATCATCGCGGCATTGATCTGCCGCATCGTTTCACGAAGTTCGCCCTTCAGGATTCCGTGGTACTGAATCGCTTGCCGAGTCGTGATGCGGATACTACCGTTGGCAAAGTCATCTGCCATCCGGTCAAGATCTCGATACTGCGCGGGAGTGACCATTCCACCGGGCAACGCGATACGAATCATGTAACTGTACGCCTTGCCCAATCCTTCCTTGCGTCGCTCGGCACGCAAGTCGCGATCATCCTGCTCGTAGGTTCCGTGGAACTTCAGCAGCTGCATGTCGTCGTGTTCAAAGTGATCGATCGAGGGATCTTTGAGCACTTCGTCGATGGTGCCTCGCAGCAAGTTACTCTTTTCCTTGGCAACTTCTACTTTCGATGGGCCTGTTTTATCTTTTGCCATTTTCTGTTCTTCGTCCAGTTCTTGGATCGTTTTCCTGTTTGTTGGAGCTTCTGATTTTTAGGTTGTCAAACGGCAGCCACGGTCACTAACCCCGTGACTACATCCGCTAAATTTCGTAGTGCAATCCGCATTCGGTTTTCTCGTTGCCTTCCCATCGACCATCGCGTTTGTCCTGATCAGGAGTCGCACCGGGAACCACCTTCGTGCAATGAGTACAGCCAATGCTGGGATAGTTTTGCAAATGCAATTGGTTGAACGGAACTTCGTGCTCCTGAACGTACGTCCACACATCGGCACGAGTCCACGTTACAAGTGGACAAAACTTGGTGACTTGGTATCTCCAATCCCACGACACAACCGGCGTCTGAGAACGATGTTCAGTCTGTGTTCTCCGCAGACCAGTCATCCAAACTTTATAAGGCCTAATATTTTCGACCATCGGCTGCACCTTACGAATGTTGCAGCACAGGTCTTTGTTTGATTTCCACAGCTCCGCACCGTACTGCTGTTCTTGCTGTTCGGGCGTCACGCTGGTCTTCCAGATGACAAAATTCAAATTGGTGTACTTTGCGATCAACTGGTCTCGCAGCGTCAGAGTCTCCTCGAAGAAGAAATCCGTATCGATGCAGGCGATCGTCAACGGCTCCAGCGATGCCGCTTCGATCGCCTTGGAGCACATGTCGATTAGGGCACAACCTTCCATGCCGAACGCGGAAGTCAGAACCATCGGAACGTCTGAAAAATACTCCAAGCCCCACTCCACCAACTGGAGGGGCGAGCTTTCATCGCTCAAAGCAGTTTGCTTCACGGCGGAAGGTTTCGAATTGGCAGGTTTGGAGTTCATAAAATCAACAAAATGTCCGGTTCCAGCCTCGTCGCTCAGCCCAAGAAACACTTATTGTAGATAGGCTTCACTTCCCGATCGTCAAGTTTCCCAGTGATTCACCATAGTTTAGCAGCAGTAAGCCAACCGGCACTACCGACACGTGCAGATTCGTGTGGGTTCGGCGTTTTGACGCAGCCATCTGACACTGTCTGCTGGGGCGTACGATTCCGCAAACACGATTTAGTGATCCATTGACTGGTCATTATCTGGCTGGGCAACAAAAAGAGGGCCTTGGCAGCCACTCGTGCAGCAGAACATCCTCAACCTCGACTCTTTGACTATTGGATATTCGTCTGGAATCGGTTCGCAATCGTTTCCATTCGAGTCGGCCTCCTCATTTGAAGAGCATTTTTGGTGTTTGCACACCAATAAACGGCTCATTATGAGACACGTGTCTCGATGAGCGACCGCAGAACGATCATTTCATCAAAAAAGCCCTAAAAGCGGCTCAATTTTTCATTGGCACGGCATCTGCGTTATTGATTGGATATTGGAACGAGCGACGCTCTAATCTCTTCTCTCCTTAGAGCACTCTCCCTTCAAGATTGTTCGTTCCAAGTGCCTCATTGCTGGCGTCAAAACCAGCACGAAAAAGCCAACACCAAACCGCCTCACGGTTTCTCTCGCCCCACGGGATGTTGGCTTTTTTTCGTGCGCACTCACTACGCACGGGCGAAACCAACATCTTCGCGCAGTTGGTTGCAACGGATCGGCACCGCCGCCAATCGATTCTATTGGAAATTTTGGTTGGTTAGTTAGCAGCACTCAGCAGCACACTGAACACTGATCACTGAACAAACAAAAGCCCTGAGAGTTTCCTCTCAAGGCTTTCGTTCTAAAAATCTGTACTGCCGTCTGAAGTCTGAAGCTTGAAGCCTCACACCTGAGTCACTCGGCTGGCGCTTCCAGCGAAACATCGAAGTCACCGCCAGCAGGCGCTGAAGCTTCACCGGCACCTGCCCCGTCGGCTTCACCAAAAGTTGGTGCTCCCGGTGGCAGCGGCGGAGCGAAATCGTTCGACGTATCGCTTGTTTGACTGGTTTCTTCAGCAACCGTATCTACGCTGCTGGATTCCACTGTTAACGTGAATCGTGATTCGCCAGAAGCCTTCGCGTCCGCAAACGCGCTGACTAATTGACTTGGATCCGTTTTGGCTGGATCGTAAAAGGCCGTCGCAGTTTGATCGGCCATACTCGTTGAGACTTTCGCTACACCCGGCAGCGATGAAAGCTGTCTTTCGACAGCCCCCGTTCAGGACGCGCCTCAGACCATCCCCGAAACAGAGAACACGACCGACTCCATTCCATCCGGGACATCCATCGAGGCAGAACCTCCTGACTCAGAGCTGCAGCCAAAGGCAATGATCAGCATCATCGCCAACAGGCCGCTACTGAGCGTTAACAATTGTTTCATCGGTATTCCCAATCCTTATTCGCGTTGTACGTTTGTGAGTCGGGCAGAATTTCGACGTGAAAAACAACGATATTTCTCACCGAGCTACCAAAGCATTGTCGTCGTGTTGACTCGTGCCACGCCTGTTAAATCCTAGCCAACCGCACTCAAAAGGCAAAGACTAGCCAGCGAAATCGAGTCTTTTCGCACGACCCACAGTTTTTGACACAAGATTTGAGCGCCAGCATCGACTAGACCACCCATGCACCTCCTCAATCGGAAGGGAACGAGCGAGGTGTTTTGCGCGTTCAGCTAAAAATGGGTTAGACTGGGCAGAGCGTGGAAAAGAATGGTCCAAGACAGCCGTGCGAACGGTGTCGTTCAAGAAAACGATCAGGAATTCAATCCTTGAAGTATTCCATCAAACAATTGTTGTTGGTCACCATCCCGATCGGAATATACTTCGCATGTGTCGCAAGTGCTTTCCGTGGCAGCTCGGTTGGGAAGGGACTGGCGTTTGCAGTTCCCGCGATCGCGATCTGGTTCTTGGCGATGGCCGCGGTCTACTGGTTTGCACTGGCTGCTTCAAAAATTGGCGGGCGATTCACGGGACGTGGTTCAGCTGCTTCCAAACCAGACATCGGGAAGAGTTCAAAGAGCCCGGGCGCGTCTTCGGTTGAGGTATCGCCGTGAAACAAGGCTCATGCTTCCGCACACTGCTAACCATTTGCTGCTTGACGTTCATCGCGTGGTCCGGACTTGAGCAACCCCGCGAAGCGATCGCGCAAGCTGTTGCAGCCAACAAAAAAATGGTGTCGAAGTTCCCCGCAGTTGTTCCGACGCTACCAGCGGTCATCCCGCCCGGCAAATCTGGCTACAGCGTTTTCATCCAAGCCGACGGCTGTGACTCCAACCGAGGAGGCTATTACGCCTGCCGCTTCACTATCGAAACCAACCCGTGCGTCACCGTTGGCTCCGACCATCGTTTTATCATCACCGCCGACAGCGGTTACGGTGGTGCTGGTTCTATTGTCAGTGCGCCGGTCCAAATCAACGCCGGACAGTCTTCAGGAACGGTTGACTTGCTGCTGCCTGACAGAGCCGAGGCGTACGGCTGGTCCCATATAAAAATTAAATCTGAACATGAGGGCGTTATCACAGCGTCGTACATGACGATAAACGCTCAATCGCATCAACATCGCGAGTACACCAATCTGATGCCGGGGACGCTGCTGGTCAGTTCAAGGCTGAAGCAACCAGCCATTCAAGCCCAAGCCATCGTGAACAAGCGATCTTGGGATCAATCGAATCGACCACTGCAAAAAAAGAAGGGCGAGACCGGTTTGCCGTCGATCCATATCGCACAAAAAGCGTTCCACCACGATTCTTTCCAAGTACCCGAATACGACAACGCGTTCTCCGCAGCGACTTCGTGGTCTCACGTTTTCGCCTGCCGCCCGGTCGACTTGCCGACCAACTGGACAGCCTTGTCGAGCACCGACCATACGTTTATTTCCCTGACTGACTTGAAGGTTGTCAGCAAGCAGCCTGCTCTGCGTGATGCGTTGCGACACTGGGTCGCCGCAGGAGGAACATTGATCGTTCTGGACAAAAATGCAAAGCACAAAAACCGCGACACGGTGTTTCCACTATTGATCGGCATCGAACGTGCCACGCTTCTTGACGTTCCGTTCGATCGTTGGGTGGTTCCATCACAACGGCTAGAGACGCTTGAGGAGACCATTGTTGATAGCTCCTTGGTCCCAGAACGCTGGAGTCGACAGACCTTTGCCGCCAGTCCAGATTTTGCCGAGTTCGACGACTACCACAGCAAATCTGAGTGGCAAAGCGAACGCATGAAAGATTGGAGTGCGACCGAGCTACCTCCTTTCGTCATGCAGCAGTTCACCAATGGCTTGGTCGTGTTGGTAGACGACGCCACTGACACGTGGAAGGAACAAGATTGGCGGTTCTTCTACAACTCGGTTCTGCTTGAGAACGCCCCGTTAACGGAGCATCTTGGCTCAGGCAACCTCAAGTTTTATGAACCAAGATTTTGGGTTCCGGACGTTGGCGATCCACCCGTAAGAGCGTTTCAAGTCTTAATCGCTTTGTTCATGTTGGTTGCGGGCCCTGTCATGTTAATCGTCTTGAAACGAACGCGACGCATGCAACTGTTGTTCACGATCATTCCACTGTTGTCGTTACTGACGTGTGGCAGCTTGTTCGCCTACGCGATACTTTCCGACGGACTGGTAACGCTTGGCCGTGCTCGAACATTCACTCATATCGACTCTCGCACCGGCGACGCCGTCACTCACGCCCGCGCGGCCTACTACAATGGCTGGCAACCGGCACCTTATACGTTCGACGCGGCAACCGTCGCGTTGCAGAACACTCAGTCGCGCGGCAACGCAAAAATCCGTCGCGATCAACAAGGCGACTCGTTTCGTTACTCTGGAGGAAGAATCAGAGCCCGCTCACCTCACCAAATTGTCACCATGCGAGCCTACGAAACTCGCTGTGGTCTGCGAAAGGATTTCTCCACCAAGACGACTCGCGCCTCATCTAAAAAGGAAATTCGCTTTCGAAATCAGTTGACCTGCGATGCGATGCTGGTGGTCTTTCGCACTGACGACGGCTACTTCATCAAAGACACGGTCGACGCAGGCAAGTCGCAAACCGCCGTTTTGTCGGACGTGGAATCCGCTGGCAGCTTAGCCCAAAAAATATTCAACGCTCACTCACCCAATGTCCAGAACTACATGCGACGCGAGGCGATCAAGCAACAACAGTACGGAAACACCCCACCTAAATACCTTGGTGACGAGCATCGCGTCAGCAAGCTGCTGGCTGCCGGAAAGATCGACAAAGTAATGCCTATCAATTCATGGCTGGCTCTGACCACATCATTCGAACCGGCCGAACGAGAACTGGGAGACGTTGAACTACGAAACGTACTACACATCATTACTGGAGACTGGGAACCGTGATCCAGCCCGTCACCAATTCAAAAGTCATGATCCAAATGGATCAAGTCACCCGTGTTTTTGGGGACACGCGGGCGGTCGACTGCGTATCGCTTCAAGTCCACGCCGGCGAAGTGCTGGGATTCATTGGCCCGAATGGTGCGGGCAAAACGACCAGCATGCGAATCCTGTCGACGCTCGACCTGCCGACTTCTGGCGACGCTTGGATCGACGGATTCTCTGTTACCAATGACCCGGACCGAGTCCGGCGGCGAATCGGCTGGATGCCTGATGGCTTTGGAACGTATCCGGATGTCAGCTGCGAAGAATATCTAGACTTCTTCGCTCGGTCTTACGGGATTCACGGCGCAGAAAGACGATCGACTTTGCGAAACGTCATGGGGTTCACTCAGTTGGATGAACTGGCGTTCAAGCCCATCGCAGGGCTGTCCAAAGGCATGAAGCAACGGCTTTGCCTCGGGCGAGCGTTGATTCACAACCCCGGCGTGCTGATCTTGGACGAACCCGCAGCAGGGCTCGACCCACGTGCCCGTATCGAACTGAGAGAAATGATTCGCGCGTTGGCGGATGAGGGGAAAGCGATCCTTGTCAGCAGCCACATCCTGACCGAATTGGCGGAAATGTGTGATCGAGTCGCGATCATTGAGCAGGGGCAATTGCTGGCCGTTGGCACCGTCGATGAAATTCTGGCTCGTCAAACCGGTGAAGGTTTAACCGGATCGGTCGACGATGAAAAAACAGAGCTGGAAATCCAAGTGCTGTCGGATCCAGCCGTTGCGATCAAGTGGCTTGAAGCGCAACCAAATGTTGGCCCAATCCGTACCGAGATGTCACTGATCAAGTTCCCTTACCCGAACGATTCCGATGCCCAAGCCAGTTTGCTGGCGAGCATGATTCACGCCGATGTTCGCGTCGCTCGATTCAACAGTCATCAACGATCCCTCGAAGACGTGTTTCTGCAAGTCACACAAGGACGTATCCAGTGAGTCACCCTACACCGAATTCGACGGCCGCAGATCCGGCACCGCTGAGTGTGGATTCGCAACCAAGCGCAACCGACGTAGCGGGTTTGCTTTCGGCTTCACGTATCGTCCAAGCCCCCGACACTCGGCTTTCGCGGATCGTGGACTTTGGCAGCCGCCTTTGTAGCTCAATCTTGATCAAAGAAACTCGCCAAGCGATTAAAAGCCGACAGTTTTTGTGGACCTATCTTGCACTGCTGGTGGTGTGTGCGATTTGGGCGATCGCCGGATTGACGTTTAATATTCAACTAAGCGAAACCGGGCCCGAAATGCTGTTGGGCTACTTCTGCATTATGGGCGTACCGCTGGGCGTCATCGTACCGTTCTCGGCGTACCGATCTCTTACCCGCGAGTTCGAAGACGGCACGATCCAATTGGTTTCGATCACGACAATGCGACCGTGGCAAATCATCGCTGGCAAGCTTGGCAGCGCGTTGTTGCAAATGCTGGTCTATCTTTCGGTACTTGCCCCCTGCATCGCGTTCACCTACCTGCTGCGAGGCATCGGAATCAACCAGATTCTGATCGGCACTGCCATCTGCGTGGCCGGATCGATCTGCCTGACCATCGTCGGCCTGTTCTTGGCCGGCACCACTCGATCCGGAGCGCTGAATGTTGGCATGTCAGTTGTATTCGTGGTCGCGCTGGCTGGAGTCTACCTCATGTGGTGTGGAATCATCTCAGAGCTAACTACAGGAAACTCGTTTGGGAATAGCGAATGGGGAGACATCGAGTCCGTCATCCTATTCGGTTTCGTCGCATTCTTTGGCTCAACCGCTCTTCTGCTTTTCCTTTCAGCTGCGGCTCAAATCTCGTTTCCTTCCGAAAATCGAGCGACAGCGACTCGCTGGGTGATGCTACTCCAGCAAGTACTTTTCTTCGCTTGGTTTATTGCAATCCTTCTGGCTGAGTCGACGGGCGGTTATGACGATGGAATACCCATTGTGATCGGCTTTTGCTATGGCCACTATTGGTTGCTGATGGGGTTCCTGATGTCGGGCGAATCCCTTCCATTGTCACAACGGGTGCGACGAGATCTACCGACGACGCTGCTCGGAAAATCTTTTGGGGCTCTGATGATGCCGGGCCCTGGTCGCGGATTGTTGTTTTGCATCGCGAACTTGGTGGCCTGCACAATTGCCAGCTGCCTGATTTTGATCGCCTTTTTTGGAAACAAGCTGGCGCTGGTTTCGATTTTTACAAACAACAATCTGGCCGTATTCAACTACGACATTTATGAAGGCTGCCTTACGCTGACAAGCACTTGCATCTACGTTGCGTGGTTTCTGTCAGTCGTCTATTTGTTGATGACATTCCGTCGTCGCTGGCCAAGCGTCAGGGCCGGCCAATACAACTCACTTGTTGGTTTACTGCTGGGCGTTGTCTTGGTGATCGTTTCCTGCCTGGCCGGTTACGCCCTGCAAACCAGTTGGCTTTGGCACGACGACTACACTTTGCTTCAGCTGTTCAACTGGTATTGGACGACCGTTGAAATGTCCGATGAATCTTTACCTGAAGCATTTGCCGCAGCTGCCTTTTTCGCGATGATTGCCATACCGTTGATACTGTTCGCAGTCGTGGTGGCAGCCCGCGAGCTATTGGTCGAACCGTCAACGACCCCAGAACGTGTGATCCAAGACCTCGCACCGGCCGTGCCGCAGCTACCGCCAGGTGAATCAATTGACGAGATCTTTGCACCTCAAAGCGACTAGCAACTGATCCGACGAGTCATCAACGCGGCTGGGAACCGCGAAGGACACGCGATGAGCAAACGCTCAACCCAAATCCAACATGCGTTGGAGAGCTACATCAGACCAGCGAGCCGTCTCCTCATCGACCCGGACCACGTTCACGGGCGTGCCTGCCGCCAGGTTTTCCAGCGTCCAGCACAAATGAGCCAGATCAATCCGATACATCGTCGCACACATGCACATCACCGGCGAGAGAAAATGGATCTCCTGATCGGGGTGCTCTTGTTTCAAGCGGTTGACCAGATGCAGCTCCGTCCCGATCGCCCACTTCGTTCCAGCTGGAGCCTCCTGAACCGTTTTCAAAATCTTCCCGGTCGATCCGGAGATATCCGCGATGTCGTTCACTTCGCGAGGACATTCAGGATGAACCAGAATCTTGATGTCGGGATACTTTTCTCGGAAGCCGTGCACGTGTTCGGGCTTGAACATTTGATGCACGCTGCAATGACCTTTCCACAAGATCACCCGGCTGTCTTCCATCTGCTGCGCCGAGTTTCCTCCAAGGTCTTCGTCATACGGATTCCAGACAGGCATCGCATCGTCTTCGATCCCCATCGCTAACGCGGTGTTGCGACCAAGATGCTGGTCTGGGAAAAACAAGACACGCTTGGTTCGCTCGAACGCCCACTTCAAAACGCGATCGGCATTGCTGGACGTGCAGACGATCCCGTTGTGCCGACCACAGAACGCCTTCAAGCTGGCGGCCGAATTAATGTAAGTCACAGGCGTGATGTCGTTGGTGTCGATCACTTCGCCGATATCGTCCCAAGCGTCTTGCACCTGATTGATCGCCGCCATGTCCGCCATCGAGCAACCGGCAGCCATATCAGGCAACATCACAGTGACCCGCCGCCCCTCCCGCGAGTCCAACTTCGCAGGCGCGTTGGAAACGATGTCGGCCGTTTCAGCCATGAAGTGAACGCCACAGAACACGATCGCATCACAATCACGCTCGCCCGCCAGTTGACTCAACTGCAAGCTGTCGCCGCGCAGATCCGCATGAGCAATCACGCCATCCTGCTGATAGTGATGGCCAAGAATGACCAAGCGATCGCCCATGTTCTGCTTGACGGCTTTGATCCGCAGGTTCAGAACTTTGTCTTCTAGACCCCGGTACTCTTTGAAGTCAAACGAAGGCGCGTCGGAAAGTTGTGTCAGTTGGCTCATGAAAAGATCGAAAAACGGGGCTGGAAGAAACTTGGCTACATTCTAGTGCTTCATCCAGATTTAATTTTAGGGTTGCCGATACGTTACGTTAGGGGTTTGCCGAGTTGAAACGAATTACCAACCCTAAAATCTAAGTTAGACCAAGCACTAGGCCGACTGGAATTCATCGACTACTTGCAACCGAAATTGTACACAGACCCTTCGAAAATGCCGGTTTTTTAACCCAATAAGACGCGAAGGACACGATGGTTTCTCGCCCCGTAAGCCCGCGCTACCTCGCGGTATGCAGCACTCCGGGCGTGAACACGCTCCCCCGAAACGTGAACTCCCAAGGGATGGCAGACCATGCTCGCGTAGGCGGCAACCGCATCTGCAACGAAAAACTGAAATCGCCGCCTACTCGCCCAGCGCGCCGCGCACCGATTCAGGCAGAAACGTTTTGGCAGCGCTAGCCCACTTGCTTTTAGCGGCCTCCGAAATGGAAAGTCGCAACGACTTCTTCTCCTCCAGCAGTTTCTTGTTGATTTTTTCGACCAGCTTTTGCTCTTTCTGAGCGATTTTCTCGTCCAGTGATCCCCGGACACCTTTGCTTACCTGCTGAGCGAACTCGCCGCCAGCTTTGCTGATCCGGTCGATCCGCAATTCTTGGATGTCGATATTGGCGGCCGTCGCTATGGGCTCAAAAATCAAATCGGGTGGAAACTTGGTAATGTCCAAATGCGTTTTCAATTGCATCGACACCGAAAGATTCAACCGAGCGTGACCGTCCGCGCTCAGACTATACATCTGAACGCCTTTGACCCACTTCGACTGCCGACCGTGCAATTTCACATGAGCTGAACACTCAACGTCAAACGCCATCGAAGCGTCCGGTCGTTGTCGCATGTTGGTCACGCGAACGGCAAACTCTTCGTCCGGGTTCATCAATGACACCGTGTACCGCTTCCACGTGCCGTGATTCACCTTCTTCCAACGACGATGCGTTCGGATTTTTCCGTCCTTGAACTGAACGTCGACTCCGTCCCATCGCTCGGATTGCCGACCCCATTTTTTGTCGTCAACGTAGTCGTGAGGTAAATTCTCTAAAACCAGATTCGTCAACAACTGATCAAGCCGGACGCTACCATCAACCGGGGTCACTCCATCGGAACGCTGTGCCCCATCCTGAGCCGTGGCGACAGCCGGAGTCACTTGCATCGCGACAGGAATCGAGATCACCCAGCCAGGAATTGCAAGCAAGCCCTGCACAACCACCAACGCGACGGCCCAGTGAATCTGCGCCAAACCAGAGACCCGATCACCGGCCACCCACAAAATGTTCCAACGGAAACCCAACCGTATTCCCTAATATCAAGAAGTCGAAGAGAAAAATGTGGCTGCATAAAACCAACGCCAAGTTATGCTCTTGAACCCGAGAACCGTTTCCCGGCAGAATGCAGCTGCACAAACGTAGTATCGTCCGTTTATTCAATCCAGAGCCAAATGAAGTTGCCAAATCGATCAAGCACTCGCGAAATAGCAACTTACAAAATTGGCAGCCAACATTGATAGGAAAACGCATGAGTTTTGGTAACTCAAATTCGTCGTTATTTCTTTGGTCGATGCCGCGGTGCAGTGCTGGCATGCTGGCACTGTGCCTGAGCACCGCAAGTTTGTCGGTTTTCATCGGTTGCGAAAGCGATGTGGTCGACCGCGACAAATCACTGCCGGCACCGCTGCCAGAAAAGCTTCCCTACGAATTTTACGGCAAGGTGTTTCGAGTCTGGGGTGGTGACTATTTCGATTTGCGCGTCGATCAATCGATTCACTACGTCTGCTTGGAAGGTATTGATTCTCCCAAGCACGGACAACCATTCGCTGACAAAGCGCGGGAAGAGTTACAACGCATTGCCGGTGACTGCGAATTGCGAATCGTCGTGAAATGGCTAGACAAATCGAAAACGGCATTCGTTCGTGCGTGGGTTCCAGCGAAGTCCGACGAAGAACCAGAAATTGATATCGGTCTAGAACTAATCAAACGAGGATTCGGGTGGTATGACGGAAGCACTTTTGATGGTGATGCGGAGTATCAATCGGCCGAAGCGAAAGCGCGGCAGGCGAAACTGGGTCTCTGGAGCAGGCCCAATCCGATTCCTCCTTGGGACTACGACGCGGCGAAGTAATTCGTTTTGTTTGCTGCGGTCTGCCGAGCACGGACCGGCTTGCATCTTCGTTTCAGTCCAATTTGCTTCCGACGGTCACCCGCGAAGCTTCCACAAATGATCGCAAGACTTCGCAACCACGACTCTCTATCCGCGCACAAAAAAACCGTCTGAGATTTCGCTGAAAAATCAAACGGTAACGCTGAACGTGTGTTCGGCGGAAAAACGTAGTCCAACAAGTGGACGTAGTCCGGCAAGCGGACTTAGTCCAACAAGCGGACTGCTTCGGCGCGAGGTCCTTTTGGACCCTGACCTTCCGAATACTCGACCTTTTGGCCTTCGCGAAGACTGTCGTAAGTAGCTCCTTCCAAAGATGAGTGATGGAAGAAAATATCTCCACGCTCACCTTGAATGAAACCGAAACCTTTGTCAGTCAACTTCTTAATCGTACCCTGCGGCATCAAGCCACTCCTCAAAACAAAAACGTAATTTATCTCAGGCCAAGTCTAACAGTTTTCAATCGTCCTTCCGCTGAACAAATCTCGACACAGCACACTTGAACTCACTGGCGAAAATTGTAAACCAGCGTCAAGGGAAAAGCAAATTACGCTAATTGCATGCCAAGGGAACGCATTTTACTCAGTTTACTGAAAACGGTCTGCTTGAGCCCGCAACCCTTGTATCGTCGCGGGCTGGGGATCAAACTCAACCGCCCTTCAACCTTCTTAGAATGCAAAACTTTTATGCCTGAAACCGTGACCAGCGCCCAAATTCGTGGGCTTATCTTCGACTGCGATGGCACCTTGGCCGATACCATGCCCCTGCATTTTGTTGCTTGGCGAGCGACCTTGAGCCAATATAACGTCCCGTTGGACGAGGACCGGTTTTATTCGCTGGCGGGTCAACCGACCGTTCATATCGTCCAGCTTTTGCTGAATGAACTGGGTATTGAAGAGGACGCAAAACGCATTTCAATCGAAAAAGAACAGGCGTTTTTGGACGTGCTGGACGAAGTACAACCAATCGAACCCGTCGTTGAGATCGCTCGAAAGCATCACGGCAAATTGCCCATTGGCGTCGGATCAGGCTCGCGCCGGGATGTTGTCCAACGAATCCTCAAACGGATCAAGCTGGATGATGTGTTCGATTGCGTCGTCGGAGCCGAAGATACCGAAAAACACAAACCTGAACCCGATGTGTTTCTGGAGGTTGCGCGGCAGTTGAATGTGCCGCCAGAACATTGTCGCGTCTACGAGGATGCCGACCTAGGAGTCGAAGCGGCCCGCCGAGCCAACATGGCATGCTTTGACGTCCGGGATGTCCACACGCCGCGGCGGATTACGCCCGCTTGAATGTTGCCGCAAAGCACCGCGCTTTCAGATCCGGAGCGGTGCTGACAAATTCACGTTCTTCGGCCACAATGCTTGATCAATCTCGCAGTGCGCGGCTCACTAAAATCCGCTCAATATCTGATTTCTATTTTCTACTTTCTGTTTGTTTCCCATGCCAAAAATCATCTACACACTCACTGACGAAGCCCCCGCCTTGGCGACTCGATCGCTACTACCCGTCGTTCAGGCATTCGTTGGCACCTGCGGAATCGAAGTCGAGACGCGCGACATCAGCCTAGCGGGTCGTATCCTTGCGGCGTTCCCTGACTTCCTGAACGACGACCAGAAACAGCACGACGCCTTGGCCGAACTGGGCGAACTGGCCAAAACCCCCGAAGCCAATATCATCAAGCTTCCCAACATCAGCGCCTCTGTCCCACAAGCCAAAGCGACGATCGCCGAACTGCAAGCCAAAGGCTATGCCGTTCCCGATTATCCAGACGATCCACAGACTGATGCCGAAGTAGAAATCAAAAAGCGTTACGCCAAAGTCATGGGCAGCGCGGTCAATCCGGTTTTGCGAGAAGGCAACTCCGACCGCCGAGCCCCCAACGCGGTCAAGCAGTACGCTCGCAGCAATCCGCACTCGATGGGCAAGTGGTCAGCCGATTCAAAATCCCACGTGGCTCACATGCCCGACGGTGATTTCGTTTCGAACGAGAAATCCACAACCTTCGCCGCCGCTGACGACCTGAAAGTTCAATTGGTCGCCGCCGATGGCACGACCACCGTGCTGAAGGAATCGATCCCCGTTCTTGCGGGAGAAGTTGTTGACGCAACCGCGATGGATTGCGGTAAATTGGATCAGTTTCTGGCTGAGCAGATCGCCGACGCAAAAGCGCAAGGCATTTTGTTTTCGCTGCACATGAAAGCCACGATGATGAAGGTCTCGGACCCCATCATCTTCGGGCACGCAGTCAAAGCGTATTTCAAAGACGTGTTCGACAAGCATGGCGACGCGTTGGAGAACGCCGGCGCGAATGTAAATAACGGACTGGGCAATGTGCTGGCTGCCATCGGCGAACTTCCGGAAGATCAAGCCAAAACGATTCTTGCAGATATCGGTGCGGCTTTGGAGAACGGCCCAGACTTGGCGATGGTGAACTCGGACAAGGGAATCACTAACTTGCACGTGCCAAGCGACGTGATCATTGATGCTTCGATGCCGGCCATGATTCGCACCTCGGGCCAGATGTGGAACAAAGACGGCAACGCCCAAGACGCCAAAGCCGTGATCCCCGACGGAAGCTACGCCGCGATCTACGAAGAAACCATTCAGTTCTGCAAAGCCAACGGAGCCTTCGATCCAACCACCATGGGCTCGGTTCCCAACGTCGGCTTGATGGCTCAGAAGGCGGAAGAATACGGATCGCACGACAAGACATTCGAGCTTCCATCCGACGGCGTGGTTCAAGTTTTGAATAAGGCCGGCGAGGTCGTGTTCGAACACGCGGTCAAGGCGAACGACATCTGGCGGATGTGCCAAGTGAAAGACGCTCCGATCCGCGACTGGGTCAAGCTGGCCGTCACGCGAGCCCGCGCGATGAACGCACCGGCTGTGTTCTGGCTAAACAAGGACCGCGCGCACGACGCGCAACTGATTGAGAAGGTAAACACTTACCTGCAAGACCACGACACCGACGGCCTGCAGATCGAAATCCTATCACCCGCCGAAGCAACCAAGTTCACGCTGCAACGCGTCAAAGACGGCCAGGACACATTGTCGGTTACCGGAAACGTGTTGCGTGATTACTTAACCGATCTGTTCCCGATTTTGGAACTGGGCACCAGCGCGAAGATGCTGTCCATCGTGCCGCTGATGAACGGCGGCGGACTGTTCGAAACAGGTGCCGGTGGATCGGCTCCCAAGCACGTGCAGCAATTCGTGGCAGAAAATCACTTGCGTTGGGATTCGCTGGGCGAGTTCCTCGCGTTGGCGGTTTCGCTGGAGCACTCGGCAGAAGCGGGCGATCAGACGAAAGCGAAAGTTTTGGCCGACGCCTTGGACGAAGCCACCGGGAAACTTTTGATGACGGGCAAGTCGCCTTCGCGAAAGGTGAACGAGCTAGACAACCGAGGTAGCCACTTCTACTTGGCGATGTATTGGGCTCAAGCGTTGGCCACTCAGGATGCGGACGCGGAACTTAAAGCTAAGTTCACTCCGCTGGCTGAGAAACTGGCCGCTGAGGAATCGAAAATCGTCGACGAGCTGAACTCGGTGCAAGGAAAAGCGATGGAGCTTGGCGGCTATTACTTCCCGGACGAAGAAAAAGTCCAAGCCGCCATGCGCCCCAGCGAGACGTTCAATCAGGCACTCGCCAGCCTGTAAAACTTGTCCCTCGTTGAATCTCATGACGAAGTTTTAGAAGCCAAACGACGTTCGATTTGGCTTTTTCAACGCCACAAGCGCCTCGGTCAATCGTGACATGCGTTGGTCATTGCTTTGCGACAATGGTCTAGTTGTTCTGTGCCAAGCAAAACAGTCACTGCGACAGAAATTAAGGCCGTAGAGAAAAACAGGTTCGTCATTCGTCAGTGAAGCGAAACAACCGAATCTGCTCAAAGTGGCCGCTACCGGATCCTTCCACCTGCAATTGGATGACGGGAACTCCTCCATCGGCGAGCGCCGATTTATCAACCAGCCCAAGCAATTGAGAGTTCACCATGACACGCCAATGATCGGGTTGAGATTCGATTTGGAACAAGTGGTATCCAAAACTGTCCTCACTGAATTTCTCAAGTTCCAGCTTTGCAATTTCTGATTCATGGACGACCAGTTTCGATTCGTCGGGCGTGATCACAGCGCGAAAAGCTTCGTTCTGGTTCGTGTCCAACCAGCGAAAATCGATGCGGTTCGATTCATGATGCCGAAATCCGCAACTGAACCGGAACCACTTCAGCGGAGTATCATTCTCGTCAACACACGCAAAATCTCGTGTGCCATTCTTGCCCGCGAGGACTCGTTCACCTTCGCCACCTTGAGCAGGCTCCCAGAGGCCCGAAAATTTCTGTCGCGGATCAACTTCTGTTCCATTGAATAAAAAGATGGGCGGACCGGCAAACGAATCCAGCCTGGTCCGGATCTCCGGACGATTCGCTGTTTTAGCCGTCGTCGGTTCTTGATCCAAAAAATGGCCCAACAACGCCCAAACAC
Organism: uncultured Pirellulaceae bacterium; assembly: GCA_937929805.1. Lineage (GTDB taxonomy): Bacteria > Planctomycetota > Planctomycetia > Pirellulales > Pirellulaceae > Mariniblastus. Next base: position 44,330 of record CALFUT010000001.1, read on the forward strand.
CAGCGACAACCACAGCTGCTCCGACAGCCCAGATCGTCCACCGCTTCGTCGCGGGAGCATTCGAAACTGCTGCGGCTTGGTCGTCAGCACTACCTTGGTTCATCACATCTAAATCGCCAAGGAAGGCAGTGTTGGCGTCACCAGTCGCATCATATCCCGACAAGCTGTCGAAGAAAGTCACGCTTGGCGAAGCCGAAAACTGTTGATGATTTTCCTCCGTTCCATCTACTTGGCACGTCTGAAAATTGGAAACCACCGCTTCGATCTCGGATATCAATTGGCGGTAGCTGCTAATCCTGTCTTCACGGCGATGGCGAGACATTTTCTTCAACAATTCAAATCCGGCCGGAGACATATTCACCGGCGGCGGATCAAGCCACTCGTCGCCGATTTTTAGTTTACTGGTCATCACCGCCATTGGTGCGTCCCCTGAAAAGGGAACCTGCCCCGTGATCAAATGCCAGAGAGTGATCCCCATCGCGTAAATATCGCTCAAGTGATCAGCTTGAGAGGACGTGATTTGCTCAGGCGGCATGTAATAAGGAGTACCACTGATCGAACCTTCGACCGTGATGGCGGGGCTCGCGTGGTTTTCGCCAAAACGAGCCAACCCAAAGTCCGCGATTTTGACAAAAGGAACGCTCGGCGGGAGATTCGTTCCAATTGGCGGTGCCGTGAGAACTAAATTCGCTGGCTTGATATCACGATGAGTGATTCCGTTTTGGTTCGAGTAATCCAGCGCGTGAGCCATTTGAAGCCCAATGTGCCATGCATGATCTTCAGGAAGTTTGCCGTTCCGATCGAGATATTCCCCGGCATCAATTCCGTCAATGTATTCCATGACCAAGTACAGCTGCCCTGCATGCACTCCAAAGTCAAACGCAGAAACTATGTTCGGGTGTCGCAGTTGCCCAACAATTTGCGCCTCACGTTCAAAACGTTTCGATGTCGTTTCGTTTCTTAGAGAAGCTTGTTTGACTGTCTTAATCGCGACCGGACGATCTAGCCGGACTTGCGTTGCTTTGTACACAACGCCAGCACCCCCCTGACCGATTAAGCCGTCGATTCGATAGCCCGGAACCACATCTAACGGACAAGCGAAGACGTCCAAAATATCCAATTGTTGGCGATTGAGAAAACCTCGTTGGATCGCGATGTTCGTCCAAGGGGCGCGCGATTTCGCCTGCTCTTTCTCGATATTCTCCAACTGCGCCGGTGTCAAAAACCCAAGTTCGACAGCCGCTTGTATCGTGTTCTGAGCCTTATTGGTGGACATTCATTTGCCTTGCAGCCGTTTCTCGATCTCATCAAGCTTTTCAAGTAGCGCTTTGATGGACGGTCGGTCAGCGGTGTTGTCGGCTCCAACGTACGCCAATTGCACTCCACCATTCCTGTCAATTAGATAGGTGGAAGGATGAGCGTGCGTGCTGTGGATGTTGAAATAATCCGTCGCTTTGAAGTCTCGATCCAGAACAATCGGAAACGGCACACTGTCCACCTGCTCTTTCTCGGTTTTCAGCGCCGCCTTGACGAAGTCGTCTACATGATCGTCCGGCCCTGGGTAAACCACGATCACTTCACAGTTTCTTTGAACGAATTTTTCATAGTTCGCCACAAGGCGCGAAGTCTGGGTTGTGCAAAAAGGGCAAATCATTCCATTAAAGCCTTGCGTGAACACAAGCGCCACATTTTTCTTCCCCAAGTAGTCCGCCAACTTAATGGCTTGTCCGTTTTTGTTGGTGAACTGGAGATCCTTGACACTTTTTGGTGCCACGGTGTTGGATTTGACATCGTCTTTGAACTTGGCGTCGTCTGGAACTGGACGGCTTGACCCGCCCGTGTCGCCAGAAGATTCCTGCCTGTCTGAGTTACCCTCGGCAACCTGAGCTTCCATGCTGGCGACATTGAGACCAACGGCAAGAAAAAAGCCGGCGATAGATAACAGAATCGATTTCATGGGAAACTCTGACAAAACGATAAGTCCGCTGGAAAATGCTGAATCGGCATCCACTGTTAGTATAGCGGAATTCCATTTTTCGCGTACAAGTCGAAATGGCACGTTAAAATTGAGCTCGGATCGTCGACCGACCGTTCATTCGCGCAATAAATTACGTCAGAGATTCGTTGATTGGGCTTTCCGGTTCATGCGCGGACGGTGCAATGCGAGTGATATCTGGCTGGCTCCAACCGCTCCGCAGCCAACCTACCGAGGAAGCGATTAACAACTGAACCAAGGGCAGATCCGAAGATGCCACCAAGCGGAAGGCTAGCATTTTCATAATGCCTTCAAAATTTCGTTCGCTAGGCCCTAAGGATGGTAGCCCGATTGCCAGCCAAACGATCGTCAACAAGCAAACAGCAATCGCGCTCAATGACCAAATCGATCTTTGCTTGAGAATGGGCCAGATCCATTGGCTTAAGACCACTGCCGGAACAAATAGTGCCAGCCAGAACAGATGCACTGAAACCAGCGCATTGGTTGGAGGCAGTCAGCCCCCGCTACCACACAGTGAATGGATCGTGGGCATGGGAACGTGTAACAGCTTCAGGGCTCCGAACAGCAACGCTGCCCACGCAAACACAAACGCCAGCAGACGCAGAGCGAAAATTCGAGTCGGGCACAAACCGAAGCATTCGCGATTCATAAGAGGCGGTCTGACGCAATGAAGGCTCAGACATTAGACTGGGAGTTCGCGATTGGACGCGATTGCAAGACAGAATCTTACCTAACGAATTCGCCTGCTTACAATCCACCAGCCAATTTTCACTTGGGTTTTGTCAAACGATTAACCAACCCTTCGTTTTCAACCGATTTTGCGTTTGCCGATCGCGCCGCCTGACGCGAGTCGATTTTTTTACCCCAGCCCTCAGATGATTCGGATGGATTCAAACGAAATACTGGGGGACGGTGGCTCGATATCGCGGCGGCTGAAGAACTACGAACAGCGGCCTGAGCAATTGCAGATGGCGGCAGCTGTTGCGGAAGCAATCGAAAACAATCATCACTTGGTTGTGGAAGCCGGAACGGGCGTCGGCAAGAGTTTTGGCTACCTAGTTCCCGCGATCCTGAGTCTTGCCGCCAGCCAATCTGACAAACCGGACACCGAGGGTGAAGCGACTCCACCCAAACGACGCATCATCGTGTCGACTCATACGATCAGCCTGCAGGAACAGATCATCACCAAGGATATCCCGCTGCTTAACAGCGTGATTCCACTCGAGTTTTCAGCCGTGCTGGCCAAAGGGCGTAGCAACTACGTCAGCTTGCGGCGACTCGATCAAGCGGTTGCTCGATCGTCTTCCATGTTTGAATCAGAGGCAGAACTTCAACAGGTCGAAACGCTTCGTCGCTGGGGCAAAACGACCACCGATGGCTCACGGGCCGATCTCAATGTCAACATCATGCCGCAAGTTTGGGATGAAGTTCGTTCGGACAGCAGCAACTGCATGGGGCGCAATTGTCCTCGTCATAAAGAGTGTCACTACTACGCCGCGCGGAAACGATTGCAAAACGCGGATGTGCTAATTGTGAACCATGCTTTGTTCTTTAGCGACCTTTCGCTGCGCCGGCTTGGTGTGAACATCCTGCCTGACTATCACACCGTCATTCTGGATGAGGCTCATACCGTCCAAGACGTGGCGAGCGACCACATGGGAATTGGCGTCACGGCTCGTCAGGTCGAATACACGCTATCAAAGCTCTACAGCGAACGATCCAACAAAGGCCTGCTGGTGCACCACAACATGGGGCAGCAACAGCACAAAGTTGTACGGCTTCGAATTTTGGCGGACGAGTTTTTTAACGACATCATGGTCTGGGTCGATCAAAACGCTTCGTCCAAAGGCCGTTCGATGACCGCGCGAGTCCGAAAGCCGGGCATCGTGGCCAACCAATTATCTGATCCAATGAAAGAGCTGTCCAAAGAGATCGTCGAGTTCGCCGAATCGGTCGACAAACAAGCGGATAAACAAGATCTGCTGTCGGCCGCCGATCGTTTGGTTGGGTTGTCGGGACAGATCGAAAGTTGGCGATTGCAGGATATGGACGGTGGCGTTTACTGGGTCGAGTCCAGCGTTAATCGCTATGGAAAGCAAAACGTCAGCCTGATGGCGGCGCCGATTGACGTCGGGCCCGTCCTGCGCGAGCACTTGTTCAACAAGACAGAATCTTGCGTGCTGACCAGTGCAACGTTGGCCGTCGGTTCACAATCGTTTGACTTTTTCCGCAACCGGCTTGGCCTGACCAAAGCAGAAAGTCTTAAGCTGGGCAGCCCTTTCGATTACCAGCAGCAGTCGAAGCTGATTTTGGTCACCAACATGACTAGCCCGGCCGAGCACCGCGACACCCACGAAAGGCAATGCATCGATGCCATCCGCCACTACGTCGAACGAACCGACGGACGCGCTTTTGTGCTGTTCACCAGCTACGAGTTCATGAACCGTGCCGTCCGCGATTTGACGCCGTGGCTGACCGAGCACAATCACAGTCTACACGTTCAAGGTGGCGGAACGTCGCGGACCCAATTGCTAGAACAGTTCAAAACCAGCGAACGAGCCGTGCTTTTTGGAACCGACAGTTTCTGGCAAGGCGTCGACGTACAGGGAGATGCACTTCAGAACGTGATCATCACCAAGCTGCCCTTCAGCGTGCCCGACCAGCCGTTGCTGCAAGCCCGCTTGGAAGCGATCCGAGCAGCAGGAGGCAACCCGTTCAACGATTACCAACTGCCTGAGGCCATCATCAAGTTCAAGCAAGGATTTGGAAGACTCATTCGCAGTAAGTCCGACACCGGGATCGTGGTCGTTCTCGATCCCCGAATCAAAACGAAAGCGTACGGCCGAATTTTTCTGGACTCGCTGCCCGAAACTCAAATCGTTCAAGAAACCATTTGAGCTTGCGTTTTCGCTCTTAGCTGTCGAGCTTTAGTTCGCCCACCGCCTCGTCCTTCAATCCCGATCCATCGGAGGATTCGGAATCGTCTGATTCAATCGGGGTGTCACCATCTTCAAGCGAAGACTCTTCGCCGGCATCTCCCGCGTTGGTCAACTGCTTCAACGCAGGGATCGCGGATTCGATCACGGTATTTAGTTCTTTGTAGTGAGCCTTTCCATAGGTTAGCTCGCCGCCCAAGTGACCGACCCACCCAATGACGCCCGCCAAAATGATCGTTCCCAGCTTCCACATCATGCCGTCATCCGGATCACGAGCACGTGTGCCCATGGCCATCATCGCCAAGAACAACGCGGCCACCGAGCTGCCAATCGCCCAAGTTCGGTGCAAGAAAACATCCTGCGTCGTGTCCCAAAGATCGGCCAGCACGAGCACGTCGCCTTGGTGTTCCATCGGGCTGTAAAACCAACCCGTCACACAAGCCGCGATCGAACCGAGTGCTCCGACCCACAAACAGTAGTACGCACAATCGCTCATGACAAAATTGCCACGCAGACTCAAGAACGCAAACAATCCGGACGCCAGCAGCAAACCGATCGGTAGATGAATGGCGGCCGGATGAAGTGAACCCGTGGCGTTTTTCAACAGCTCGGGCGTGATCTCAGTTTTAGCTTCTGTGCCGTCGGCGTCTTTTGAATCATCATCTAAGTCGTCAGCAACAAGTCCGGCATCTGTGTCTAGGTCGCCGCTGGCATCAAGTCCGTCAGACGAATCACTCAGCTGCAACGCCGCATCTTCAATCTTGACATCTTCGGGCCATTTGGCGCCTTCGTCGATCCAAGACCTGACCAAGGTGATCTGTTGCTGACTGAGCGGGTTCTCGGCGTCTGGCGGCGGCATCAACTCGTCTTCGTCTTCACTAACCAAGTACTTGAAGAAATCGCTCTCTTCCGCGTTCCCGGCGATGATGTAATCGAGTGCCGTCTCGCGATCGATTAGAAAGCCACCTTCTTCGTTTTCTTCGTCGTGACAGGAAAGGCAATACTCTGCAAAGATGGGTTTGATTTGGCTTTCAAAGTCAACCTCGACCGCTCGCACCGACGCTCCGGACAGCAACAGAAAAGCGATGGCGACAACCAGTTGTTTGAATCGGAAGAAGTTACAAAGCAGAGGCATGATGGGCAGTCCAGTCTCGTTTCAGGAAGAGTTGAGGTATCGCTTCGGTAGATATTGCTTTTCGTTTACTGTCGGCTGGTTCGGATCGGCACTTGAACGCCAAACGGGCGACCGCCTGCCATTCCTTGTCACTGACCGCGACGACAATCTGGGTAAGCGATCAATTATAACTACCACAGCCAACAATCACACGTGACCGTTTTTTCAATTTGCCAGCAAGCATCTTCGAGTGGGGTTTTTGCTGGTTTTTCCAAGGCGGATTGCCCCGAAAGCATCGCCGTGGAGCGGCCGAAAACCTCAGCGTCACGCCACTGAAAAGGCTTTGTTCCTGCGTTCAACCGACCACGGGCAGAATCATGATTTTTCCGTCACCCAGCCGACCGGTCCGGCAAACCGCAATCACTCGATCGGTTACGGCCTGAGACTGTTCATCGTCGACCCACACCGAAACTTCGACTTTTGGCACGAACGCCAGCGAGTACTCGTTCTCGCCATAGCGTTCCAAGTAATCCTTCTGACGACCGTAACCCTTGACCTCGCGGATACTAATTTCCTCCACCGGCAAGTCAGCCAACGCTTGGATCAGCTTGTCGGCCAAATACGGTTTAACAACGGCGATGATCTGCTTCATGAGCCATCCGCGCCGTGGGTCGGCTGATCGTCGCCAATCGTAGCCGCGTCATCGCGCGGAGCAAATTTCCACAATCCAAACATGATCGCAGCCATCACAAAATAGGCCGTCGCAAAATCACGAACCGCTGCGATCTTAGCTTCGTCAAAAACGTCCGGGTTCCACAAAGAAGTCACCGAGAACATTCGATCACCGGCCAACGGAGAATGCATGACTCCGAACAATGTAAACAAACCGCCCAGCAACAAGTACACGCCTGCGGTGGCATACTTCCGGTCGATGATGTTGGCCGTCGCCGACGCCCAAATCACACTGGTGAAAATGAAACCGCCCGCCAGCACGTTGGCATACAACCATGACTTGGCCAGTTGTGGATCTTCAAACTGAAAACCCAGCGCGATGACAAACGGTGTGATGTTGATGACCACCAGCTTGGCAATCGCTGGTAAACACGCCATCGCGATGGCGGCGTAGTGCTTCTTGGGAGTTACTTGAAAACTGGACGCCGTGATCTCGATACCGATGAAGATCAGAATCGGAAAGATCGCGGCTTTGGGAATCCACGCGAACATGATCGAAAAGTAACCGATCAAACCGGCGGCTCCGATGAATAGAGCCGTTGCCAGCGTGTAGGCGGCTCGCCCTCCCATCGCTTTATAAGCCGGGTGGCCAATGTATGGCGTGGTCTGAATGACTCCGCCGCAGAACGCTGCCAGCAAAGTCGCAAACGCTTCGACACCGATCACCGTCGGCGTGTGGAACTCATCACCCACCGACGCCGCGCTCTCGGTGCAGTCGATTCCACCGATCACCGTCCCGACAGCGAATGGAATAATGAAGCCTAGATAAGGCACCGTGTCGCTCATTTTGCTAAGCCACTCAAACCGAAACGCCTCCAGCCATTGCATGGGAAACCAGATTGGATCCAGTCCCGCGATGGGTTCAACCAACTCCGTCTCGGTCAAATTCCCGATCCCGGTCAGCCCGTAGTAGATTGCCGTTCCCACCAGAACGGCAGCCAGTGCGCCCGGCACACCGCCCGGCAAACGTTGGTGGCCGATCAAGGTCACCAACACAATCGCCAGCGAGGCAAATCCAACGATCGGAGCCGTCAGCGCGATCTCGGTCAGCGGTCCGTAAGTAATTAACACCAATGCAATCGCCGCGAGCGATCCCAACAGACCCGCGCGTGGAACGACTCGGTGGATCCAACCAGAGAAGAAACTCAATACCGCTTTGATGACACCCGTGATCAAAATCGCGCACATGCCGATATGCCAAGTGTGCATTGCGGCGTCGTTGGCATTCATGCCGTCTTTGGTTGCCAGCAAAAACGCGGGGCCCAAAACGAATAACGCCATCCCGAACGTGCTGGGCGTATCCAACCCCAACGGCATCGCGGTGACATTGTTCTTGCCGGTTTTCTTTGCGTACCAAAACGCCAAAAAGAAGAACAGCAAGTCGCCGACCAGCACACCGATCGCCGTTCCAGGCACCATGTAAGCGATTGCAAAATCTACAGGAAACCCAAAACCTGCCAGCAAGCTGACTAGTAGCACCAAGCCTGCAATGTTGTCCAACATCAAGCCAAAGAAGGCATTTACGTCGCCAGGCGTGGCCCATTTGTATCGGTTATTACTCAAAACGGGCCTTTATCAGTTTTATGGCACGTGGCTTGCGTCTGGGCTTGCAGTACGGGTTGTTCAGAGTGAAACCCAGCAGCCACGTTGTCAGCAGTTGAGTTTAAATCTTCGAAAATTTGCTGTCAAACGAGAATTCGGCGTCACGTCGACCTCATGAGTCACGCTGCCCATCGATACGAGTTGTGCAGCGGGGCGTTGGCTCCGAATTAACGCGAAGCACGTGCTTCGCACCAAGGATTAGGAAAGTTTTTCACAAGGAGACGCATCAAAAGAACTCGGGCAGCAGGAATTTTTAAATTCCCTTGCGAACCGACTTCGTTAAGATGCGTATTAGAACATGCAAGCCACGTCTCACGATTTGCACTTCAACGATTGTCACGTCAACCGTCAATTAAAGGCAAAGTCCAACCCTGTGACTGACGAACAACTTCTCCTTGAGTACCGCCAAACTGGCGACCGCGAACTGTACGCGCAGTTGGTCTACCGGTACGAGCGTGAGTTGTTCCGATACCTGCGTCGCTATCTTGGCAACGCGGAAATGGCAGAGGACGTCTTTCAGGCGACATTTTTGTCAGTCCATTTGAAGTGCGACACGTTTGCCGAAGGTCGGAGGTTCCGACCGTGGCTGTACACCATCGCCACCAACGCCGCGATTGACGCCAAGCGCCGCAACAAGCGACACGTTGCCGTCAGTTTGGATACGCCTCGCGAGAGCGAGCATGAGGATGTTGGTCGGTTGGTGAACCTGCTTGAAAGCGATGACGCCAATCCGGCTGACGCTGCTGAGCAGGCCGAACGAAGTCGACTTGTTCGGGAAACCTTGGACAGTCTACCAGAATCAATGTCTACATTGATTCACTTGGTTTACTATCAGGGGATGAAGTACCGTGAAGCTGCCGAAATTCTGGAAGTCCCGGTGGGCACGGTCAAAAGTCGTTTACACTCCGCCATATCGACGCTGACTAACGCATGGAATGCCAGTCGAGTCGATTGATCGGGCGTCTTGCCCGAAGATCAGATTAACAATCGAGACCATAACGTGAAAAAACCCTCGCAAGAAGATTTGCTTGGTTACGTGTTGGGAGCAATGGACGCTCAAGAACAACGTAACATCGATGAAGTACTCGATCAGAATCCGCAACTGGAAGACGATCTACTGGAAGTCAAGAACAGGCTGCTGCCACTGGATCATTTGGACAGCGGTGGACCTCGTCCCGGTTTGGCTCGCCGCACGTGCGAGTTCGTCGCCACTTTGCAACGAGACGGAGAGATCCCCACGATCGGCTCCGGCTCTGATCAAAATTCAACATTGGACCCCGCCGCGCCAACCGCCACTGCGACGGTGCTCGCTTCGGTTCAAAATCCGAACGAAGAAGATACTCTCTGCCTAGGCCGCGATCGGGACCTTGGAGCAGACAGCTGGACATCGAAGTGGTCGTTACCCAATATGCTGGTTACCGCTGCGGCGTTGGCAGTTTTTGCGGGCCTCGTCTTCCCTGCCCTTTCCTACTCGCGCTATCAAGCTCGCCTGGCAAGCTGCCAGAACAACCTGCAAAAAATCGGTCACGCGTTTTTGAAGTTCAGTGACATGCATGAAGGAAACTTCGTTCCGATTCCTACCGAGGGAAAACTAGCCGCCAGTGGTTGCTATGGCCCCATCCTGAAACAACACGGACTACTGGAAGAAGACTCCTTGCTGTCCTGTGCCGGTGTCGCCGACGACAGCCCGACTCACATTCCCACCATTGCTCAACTGCAAGCCGCCGACGGCGTTCAATTGATCAGCTTGAAAAAATCGATGGGTGGTGACTTTGGTTACTCGATGGGTTACCAAGAAAACGGCACTTATCGATCGCCACAGAATGTCGGGCGTACCAATGTCGTGTTGTTGGCCGACGCACCATCGAACACGCTTCCCGGTCGCCGCAGCTCCAACCATGGCCGAAGTGGGCAAAATTGTCTTTTTGAAGACGGCCGAGTTCAATTCATCTCTGGCCACAGCGTGGGTCGCGACGCGATTTACGAAAACGATTACGGAATCGTGGCTCCCGGTTCGCATCCGGACGACAGCGTGATCGCGCCCAGCCATCTTTCGCCTCTTGGGGCAGTCAATCCGAAAATCCAGTTCCTGTCACTGCCGAGGTGATTCTCGCTTGACGGGATTGCCTCGTTGCTACGAAAGCAACTTTGACATTGCGATTAGGTCGTCGGCGATGTCAACCAATTTTCGCTTGCGATCCATGGCAAGCTTGCGAAGGGTTTTGTGAGCCTGTTCTTCGCTAAGCCCCTTCTGCTGAATCAAAATGCATTTGGCTCGATCGATTCGTTTCTGTTGGCTCAGCTTTCTACGGGCTTCAGATAGCTGATCCCGAAGTGCTTTGAAAGATGCAAACGTCGCCATGGCAACCTCGATCGCGGGCTTGACTCGATCCGTGCTGACATCTCCCACAGAGTAGGCACAAACGCCAGACGCAACGGCTTCTTGAATCGTTTGGGCTTGAGGATCTTGGGCGACCATCAGCACGGGAGTCGGTGCATGGTCACGGATCAGTTTCAGTTGCTCCAACGTATCCCTTGAGGGCGACTCGACCTCGATCAAAACCACGTCGGGCCGAGTTTCGCGGACGACTTGATGAAGTTCGGTTGAGTTCTGAAGCGGGTAAAGGCGATCGTACCCAGCCGCTCTGAGCGCGGCAATAAGAAGCTCAAGCCGCGGTGCGGACTCATCTACGACCAAGATGCTGATCGGATGCGGGCTGCTTTCAGCAGAATGAGGAGTCGCTTCTACTCGCATTTTTCAATTTCTGGTGAATGAAACGGATTATTGGGACAACCAGCTAACGGATATCCGTTCCATCAAGCTCAAGACATAGAATGAAGCAAGCGACATACCAGACGAACTAGATTTCGTTTGCCCATCGACACACGGTAATCGCTTAAAGGAACCGATCGATACCGTTTCAACCATGTTGAGGCCGCGACAAGGCTCTAGCCATCCATTTTCTGTCGAGTGCCTTTTTCTACCGTGGTAATCCAGCGACTAAGTTTGTTACCTAATCCGATGTTTCCGCACGCCGAATGCGCGTTTAAGTTGCAATCACTGACTCGTTCTTTGGCAGGCATCAATTCACATCGTTGTCTTATGAGAACAACAATCACGATCACAGAAATTTGATGCTGGTAAATTGACCTCGTGTTTCCATTGACGCAACGGCTACCACCCCCACGTATGGGCAGTGCCGCGTTTGAGAACGTCGATCCAATGGCACGCGGGTTGCCATCAGTTCGGTAGTCAGCGGTCGAGAAGTCTAACTTTGATCGGCCACCTTCTTGCTTGAAACATCCGTGCAACGACGCATGAGATTCTTCGACGTTTGTGTTTCATCCCATTGTGCGCGAAGCAATTTGCGCACCGATTGAGAAATCGCAAATTATTTTCCATCAGTGTTGCCTCTGCGCAATTTCGGTTGGCCCAGCTTTGTGCTTGCCACCGAGATTTCGAAGAGCCACCGCTGTCGTTCGCTCCATCCGTCAGTTTTTTTGATTAGAAAGTGAAAGCAATGAGCCTTCATAGTCCTTACGACGCAGAAAAATCCCTTGTTCATCAAGGTTGCAATTGTGGTTCCGGCCACGACGACTTAGCTAAGCACTCGACATCTTGTTCCCGGCGTGAGTCCGAGTCCTCGGCTTCGACCGCGACGTTGGAACGTAGAACGAACGATGATCTTGAAACAACTGAGCCGGACGACATCGAGTCGATGACCGATCGCATTGTGGAAACCTCGATCGTGAAAGCGATTTTTGGTGGAAACGATGTTGCCCGACGTCGCTTTCTGAAAACGGTTGGCGCAGCGGCTGCCATCGAGATGATTCGGGACTTCTTCCCGGTCGACACGGCCAAAGCGATGGCTCAGGAGTCAGCCAAAAACCTCGAAAAAACTGACCTTTCGATTGGCTTCATTCCGATCACTTGTGCGACGCCGATCATCATGGGCGAGCCAATGGGTTTTTACAAAAAGAACGGACTGAATGCCAAAGTTCGTCGTGCTTCAGGCTGGGCGATGGTTCGCGATTGGGCGATCACCAAAGAAGTCGATGCGGCTCACATGCTTTCGCCGATGCCGCTTTCGATCAGCCTTGGAGCTGGATCGCCAAAAGTTCCGTTCTTGATGCCGGCGGTTGAAAACATCAACGGTCAGGCGATCACGCTGGCCAATAAGCACAAAGGCGTTAAAGAAGCTAAGGACATGAAAGGCTTTCGGTTCTGCGTGCCTTTCGAGTATTCGATGCACAACTACCTGCTGCGGTACTACTTGGCCGAGGGCGGAGTTCATCCCGATAAAGACGTAGAAATCCGAGTTGTTCCGCCACCAGAGATGGTTGCTAACTTGAAAGCCGGAAACGTTGATGGCTACCTCGCTCCCGATCCGTTCAACCAGCGAGCGGTCTACGAGAAGTGTGGATTCTTGTTCAAGTTGTCCAAGGAAATCTGGGAAGGCCACCCATGTTGTGCGTTCGCAGCATCGGCCGAGTTCGCTCAGACTTACCCCAACACGTTCTTGGCTCTGTTCAAGACCATCGTTGAGGCGACTCATTACGCGTCCAACCCTGACAACCGGGACGAGATCGCGAAAGCGATTGCTCCTAAGAACTACTTGAATCAACCGGAAATCGTGTTGAAGCAGGTGTTGACCGGGAAATACGCCGACGGCCTCGGTGCAATCAAGAACGATCCAAAGCGAATCGACTTCGATCCGTATCCATGGCACTCGATGGCCGTTTGGATCCTCACCCAGATGAAACGCTGGAAGCATGTCGAAGGTGACTTTGATTACAAGAAAGTCGCCGAAGAAGTGTACTTGGCGGGTCAGTGTGGTGAACTCACCAAGGAACTTGGCTTCGATTCTTACGAAACGACGTACAAGAAGCACACGATTATGGGCAAGGAATTCGACGCCGATAAAGCGGACGAGTACCTCAAGAGTTTCCCAATCAACAATCTTGATTAGAAGATTGCTTCGCAGAAGCGAATGCCATGATTGATAAGGCACGGAGATTGACTCCGTGCCTCGACCGCCACCTGTGTTCTCGAGTACTCGTTTAATGAAGGCACTTTTTTACAAATACAAGCTAGGGACCAAGCTAATGTCGTTTGGCTTGCTTGCTCTGCTTCTATTCGTCTGGCATCTGTCGACCACGGCGGGCGCGTTCAGTGCGGATGGAAAAACGGACGACGAAATCATGTTGATGGAAATGAACGGGGAGATCATCCCCGATCCAGACAACAAAGGTCAGTACATCAACAACCCAGACAAAGTTGCGACTTTTCCGGGTCCAATGAGGGTCGTCGAAAAGATCTACGCTGAATTTTCAAATCCCTTCCATCGGAAAGGAACCAACGATCACGGCATCGGCTGGTTGATCTTGTACACGTTGGGCGTTTTCGCGATCGGCTATATCGCTGCCTCGCTATGTGGAATCCTATTGGGAGTCTTGATCGGTCTTTCCCGAACGCTGTTCGAAGTGCTTAACCCCTTCCTGCAGGTCCTGAAACCAATTTCTCCTGTCGCTTGGATGCCACTGCTGCTGTACACCGTCCAAGACGGAAAATGGGTGGCGATTCTGGTCGTATTTTTGGCATCGCTCTGGCCAACCGTCGCCAACACGGCGTTCGGAGTCAGCAACATCCGCGAGGACTATCTGCGTGTTGCCAGTCTGCTGCAGTTCAGCTGGTTTCGTCGGTTTTTCACGGTCATCCTCCCCGGCGCCGCGCCGGCGATCGTGTCCGGTCTGAGAATTTCGTTCGTGAGTGCTCTCGTGGCAATCGTTCCAGCGGAGATGCTGCTGGGAGAGCTTGGCGTTGGTTATAACATTTGGATGGAGTGGAATAATCTCGACATCGCCGGCGTGATTTTCGCCGTGCTGGTATTCGGAGCGATGGGGTTCATCCTCGATTCATTGCTGGACCGATTTGCTAAAGGAGTCAGTTTTGTCGAGTAACTCAGATATATCAGAGACGATGACGGACTCGTCAAATCGCAAGCTGGCGATGCGAGTCGATCATGTTTCCAAAAACTTCCCCGTCCTGTCGGGCAGCGGCAATAGCACGGGAGACACGTTCTGCGTGTTCCAAAACGTCAACTTCGATGTTCATGAAGGTGAGTTCATTAGCATGGTCGGTCACTCCGGCTGTGGAAAAAGCACTCTTTTGAACATCATGGCGGGCTTCGATAGGCCGTCATCCGGTGGCATCATCGTTGACGGAAAAGAGGTCACCGAGCCCGGGCTCGACCGCATGGTTGTCTTCCAAAGCTTCGCGTTGATGCCGTGGCTGACTTGTTTTGACAACGTTCGTGTTGCCGTCCGATCGGCTCACCCCGATTGGTCCAGCCCCGAGATCGATGAACACACTCAGAAATACATTGACGTGATGGGCCTGACGGGATCTGAGAAAAAACGCCCCGCCATGCTGTCTGGCGGCATGCGTCAACGAGTCGGTATCGCCCGCGCGTTTTGCGTAAACCCAAAAGTTTTGTTGCTGGACGAACCGTTCGCTCAAATTGATGCACTCACCCGAGGCGTGATTCAGGACGAGCTGATGACGATGTGGCAAAAAACAAACGCCACGGTCTTCATGGTCACTCACGACGTGGACGAAGCCATTTTGCTTTCCGATCGCATCGCACTGATGTCCAACGGCCCTGAGGCTGAACTGGCCAAAATCATCGACGTTAACATCCCGCGTCCGAGGACTCGGCAACAGATGATCGAGTCCCCCGAGTACACGCGCGTTCGAAATCACATCCTCAAGTTCCTGATCAGTCATCAGAAGAACGGCACGGCTCCACCCGAACAAAACAATTCAGCTTCAACAAATTCCACTTCTTCTGCTGCCGGTGACTCGCCACAGAAGGTAAGCGTTTGAGCACTCGCAAAACAATACCAGCGACTGGCGAGTGCTTAGCAAGTTGTTCTCGTTTGAATTTTCGTCGACAGCCTGATCGTGACGCAATCAAGTTGTCGCACATTTCTACTGTATCTGAAAAAGGAAATTAAAATGTCTACCGTTACTGAGGTTCCAACGACAACTCGTGCAGATGTGACCGCGAAAATCTGCGCAATCAAAATTGCCAATGACTGGACATGGGAGCAGCTAGCGCCGCTGACCGGTCAAAACCCGGTCTGGACCGCCGCCGCACTCACGGGCCAATGCCAACTGAACCCAGATCAGGCCGCCGCAGTTGGAGACAAGTTCGGCCTAGACGATTTCGAAGTCAAATTGCTGAAGCAGTGCCCGTTCCGTGGCTGCATGGACATGTCGGTCCCGACAGATCCTTTTGTGTACCGTTTCTACGAAATCATGCACAGCTACGGCATGGCCATGAAAGACGTTGCTCAAGAAGAATTCGGTGACGGAATCATGAGTGCGATTGATTTCTCGATCGACGTTGATCGCGAGCCTGATCCAAAAGGCGACCGTGTCAAAATCACTTTCTGTGGCAAGTTCCTGCCTTACAAACAGTTTTGATTTAGATCGATAATCGAGCTTGAACGATAGCCATGGAAAGATCCACAACGATCTTTCTCTGGCTATTCTCGCATGGTGATACCGCCCTCTGGCAAACGAATAGTTAAGCGGCCGCTTCCAGATTTATTCACTATCGGAAACTATTTCTATGAGCACTCCGTTGGTCCCCCCTTTCACACTCGAAACAGCAACTGCCAAAGTCCGCGCGGCGGAGGACGCATGGAACTCGCGTGACCCTCAACGCGTTAGCATGGCCTATTCAGAAGATTCCGAATGGCGAAACCGCGGCACATTTTTAAAAGGCCGTGAAGAGATCCAAACATTTTTGACTGGGAAGTGGGATACCGAACTCGACTATCGACTCAACAAAGCGATTTGGGCATTCAGTGATGATCAAATTGCGGTCCGTTTTCAGTACGAGTACCACAATGCCGATGGCCAATGGTTTCGCGCCTATGGAAACGAGTTATGGCAATTTGATGAAGCGGGCTTGATGAAACGCCGCGAAGCCAGCATCAACGATGTCGCGATCGACGAATCGCAACGCAAATTTCACTGGCCGTCTGATTCGCCGCGACCTGCAGATCACAAAGGCATTCCCGATGTGAAGTGATCGATTGATAAAGAGAGAATCGATACCGGCTTCCAACTTCTGGCTTAACATGTGATCTGCCGACTGGCTTTACTTTGAGATCCATTCTTCGAACGGATCTGCTTCCAGCGGCGGGCTAATCAGGTACCCCTGAGCCATATCGCAGCCCATCTCACTCAGAAATTCCATTTGAGCTCTAGATTCCACCCCTTCTGCAACCACTTTTAGGTTTAATCCGTGGGCAAGCGAAAGTACTGTCTTGGCCACTGCTACAGCGTCTTGTTCATCTGGCAAACCATCAACAAACAAGTTGTCCAGCTTCAAACACTGGACCGGGAAGTTTTTGATGTACGCCAACGACGAGTACCCCGTTCCAAAGTCGTCAATCGCGAGCCGAATTCCGCATTTGCGAATACGGCTCATTAGTTTAGTTGCGTGCTCGACATCGCTCATGATTGCGTTTTCGGTGATTTCCAGCTCCAGCCACTCTGGTTGAAGCTGATGCCGTTTGATCAATCGAAGCAGGTTGTCCAGCAGTTGAGGTTCTCGCAGTTGCCGCTGAGTAAGATTCACCGCAACAGGACCGCGCAAAATTCCCATTTCATTCCAACGCCGAACCTGCTGACAAACGGTGTCAAACATCTGATCGCCCAATCGGGTGATCAGGCCTGACTCTTCCGCCAACGGAATAAACTCTTGAGGCGAAACACACGTTCCATCCGGCTTACTCCAACGCAACAACGACTCGCATCCAACAACTTTCCCGGTCGCCAGTTCGAGCTTGGGTTGGTAGACCACTTTTAGCTCATTCCGGTCGATGGCTTGCTTTAGTTCGGTTAGTAACCGCTGCCGTTTCTCGATGACCTCCACCAGATCGGGCGAGAACGGTCGCACTTTGTTTTTTCCTTCTTCCTTGGCTCGATACATCGCGACATCGGCCTGACGCATCAGAGACTCGACATCCGTGGCATCGACAGGATAAAGAGTCGTCCCGACACTGACACCTACCTTCACTTCATGCTCACCCAACGGAAACGGTTCGCTTAGCGCTTCAACCACCATGGAAGAGTATTCTTCGACACGTGATTGGCCTCCGATCGTTTCAGGCATCAGTAACGCAAATTCATCACCTCCAAACCGAGCCATGAAACACTCGGAGCCGAGCTGTTTTTGAATTCTGCGACTTACCTCAACCAGCAAGCGATCCCCTGCGTCGTGCCCCAACGAGTCGTTGACAATCTTGAAATCATCCAGATCAAGAAACGAAACGCCAAATCTCAACGTCTTGTTTGTGTCCGACTCAATTAGCTCGCGTATTCGCTGGCGAAAGTACCTTCGGTTGGGAAGACTGGTCAGGTTATCGTGCAACGCTTGCCGATGGAGTTCGCTGCGCGTCGATTCAATCTGCGTGATATCAGAGAACATGGCAATCAAGTTTGTGACTTCGCCAAGGTGATTGCGCGACGGACTGAGGCTTAGCCAGCTGGAAACAAAATCGCCGTCCGGTTTCAAAAGTTTGACATGGCCAAACCAAGGCGTCCCCGCCGTCACCAAATTGACAATGTCGTCAAAGTCAGCATCTCCCCAATCGACAAATGGCTTCAAGCTGCAACCGATTAACTGTTTTCGGTTCGATCCCACGGTGCCAATGAATTCTGGATTGGCCTCAAAAATACCACCGTCTTTTCCAAGAATCGCGACGCTCTCGTGCGCACTTTCGAAAACACTGGCCAGCAATCGCAAACGCCGTCGAGTCGACAGTTCTACCGTCACGTCACGAGAGGCGGTCACGACAAATGCGGCCCCTGAGACCGGATCATAAAATCTTGAACGGTAGGTCGAAAGTGTTGTTACGGATCCGTCCGATCTTCTAAGCCATTCCGTATCGATCGATGCCTTCCCTGTCTCCAGAACCTGCTCATCTAGCTTTTTGGAGTACGACGCATCCGTCCCCACTAGATCGCAGAAGACTTGGCCTTGAATCCGGTCAAACGGAAGATCAACTAGGCTACAGAATGCTTCGTTGGCCAGCACATACTTCAAATCGGCCGACTTGACTGACAGCGGTTGCTGCACACTGTTGATCGTGTGATGCAAAAAGTCATGACTGCGAACCAGTTCGTTCTGAAATCTCTTCAGCCTTGAAACGTCATGCCCTGTGACCAAGACGGAAGCTTCGCCTTCGCTATCGAGCACGCGAAAGCGTAATTCGATCCACAGCTCACCGGCAGAAGTTTCGCGACAGAGTTCACACACTACGCTCCGCTCTTGTGCAAGTTGTTGCAGCAGCGAGTCAGACCACTCAAGGTTCGGTATGTTAAATGTCTCTCGGAGCAAGTGGTAGAAATTACAGCTTTTCAGTTTGTCGGCCGAGCATCCAAGCAGTCGCGTGGATGCTTGATTGACAGCCACGCATCGCTGTTGGTTCAGCAGCAGAAACGCATCGTTAGACTGCTGGAAAATGGCTTTCGCAAGTTGTCGATTTTCGTTGCCTGCAAATTCAAGCCACTCGCCGATCCCTAGCTCTGCATGGGCAACCGGCTCGGTAAGTTCGGGAAATGTTGCCCCAACCTGATCGATCTCTGGTTGATGTTGCTCGCTTAACGCGTGCGGTATTTCTTGAGCCAATCCTTCTACGGAAGAGTTCATATCGACCGCGTCGTTGACCAGCAGCTCCAGCTGCGAAATATCGGGAGGGCCAGCATCGGATGGATTAGCCTGTGTGAAACCTACGGAGGTGTCGACAGGCTGGATGTCAGAATGCGATGGTGTCGGGGTCATCGGAAAAGCCAGATCGCAGGTCGCGTGTTGAAAAGGGCCGAATGGCTTTGAAAAACATAGGTCATTTCGCTCAACGAAGTCGGCATTGGTGTTGAAATCGCAATGCCTTTGATTCGAATCGATCGTGCCGTTCCAGTCACGACGGTCGTAGGGATCGTATCAACGGAGTCGCGAAAACGAAGCTGGTTTCACGCTTGAGAGAAGCCATCGCGACTCACGCGTTACTCAAAACTCGATGGGCCACGGTATCCATTCGTGAAGCCAATTCAATTTTGGCGACCCAACGAAACAGCCCAGTCTTACCCGTTTCCCAACTGCTGCGAGGCTGTGTTTTGCGAGCCATCTAACGTTCAAAAACGCAAGCGTTTCTAAATTACATTTCTCGTGCCGCTGTGTATGCCAGAGCACAACGACCTAGGAACGACATCTCTAGCATGCGCCGCGTGCTCGGTACCGGTTTCGGGTGAATCGAGCAGTTTTTCCGATATTTCTCAGCACTTTTTTGAGTAGCAAACATGAAACACAGCCTTAAGAACTTCAAAGCGTTTTTGCTGGCCGCATCGGTCACTGCCGTTGCTTCACCTCTGACGTACAAGCACAGCAGCGTATTCAAGTTGAAATCACCAACAACGCTCCCACGAACGGTGTTGTGCTGACACCGTTGTGGACAGGCTTTCACGACGGCAGCTTCAGTACATTCACCGGTGGTACTGCGGCGTCAGCTGGACTCGAATCAATCGCCGAAGACGGTCAAGTTGGCACGCTTTCAGGTGAATTCAACGCCGCGGTGGCCGGCGGAGTTGACGCAAATATTAATAATGGCCTTGCAACGGGCTCGGCAAGCGGTCCACCACCGATCCAGCCCGGTGAAACAGCGTCAAGTCTGTTCGACTTGGCAACTGACGGCAGTAACGACTTTCTGTCATTTGCTTCGATGGTTCTGATTTCGAACGACTTTTTCATCGGTAATTCGAGCGCGATTGACATCAGCAGCGTTTTGTCTGGCGGTGGTCCCATCACTATCCCGGTCGCCTCCGTTTATGACGCCGGAACAGAAGTAGAAGACTTCGCGTTTACGGCCACCCCCCCGTTCTTTGGCTTGGGTGGCGGTCAAACCGGCCCCAACCAAAGTGGTCCCGTGGCCGATACAGGCTTGGTTTCTCTACTTCCTTCCACCGGTGATCCGTTTGCTGCCTTCGCGAATGCCGCGTTGCTTGGCCCGGACGGCGTTCCTGCAGCGTTCAACTTCAACGACACCGACCTCTACCAAAACGGAATCGCCACGATCACGATCAGTGCCGTCGCCATTCCCGAGCCGACATCACTGACTGCGTTGCTGGCCATGGGCACCTGCGGCCTACTGCGCCGTCGACGCTAATGCTCGTCCAAACGCACCTTTCAAGGGTTGCAAAACTCTTGATCTCTCGAGAAACCACGTTCTTTCCGAGCGTGGTTTTTTCGTGCGCTATTCTGGTATGCTGGGCGGATTCTCATCCCCTTCATATGCCGTCGCCATGTCCAAACTCCTTCGCAAACCTGAACTTATGAGCCCCGCCGGCGATTGGCCTCAGCTTCAGGCTGCGATCGAAACGGGTGCGGACGCAGTTTACTTTGGCCTGAACCACTTTTCAGCTCGAGCGAAAGTCGGTTTCTCGTTGGACGATCTGCCCGAGGTCATGTCCACCCTTCACGCTCGCGGCGTCCAAGGCTTCGTCGCGTTTAATACGTTGGTCTTCGATCACGAACTAAGCCAAGCCGAAACAGCGATCATCGCGATGGCTCAAGCCGGAGTCGACGCCGTCATCGTGCAGGATATCGGCGTCGCAAAGCTGTGCCGAAAAGTTGCTCCTCAGCTGACACTCCACGGCAGCACTCAAATGTCGATCACCAGCGCCCAAGGAGCCGAACTGGCCGCTTCGTTCGGATGCAGCCGAGTGGTTCTGGGTCGCGAACTGAGCCTAGCCGATATCCGCCGCATCGCGGAAGCCACCGATGTCGAGCTGGAAGTCTTCGTCCACGGAGCGTTGTGCGTTTCGTACTCCGGTCAGTGTTTCAGCAGCGAAGCTTGGGGCGGCCGAAGCGCCAACCGAGGCAAATGCGCTCAGGCGTGTCGACTTTCGTACGACCTAATTGTCGACGGACAGATGCGCGACCTTGGTGATGCTCGCTACTTGCTGTCGCCGGGCGATCTTTACGCACTCGAACAGATTCCCGAACTTGTGAGCATGGGCATCCATTGCCTGAAGATCGAGGGCCGTTACAAAGACGCCAACTATGTCGCGGCGACCACTCAAGCCTATCGACAAGCGATCGATCTGGCGTGTCTAGGTTTACCCGTCGAACAGGACGACGAAGACCGGCTGCAATTGGAGCAGATCTATTCGCGAGGACTTGGGGCTCACTTCATGTCCGGCACGGATCACCAATCGGTTGTCCAAGGTCGCGCTCCACGGCACCGAGGCGTGAAAGTTGGTTCCGTGATGCAGGTTGGAGCCAAATCGGTCACCGTTCAAATCGATCACGATATTGAACTAGGAGACGGTCTTGTCTTCGATGCCGCCGATTGGCGAAGTCCGGACGAACCGGAAGAAGGCGGGCACGTGTACGAGGTCAAGCCAATCGCGGACGACTTAGTCAAGTTGGCATTCGAACACGGCCGGATTGATTTTGACCGCATCAAGGTCGGAGATTGGGTTTGGCGTTCGCACGATCCGCAGTTGATCAAAAGCCTCAAGCCAATTACCACGACCGAAGTGCCACTGTTCACTCGTCCCATCAATTTCGAAGTCACCGCCAACGGAGGCTCTCCGATCCAGATCGTCGCGACCGTCACAAGCATAAGCCCGACGCGCAAGCGAGTGGATCCTTCGCCCGACGCTGCTCTTTCGTCCGACGCGACACCTGGCGACGCCAACGCCTATCACACCGCCACCTTCATCGGCGATCACCCGCTGGAACCCGCCGCCAAGCGTCCCTTGGACAAAGAAATCTTGCAGGACAAGCTTGGCCGACTTGGTGGCACACCGTTTCACTTGGGGACGCTGAACCTGCTGACCAACGATCCCGTTTTTGTCCAAACCAGTGTCTTGAATCAAGCTCGGCGTCAGCTGGTCGACGAACTTTTCGATCAAGCGGGCGAGCCGCAATCGATCCCCGCCGCTCCGGCGCTTGATCAGATTCACCGGCAGACAACGATTCATGCCAAGCCGGCTCAACCGACCAACGCGAGCCCGCAATTGCACGTCCTTGTCCGCACTGCCGATCAGCTGGATGGCGTGCTCGACTCCGTAGAAACGCCGCCCGCCAGTATAACGCTCGACTATTTGGAACTGTACGGTCTACGAACCTCGGTCGAAAAAATCCGAGCCGCCGGGCTGATCCCTCGAGTCGCAAGTCCTCGAATTCTCAAACCTAGCGAACAGAATGTCATCAAATTTCTGTTGTCGCTGGAGTGCCCGATTCTGGTTCGCTCGGGCGGGCTGCTGTTCGATTTGATTCGCAACGCCGATGCGGATGCAACGCCGCCCCAGTTGATCGGTGACTTCAGTCTTAACGCGGCCAACGCGATCAGTGTTTCCGAACTGCTGAACCTTGGCCTGACTCGAATCACGCCAACTTATGATTTGAACTCGCAGCAAGTCACCGATTTGACGCAGCAAATTCACGGCTCCTTCCTTGAGCCCGTCATCTATTCGCAGCTGCCGGTCTTTCACACCGAACATTGCGTCTTCTGCAAATTTCTATCCGATGGCACCGATAACACGAACTGTGGGCACCCGTGCGAGAAGCATCAAGTTTCTGTTCGCGACTCCAAAGGACGAGCCCATCCCGTGATGGCGGACGTCGGTTGCCGCAACACGGTATTCGGAGCCGAAGCCCAAACCGATTCGAAATCACTGAAGCCGTGGCTCGAATCCGGCATTCGAGATTTTCGCATCGAGTTCGTTCATCACTCGACCGAACAAGTTGCCAACATCACCAAGGCGTATCAGAATTTTTTCAACGGCAACCTTTCGACCGAACAATTGGACGTGGAACTGATCGCAAATTCACCTCAGGGAATTACCGAAGGCAGTCTGTACGTCCCGGACGACTATCAAGAACTGGTTCAGTTGAACTAATGTTGAAAAAACCTTAGCGGACTTCGCCAAAGTCCTGCCACCGCCTCGCACCGAATCATGCTGCACCGTGCCATCAATTCTCTGATTCTAGGGCTCGTCGCTTCGGTAGCCGCATCGATTCGTGCGGTCCACATCAATCGCGTGAGATTCGAAAACGTCGACGGCCGTGCGTTCGTTTTGAAAGAACGGCATCGGCTCAACTGGCTGCTGATTATTCCGGGCAACTTTGTGTTTCGATGGCGACAGGTTCCAGTCCAAGTGCTCCACACAAACCAATGGAAAGCGTGGGAACGAGCCATTGTGCCACTGGAGCACCCACCCCAAGAACCCAACTCTCGATCGCTGGCGATCCCCAAAATCGATGGCATTACGCTGTGTCAACTCTTGGGCGACGGCAACATCTTGGCAGAACAAAAACTGGAACTCGTTTCTCTGGCTGCGCGTTCGTTACGGAAATTCCATCAACGTGAAATTGACGCACCCGCGCACGGCTCTATTCGCCTCAGTCACGGCGACGCGACGGTTCGCAACGTGATGATCAGTCGGGAAATGCAAACCGCGACTTGGTTCGATTTTGACCTGCGTCACGACCTGAGAGTAAAGCCCGATGATCGCCACGCCGATGACCTGAGAGCATTACTGTTCTCGGCCGCTCATTATTTCCCGGATGAAAATCTGATGACTCTCGTCCGCGTGATCAAGGAAACTTACGACGAAGCCCACGTCTGGGAAAAATTGGCTCAGCAGGCACACCGCCGCTGGTTCAACTTGGACCTGTTCCATCTGGCTCACACGCGTCCGATCCATGAAGCTGGCAAAAAACCGATTGCTGGCAGAATTTCACTCGACCGCAACCATGCGATTGCGAAGGCGGTCGGCGACAACGGCTGAATCAGCGAACTTCTGCCATAGAAGCAAATGCCGTATAATCCGACTCCGCGCAAATTTTCAAAAACTCGTTGTTTCAACCAACTTCAAGAATAGTCAATATGTCCACCGCCACTGTCATCCGTCTGCCCGATCGAAACGATGTCAAACCTGAAGACACTTGGGATTTGTCGAAGCTGTACGATTCCGACGAGGCGTGGAATGCCTCGCTGGAAGAGTTCAAGAAAATGTATCCGGGCTACGAGCAGTTCCAAGGCAAGCTGAGCGAAAGCCCCGAGACATTGGCCGCCTGCCTGAAGTTCGACAGCGAACTGGAACGACTTGGCGAGCGATTGGGTAACTACGCGTTCTTGAAAACGACCGAGGATCAAAGCAACAGCGACTACCAACGGATGGTTGGTCAGTTTCAGAACGCGGCGACGCGTGCGGGCGAAGCCGGCAGCTACATTCGGCCCGAAATTCTGGCGATTGATGATGAAACGCTCGCATCTTTCTTAAAGGATCCGGTGCTTGAATTGTACCGCCTAAGCCTAGAGCGACTGACTCGCTACAAGCAGTACACGCTTGGCGAAAAAGAAGAACAGCTACTGGCCATGCAAGGAGAAATGGCAGGCGCTTCGTCGAAGATTTTCCGCCAGTTGCACGATGCCGACTTGAAGTTCGGCGAAGTTGAAAACGAAAAAGGCGAAACGGTCGAGCTGTCCTCAAGCACGCTCAGCCAATTTTTAATCTCGCCCGATCGAAACGTTCGCAAAACGGCCTTCCATCAGTATTACGAGCAATTCACGGCCCACGAAAATTCGCTGTCGGCGATGCTCAGCGGCAGCATCCAGACCGACGTCTATTACGCACGTGCCCGAGGCTACGACAGCGCTTTGCATTCTGCTTTGTACGCTGACAACGTTCCGCAAACGGTTTACGACAGCCTGATCGCAGCCGTCAGGAAAAATTTGCCAGCGTTGTTCAAGTACTACGACCTTCGCAAACGCAAAATGGGGCTCGATGAAATTCATCACTACGACACTTACGTGCCGATTCTTAGCGACATCGATGTCGAGCACACTTGGGAAGCGGCGACCGACGTTGTCTGCGATTCACTGGCTCCGCTGGGCGACGAATACGTCAACGTGTTGCGCGAAGGATTAAGCACCGGTCGTTGGTGCGATCGCTATCCGAACGCCGGCAAACAAAGCGGCGCGTTTAGCTACGGAACTTACGATGGTAACCCGTACATCATGATGAACTACAAACCGAAAGTTCTGAACGATGTGTTTACGCTGACGCACGAGGCCGGTCACTCGATGCACTCGTACTACTCGATTCAAAATCAGCCGTTCGAGTACTACAACTACACGATCTTTGTCGCCGAGGTCGCCAGTACGTTCAACGAGCAGTTGCTGACTCGACACATGCTGGACAACGCGACCGACGATCGCTTCAAGGCGTATCTGATCAATAACGAGATCGACAGTATTCGATCGACCATTATTCGCCAGACCATGTTTGCCGAATTTGAAAAGATCACGCATGAAATGTGCGAAGCGGGCGAGCCGCTGACCGTCGACGCGTTCAAGGAAACCTACGGAAATCTGTTGAAGGATTATTTTGGTCCGGAATTCGCGATTGACGACGAACTTCCGCTCGAGTGCCTGCGTATTCCACACTTCTACCGAGCGTTCTACGTTTACAAATACGCAACCGGTTTATCGGCGGCGATCGCATTGAGCCAACGAGTGCTTAACGGCGGCCAGTCCGAGCTGAACGATTACTTGAGCTTCCTCAAAGGTGGCTGCAGCAAGTATCCGTTGGACCTTCTTCGCAGCGCGGGCGTGGACATGGAGAAACCCGAACCTGTCGACACGGCTCTGTCTCGATTCGCCGAACTGGTCGACGAGTTGGACTCGTTGCTGTAGTCCGAATTCTCCAAAAGAAGATTTGAACAGGAGATAACAAAGTAAACGAAGCCGAAATTTAAAGCACTTGCTCCTCCGTTTTCTCTATTGCATCCCTCTGTTATCTTCTGTTCAAAACCTGCAACTCAAAATCGTTTTAGTGTGACTCAACCACCGCCAACACGACCCCGCCACCAACTTATCTTTTCTCATCGAGTCCTCATGCGGTTCTTGTTTCTTCTGCTCTTGGCCGCATTCACCCTGCGCTTCCCCGCCACGATTCAAGCTCAGGATAGTTTGCTTAATTGGCGCGGGGCACGGGCGACATTGGATCGTGATCTGGCGGACGAATTGCAGGAGCTTGCCAATTGGTGCCGCTCGGCCGGGCTACAAAGTCAAGTCGAGCCCACCTTCGCGCTTTATCAAAAGCGAGATCTCAATCGGATGTACGTTTTCCCGGCGCAAGAAAACTCTGCGCCGCCGGTTGTTGATGGACGTCTAGGCGAGTGGCAGACGAAACTCAATGAGATTCGTCTTCGGCACGCAGATCGAATTTACGACTTAGCCAAGCGTGCAGCCAAAGCGGGCCTAGGTGGCGAAGCGTTTCGACTGGCTCATGAAGTGCTGCACTTTGACCCAGACCAAGCCGAAGTGCGACGCATGCTGGGCCACCGAAAACGGGACGATGGGTGGCGAGTCGCGTCAGAAAAAATCAGTGTTCGAAAGAGCCGCAAGACTCATCCTCAGTTCGGTTGGGAAGGCGGCCAATACTTGATTGTTCGAACGCCGTTTTTTGAAATCGAGTCCAATGCGAACGAGAAACGCACCGTTGCTCTGGCTGAAAAACTGGAACGCTGGCACACCATCTGGCGGCAGGTTTTCTTCGACTACTGGAGCAATCCGCGCGTTACCAAAAAGATGTTTGACGGCCAAACCAAAGTCACATTTCGCAGCAACAAACGGTTCAAAGTTGTCTTCTTCCAAGACTTACAGCAGTTCGCGTATCAAATGGAACGCTTTGTTCCGGGGGCGGCGGGTTCGTCCGGCTACTACAGCAGCAATCAACGCGTTGCCTATTTTCCTGATGGCAATCTAAGAACCGAAGACACTTGGCGTCATGAAATGACTCATCAACTGTTTCGTGAATCCGTTAGGACAAAAGGCGAACCGTTCGAGGATCAGTTCATTTGGCTTGACGAGGGAATCGCGACTTGGTTTGAGTCGCTGACCGACTTTGGCGACTACGTCACGCTGGGCGGCTTTGACTCGCGACGCATTCAATACGCTCGTATTCGAAAGTTTAGCGAACAGTTTTTCATCCCTTTAGAACAGCTGACGGGGCTCGGCCGAGTCGGATTACAAAAGCACCCTGAACTGGTTCGGATCTACAGCCAATCCGCAGGCGTCGCGGACATGCTGATGAACGATGACGCTGGATCGATGGCAAAAAATGTCACCGAGTTTCTGCGACTGATCTACGCGGGCAAACTGAAACCCGGCTCGTTTGAAAAGCTCGTTGGTAAAACGTTTGCTCAGTTGGACACACGCTATCCAGATTTTCTGAGCGTTGATGCGGACTTGATTACGTCTTATCTTTCGCAACCCCTGACGCGAACCGAACTTTCTTTGCCAAATGGGCGGTTGGATCAGGAAGCGTTTGAAGCAATTGGGACGTGTCGGAATCTGCGGTGGTTGGATGTTTCTCGGAACAAAGTCAGCGGAGCGAACATCACAGCATTGAAAGAATGCCATCAACTGAGCCAACTTTTTCTGGTCGGCTGCGTCTTTGAGCCAGCGACCTTCCAAGCGATGCAGAGCCTGTCCGGCCTGACCGAGTTAGAAATGAGCGGCTCGAACCTGAACGACCAACATCTGGGCGAGCTTGCGAAACTGAGAAACATCACCACTTTAAGGATCACGGCCACGTCAATCAGCGATACCGGCATCCGAAAACTGGCGACCATGTCCTCGCTGCGACAGTTGGACGTTAGTCGGACCAACGTGACCGAGGCAGGTGTGCAAAACTTGCAACGATCGATTCCCAACTTGCAGGTCGTTCGATGAAGTTTGCTTTGACTCTGTTGGTGCTACTTGCCTTTTCGCTGCAACAAACGCTCGATCCAAGCCGACTGAAGACCGTCGTCGCCGAAGCATTTGCAGCGACTCATCAAGGGTTCAGCGCGGACGAAGTCATCCTGCAAACTGAACTGAACAAGCCCTTCATTGCCGCCTGCCAATCTCAGTTGCCGGACACCGACGCTGCTCAATTCAACTGGACTTTGATCAATCTTCGCAAAGCCGGCAAGCTACCCGCCATCACGTCACGGCGGAACAAGATTTCCAACGTATCGCCCGAGGCGAAACATGTCGGAGAAATCTGCGCTCGAGTCGTCATGGATCGACACGGGGTTTCGATCGACCGCGTTATGACCGATCCCAAGCTACGCGACGACTTCGATGCGTCGGCCAAAAAAATGAGTGCCGACATAGATCTTTATCAGGCTCGCAAGGCAGCGTTCCGTTTGCGGAAGACCCGACAATTGAAGCCCGAGTTGATCACACGGATCGCCGACTGGGGGCGGGTGGTTACCGAATACCGGGCCGATGAACTGGCGGATGACACCAACGTCTTGCCAGAATCTCCCGGCATCTACTTGTTCCGAGACACAAGCGGCTACCTATACATTGGCGAGGCCATCGATTTGCGTAAACGGTTGACGCAACATCTGGACGAATCCGATCGCAAGGCGTTGGGCAACTACCTGACACAGCAGGGCTCGGAGGGCATTATCGTCGAAGTCCATACATTCGCTACAGGCTCACGGATCAAGGAAATCGGCGTTCGACGGGCGTACGAATCCGAGCTAATTCGCAGCCGCGAGCCTCGCTTCAACGTGCGACCCTAGGGCATGCCCCTATATTTTGAACCGGCAAAAACAGTGGGGATGGAGCTAACTCAAAACTACCAGCTGGCGCGTTGACCGGTCGGGCGGTACGATCTAAAATCTCACTCAACGAAAACGGTCGAGCCCCCGAACGAACCAATCGGTGGTTTCTTGGTCCGTATTTCTAGACCATGGTGGTTGTAGCTCAATTGGTTAGAGCGCTGGATTGTGATTCCAGAGGTTGGGGGTTCAAGTCCCCTCATCCACCCTCAATCAAGCCTGCGAAACGCAACGTTTCGCAGGCTTTTTTCGTGGGATCACCGAAACGGTCAGTTTCGGCAATGTCACCCGAAATACCCTCTGTTTTCAAAACCTGCTTTCCCCAGTGCTTTCCTAAAGATCACTCGGCATCGTTCCAGCCATCGGTTCCAGTCGCTTGCTGACGTTGCGGCCGCTCGCCGGTTGGAACTGGATTCAAGCGCTCAACATCCGCTGCTGTGTCTTTGATTGACAGGTGAGTGTAAACGTTGGCCGTCAACTCTGGCTTTGAATGCGTAGCCAGTTCCTGAGCAGCTTTCAGCGAGACTCCAGCCAATGCCAGCCCGGTGATGAACTGGTGACGCAACGAGTGAAAATCGTAGTCCTTGCCGTCGACCGCGTAAGGAATCGTAGCAGCGGCCAAGTCGATGCGAATCATATCGGCGGCGTCATCCGTCCAAGTACCGGGCCAGACGATTTTCGGCGCCTGATCGATCGAAAGCGTTGGGCGGGGGCGCTGCCGAAGATAGTCAGACAATCGAACTGCCAAGTCAGACCGTAGTGAGATCTCGGCAAGCTTTCGGTTCTTTGTGTATGCCGCTTCGACAGTCACCAGCAGGGACAAAACAGCAGCGAGCCAATTTCCGACGCCCTGAGACCCGTGTAAGCCGCCACCGCGTAGATCATCGCTCGATCGATGCCGGATAGCCCGCGAAACGATTGCACTGCTGCGAAGGTGGAAATGAACCATTTTTGGACAAATTTGTAGATTTTTCAGATTTTGTTGATTCCCTTTAAGACCTCCCTAATGCGTCACAACGACTGATCCCAGCAACCGCACCGCCTATGGCACCTGAGGGGAAAATCGCCCAATATGGAGTTTAGGCTGCCAACGGGTGGATTCAGCGGCACTGCCCGCCGATCAATGCAAAGTGCCAAAAAGACATTTTGCGCATCGGTTATCCGGGTTGCTTCCAGTGACTACGCATCAATACTGTAATGAGAAGCAAAACCACACACGTATTCACATATCTGTGCCCCAGTCTCAGTAAAGCTTCTCCTTAAAACGGCTGGCTCTCGACCTCTCAAGCAGTGTATTGAAGACACTCACAAACTACGCAAATCATGGTTTTAGAGATGGAAACAGACGAACCAAACGAGGAAATGAAGTACCACTTCGTTAAGAGCAACGCGTTCAAAACGATTTTTTGCGACGGCGTTTTTGGTGGCCTTCGCCCTGACGGGAACCTGCATTTAACAATCTACGCAGAGCGACCGGCAATCCCCCAAATGATTGTCATGGAAAGATCAAGCGACGGAGCCCTAGACGAGAATCGTGGCAAACGCGTCGGGAAAGATGGAATCGTTTGTGATGTTGAGGCAAGTTTACTTTTTGACATCGATACCGCGATCGAACTTTATTCTTGGTTGCAAACACAATTAGATGCGGCGGAGCAGCAGGGGCTCGTTAGCAAAGACAAAGAGGATCTTGGTGATACCAGTGCCTCCACTATGAGATGAATTATAAGAATGTCGCACTACACATTTTCACGTTTTACCCGTCGAAAAAAAGCACTAGCTAAAGTGCGAGCTCGCTACCGGCGTATCTTCGCCCAACAGAGTGGAGCGGTGTCAGAAACTGCTCGCGTGGCAACCATGATCCGCAGAAGCTTATCCGAGCCATCGAGAATGTCGACTGACGCCCGTCGAGCGCAACAGTTTGAATCGCGTGTTGAATCGCTTAGACAGTATGCGTTGAATGAAGGGCTTGATCTCAATCCCGATCAATTCGCACACTTGGACGGGCCAGAGGTTCAGCCATTTCTAGGTGACGTAAGCGATCAATTGATTGACGATTTGGTGCAAGATGACATTAGCCGAATGCCCTGATTGGGACGGAGCAATTCCACCCGAGGAAATACGGACACGCATCAAAAGTGCGTACGAATCGGCGATTGGTGCTGCCAACACCGAATTGATTGGGAGCGATAGTGTTAAGCATTGGCACGAAAAAATGTTCCATGCTCTTACACCGCTTCCATATTTTGCCGGCAATTTTCGACAGGATGATGTTGGGCGTGTTTGCCTTGGAATCAACGTGAAGGTTGGCGGCATACTTGGATCAGACTTCAGGCATGTCCTGTCTCACATGGGGCTCTTGTTCGACAACTTCAGTCGAACGATTCGCTTGGTCGAAGTCTCTTGGCCAACACTCAGCCCGGATGAAAGAGCGCTGAGGGTTGCGACGGCAATCGGTGATTTGGTTGGCGGATTCATTCGGATTCATCCATTTATTAACGGGAACGGGCGAACGTCGAGAATCATCTGGGCAGCCGCTCTTCGTCGCTTTGGAATTTCACCTCAGTTCAGAATCAACCCACGGCCACCACAGCCTTACGAGAACGTCATGGCGTCTTGTATGTCGGGCGACTTCCTGCCACTGCAGCTTCTGATACTTCGTGCATTAAGTGCTAGGCCACAAATCTTGCTCCCCTGACTCAATCAGTTTGAGCAACACGTTTAGCTGACTCTGGGTCAACTCAACCGGGCACTGATCGAGCCACGCTTGTAACTCGCGGTCGCAAACTCTGCTTTCCCCAACTTTTGGCGGTTGCTTGTCGTTTTGGTTTTTGCCGAGTGACATACTCGGTTCCCTGCTGGATTGTGATTCCAGAGGTTGGGGGTTCAAGTCCCCTCATCCACCCTCGATCAAGCCTGTGAAACGCAACATTTCGCAGGCTTTTTTCGTGGGTTCATTCAAATCAAACTGACAAGCATGAAACAAGCAGCAACACGCGAAGTGCCGCCATGTTCTGCACGGACCGGTCGCCGCCAGAATCGGATCAGAATGGAATGAACTAGCTGAGCACGGCAGGCCGCTTCTTGCGTCGAACGCCGATGCCGAGACCAGCTAATCCAAGCAAAGCCAAGGCTCCGGGTTCCGGTATCACGACGGGAGCGGGTGGATCGGTTGTGGCAAACGCAAGTTCACCAGCTCCGAAGAATGTGCCACCCTGCGTCGTCAAGTGCTCGATTCTGACGTATTGGCCAAGCGTATCCGCAATGTCAAAAACCTGCCCGGGAGCACCGCTACTGAGCCCGTTGTTGACAAGACTGAAACTGCCGGCGATTGCAGCGCCAGTAAATGAAGAATCGTCTGATACGTAGACGTTGAAATCACCCGTTGAGTTGTCATTAGGATCGCCAAAGAAATCGATCGGAGCATCCCAAAACGCAAGTCGAGTTACCGTCGATGAGACGCCTAGATCGAAATCGGTAAAGCCGGGTGACGCGAGATTCTGACTGAACCACGCGTTCGAACTGGCCCCGTTCACGACATTGGCGGGATCGAAGATGTCGAACAACGTCGCGCCCGATACGTAGCCGGTCGGTAAGCCGTTTGAATCAAACAAGTCATCTTGCTGGAATAAACGCGCCGGGCCTCCTCCGGATGGATTGCTTGCCCCAAGATCATTTCGAATCACCGTTGCGCCTCGAATCACATCGGTTTGTGCCTTGGCGGACGCTGGAAGCAACACGTATGCCGCCAGAACAACTGCTGTCAAAGTAATTCGCTTGATCATGCTGGATCCTTGTGACTGACTTGAGCCAATCTGCTGAAATTCCCTGTAATTATTTTGAACAGGAATCACGACCGATCTGATCGTTGTGACTAGGGATCGGGTTGTAGCGATAAATAGTTAAGGGAGTGTCCGCCAGCTTTTGAACTCTTCGTGCGGCGAGGTCCAGTTAAATCGGTACTGCCAATTAGGCAATTCAAATCCGACCCTGCGGCCTCACGTGCAAGCATGCTGGTTGTCACGGCGAATTATGACTAAAAGCTGAAACCGATTACGATCATGTCCTGATCAGATCGATCCCCGATCACCCCTTTTGATCGATCGCGTTCGTTTCGTTTCCCCGTTTCGCCAAAGCGGCGGTTACTTCTTCCAACCGAGCTCCATTGAAACCCGTGCGGATTAAACGGCTTATAAGAATTGCCTTGATTGTGCAGCTCCGTGTGGGTTCCTTCCTGTGTATGAGGAGCCTCAAAACTTACGCGTGAACCAAAATCCGAATCAATCCGACAATAAAACTACGTCCACACGACTCTAACGACCTAAATTTTTGAACACCTTGTTCATTCCCGTTCCTATTTGGCAGCGGGATTTCATGAGGTCAGTCTCGTGCTTCCCGAGACGAAATGTCGCCTGTGAAACAGAAACCCCGTTTTCAACGTTCGCATGTGAACAGCAGGGAAAAGCTGTAGTCCACCCCAAACGTCGCGACCAAGTTACGACATGAACCGACCAACCCGACAACTTGATTCAGGCCGCAACCTGTGGAACGACGACTGCGGTCTAGCGATTTCTGTCGAGCTACTGCTGGTAGGAATCGTGGTTGGATTCGGTTTGCTGGCTGGCTTAGCGGCCATGCGTGACGCGGTGGTCAGTGAGCTATCTGATGTCACCGGAGCTGTCCAAGACCTAAATCAATCCCACGAGTACAACGGGATCGCAAGCGTCGGTTCCGTCACCAGCGGTAGCAACTTCATTGATTCACTTGATTTCTGTGACGATGTCGATGACATTTCTGGAGCGGCCGACAACGGAATCACTTTTGATGTTCCCCCCAGCGATGAGCAGGCTGTTTCGACTGAAGGCCTCGTTGTCGTTCTCGGATTTGATAGCGATGGTACCGATGGATCGGGCAGTGGCAACGACGGCACGCTGCGAAATGGAGCGACCATCGTGGGAGGCGAACTTGTCCTTGATGGGGTCAACGACTTTGTCACCATCGGCAACACGCCGGACATCAACACGAGCACGCATGACGAGAGAACGATTCACGTTGAGTTCACTCCAACGGATGTTACTACCCGCCAGCTAATCTACGAAGAAGGCGGTGGGATTCGCGGCTTCAACATCTACATCGAAGACGGTCGTTTGTACTTGGGCGCCTACAACATCCCAGAAACCAATTTTCGCCCCACTTACCTTTCTGTGCCAATCACCGCCGGGCAAGCAACCTCCGCCACCATTGTGCTGGATGCCGGACCAACCGTTCAACCCAACGGTTTTTCTGGGTTCGTCAATGGATCGCTGATTGGGCAAGCCCCCGCATCGCAGCTGTTCTCGCATGGCGGAGGCATCGGCATCGGCGGGGTCAACGGAAACACCGTTTTCCATTCGGGAGGCAGTACAACCGGCTTTGTCGATGGAGCACCAATCTCGTCCGCACAGTCTGCGGGCGGAGCATTCTTTGGCGGCACGATCAGCGAAGTCCAGATCTTTAACCGGGCTCTTTCCAATGGCGAAGTTGGTGCGCTCTAGAGCACCAACTACCGCGTATTCCCGAGAAACGCCTCTTGAAGACGAGCCGCCTGAGGAACTTGAGCTTCCTGAATGATGGCGGACTGATTCTCTCTTTCCCGCTGAATGAAGTCGCGGAAGTCCAACAACGCCGGTCCAATCAGGACCACAAAAATAGGTGGAGCCAGAAACAAGACCACCGGCAATAACATTTTCACGGACGCCGTTTGACCCAACCGATCGGCCCGTGTTTTGCGATCGTTTCGGATTCGATCCGCATACTCGCGTAACCCAGAAACGACATCGCCTCCCAGTCGCTGACTCTGTTGCATCAAGGCCGACCATGCCATCAACTGCGGCAGCTGAATCCGATTCGCAAAACTCTTCAACGCCACGTCAAACGAACCCGTCTGAGTCTGCCGGGCGATGATCTGCAACTCTTGGTGCAAAGCGCCATGGGTCGATTCAATCTCGACAGCCACTCGCTGCAACGATTGACTCAGCGGCAATCCACCCTCAACGGACATGGCCAACATATCGAGCGCGTCGGGTAATCCGTGCTCGATCTGCCGCAAACGACTGGTCGCTTTGGAGGACAGGATGATCCGAGGAAGACTGTGAATGAAAATTCCAATCGCGACGCCAATCGCCAACGCTTCGATTTCATGCCCATCCGCCAGACCGCTGAGGAAAGCCATCGAGACCAGCAGCAGCCACGCCATCGACGCCACATTCCGAAGCGAAAGGAAATTGATTAGCGCGTTGCTGTGGTGATAGCCCGCATCCGAAAGTTCTTTCCGAATCTTTTCTCGCTTGGATTTTGTGTGAGGAAACACTCGTGAAAGCGGATCGGTCATCGAGCCAAACGCATTCGGCGGCGGGCCGATCTGTTGTGGATTCGCAGTCACTCGATTCACTTGGCTAAACCGAATGGCCAACCAAGCCACCGCGAAAACGCACAGCGTGATCACGGCAAAGACCACTAGCAGCGGCAGCCATTCCTGTTGCGGGATCTGATCCAACGACTCGAACATGCGCTACAGCTCCGCATTGAGAGTTAAAAAGATTAAGACCACGCCCACCACCTCGGAAACAACTGCGTAAATGATCATCCGCTGTCCAAGCGGAGATTGCGTCAATCGTCCAAGGTATTCAGGTTGGAATAAAACCAGATACAGCAACGCGCCCAGCCCAATCAGGGTGATCATGATCGCCGCGAAACGCCCAAGACTCGTGGCTGATCGCAGCTTCTCGATGTACTCGCCCCGTTCGCGGATCACGGACGAAAGCCGCTGCAAAGTTTTTCCCAATCGACCGCCCATTTGTTCGTGCACGGCGACCGTCTGAGCGAAAATCTTCACATCGACGGTTGGGATTCGTCGCGCCAACGTTGAGATTGCCTTCGCCGGGGCAATGCCTAACTCCATCTGGCGTGTACAACGCTCGAGTTCGCCTTTCATCGGAGTTTGAGTTGAATCCCGCGCGATGGCGACGGCATTGGGGAAACTCTCACCCGCTTGAACGGCGCGTGACATTAACTCCAGCGCGACCGGAAACTGTTCAGTAAATTTGCGCCTCATCTGCCGGAACCTGACCCACACCGCAAGCACGCAGGCGATGAAGACCACCACGCCAGAGAAAATCTGAATGGGTTCAGACAATCCCGCCAACGCCACTCCAACGCCAACCAACACAGACAAACACGCACTTGCCAACAGAAACGTGGGCAGCGTCAATCCGATGTCGGCTTGGCTGATGATTCGATGCAACCAAGCGTCAAAGCTCTCTGTGCTCGCTTTGGATTGAGCCTCAGAGGATTCGGCTCGCTCAAGATCCGGCAGCCACTGAAGTCCGGTCGTTTCCCCATGCTCTGCGGCGACACTACCTGCAAACTGTCGTGCAGCAGCGATCAAAAATACGGCTCCCGCCACGACGCCGAACACCGCCCACTCGATTGGAGTAAACATGATCAACGATCCTCTCGTGGCGATGGCTTGAACCACGCATCGTCAAAATCAATGGCGTGTTCCGCCAGACGATCCATGCAGGCGGGACGATGGCCGGTGCTTTCAAACTTCCCGATCACCTGCCCTGCTTCATTGGTTCCCGTCGATTGAAATTTGAACACATCATTCAACTTCAGCTCACCATCAAACGACTTTTCTAGCTCGCTGATCCGAGTCAACTTCCGGACGCCACCTTTCAGCCGAGCGACATGAATGACGAAGTGAATTCCGGACGTGATATACGATCGCACGACTTTTGTCGGCAGATTCAAACCGGTCATGGCGACCATCATTTCTAAACGTGCCAGAGCGTCCATCGTGTCGTTCGCGTGAATGGTCGTCAGCGAACCTTCGTGGCCCGTGTTCATCGCCTGCAGCATGTCCAGCGATTCTTCGCCCCGAATCTCTCCAACGATGATGCGGTCGGGTCGCATCCGTAGCGCATTTTTGACCAGATCGCGTTGGCTGAACTCCCCTGCCCCTTCACTGTTGGCGGGGCGAGTTTCCAGTCGAGCGACATGCGGATGCTGAAGCCGCAGTTCGGCCGAGTCCTCGATTGTCACGATCCGTTCGCTGTACGGCACGAATGCAGACAGCGCGTTGAGCATCGTTGTTTTACCAGAGCCGGTACCGCCAGCGATCATGATGCTGTTTCGACCGGCGACAATGCACTTGAGAAAATTGGCCATTGGCTGACTTAGCGTTTGGTTGCTAACCAGTTTGTCCAGATGCAGATGGCCGTGCCCAAAACGCCGGATCGACAACTTGGGGCCATCCAAAGCCAACGGAGGAATCACCGCATTGACACGCGAACCGTCTTCCAATCGAGCGTCCACCATCGGGCTGACTTCATCGATCCGTCGCCCAACATTGGCAGCAATACGGCGAATGATCCGCAGCAGATGGGCCTCGTCGGCAAAAATCACATGGCTGCGTTCAAGTAAACCGTTTCGCTCGATAAAGATCTCGTGGGGATGATTGACCAAGATGTCTGCGATGCTTGGATCGTTCATCAACGCCTCCAACGGTCCGGCACCAAACATTTCGTCCGGCAGTTCGGCTTTCAGTCGCGATTGAACGGCGTCCGGCATGGAACTTCGGGCCGATTCGTTCGCCACGTGCTGATCAATAAACGGCTGCACCTGTTGCTGCAATTGTTCTTGCGTCTGACCTTTGGCCGACATCAGATCGAGCGACTCAATCAGCGACTGATGGATTCGCTGCTTGAGCAACTGATACTCAATTTCTTCGCGTTGAGCATCCGTGTTCGCGCTGCCGACAACATAAGGACCGGACGAAGACGAGCTGAATGTCGACGTTTGCGCTGAAGGGAACACACTACCAACCTCTCGATTGGGGCGATCGCAGTTGTACGCCGTTGTGGTTGAAACTGTTTGCGTCAACATCGGAGGGAACGACAGGTCGACCGACGGGAGCCTCCAAAACGGGAGCAAGTTCCAAATTGCGATGATTGGGTGGCTCGAAACCGGCGCTAAGCGATCCGCCTTGATCATCCGTCGAATTTCCGTCGCGTCCGCCGGATTCTTTTAAGCGCGCCTTGGCACGTCGCTTCGCTTCGGCGATCTGTTCGCCCAATTTGTTATCGCGTGTCCCATCAACCAACCGCCGATTCACGCCGCCTCTGGAAGCAAACTGCATACGGCTAAGATCCTTGCCACGATAGATCTCCATTTCTCTTACGCCTGAACGAATGTCAATGATTTCGTCCACCGTTCGAGGGTCAACCAAAGGAACCGGATCGTTGTCGGTCGGGTTCCGAAGCGCCAGTGAAAGATCGCCATGCTGATCGGCGACTCGAAGCATTTCCGCCTCGCGAGGGTAAACGGCAAGCGTCACCAGTGTTTCTTGTTCTGGACTGATCCCCGAAGACTGGTCCGTCGGGCTACTCAAATGATTCAACGCCAAAATTTCAGCGCCTTGGACAAGCGTCGCCGTCGCGCCGTGGATGTTACTATCGGAGCCTCGGTTTCTTCGTCTGCCCGGGATGTAGCCGGTCACGGTGGCTTCGGGCAAGTTTCGGGAATCTTCGGTGTTGCCGCCGCCAGATCCGTGTGTGTAGTGAAACAGAACATCCACGTTCTGCCCCGCACCTGCAAATCCCAGCAACGCATTGATCGGTGACATCGACACGGTGACGGCTCGAAGGCCGGGCTTGAGCCGGTGAGCGATTCCGGGCCCCTTGCCAAGCGGATAGAAGTCTCGGGTATCGAAGGTCGATCCACGCCGAAGTTCAGCCTTGACGCGTTTGCCAATGATTTGATCGGCTCGAGTCATAAACGCCTTGCCGGTCAGTCCCATTTCATCAAGCTGGGTTGTCGTCAGCCGCACGAGAGCAACATCGTCTTTTGAAATTTCCTGACCGGGCTCGAGCGTTCGACTGACCAGCGGCACGACCATCGACCTTTCCCTTGGAGCAGGAGGTGGCGGTGCAACTTCAACCACTGGCTGAGGTCGATTGAACTGGCGGTAGGCGTAAGCACCCACCATGCCCGCAAGAATCGCAAAGAAAGCGATCAGGATCGTACCGGAGTTAATTTTCATGCGCCAAACCCCTCCTTGGTTGGTACGATCGATTGCCTTGGCGACGGGACACTGCGATTTTCAAAGTTACGCTTTGTCGATCAGCAACAAAAACCCGACCACACAAATGGTCGCCATGCCCATCGGCACCGCGTAAGGCACGCTTTGTTTCAGGACGTTTTTCTGACCGGTACTGGTTGAGTCATCCGACGAGTTTGCGGCGATCGCCTGAGCGGGACTTGAAAACTGTTGACGCACCATGAGCGCCATCGTGCAACCGATCGCAAAGAGTGCGCTCCCGATGAAGATCATCAAAATAGGCATTGGTCCAACCCATGCTCCGGCGGCTCCCATCAGTTTCACATCACCGCCACCGCCGCCGCCTGTCAGCCACAGCAGGAACAGGATGCCAAACCCCACAGCGAATCCGCCCAAAGCAGTCAACAGCCCGGCCGGTCCTCCGATAACCGTTTGCACGATCAGTGCAATCACCAGCGACGTCACGGTGATCTCGTTGGGGATTCGTCGTGACTTCAGGTCAGTGTAGATGGCAATTGCGACAAACACCAAAATGCCTGCGGCGCACCAGATACTAATTGGATCAAGGTTCATATCATTCCTCCCGATGGTTCATCGGCGACTGTTTGGTTGGGGAATCGAGCTTTGTTGATCTTGAGCCATTGAAACGGTTGTGACGATCGTTTCAGCATCAATGATCGGGAGATGTCAAAAGACCGAGGCTCAACGACGTGAGATTCGGGCGATCTCAACTTCCGGATAAACCTCATCGGGGAACTTGGCTCGCCACAACGCCAGAGCACGGCCCGCATGAGTTAGAAACGTGAAGTTCTTCTGAATCAAGCGATCATCCATCTCGCTGATCGTTCTTGCCAACCATTGACCCGCTCGGACGATTGTCTCACGGGGCGGATGCAACTCTTGAGGAGCCATCGCCCACCATTCCAACGTGTGACCCGTCGCGAGAATCCGACGGCTTAACGCATCGGTGTCCGGATCCGGAATCGATTGCTTCAGATCGGGCCAGTTCCCGTCCCACCAACCTTCCTGCGATTGGTTGCGATACAAACGCCCGGTCATGCTGTGCAGATAGGTAAGAATCAGAGCCCGCCCTTCCTCGGTCAGCAAACGCTCGCCCTGTTTTTCGAAGGCTTGATCGTCGACTCGTAACATCAGCGTCAGCGAATACAAACGGTGCTGGCCATAGCAAACTCCTTGAGGTTGCTGTTGCCTCATCATCCGTTTGGCCAAACGCTCGAACGTGATTTGCTGCCGATCAGACGTGTACCATTCAGATCGGCGGGGTGCATACAGAGCCCACGCAACTGCGGTCCACTCATATTCTTTTTGATTTAACCGAAACGAACGAAACGTATGATTGACCAAGTCTCGCATGGAAGCAGACTTGTCAGCCAACCGAACGGGATGGTCGAGATTCGTTCCGATTTCGGCAAGCGTTCCAACCAAATGATCGACGTGACTCACGGTCGAGCGACCTTCTTGAGTCCGCACGGCAACGCCATAGTGACTGCTCTCAAGCAACGGCGGAGTCCCCGCGTTCCAATGCTTGTGAAACTGTTGATCATCAATCAGCAAGTCACGCATCTGCGGACCATCCAGAGCGTCGTCACCAAACGCCACACTGGATCCCCACATTCGCAGGGCGTGATCGACAAAGTTTGTCTTGGGAGGCTGGACCTCGAAGCGAGGACGTAATTTGAACAGCACCGTTTGAAGCTGTTCGTCCGACACGACTAACGGATAGTTATGAATGGGACGAATGATCCTTGGTTCGTTCATCAAACGAGGCACCAGCGGAAACGAGTTGACGTTCGCCCACGCCCAACCTCCCAGCGCGATTGCGGTTGGAACCAGCAGCAATTGGAACCACCAAAAAGCTCGATTAACTTTGGGCTGATTTTCGGTGTTCACCGATGGTTGAGTATTGAGCTGATCGGTCACGATGCAACCCTTCGAAACAGGACGACGGCTTGAGCATCTTCGTGGACGATTTTCCATTTGCCCGGTTGCCGTCGCACAAGCTTCAGCAAGTGACGTTGCCGCTTCTTGTCGATCATCAACCGCGAAACGTTGTACTGATCGAGCAACTTTCGCCATCGATCTTGAGCGTTGTAGATGACGAAGTAGTCAGACTGAGCCTGCGCCGGTAGTGATTGCATGTCACGATTGGCGAACACGGGCGTGATATCGTTCGGAGCCTGCGCCGCATCGCTCCAATAGGCGGGGCACCAAAGCAGGCCGTCTTTTTGGCCTTTGCCTTGACCGGTCGATTGATGACTTCTTAAAAATCCAATCGACGCCGACGGGTGAGCGGCTCCCAATAATTGCGAAGCGGTTCGCCCTTGACCTCCAAGCACCGCATGACTGAACGGTGAGAATGTAAATCCCAACCACAGCACAAGACCGCAAATGAGTGTGAATGCGAATTGCAGCGGCACTGGCTCATTCGAATCGTTCGCTGCCGCTCGTTTGGGCGGCAAGTTATCGTGTTGTGATTGCGTGCTGGGGAACATCGCACAGGCCGACAACAACATCAACGGAGCGACCCAGATGAGTGTGGTTTGACAGGTTGCAACGAGCACGGAACCCACCACCGGCAACAGCCATTGCCAAGTCGCCATGCGATCCGCGTAGCGAGAGGCAAACAACCAGAACCCCCACAAAGTCGCCAGAGCGAGCCCATTCCAACTGGCCAGCGAAAGCGGTTGCCAGCCGCCAAGCGATTGCCACGTTGGTTGATCCGGCCACCAAAGCAACGTCTGGTGAAGCTGCCATCCCAGCGGATTAACCAACGCGACAAGAATGCACAACTCCAACAGCACCAGCCATTGTCTTAGCTCTGCATCGGCCAATAGTGCCTTGACCCTTCCTTTTTCATTCGGGCGAGCCATGACATCAACGGCACGGCTAACAAGCAACAAAAACACCAGCCCCCAGCCCAGCAAAAACGAGCCATCCACGTTGGTCCACAGCAACATCGTGGACAACAACGCGGCCCAATGAAGATAACTGGGAAGCGTTCCTATTTTTGCGTCCCGGCCGACGTCGCCAAACAACAAACACGCAACAATCGCAAAGCACAGCTGAGCCAAGGTCAACGTTGTAAACCCCTCAAGCGTCCAACCGCAAACCAATGTCGAGGCCACTGCAAGCAACCCCACCCACCATCGATTTGACATTCGCAACAACAGCAACGCCCACAGAGTGACGGTCAGCGTTTGCAGTGCGGCAAAGGAGAACGATAACAAATCGTATCCGCCATGCTGAAACACTTGGAACACAATCACTCGGCCCAGCCAACCGTTGGTGTGATGGCGAACTCCCTCGGCCAAGGGTAATGAAGGATCGGTCGCATACAATCCTTCGCTCGCGATCGTGCCACCGGTCCACAGATCGTGCCACGTGCTAGAAACCGGAATCGGTAGGTAGCTGAAGTACAAGAACATGACGACAAAGCTCAAGCACACCAGCATGTGCCGCCACGTTAGAACGCACCAATCAGGCAGACTGGATTCCAACCGCATCGTCGCATCGGAATGTTCACTGACTTGAGCCATCGCTAGTGTTTGGTGTCTTCTTAGAGTTCGCGATCAATCGGTCGATCCAAGTTCATTGCGTGAGCGCAGATCAGAGACCACCTAGGACAAGGTGGTCTCACCTTTTCAATCAAGAGCCTTCGTCAGTTGGCGGCGCAGTGAAGACGATGCAGTTGTCCGCCTCGCCAACTGGGTCACCCGGCGGATCCGACGAATCCGTGTTGTCGACGAAACGGCTACCAGCGGTTGAACCAGAAGAGCTTCTTGACCCGTTGATGCTGTACGATTGGTTAAGGCTTGAAATCGCTCCAGCCACGTCAGAGAGCTCACTCACAATGGCATTCCGAACAGCAGCAAGCCCCGTGATCAGGCCGATGACGACGATGGTCGAGATTAAGATCAGCTCGATCGAGATGATGAATCCTGCGTCGTCGTTCCAAATTTTACTTGCGATCATGAGCCTTCTCGCGGACAACAAATCAACGGCATTATCATTGCGGAGCGCAAACCTAACTCTCCTTGATCTATCATCAGCCTGCGGCTCAAGCCACCGCCGCTATTACTGCTCAACAACCAAGAATCTGACTCGGCAGTAGAACGATTGGTTGTTTATCAACGAAAAAACGCCCGAGCCAAAAAAGGCTCAAGCGTCTTATCGTTGATTAATTATCAACCCGATCAATTGGAATTGTTCGGGCCAGAATCAAATCTGACCGCGCGAATCGCAGGGCGAATCGCTTCAACGGTTTAAGTTTCGTCGGCTGGTGCGCCTGTGAATACGATGCAGTTGTCAGCATCACCAGATGCGTCTCCTGCACTGTCGCAGAAATCAAGAGCGTCAGTGAAATCGCTTCCTGCAGTTGCAGCAGCGTGTCCGACGACACCGTTGACGCTGTAAGACTGGTTCAAGTCTTGAACAGCTCCAGCTACGTCAGACAGTTCAGAAACAACAGCATCGCGAGCAGCTGTCAGGCCGGTAATCAATCCGATTACAGCGATTGTAGCGATCAAAATCAGTTCGATTGAGATGACAAAACCTTTGTCATCGTTCCAAAGCTTTTTAGCAATCATGTGGGTACTCCAACTTTCTCTAGGTAGGTACTTACGCGTCAAAAATGTGAAGTGCATGGACTTGATCGAGCCCGAACACTTTTACGTGATGAGCGAAAAACGCGGCAACCAGCAGTTGAAACGGATTCTCGCTCGAAATGGTAGTCACTTGTTAAGAAAAGCTGACGGTTTTACAGCGGTCCCTCAGGCGACGAGAAAAAGTAGGTCGAATTCTTTTTTAGCGCGAGGACAATCTCGAAAAAACCCGGATAATTTTCTGATTGACATCCATCCCTCCCCAATCAGGATAAAGATGTTGCGTTTTTTCAACATCATTCTCTATCAGGCCGCACGATGTCCAATTTGACGACTTCCAATTTGTGGAACGATCAACGTGGCGGAGTCATCACCACCGAGCTGGTATTAGTTGCCTCTGTTTTGACCGCTACTTTACTGACCGGGTTGAGTTCATTTCGGACCCATATCGAGTCCGAATTTCAGCAACTTGGCCAGAACCTACACCGTGCATCTGCGAGCGCAGT
Organism: uncultured Pirellulaceae bacterium; assembly: GCA_937929805.1. GTDB lineage: Bacteria > Planctomycetota > Planctomycetia > Pirellulales > Pirellulaceae > Mariniblastus. The sequence continues at coordinate 88,642 of CALFUT010000001.1, forward strand.
CAGGCCTCATGAAATCGGGCCGCAAGAGATAGAACAGCCGTTGGAAGGCACCATTTTCGCCGGTGACCCAAGCAGCTTTTTGGCTGACTGAACAACTCTACCGTTAACGAAGCGCCGCTGCTTCGAGCGTTTGTTCGTAGCTTGCCTGTCGCACTTGAGAAGACTTGAGCGAACGCGACGCCTCGACCGCGCGTCGGCTGGATGGTCCAGACAATACGGCCTGCTTCCCATCCCCGTCACCAGAATACGTCTCCGGCGTTTCTGACCGAACCACTACGGGAACAGCAAATGAATCCGTCATGACGATCCGAGCTGTTGAACCGGCCGATGAACTTCGCGAGACAGTTCCGGGCCGTGTGCCATGCGGCGTTTGATCACCCAAGAGGCTGGGATTGTTTGCAGCGGAACCCTCAAGTTCCGCCAACGGGATCACGGGTGGCTTGGTTAACTTGTTCTCCGATTCGGAACTTTTCTTCAAACCAGAGCGTTCATGAATCGCGGTTGCCAGCGACCTAAGCACACCCGGCTCCCTGTTACCGACGTCAGCTGAGTCCGCAAGAAGAGGTTTCCGCGTCCTTTCAGAATCGGCGGGTGGAAAATTCCGAACTTCCGCGCGAGTAGCAACTTGATTGCTGATCAATGATCCGCGATCACCTTCAGCCGATCTAGCGTGACGCTCCAATTCCATCAGCCCGTTGGCCGCGACCTCTAAAGATGAATCGATCTCTAGCGAGCGATGGTAGGTCGACTTGGCCTGATCTAGCTGACCTGTTTGAGACTGCGTGAATGCGACTCCAGCCAACGATTCCGCTTCACTACCCGTCTGCCGGAACAAGTCCAACGAGTCCGAGTACTTTTTCTGCATCCCGAACACGATAGCTAGATTGTTGACAACGCGTTCGTCGTCGGGTGATAAGTAAGCTGCTTTCTGCAGCGTCGCCGCAGCGGCATCATAGTCGTTGGCCAAGTACTGAGCGTAACCAATATCACTTAGCAGCTCGGCCGAGGGTTCTTCCAATTCGGCCGCTTGCGAAAAGTAGTTCATCGCTTCGTCCATGCGTCCCTGCCTGGCTGCGATCACGCCCATGCGGTGCAGCGTCGGAGAATGCTTGGGATACTTTGATAAAATCTCGTGGTAGGCCTTCACTGCTTGGTCAACTCGATCGTTGCGTTCTGCAACTCGAGCCATTCCAAAATTGATCTCAAGCGATTCGTCGTTCGCCGCGTTGGAGCTAGACAAGATTCCGGCGCTTGGCAGTTGGTCAAACAAAGACGCTCCCGGCGAACCGGGCATCATGACCGACGAGCAACCCGTCAGCAACATGGCGGTGCAAAGCAGAAATGTGGCAAGTTGAATGCGCTTCATGGTCATGAGTCGATCGTTATCAAAGATCATTGAGTACTCGCGTGACGACAACTTATCGACAGGTTGGACAAACGGGCAAGGAAACCAAATCCGGCTTCACTGTTATCTAAAAAACGCTCCTTGACCTTGCCCGCCAAAGTTATTGTTACCGTTGTTATTGTTATTGAATCCAAATCTTGACGAGCCGTATGCCGCTGCCGCTTCGCCGGCCTCCATCCCTTCTGAAAACGCGGGAGCCACCACGACCAGTTCGTCAGCATTCTGCACTCCGAACGCAGTCAAAGCCGCAACGACCGTTTGCCGTCGTGCTTCATCCAATTCTGGATTGAAGTGGACCGGATAGTGATGTCGCGTATCCCACACTCTGCTGGTCTCACTGCGTTCGATCACCACGTCCCACATCGGCCAATGATTTGCGCCAGACTGTTGCTCCATCACCAGTTCATAAGCGATTCTGGCAACATGATCTTCACCATAAGGCGTCAGCCGAAATCCTCGCACCCGTTCCGGCGCGATGAACTCAAAATCTTCGACCTGCGACTCGGTTCCATTTGGATGAGTCAAAGGAATATTGATTTCGAACTCGTGCATGTAGATGACAAACTTGGCCGCTTCGGCGTTCTCTTCCTGCTGTCGGTTGATCTCGTCAAGAGTTGACCCCAACATGATGGTTTCGATCGGCGAACCTCCGGGCGGCTGAGCGTGACAGCCCACCAAAGCGGCGGTCACCATCGCCACCGTGTTCAAAACGAGGCGATTCGTGAGCGTCTTGTCTTCGGTTAGTCTGTTTCTCATCGTGAAAACCCGGACTCCCCGACAATGTATGCTTCTTGGACTTTCATCTGACGTTTCAAGCGATGATTGATCTGATTATGAAATGCATCTGACTTGTAACCAGCTATGTGAGCCTGTCGCTCGGGCGCGTGGGTGCTGCGATGGTCATGGCCACGATAACCTTCGGTTTGATGCCGTAGGAAAAAGTCATCATCGGTCGGATCGGTCACTTCCATTCCCGGCAGAATCAACGGAACCTGTTCTGGCTCCAGCGGGTGAATCAGCTCAGGACTGACCAACACGACCAATTCCGTCTCGCTGCGTGCGGTCGACTGCGTACCAAAAAAGCCGCCAAGGATCGGCAGGTCTCCCACGAACGGCAGACGTGTCCGCTGCCCTCCCTGTTCATCTTGAATCAAGCCGGCGATTGCGAGCCATTGCCCTTCACGAAGTTCGACCGTGGTTTGAATACTTCGCCGGTTTAAACCCGGAATGCCTCCCACCGTCGCGTCTGAATTGAGTGTGCTAAACGAAGGAGCAACCTGCAAACGCACGAGATCCTTGTCCAAAATTGTTGGAGTGAATTGAAGTTCGGTGCCGAACCCTCGAAACTGTGTCGACGCCGCACCCACACCGCCGATACCAACGGTTGTTGGAACCGCGAACTCGCCACCCGCCAGAAAACTGGCCGATCGACCGTTCAACGTAACCAATGTTGGCTCGGCCAAAATTTTTCCATAGCCATGAGTCCCAATCGCTCGCAGGAAAAACGAAACGTCCGGGTCTTCTAAGATCGCCGTCACGTTTCCGCCACCAGAAAGCAATTGACTCAATTGAAAACGCTCCAACATAAAGTTCAAATCTGCACCGGCTCCACGATCAGAATTGCGAATTAGCTCGGCCACGCGAACTTTCAGCATCACCTGTTGCTCACCCGTCACCTTCAACTGGTTGATGATGTCGGTCGCCGATACATCCAGCCCAAGACGACGGCGGTCTGAGTCCGAACCGTTTGGACCTGCTCCTGATCCGGGAAAATTGCTGCCGGTCGTCTGCTGGGAATCCACGGTATTCACAAAGTTGTAATCACCCAGCACGTTGCCGCTTCGATTGCCTTGACCAAAGCCGCCATTGCCACCACCGAAACCGCCGTTTCCTCTGCCGCGGCCACGGCCTCCAAATTGCTCGCCAAGCAACTGCAGAATCTCGGCAGCCTCTTTCGAGTCGCGAGCTTGGCCTCGGACGATCAGCTTGTCTTCGATCGGGAACAAGAACACCTGACTGTTAGGAAACAGCTCATTGATTCGAGACTGAATCTCACGGTATCGAGCCTCCCGGCGGCGATGCTCTTGCTGCGATCGAATCACCTGAACGAAATAGCGCAACACGGTCACACCCTTGCCGGGCTCTTCGAACCAGAACGTCAGCGTCGCCTCGCCAACTTGTTTGCCGATGATCTCTAGCTCATTGGAGCCAAACGCCTGTACATCCACGACTCTCGGGTCACTAATCGCCGTTCGAACGATTGGAAAATTCGTGCGGATGATCTTCGACTGAAGCGGTTCAACGCGCAATAATAACTCGGGTTCAATGATCTCACGAATGAGATTCTGCTCCTTCGAAATCGCAATCTGCGCAGGCTCCTCTAGTTGCTCTGCTTTATCGTAGATTGGCGGCCGCGCTAACATTTGGGCAAACGCGGGCGATGCGAACGACGCCAGAAAGACCGCAAGAAAAACAACGGCGCACGCTGAGCGCAGGACAAAGAGATTTCGAAATTGTATTGCGATTCGATTCACAAAAACCAGTTGGTTCTTCGTGCTAAAAATGCGTACTGAGACGAAAGGTGCCAAAGTTACAGGGATGCCGCGGGAGTTTTCAGGAATTGCGGACCTGATGCCAGATCAATCACGACTCGCTTGAACCAATCTGATCGAATACATGAAAATTCTTGCTTTTTAAGCGCATGCCCGAGGGAAACATGACAGCACTTCCTGCAAGCATTCGCGGGATCGTTGACTTCGACGCCGATTTGGCTCGCATTTCGATCTGAAAATTCCCGATAAACCCATTGCCTGCGTATCATTATCCGGGGGGAGCGATGCATCAGAAAACGTCTCAATTTTGCACTCAAACGATTTACATCTTTGTCGTTGCCGGTTTGCTCTCGATGGTTGCCAGCTTAAGCGGTCAAGAATTTGAACAACACTTCAGCGAGAGCTATTTGGATTCTTCCCAGACCGTTTCTTCGCCCGCGGCTGAATATTACGACGATGAAGCCCTTCCCTGCGAACACGGTTGCGGAGAATCTGACTGTCGTTTCGGAGGCTGCCGCGGAGAGTCTCATTTGACGATCCGGGACATGTGGCAACGAGAGTACGCGGCAGGCAACGAACCACAACATTTTTCTTACGACACGCGCCGGATGTACTATTACCGTCGCCCTTACAACACGTACCACGTTCGAGAAGCTCGATCGTTAGACAAAACGACCGTCGGTTTCGATGGCCAGCACGTACGGGGTCGGTCTCATTATCAATCTCGTGCCGAGATCTTCGCGAGCGTCAATCGTGAAGTGGAAGCCCGCTACGACAGATCCTACGAAGAGATCGAGGACGGGCAACTCGAGTACGTCGACTGGGAAGATCATCAGGATGCCAAGAAGACTTGGCAGCAAGACCGTTTGTCAGAAGCCGAATCCGAATCGACGGATAACGAAGAGACTCGTCGCGCGAACTCGATCCGACAATCCATGCGTCAGCTTCGCCCGCCGTCTTCTTTGCGTTAGATCGCTTTCTGTCCGGATCAGCCGGCAAGTTTCAACCCGAAACGAAGCACACGAAGACAATCGCGATAAAAACTTCGTGTTCTTTGCCTCTTCGCGGTTACTCTCGGCATGGATCCAACAACTAGTTGGTATCGTCTATGTCGGTACACGCTGGCTGCGCCACGAAAAGTGGGCAGGCTCAATATTTGACTCGATGCAACTTTTTGGTAGCTTACTTTCAAAACAAGAAACGCACATTTGTTAACATGTCAAACGCTCAATTAAAGACAATCCAAGACTACGTCCAACTGCAAAGGCGGAATGCGCTATGCCATTCGGTGCGGGCCGCTGTCGACTTGGGAATTCTCGATTCGCTGGCCGAGGGTCAAAAAACGGCTCAACAACTGTCGGAAGTGCTCGAGCTGAATGCCGGAGCGACCGATCGCTTGATGCATGTGTTGGCCGGCACGGAACTGGTGGACAAGTACGGGGAAGATTTTGCGTTATCCAACATCGCGCGCCTGATTCCCAGGCCGTTTCTGGACTTTGGCGACCACTATTGGCAGTACCTCGCTTCGCACGTACGGAACGGTACGTCATTGGTCGTAGATGATTCGATTCCTCATACCGAAGCAGATTTCTGGGCGACCCAAGCTCACAAGGAATGGATGCTGACTCCGGTCGCGCTGGATGTATCACGGGTGCTGAGCATGGGTGAGTCCCGTAGCGGCATGAACATTCTGCATCTTGGATGCGGTTCGGCGGTCTTTGGCGTAACACTTGCCCATAAAGACCCTTTGTCAAAACTGACACTCGTTGATACGGCAGCCAGTCTGAAACGTGCTGATCAAACGATCGAAAGTGTGGAACTGGGCCGCGATGTGACACAAGTCGTTGGTGATTGGGACGACCTTTCAACCTGCGATGGGCTTGAGCCTCGAGCGTACGACATGGCGATTATCGCCAATCGTATTCATTGGCGTAGCCCGGAACAGATTGAGCAATTGCTCAAGGAGCTTGCGACTTACATCAAAGCAGATGGGGAACTGGCAATCGTCGATATTTTCCCTGGCAAGGAAGAAGGTGATCTCGCACGAGCCGAACATGAGCTGGAGCTGGCACTCAGAACTAAAGCGGGCCAACTGCATGACCCGGTTCACCTGCGGGAGTCACTTGAGCGATCTGGCTATGGCAATATTCAATTTGCCCATCTGTCGGCCGAACCGGGCTATTGGGGCATTACGCTTTCGACTCGAATTTAGATCCTGAGCGGTGTTCGTTTGTAAACAACATTTTTGCACCCGGCGATCTATGTCGCCAGATTTTCAAAACTGACTAGGTGATCGACCAGCATCGCCGTTTCGTTGCTGGACTTTTCCAGCCATAGGCCACGCAATGACCTAGGTATACCGAACGAATCAAAACGATCTGCGGGGAAGCAGGCGAGGACACCGGACGCGATTTCGCGATTGAGTTCGGGGTTAGCCGGATGAACACAAACGCCTCGGATCAAATCGGTTGAGAACGAAGCCGCCAAAATTTGCTGTTTCATTTTGAACTGTTCGATCGATTGTTCTCGACCTTCGCGACCAAAATCTTTCATCCGCGATTCATCAAACGCGAAAGTCGATGCAAGTTCAAGGTCGGGCAACTGACTTAAGAACAAATCAGTCCAACGCTCAATTCGACGACGCAACGCGTTCAATCGATCGAAAGCCGCTTCGTTGGATGCCTGCCCACTAAGCAAAATTCGCAACGCTCGATTCTTCGCTTCTTGATGGCGAATGTGAACTGAATGAGCCAACCCGAACAGCTCGTCCGATTCGCGGCACTGATCGTACGTCGTGACAGCGGCCGACCAGACCCGCGTCAAAAGTTCGGACAGCAGAATTTCTTGAACGACGATCTCCAAGGCTGGCCACGGATCGTGACGAACTTTGGGATTCTTGAAATCTTGCTCGAACATCTTCAAGGCAGTAAACCAACGCTCGGCTCGCTTTTGCGAGGACACCCAGTAGTGTGTTCCGACCATCATTGGCTGTTCTGTCTTGCAGAACACAAGGTTCGATGAAAAACTGGCCACCCAGCTTCCCAATTCCGCTAACATGCTTGCGTGCATCGATCGTTCTTTTCAAATCATGGAGATAGTCTTCAATGTGCTTTTGTCGTTCAGATCGCAAACGAAGTGCCAAACGAGAAAAACAGCGATGCTGATGGCAAAGTTGCTCACGAAACCTCCCAACGCTAGAATTCCCCGCGTTTTACGGCGTTGCCATTTTGCCACACGGCTAACTGCGGCATCAAGCGTGTTTATTTTTTGCAACTTGCGACTGCTCAATCTCCACCCACCGCAGGATTTTGCCACGATCCGTCGGTGCCACGGACCTATTCATCATGCCTAATGAATTGCACATCGTCACAGGAGCCGCCGGTGTTGGAAAAAGCACGTGGGGTCGATCCCTCGCAGCAAAGGTTCCTGCCGCGTTCCTTGACAGCGATACCGTGTCCGAAGCAGTTGTCCGAGCCGGGATGAAAGCCGCCGGACTCGATCCGACCGATCGCGACGGTCCAGAATACAAAGCCATCTTTCGCGACGCGGTCTACGAGTGCCTATTCGCGACGGCGGAAGAAAACTTGGCTCACACTTCCGTTGTCATGGTGGGACCGTTCACTCGCGAACTGCAAACACCCGACTGGCCCAAGCAATTGACAACGCGGTTCGGTGTGACACCACAAATCTGGTTGCTCAACTGCCGTGACGAAACTCGACGGTCACGGATCACGGCACGAGGCAACCCACGTGATCAGCTGAAGCTGGAAAACTGGGACCAACATCTGGCCCAGTTAAAAACCCAAACGACCGATTCCATGCCCGCATTTAGTTGCCTACACATTGATACTGACTAAGCACTCGCCAAGAGATAAATGACGGACTTGAGTACTCGAAACCCATGGGTCTCGCCGCCTAAGCGTATTACAAATCCGTCGGTTATTGTTTCGCGAGTGCCAACCATTTATAGCGTGATGCTGGCACTCTGATTCGTCTTGATTCACGACATCATATCACTGAAAATCGATTTCTTTCAGTTGAATACTTGACTTGTTCCAAGCTGCACTTCTATGAGTACCGAAACCCAATCGTTGGACAGCGGCGACCGAAAACCGAATCTGGTTCAAGCCGCTAATGATTTGGATTTGGGACGCGAGTACTACTTGCCATTCACTGATGCAATGCGTCATCATCGCGTATGTTTCCACGAATCTGAAGTCTTCGATGGCCGCGCGTTTTGCTGGAGCAAACCACTAGCGATGGTTCGGCTGAATGTTCCGTCGCGGCATTATCGGATTGAAATCGACACCGCGGGCATTCGCGGCAATCAGTGCAAGTTTCCACACCAGTTACGCTGGAACAATCACAAAATCCCAAACCGATCCATTTCCATCAGCAGCGGATGCATCCGTTTCGATGTTTCGCCCGACATGTTCAGTGCCCATGAGGAGCAGAGGCTAACGATCAGCTCCCGTCCGCTGAAATCTGATAAGGAAAAGCGTGAACTCGGCATGCCGATCACTTCCATTCGCTTGACTTGCTGCGATCGCTCGCTGGATGGTACCCGCGCTGCCCACTCGACGACTATCCGAAGGCTTCGAGATACTTCGGTCGGCGGCGTGAGGTATTTGCTTGGCAAACAAGCGCCGCGACCGTATCTTCCCATCTGGTCCATGCAGATGCCCCACGCACTGACCTCCCTCAAGCCAAGTTTGCCGGGCTTCCAACAAAACGACGCGAGTAGAACGCCTCAGGACGATGGCGTGATTGACAACGTCGTGGTCTCGTCGGTCGAAATCAACTCCCGACACGGAACGGGCTTGATGCTTCAGTACCTGTTCAAAAACTTCCACTGGCTGAAAACGATCTGTTCGAAAGAAGTTTACGGCGGAGAACGCGTCCAATCAGCGTGTCATTACGACTTGCCAGCGGGTAAGCTGACGCGACCTCAGATTTATCAGTGTGTTCTGAATTGGTTTCATGGTGAACCGCCCAAGCGAGCGTATGTCGTTCCATTCTTCGAATCCGATCTGATCATTGCAGCGGCTTTGAAGGATCTGTTTCAGACAAAAATCTGTTTGCACTACATGGACGACCAAAACATCTATGCCAAGCACATTTCCAACGAACTAATGGAGGAAGCGCTCACCAAGGCAGATCTCGTCCTCGCCATCTCACCCGAGATGCGGAACATCTATGAACAACATTACGGTCACAAGATTTATGTCGTGCCACCGATTGTCCCGGACGATCTGATTTTGCGTAAACCGTCCAAATTGAACGATACCGGTTTACAACAGCGTGGCATTTTAATTGGAAATGTCTGGGATCCTGTGTGGCTGACGCGTCTGCGCGAGACGATTCGCGACAGCGGCTACCAGATCGATTGGCCGTGCATGAACCCTAACGCAATGGTCTCCGACCGTACACTTGGCTCGCTCAAAGAGGAACTGGCCGCCGATGGAATCTTCTTAATCGACGCCCTGTCTGTAGAAGAACTCGACTACGAGCTAAAGCGTCGGCCGTTTGCGGTAATGCCGTCCGGAACGCTTGAGGCCGAGGAGGAAACAGAAAACATTTCTCGCCTGAGCCTTCCCAGTCGAATACCGTACATGATCTCAAGCGCTCATCTGCCAATCGTGGTGCTGGGCAGCCAAGAAACAGCAGCGGCTAGGTTTGTTGAACGCTTCGGTCTGGGCCACTGCGCCCGCTACGAGGGATCGCAGTTCAAGAAAGCCGTGGAGTCGATATGCAAACATGATTCGCAAGTGGCAATCCGCGAGCGGGCGAGAAAGCTGGCTTCAACATTCTCGGCCGCCAACATGGAGAACTGGATCTGGGATTCGCTGGATCAATCCGAGCCAATCGACGATCGATTCGAATCAACGTTTTGCACGCGACCCGGCGAGTTCGCCTACTTTGTCGATCCTCCGGCACCGCAGGATGTGCATTGGTGCCAGCGGACGCTTTGGCAAACACTCAAACGTTTAAAGAAAATGAAGTTCGAACCGGTAACGGTTATCGACGCAGGAGCTTCCACCGGCATCTGGTCATCAACTTCAAGCAAAGTGTTCCCGAACGCTCACTATGTCATGATCGACCCGTTGATGTCCCACTACTCGCAAGAAACACGGGACACTTATTACAGTCAAATCAATAGCTTCCAATTGGTTGAAGCGGCATTGAGCAACGAACCGGGCGAAGCCGAGTTCTTCGTTTCGGATAATCTGTGCGGCAGCAGCTTGTTAAACGTCGACGAAAGTCTTCGTCCCACCCGGAGGACCAAAGTGCAGTTGCGCACGCTGGACGAATTGGCGAACGAGAATGCGTGGAGCGGATCGACATTATTGAAGATCGATGTTCCGCATGCCGAGCATTTGGTCTTAGCTGGCGGCAAGGACTTCATTCGGTCCAACGTCGACGCCGTGATCGTCGAACTGCCTCTTGAACGCGAACACCCCCAAGCGAAAACCTATCGTGAGATGCTTGATTTGATGGATGAACTGGGATTCCAGCTTGTCGACGAAACCGAAGGCTGGCGATGCCCCTTGGACGGAAGGCTGGAACAAAAAGACTCAGTTTTTGTTCGTCGCTCGCGATTGGAAACAACTTAGTCAAGCAAAGCTGTCACGATTTGAAGCGGAGACGACCTGCAAACAAATCGACCGCCGCAACGAAGCGCTTTGCCCATGGATGAATCGATTCGAATACTCATTAAAGCCATCTGACAACAAACTAAGAGCAACGCTGTGCTAATTCTATCCAATTCGATGTGTAAGTCCGCCAGCACGATCATATGGTGGTACAAAAACGAGGTGATCAATCGAACAACCCCGGTCAATGGCAACCGTGGCCTAGCTGATTTTATCGATTCAGGTGCCGTGTCTGGAGAAGGTTGCTTTGTGAATGATCCGCTGGAAGACCAAGCGGTCGATCGAATGATGGAGTTCGCAGCGCAAAACGGTCCAACCGTGGTCAAAGCTCATTGTTACATGACACCTTATCTGTCTCAGATGATTGGCGAAGGAAAAATTCTTGCCACGTTTGCTTATCGAGACCCGCGAGACGTGATTTTGTCGGCGATCGACTGCCGCAATCGCGAAATCAAGAGCGGCAGCCAAGTGCGCTTTCCGGGGTTTTCGTCTGTCGAGGCGGCCATCCCATTAATACAGAAGCAATGCGTCAGAGCGGAACCATGGATCGTTCACCCAAAGGTTCTCAAAATGCAATACCGAGACACCGTTGCCAACCCAAACCGGCAAATTCACTCGCTTGCGGAGGCATTGGGGGTTCAGATCTCGGACACTCAGGTCGAAGAAATCCTAAAGATTGAGGCTGAAAATAAGTCTGGCCAAAGCAACTGGATGGAGTTCAGCCAAGCAAAGTTGACCCGTTATCCAACCGAGATGTCTCCCGCACAAATCGAGCTGTGCAATCGAGAACTAGGTCGGTGGATCGAGAAATTCGGATACTCGATCGAAGAGTCGTGCTCCAGCTCGGCAGTACCGATTGATTCATCCGCTGCGTGAACAGCATCAAAGCAGATCGTTCAGCGTCGTCCACTCAACGTCGTTGCGAGTATGCAACCGCTGGACCAACTCAATCGCATCTGGTCGAGCTTCAAGCAACCGATACGCAACGCTGGCCAGTGACACATCTTCTCCTTCGAAGCAAATCACCACGTTCCCAAGTGTTCCGTTGATGGGAACTGTTGGAACGGAAAACTGAGCCTTCATCAAATCTGGCAAAGTCGATTCTTCGGCTGAAAGAGACGGTAGGCCGATTAAGATTCGAGAAGCTCCGCCACAATCGTCAATCACCGGTCGAGCTTGCTTGATCTTTTCGTTCAACCATTTTACCAGTTGTTCTAGTCTGACGTTGTTATCAACAATGACATTCTCGATTGACAGCTTCTTGTAGGCATCTGCCAGCACGTTCTTCGCCGCCGAACGAATCGCTCCAGGCAGCCGATGATACCAGCAACCCTGTGACGCCATCGCCTCTAGGTAACCACCTCGCTCAAGAATGAGCGATTCGTAAACAAGAGATTCCGTTCTTGCGATGTGGACCTGTAAATCCTTTTCGATGCTCGCCGCAAGTAACCGATCCATGCTGAACTGCTCATCAGCCATATCGATGGGCAATTGCTCACCGGAGGAAAAATCTTCGCTAATCATCTCAAGCTGATGGCGAAATTGTCTGACTCGTTCGTCGACCAGCACCAGCGTTGATTGACAGTTTCGGTAGAACTTCGCACAAATGCCTGCGACAAATTCTTGGAATCGTAAATCTACGTAGGTCGAAGCGATTTCAGATATCTTCATCCGAACAGCTTCGGACATTTTTTCAGTCGCCGGCAACTGCCTCAGCATGGATAGAAGATCGCTCGAGGCACGGTTTCCCTCGGCTCCAATCGCTTCCATTTTGCTCGCCATACGAGTGAATTGCGTCTGGCACTCCTCGCGAGCAGCGTTTACTGTGGACAATTCAAGCTGTGGTCGCTGCAGCAGAGAAAGAATGGAACCGCACAGCCGCGCGCCCGTGGCTGCCACTTGTTGGTCCAAACGTTCATAAAGCTGGCAACAGACCTCCGGCGCCTGATACTCTTCGTCTTGCCGCATGGGCTGGCAACCAAAAATTCCATCCACGTAGGCAATCAAGTTTTCACAAACATGTTTTGGGTTACGCAGCACATGCTCCGCCGCGTCGTTCGAAACGGATTCAGGCGAGCCTTCCAGCAATTCGTAGATCTGATTGCTGATGTCCTCAAAGCACATGTTTTCCGTAAGCCGGTGCCCACTTAGTAGCTCTGACACGAAAGGTTTCGCATCCGTTTCGGTGGTTGGATCACCAAAAATCCACTGCCGAATCAAGGCAAGGCTTAGCCGATCGGTGGATCGATTGCCCGTCTCCATGTTGCCCGGACCACTTACACTCAAGCCGCACGTTCGAAGCGCGAAATGTTCCTGGTCGGCCGCAAGATCCTGGCACGCGTCGAAGAACACGGAACAACTGGATAGCGTTGCCAGATAGATGTACTCAGCAACCGAACCAATTTGGGTTTTGAGATCTGATTGACTCAGATCATTCCCCATGTGCCGAAAGTAAGTATGATCAAACGGCATATCGTCAAAGTCAGGAATCCCGAGACTTGGGTCACCCGGATAACCTGATTCGACAAAATGCCTCAATTCAGTCAGGCAAGCGAACGCATTGGCGGCCGAGATCCCCGGATCTCGTGTCCGTTGGTACGTTGAATGCAAAAGCATTCCATTGACAACACCGTCCGACAAACCTTTCTCAGCCATCAGAAGCTTGATCGTGTATGCCAAGTCAAGAATCATCCCACTTCCGATTCCACCGCTGATCGATGAAACCAAATAAACGCGTGGCTGGATTGGCCCGGGGTTCATCCCAAGTGAATCGGCGGTGGTCGCCAAATTTTCGGGAAGCACCATGTCGTCGATTGCGGTTTGAAGCGTTTGATATATCGATTCGAAATAGCTGGCAAACAACAATCGCCCCAAAGGCCGCAGACCTTCGGTGTTTTGCGATCGAGGGATGTTGTATATCCATCGCCGGCTTAGCCACGATAAAGATGAAGAAGCTTGGTCGCGATAGAATTCAGGAGTCTTTAGTGCCGTGTGGAGAGACTCGCTTGTGCTCAATGCACCTTGCTCTCCCATTCCGGTCAACGCGGACAAGTCGTCAATGTCCGAATCAATCGCCAACAGTTTCATTGAAGGAATTGCGTCAATCGAACCATGTCGGGCATCCAACTGTTGCTTCAGTTGGTACAGCACTCGGTTTCCAGTCGCTCCAATTCCAACGACCAAAGTCGGTCGAGCAACCGCTTTCGCCGCGTCGCATTCTGGTGGCTCCAGCGTTTCGATATGATTTGCCTGAAATGGCAAACCTTTCGAATCAACAACCGCCGTCATGTCGTGCGATTCAGGATTCGAAATTAAGGAATCGCTTGCTTGCGTTGTTCGTTCAATCCGCTTGATGCTTTTCCGAGCCACGCGTTTTCGATTTGCCAACTCTTCGACCATATCCACGCAGCTGGAAAACCGCACATTGGGATCCTTGGATAATGCTCGAGCAATGGTCGCGCGATCTTCGCTTGGTAACGGACGAAGGTTTGGCTTGCCGTGGACGTGCTGGGCAGCCAACTGAGCCGGGGTGGTTCCTGGAAACGGACGAATCGACGTCAACATTTCCTGATAAACAATCGCCAAAGAATACTGGTCACTATAAGTTCCGGGGCGACCGTCAAACAACTCTGGGGCGGCGTAAGCAGGGGTCATACCAGTCATCAACGACATCGAGTCGCTATGAAGTTCCTTCACCAGGCCAAAATCAGCCACTTTGACATGAGAGCCGACGATCAGAAGATTTTCTGGCTTAACATCTAAGTGCTGTAGCCCGTGCTCATTGCTTAAATAGTCTAGCGCATCCGCAGCGTCCCGCATGTATTTAATCAACCGATCGCGAGGGATCCCTGGCTCGCCCTTGATGGCCAGCTCGTTGAACAGATCAGCCATACTTTTGTCGGCTAACTCCGAAACAACGACCAGTTGTCCCTCGAAAATCTCGATTCGCTCCAAAGAGAGCAAAAACGGATGCCTTAATTGCTTGACTCGATCGAGTGACTTCAGCTCGCCTTGGGCACGTTTCTCGTCATGGTAGCCGTAAACGACTTTGACCGCTTTGAGCATTCCGCCGGGGGCTTCCGCGGACCAGACTTCTCCAAACCCGCCAGAACCAATACGTTCCTTGAGCGTGTACCCAAGAATGTTCTTGGATGGTGCGATCGAGTTAGCGGTGGATGTCTGGTTTTCAGGCATCGTCAATTCGGTTGCGAAGCAAAGTTTGTGAAAGACATAACGAGATCGAAGAAGCAAATGCTTTGCTTCCTCGTTGAGAACTTAGCTTCGGCTTACCCATTGGCCATCGCCTTGCGCGCGATTTTGTCAAATTACGTCAGCACAGGACTCTGCCTTCGCATTTCCAAACCGCTCCAAGCGCAACTAACACCACTTTCGTCTTTACCGCAATAAGCGGTGCGACACGTCCGCATCGCTACGATCGCCACACACCGAATCGTTCTGCCACGACAAGCCTTTCAAGTTGTATCAAAATTGCTGCATCGCTGGCGTCAAACAAATTTTCGAACGATAGGGTTCATCTGACCCGATGACCTGAGTAGTAGAGTGCCAACAACCTGCTTGTGTGAATCGTGATATCTGACTCTACAAGCGACATTGTGCAGCGACGAAGAACCAATGGCAGCGTGAACCACCTGTCAATTGTAGCGATAGGCGACTCAAGCAGCGGATTGAATAACCCAAATCGGTTCCGGTTGTATCGAATGAGCCTGCGAAAACAAAAGCAATGAATAAGCAGGCGGGATTTACAAGAAAATGAGGGATAAAGTGTTTCTTGAAGCAGTATCAAGAACTTGAATCAAACCTCAAAACAACCAGATATTTTGGAAAGATCGCTCACAACCGAGAGCAACATAAAAGACATGTTGAAACGAGCCTTTTTTGTTTGCATGGCGATTCCCACGACCTATGTTTTTTGAACAACCCGGTTGCAAACTTACGAAAAGTAACGCTTTGAGGTCGGTCGCTGCCATGTTGGCACGACCCAACCAAAGTGCAAATAAACTTTGCGACCCCATTTTTGCAGACGAAACTCTCTCACAATTTACGGTGAACTTATGAACAACCACTTAAAGAAACTGCGTTTGGGCCTAGCCCTGTTCGCTTTGCCATTTGTCGCTTCTGCGTCGGCTCAAGAATGGGTCGCCCCAGCCGTTCCGACTGCCACGGCAGCTCAGACCGACAACTACCTAGAAGGCAGTCGTAGCCACTCAGTTACGCTGAATCGCGTCGGTCAACTGGAAGGTCGCATTACCTCGGGTAACCAGACTGGCGAGTTGAACGTGTACTTCGTGCGTGAGGGAAAGATTGTCACGCGAACAACAACTCAGGACGGTGGCTACTTTATCGCTGATGGCGTTACTGAAGGTGACTATTCGTTCATCGCAACTGGCCAAGGCGGTTTTGTTGCTTACGGTGTTCAAGTTAAACCATACGATCAAGTAACCGGCGTCAACGCAATTGAAGCCGCAACCGTTTCGGCAGGCTACGACGGGATTCAACGAATCCTTAAGAATAGCGTACCTTCGCAGATCGCTGCCGAAATCAGTGGCGTTGAGCGACGAGAAGTGTCTGCCCCTGCATTCGCGGGTTCAAACGTTGTCAAACTGGTTAACGGTCAGTTGAGCGGTAAGGTGGCAACATTCGATCAGAACCGTCAGCCTGTTTACGGAACCGAAGTTTTCGTCATCCAGAACGATCGTCAGATCGCTCGCACAACTGCCGATGCAGACGGAAGTTTCACCGTGGCAAGTCTTGACGCTGGTACGTA
Source organism: uncultured Pirellulaceae bacterium (assembly GCA_937929805.1). Classification (GTDB taxonomy): domain Bacteria; phylum Planctomycetota; class Planctomycetia; order Pirellulales; family Pirellulaceae; genus Mariniblastus. Next base: position 105,037 of record CALFUT010000001.1, read on the forward strand.
CGATTTTATCGCTGCGGGATCAAACGGTATCGCTGCCGTTCGTTTTCAAGCGGTTAACGACGATTCCGTGCTTAACTCAACGAGCGATCCTTTTCAGCCCGTCTCATTCCGCAAAACGGTAGCCGCGACAGCTTCTGCCGCTCTGCAAGTTTGCCTGACATGCGAAGCTGACAGTGGATTCGTAGAAGAACAGATTGACTACTGTGCCAACGACGCCGTTATCGTGGACTCGGTACCAAGTGAGCCAACTGCTCCGATTGAGTACGCCAGCGAGTCACTCGGTTGCGGATGTGCTGCCGGTGGATCATGCGGCAGCTGTGGCAGCTTCTCGGGAGCAGGTGCCGGTTTAGTTGGCCGCGGCGGACTCCTTGGTGGCGGTGGAGGCTTTGGCGGTGGCGGAGCACTGATCGGTGGCGGTGGAAGCTTCAGTCGCTTGATTGGACTCGGCGGCTTGGCTGGAGGAATCATTGCTCTCAGCACCGACTCTGACGGCAGCCCAGTTCAGGCAAGTCCGTCGACAACGAACTAGTTTTCGAATCAATCGAGTTCATGTTGTCGTCTGCGACCGCTGTTCTCGAAACGATAAAACGACAACTCCATCAGTCAACTTCGACTGGTGGAGTTTTTTCATGGACTGATCTTAGCCCTAGCCAAACTCAACCCGACGAACCATCAGCAAGCATGTTCCGTTGCAATTCGTCCAGCTGTTTTGCAAACGAAGACTTACTCCAACCAGCCGGCAACGCTGCCAAGTAATTGATCAGCTGTGTCGCTTTCTCTTTCTCGCCCGCAGCGTTCAGCAACCGAGCCACATTGTATTTGGCCTCAAACCATTGATCGGTTTCGGGCTTGAGTTGTCGAGCCAACCCGCGCCACAAAGCCAACGGTTGATCGCAGCGAACGGGACGGTTTCTCAGCCCAGCACGAGTGCCCACTCGTGCCTGTGCCAACAAGATCGCGACATCTCGGGGCCGTTCCTGAACCAACGCATTAAGAATCTCTTCAGCGTCAGGTTTTTCTGCCTTGGTCAGCGCTTCTGCCGCAGCGCGCATTGCAGCGACGCGGTGCCCCGAATCCTTAGACACGTTCAGCAACGTGTCCGCAGCGTTAGCAAACTGTTTTGCGGCCAGTTGCTCTTTTCCAAGCCACAACCTCGCTTGCTGTGCTGTCTTGGAATCTGGCCACCGCTCCAAGTGCTCGTTCAGTGATTTTCCGTAGGCGGACCGGCCTTCGTCAGTGCGCGAAATGGTCTGAGCAAGGTTCCAGATTCCTCGCAAATGAATGGACGCCGAGTGCGCAGGATCTTCGTTCGCCGTTTCCAGCAACTTGTTGGCCGCCGCTCCATGCTTGCCCAACTGCTCCAATGCCCGACTGGCAGCAACCTGACAGGAACGCCACGCATCCGTATCGCGACTCAGTTTCGCGATGGCTGCCGCCTGATCGAACGCTTCGTGCGCTTCGGCGAACTGCTTGGCTTCCATCGCCGCTTGGCCTTGCTGCACAAGTTCACCATATCGCGATGCAACCTCATTGCCCTGCTCTGCACCGGCACCGCCAAACGACCTTGAGATCAATTGCGTCGCACGGAGTCCCCACCAAGGCCCATGTTGCCGCGAAATCAATTCGGCCCGTCGTTTCGCCTGAGAAAAATACTCCTGCTGTTTCGATTCCGATGTCGCTCCAACGTTCATCCGCGCGACCAAGTTCAAAGCTAACCAGTCCAACCGAGCCGATGCAACGGACCGTCGATCAATCGTCAACAACACACTTTGAGCCACTTTCAGTCCAGCCGCCTCGGTCATGTCGCCCGCCAACAATAATTCTGCCTGCTCCGCCAGAATTGACTCGTGCCATTCTTGCCGACGCAGCTTAACTTCTGAGTCACGGGTCCGGTCCAACATCGATTGAGCCTTCGTAACATCGCCCAGTAGCCGATTGCACTTCACCAGCGTTAGCTGAGTCTTCCACCACAAATTGGAACCGGGCTCGTTCGCGCGTTGCAGCGAAACCAACTGCTGCAACACCTCCGACAACGCGCTGGTTCGATTGAGAGTCGCTTGCTCATCAGATTTTCCGTACAACTTGGCTCGCTGAAGCCCGGCAAGCGCGATGTGAAACTGAACGTTGCGTTGCAATGAGGTAAGTTCTTCTACCGACAGCGATCCTGAATCGGTCGGCGAGTCGTTCCTAGCGGCCTGAAGCTGACCAGCGATTTCCCGTTCGATCGAACGCAACTCGGTTCGCACGCTCTGGCTTAGCTTTAACGCTCGCTGACGCTCTGATTCTGATCCAACGCCAAAATCTTGCTCCTGTCCTATCAAGCTAACAAGGTCGGAATCAGTCAAGACGTTTTGCAACTGAATGATCATCCTGCAAGGGTGTCGCGGGTCGTCCTTCAGAAAACGTTCGGCCACTTCCCGAGCCGCCAACCGAAAAGATTCACGTTGATCTGGAGCCGCAAGCCTGACTTGATCGGACCGGATTCGAATTAGCTCAACTGTAAACACCGCTTGCTCTCGAGCCAAGTTCGGCCCGTCCACCAGATCGTCTAACGCTTGCAGGCAAACAAATTCTGCTTGCTCAAACAATCGTCGCTCGCGAAGCCCGGCCGCCAGCCGTAACTCGTCATTCTCGTCCGCGTGCAACAAAGGTAGGCATGCAATGATCGCCACAAAACAAGCAATCGGCGGACAATAAATTCGGCACGAACCACGCATGTGATTAAACTCCTACTGCGGATTCACGGCGAAGGAGATCGTTTCAAACCGACAACGCTTGGCCACGTCATAGGTTTCGATCACATGGCCCAGCGGTACATTCGATTGAGGATGAAGAATGATGGGTGTCGCCGCAGCAGCACCGGCCAACAACTGCAATTGGCGATCGATCGATTCCAAATCCGCGTATTTCTGATCATTGATCGCCCAAGACGGCTGAGTCCCCCGCCAAGCAATCCGCACCACGACTTGGTCAAGGTCGGAATCATCAGGCGGAGTTATCGTTTCCGCTTGTTGGTCGCCCAACTGCGACGAAAGCTGGCTGGGCAGCACCTGTTCGACCGCGACAAAACTGGCCGTCCAAACGAAAAACACTAACAGCAGAAACACGACATCGATCATCGGCGTCATGGCCGAATCCATATCGACCTCCGTGCCGCGCCGCAGAAAAGGACTGGTTCGTCTCATTGCTGCTCCTGACGATACACGGCGTAGCTGACGTTCCAGATTCCTGCCTGCACGCACGATCGCATGATGGGCTCGACGGCCGAGTACGCCACGTTCCGGCTGCCTCGAATTCGAACCTCCAAGCCGTCACCTTCTTTTTCGACCGCGTCAGAAAAACGTTCTTTCAACTGATCCGAACCCACCGGCCGCCCCGCCAAAAACAAGTTTCCGTCCGCATCCACGTTGACGATCATCCGAGGCGTTTGCTGATCGACATCGTCACTGGCGGAACCAGCGATCGGCAGTTCAAGTTCCAACTGCGATTCATTTCTCGCCAAGTGACTGCTGACCAAAAAGAAAATAATCAGCAAGAACACGACGTCGATCATCGGCGTCATGCTGATCCCGTATTTTCGGCTTCGGATGTGACGAGGAATTCGCACGCGGCAATTTTCTCTTACGTTTAAGGTGTTTAATAAATCTCGTTGTTCGAAGCAGGTGCCATGCGTCACGCTTCCGTGAGGCAACTTGCTCGCGTGGCAAGCATCCGACTCGAATAATTCACTTCTGATTAATTGACGTTCGTTTTTCGCATCGGGCGACGCAGCGGGCTAAACACATGTTGGGCCGTATAGCCGGCTTCGGCGATCAGTTGATCGATTCGGTTTCGAAAAATTGCAAACGCGCCGATCGAGGGAATCGCGACGATCAGCCCGCCCACCGTCGTCACCAGCGCTTGATAGATTCCGGTCGCCAGCTGCGGTGCCGAAGCCGTGCCTTGAGTCGCCGCCACGTTCTGGAAAGCAAAAATCATTCCGATCACGGTCCCCAGCAGTCCCACCATTGGCGCGATGTTGCCAATCAGAGACAGGTATTCAATTTTCCGAAACAAGCGAGCTGCTTGTTCTGCCAGCGCGTCTTCAAGCGTTTTCTCGACCGCGTTCCAACCGAATTCCAGTTCCCCAATCCCTTGCGAAAGCACAAACGACATCATGCTCGGTTGTTGCTGACACGCCACCTTCGCCGCGCTGACGTCGCTCGACAGCAGAGATTTTCGAACGCTTTCCGCCAAACCATCAGGAATCAAAATACTCTTTCGAATCGTCATCAAATGATCGAAAACAAGGTACGCCGTTGTCAGCGATAGTGCCAACAGCACGACGATCATCAAGATCCCGATCAAGCCACCTGCAAAAATGATCTCCAAAAAACCGGCCGGTGCATCGACCGCCGGTTCGGAGCCTGCTTGAGCCGCCGCAACTACGGGCAACGCAAGGCTCAGGCCTATTGCCGCAACGAAAGCCGCGCCAAAATGATTTGCCGACTTGGTTTGAGTAACGTTCATGGGCTTCCTGCCGTCAAGCACTTTCAATCGTGGTTTACGCATCCGAAATTTTACACTCATCACTTCAAGCGACCGGCCCGCTGAGTCCAAGCCGAATCGGGGAAACGCCGCACCAACTCCTGACGCACCAGATCGGCCGACTCCTTCGCTGACGTATTGTGCATCAACCGAGTGACTCGATACAACGCCGCTGCCGCCAGATCTGGCTGATCATCGTACAAAATTGGCAACCGCATCCACGTCGTGATCGCTTCGTCGTATTGGTTGGCTGTCTCAAAATGTTTTGCCAGAACGTAATATGGCCCGGGACGCAGTTCTTTAGGCAGCGACGCCACTTTCTGATTCCATTGTTCCAGCAACCGAGTGTCGACACTATTTCTAGTTCGCCAAACCTGTGCTGCCGCGAGACCCGCGATTCGTGGATCAAGATCTTGTGCGAGCTGCTCCAACGTTTCCAACGCCGTTTCTTGTTGAGCCGTTCCGATTAGATAACTCGCGGCCAACAGTTGAGCGGCCGGAGCCTCCGCGTTCAACCATTCGCTGGCACGCCCGACCAGCGAGGCATCGTTACTCGCGTCCGTCCAAGCCAGAGGAGCGATTTTGAGGAATCGAGTATTCGGATCATCTCGCAGCAGCATCAGAAACTGCTCGCACGCCGCCGCTGACTGCTCCGTCGCCAATAAAGCTTGAACCAAATTCGCTTGCAACATCGCACCGGCCCACGGTCGCTGTTCGTCTCCAATCGCCTGCCGCAGCAACACGACCGCACGCGAGATATTACCAACTGCCAACATTTGACGAGCTTCGACGGCAGATTTCGACCATTGCGTTTCGACACCCACGATCCGGGCGTTGTCGATTTGTCGATCACGTGCTCCTGCCGCGAGCGTTAGCGAGGATCCTTGCCAGCGAGTAATTTTTCCGCGCAAACGCCGCGTGCCTTCGTTTTGCTCAGCCTGACCACTCGGGACCGAGCGAACGATCACCGTGTCTGGTCTTTCCGAATCAAATTCGTCACCCCTGACGGCGCTCAGCATCGGCGTTGTCAGCAGGAGGCAAAGAATCGGATTGAAGTAGCATCGAAGATCCATGCGTTCAGTATATCGGATCATTCGAGCTGAGTGACACATCTGGTCCAGGGGCCAAAAAATGGTGCTCAATGACAGCAGAAAACAATTTCGGAGAAAAATTTTTCGGCGTGACCAAACGTGTCACGGGCTCAGCCAATGATGATCTCAGACAAGTCACCGGGACTGTCGAACACATCGTCCTCAGAAAAATGTCTTCAAGGAACCAGTCATGATCCAGGCCACCAACATTCCTCAACTGACAAGCGCCAAACCTCGATCAGGAATGTCCAGCATCGCCGAACTGATGCCTCGCTTGATTCGCCAGTATGAGCTGCAGGCCGAGATGAAAAAACGAGCCGCGGCCAGCCCCCGCCAGCCGTCCAACCCTGCCGCCGCCACAATCACATTGACGACCGCACCGGCTCAGCAAACCACTTTCGGCTGGGAGTGAGTGCAGTTTTCAGTGTGCAGTGTTCGTCACTCCGCTGCAATGTTCGTCACTCCGCACGTCGCACTCCGACCTCAAGCCGGCCTACCTGCTGCGGCGGGCCTTCGCGGGGTGTACAAGCAACAGTCCTGAGGACACACATCCCAGTTGGCGGGCATGTCGCCAATCGCTTTTTTCTCGGCATCATCGGTTCGCTCAAGCACCAGCTGGCGGATCATAGAAACGAAATCCGGATGAGTCCCCACAGCGGCGGCACGGACCATGTTGATGCCCAGTTTTTTGCACTCGTCCTGAGCCTCGGTGTCCAAGTCGTATAAAACTTCCATGTGATCCGACACAAAACCGACTGGCATCATCACGATGTCTTTCACGTCGGTCTCTTTCTTCAAATCGCCTAAGTAGTCACACACGTCTGGCTCAAGCCATGGTTGGCTGGGCGGGCCCGAGCGACTTTGAAAAACCAACTCCCACGCGTAGTCGCCAATCTCTTGCATGATCAATCGACATGACTCTTTCAGCTGAGTTTCATACTTGCAGTTGTCGGCCATCGACATCGGAATGCTGTGAGCAGTGAAAACGAACCGTGTCTCGGATCGATTCGCCTCAGGAATTTGATCGAATGCAGATTGGACTCGTCCGGAAGACGCCGCAATGTAAGACGGATGATTGAAGCTCATTCGAACTTTGTGAACTTCCGGGGCTCCTTCACCGATCTCCTTTTGAGCCTCCGCGATATTCTCGCGGTACTGGCGGCAACCTGAATAGCAACTGTAGATCGAAGTGAAAAACGCCAACGCGCACTTAACGCCGTCGTCTTTCATTTCTTGCAGCGTGTCCTTGAACATTGGATGCCAGTTTCGGTTACCCCAGTAGACGGGCAAGTCAATGTCGTGACTGGCTAACTCTTCGCGAATCGCAGCCAGCAACTGCCGGTTCTGTTCGTTGATCGGGCTCACACCGCCGAAGTGCTGATAGTGTTCGGACACTTCGAGCATTCTTTCTCGCGGCACGTTTTTGCCTCGCAGCACGTTTTCCAGAAACGGCATCACATCGTCCGGGCCTTCGGGGCCACCAAACGAAACAAGTAATAGAGCGTCGTATTTTTTGTCCATCGTTATCCGTTATCTGTTTGTTTCAGCGTAAAGTCGATGCGTCTTTGAAGGTTAATAAAACCTGCCCAGACGAATGCCGTCAACCAGTAAGCATCTCAACCCGACAGTGCCTCAATGACGTAATCAGGAGTCAAAATCGCGTAGGGCGGTTTTTCGTCAGGAAACCGGCAGAGTGCGACCTTGAACTTTCCCGTTGCACAAATCTGATCGTCGCCGCCGCGAATCTGAAATTCGTAAAAAATTGATTTGCCGTCCAGCTCCGTCAGACTCAGGTAAACAATCACTTGCTGGTCAAAGACCAACGGCTCAGCAATCTGAACGCTCGCATGCAGCCGTGGAAATCCCATCACGCCTTTGTCGTCGGTCAGCTTTACGCTCAGGCCACGACTTCTTAAAAAAGCGTATTCGGTTTCCTCCATCATGCGGACGTAAGCCGAAACATGAGCAAATCCTGACATGTCTGTGTCGACCAAGCGAACCACCCGAGGATACTCGAACTGAGCGATCGCATCACGGGAGCTTGAATCGGTCGCGGGCGTTGCCAATAAGTCAGTCATAAGTAAATTTCATCCGCCTTTTCACTCGCCACTATGGCGGACGACACAGCACAATGTGCACAATTGAGAACCCGCTATGAAACCGTCAGACGCTCGCCAACACAACCGGGCTGCTTGGGACCGACTGGCGGAGCAACAGAATCGGCTGGCCCGGACTGCCCGTGAACAGGATTTCGCCAATCCACTTGCTGCGATTGATGCCAGAGGCTGGCTGGGCCCAGACATCACCGGCAAGTCCGTGCTGTGCCTTGCGGCGGGCGGCGGACGCCAAGGTCCGATCTACGCCGCAGCCGGAGCCATCGTCACAGTCGTTGACATCAGCTCGACGATGCTGGAACAAGATCGGCAGGTCGCCAAAGAACGTGACCTGAACATTCGCATCATCGAAACGTCGATGGATGATCTTTCGATGCTGGGCGAAGCCACCTTCGACATCGTGACTCATCCCGTCAGCACTTGCTACATCCCCGACGTGCGCCCCGTCTACCGCGAAGTCGCTCGCGTGCTACGAGTCGGCGGGCTGTATATCAGCCAACATAAGCAACCGGTCAGTTTACAATCATCGCTCAAGCCAACCTCGGATGGCTACACATTGAGATACTCGGCCTATCGTTCCGATCCGTTACCCGCCCCGACAACGGCGAACTTGGTTCGTGAGCCGGGCACACTTGAGTACGTTCATCGTTACGAGATGTTATTGGGCGAGATGTGCCGGGCTGGTTTGGTCATTGAAGACGTCACCGAACCGCTCCACGCCGATGCCACAGCCGAGACCGGCTCCTTCGAGCACCGCAGTCAGTTCGCCCCACCCTATATCCGCATCAAAGCTCGGCGGATCAAAACTGAATCGGATACAAGCAGCTCAAGACCAACGATTGTGCTTGCGTAGCTCTAAGAAGCATCCGATCTTCCAATCGACACTCGCTAAACACGCGTCAACAGCTCCATAATTTGCCGACCCGACCTCCGAGTGCTACAATGGGTTGCCAGTCATGATCGCGATCCTCGTCTACGACCGAGCGCGAAAAACAGTCCACTGAAACCTTGAGTCAGCTTTCATGAGCATCAAATTTTCTGATTTGCACAAACTTCCCGTGTCCGAAAAACTCCGGATTGTCGAGGCTTTATGGGACGACATTGGAGCCTCGGAAGAGCCAATCGTCCTGCAACCATGGCAGAAAGACGAGGCTGAACGGCGCAACAATGAGATAAAGGCAAATCCCTCGATCGCAATTGACCGTGCGGAACTCTGGCGACGAGTCGATGGCTGACTCCCTTCGCTTTCACCCGCTTGTTGCCGAAGACCTTGAGGCAGCTGCGAATTGGTACGATGAAATTTCGCCCGAGCTGGGAAACCGATTTCGAGCATCAGTCGATACAAGACTTGACGCCGTTGAACTCAGGCCAGAGTCATTTGGAGTCGTTGACCCACCTTTGCGTGCGGTACGAATCAAAAAGTTCCCCTATCTGATCGTATTCGAACACACCCAAAAATCCACGGACGTTCTCGGCGTTTTCCACTCGGCGTCAGATCCTTCCAAATGGCGTAAACGAAAAAACTAGCGACCAAATTTGCGCTGGATCACTGGTACCAAAAATACCTAATATTCAGTTGGACGTGGTTCTGCATCAACCGATGCGCTTAGCTGTGGTGAATGCCGATTCCGGTTGCTGCTGCGTCAGGCAGTGAAAGGAACCGAGGCCGACGGACAGATGAAACGATGGAAGGCCGATGACTTCTCGATCGGGGAAAAGTGGTGCCAGAATTTCAATCGCCTGTTGATCGGATGCCGCCCCAAACTGAGGCACAATGACTTGCTGATTGGTGATCACAAAATTGCAATAGCTGGCCGGAAGACGCATCTGGCGGAAATAGATCGGCATTGGCAAAGGCAGCGGAACCAATCGTGTGTCCTCGAGGCCATTCGATACAAGCCCCGATTTCAAATCGGTAAGATTCTGCTGCAAACCTGATCCTTGCGGATCATTTTCGTCATCTGACCAAGCGTAAACAATGGTTTTATCGTCCGTAAACCGCGCCAATTGATCGATGTGGCCGTCGGTGTCATCGCCCTCGATCGCATCGCCCTGCAACCAAATGACGGAACTGGCTCCCAGAGATTTAATCAACGTTTGCTCGATCTGCTCGAGCGAATGGTCTTTGTTTCGGTTCGGATCAAGCGCACAGGATTTGGTCGACAGCATGACGCCCGACTGATTGATTTCTATCGCGCCGCCTTCGAAGCAGAGATTTGGCGAAACGCATTCGACTTGCAAATGTTGGGCAACCCTCTTTGCGACTTGTTGATCCGAATCGAACGGTGGATATTTGCCTCCCCAAGCGTTGTAATGCCAGTCGATCGCAACCAGTTCACTCGCCGCTTCGTCAACAACAAAGGTTGGCCCGTAGTCTCGCGCCCAAGCGTCATTGGTAGGGATGTCGACCAACACAATGTTAGAGTCCGCTGCCGTGAAGGCTGCTCTTGCTTGGTGCGCAGCCGGACCACCGCACAGCACGAACACTTGCTGACAACGAGCAATCGTTTGGACCAATTCGACAAACTCTCGCTGGGCTTCGGCCAGATTGTGCGGCCAAGTATCGGAATTGTGAGACCACGCCAACCACGTTGCGGCTTGCGGTTGCCACTCGGCCGGCATTCGATAACTTGACATTTTGCCGAACTCTAATCCAAAAACCGCTTTGTTAATCCACCGTAAGCATCAATTCGTCGATCGCGCAGGAATGGCCAATGCGTACGAGCGGTTTCAATCAAGTCTAAGACGCAATCGACCAGCAAGGTTTCCTCGGCATCGTCGGCTGCGGTTTTCAGCAGGTCGCCGTAAGGATCACAAACAAACGAATTGCCCCAGAACTCAATATTGTCTTCGACTCCGACCCGATTGGGCGCGACGACGAACAGACCGTTGGCGATCGCATGAGAACGCATCATCGTCTGCCAAGCGTTCAATTGGCTGGCACCAAAGGCTTCTTTTTCATCGGCTTGCCAGCCGATCGCCGTGGGATAGATCAGAATTTCGGCTCCCGCCAGCGCAGTCAAACGGGCCGCTTCAGGAAACCATTGATCCCAACAAATGCAGATCCCCAGTTTGCCAACCGAAGTCGAAATCGCTTGGAAGCCCAGATCGCCAGGCGTGAAGTAGAATTTCTCGTAGAAGAAAGGATCGTCGGGAATGTGCATCTTGCGGTAAGTGCCCGCGAGACTTCCGTCAGTTTCGAACACGACCGCCGAGTTATGAAACAGACCTGCCGATCGTCGTTCGAACAGACCACCAACAATGACAACTTTATGTTTGGCAGCCGCGTTGGAAAGTGCCTCGGTCGTGCGCCCCGGAACGGATTCGGCCAGTTGAAACTGGTCGTGGTCTTCTGACTGACAGAAGTATCGGCTACTGAAAAGCTCTTGAAGGCAAATCAGCTTGGCTCCATCTTTTGCGGCCTTGGCAATCGCCTGCATGGCTCGGTCAAGATTATCGTCAACATCGGTCGAACACCGCATCTGGATAGCGGCAACCGAAACCGGGTCTCGATGCTTCATCAGACTATCTGAATTCGGGGGAGAGGAACGTAAACCTAAGCACGGCCAGAGATCGCAGGCAAAGTGTCAACCGCTAGCGCATCGTATTCGATCTCGGAGCCGTCGACAATCGCTGATTGATGGCTGGACGAGACAGCACAGAATGCTAACCTAACGCCGTCCTGCTTTGGGGATCTTCCACCACCGAAACCACCGCCGCCATGAAAAAGCCACCTCTCGGATTGTTTGTTACCGGAACCGACACAGAAGTCGGCAAGACGTGGGTCGCGTCGATGATTGTTCGCTCCTTGGTTGAATCTGGGCACCGCGTTGGCGTTTACAAACCCGTTGCCAGCGATTGCATTGGGGATGGCGCTAAAATGGTTGCCGAAGATGCGTTGGCTCTATGGGAGGCAGCTGGTCGGCCCCTAAGTCTTGACGCTGTTTGTCCTCAGAAGTTTGAAGCACCGCTCGCGCCACCAATGGCCGCGAGGGCCGAAGGACGCTCGGTAAGTTCCGACTTGTTACGAGAAGGCATCTCCGTCTGGACGGACGAGTGTGACATCGTCGTCGTGGAAGGCGCGGGTGGATTGATGTCGCCCGTCACCGACGACGAATTCGTCGCGGACCTAGCCGCCGATCTAGGTTATCCGTTGATCGTCGTTGCTCCGAACGTGCTTGGCGTGATCAACCAATCGCTGCAAACCTTGATTACCGCAGCCTGCTTCCGAAATGGTTTACCTGTGGCGGGTGTTGTTTTGAACGATACGCAGATTCTTGACGGCGACGTGAGCATCGAAAGCAATCAAAACGAAATCGCTCGCCGCACCGAAACGCCTCTCCTCGGTCGCGTTCACTATGAATCTCAAAATTTAGACTGTGACGTTGACTGGATGGAGATCGCCAAGTCATTCGCTCAGAATGATAATCCATCAGAAGTGTCGGTATCACAGCACGCGTAAAACTGTATCTATGGCCTATCGGTGGCGGTCAGGTCTTGCATATCAGCAGTCCCGTCGAACAGAATCATGGCCTGCTTTTGGTTCCTCCCTCCTCCCTGCATATCCGGTAGCCCAAATGTTAGATTCTTTTACCATCGACCCGACCGTGTTGGCGTTCATGCGTTGTCCTGTCACGCAGTCCAAACTAACCACTGCTGACAATCATTTGATTCAACAGGTCAACGAGTTAATCGAGTCATCGCAGTTGAGCGATCGGCTGGGCCAAAGCGTTCCCGGCCCAATTGAAGCCGCATTCATCAATGCTGACCAATCGCTGTTGATTCCTGTTCGCGGAGGGATTGTTGTGATGCTCGAAGACCGGCTAATTCCCATGTCGCAACTAAATCGCGACGACTGACCGAATTCAGGTTCGATCCGTAACAACGGACAACCTCAATGCGAAAACGAAAATCATGAGCGACGACAAAACCATTTTCAAGCGGATAATCGACAAAGAAATCCCGGCCGATATCGTTCATGAGGACGATCTTTGCCTCGCGTTTCATGATGTGGCTCCAGCCGCGCCGATCCACGTGCTGGTGATTCCGAAGAAAGAAGTCACCAACGTTGCCGCACTGACCGATCAAGACGCGGCGCTGGCAGGTCACTTGATGCTGACGGTTGGACAAGTGGCTCGACAGCTGGGCTTGGAAGAAGGCGGCTATCGGGTCGTTGCGAACTGTGGATCAGACGGTGGCCAAACCGTCGACCATTTACATTTTCACATCCTTGGCGGACGAGCACTTGCTTGGCCGCCCGGCTGATCAAGCGGCAGTGGTAAGACTTCTGGAAGCAGTCGACTAGGCTTTGTCTGGCCGATCAACAAAAGCCTAGCAGCCGTCTATCGCCGGATTCGCTGGACTTCCGGGTCCAATCGTCTGGCAGCCGATCGCGTTACCGGATCGACAACCGGTCGGTGGACAATTCGAGTTCCCCGGTTGCTGACACTGGCCGATCGACAGCTGGCACAAGTCCCTGTCTGGCAAGTCGAGCATCCGCTTGATGCTGACGAAACAACTTCTTCAGTGTAGTGGCCGGCATCCGCGACGGCGCATGTGTCACATTCGCCGCAGTCGCAAGGCACCGATGACTCGGATCCGGTGCAAAAACGCGAACCATACAAACCTCGGAACAATGCGCCGGGCTGCCAACAGAACGGTCGACATTTTGTTGCCCCACCAACCCACTGGTCGTTGCAACAAGGGTCTGCACAATCTGGTGGGGTACTGATCCACTCGCCGATGTAAGTCTCGCCACATCCACTGCCACAAACCAGCGAACGCTTCAGATTTCGCACGCCGTCTAACGGGCTCCGAATCATTTGCTGCTCAAACCCACCGTCGCAGTCATTGCAGCCAACGCCTGCCCCGCAACCGGGACCACAACCAAGCGGACCGCAGCAGCCCACAGCAAGGACGACGACAGACAAAAGGACACATCCGAACAGCTTGCGAATCATGGGAATCGCTCCTGCAATTTCTTCGTTGATTAAACCACGGCGCATCGACGAACGATCACGCTAGGTGTGGTATCGTCCCATCCATCGCCCGCAATCCAAAAAATCCTTACAATTCGCAAACTTTATCAGCCAGCCGAGGCGGCGACTTTGGATAGGAATGAATCAGCTATGAAATCACAATTGCTAATTTTGGCAGCACTCGCATCGATGCTTCTAGTTTGTGCCGTTGGCTGCACGGACCCCAAAGCAAAACCCTTGGTGGGCCGTTGGGTGTTGGAAAAACCTGACCGAGTCATGGAACGCATCGGCGGTGAAGATGCGGATCGAGCTCAAGAAACTGCCAGCATCGATGACAGCAATTCGATGCCCAAGATGGCGATCATGTTTAAATCGAACGGGCAATTCCAGACCGTCACGAAAATGGGGAACGTGAATCGTGAGAAAAACGGAACTTGGAAGGTGATCTCGCTTGATGAAAAGGCCCGCAAGATGACGATACGTTGCACCATCGGTGCAGAGGAAACGGATCACTCGGTCGAACTGGTTGACGGATCAACCATTCGCTTGGTGCCTCCGAATATGGCAGGCCTGACCATGAAAATGCGGTTTGCCAGAGACTGATTCAAACACCCGGATTGATCCTGTGCCCAGCCAAAAAATTTGCGAAACCGAGTTCGTGGCCGATAGACGCTGACGCGAACCCGCAATTGCCAAGTGGAAAAGGAATTCCCATGCTTTGCTCGAAAAAAATCTTGCGCTACCGTGGCTCGATGTTGTCAACCTTCACGGCGGCTGCGATCGCAGTAACTTCGGGCTGTGCCGAGCGACCGGCCGCCGTCTCATCGCTGGACGCTCAGCAAGACCAAAGTCCGGCTGCCGTCGCGACCGGTGACTCGAATGCAGAAGCTCCGGCCGCGTCATTAACTTCCATGGCCGTTGGCACTTGGTTGGGGCAAGCGATCTTGGACGAGGCGTCGCTTGAGAAAAAGCTGATGCCGCTTCCGCCGGCCGAGCAGGAGCGAATCTTCGTCATCGCACAGAACTTCATGTCCACCGTGATGGCGATGGACATTCGCCAGGATGGGACGATCGAAAGTGAAGTCGAGATGCAGCCGATCGACGAAGCTCCGATCCGCGACAGCACCGTTGGCCAATGGCGGGCAACTCAAGTCGATCAAGATCAACTATCGGTTGAATTGGCAGAAATTGCGGCGGACAACTCGACCGTGGTCACCCAACGCGATTTTCGTTTCTACCCCGATCGAAACGCCTTCGTGATGTCGGTTCCCATTCCGGACGAATTGCAAGGCTGCGAAGCGGTCATGATCTTCGAACGACAATCACCCGTCGCGAATGTCGCTCAACAGTCAGAAAACCCACAGCGTTGAGGCTGGACTCTCAATCGCAGTTTGAGCTATTCGAAAAATCAAGAGTTGGTTGTTCGGCGGGGGACAGTTTGAAACCTGCTCCACGGCTTAGGTCTGTCGGCTATTCCGCCAAGGGTTCTTCGGAATAAAATGGCTCCGTCCCCCGGAGCAACGATGAGCGACCCTGAACCTGAATATGATGACGTGTCTGAAACGGACAAGCGCCCTGTGTTGTCTCCTCCGCTGCTGTTCCGTAGCTTTCTAACCATCGCATCAAGCAGCGTCGCGTGTTTGATAATCTATGCGATCATTGGACTTGCTCTGGCTGCCCTGTTCTTTCCAAACGTATGGGCCGCACTGACTGGTGATCAAGCAGTTACCGACCTCGATTTTCCAATTCCGATTTCCATGTTGATCCCGTGGATCGTTCTGCATGGAATCTGTTGCGTGGGTATCGGTTGGCTCACTGCCAAAGTCGCTCCGTTTGCTGCCAACAAACATGGACTGATCCTTGCGATCTTCCTGTTCATCGGATGGATGCAAAAAGTATTCGAAAGCGGTCCGAATCGACTTGGAATGAATGCGGCATTCACCGTCGTGGTTCCGTTAGCGATCGCATACGGAGCCAGAAAATATTGCGACCGGCAGACGGACTCTGATTTGACCGCCCAAGAGGTCGCGTGAACCGATGAATCTTCGCTTGCTTTCTAAACTGCTGGGTGTCTTGGCATTGCTGATCGGCGTGTTCATGCTGTTCAGCTTGCTGTGGTCCGATCCGGATCTTGGCTTTCACACCGATGCGGCAGTCAATCACAGTCGAGTCGAATTTGAAGGCATCCGAGGCCTACTGTACAGCGCTCTGATCAGTGTGTTGGTCGGTGGAGTGATGATTTGGCTGGGCCGCTCGGCATCGTCCAAAATCTTTCGCAAGGAAGCGATGGCTGTCGTGGGACTCAGTTGGGTTCTGGCGACCGTCTTGGGTGCCCTGCCCTACATGTTAAGCGGTGTCAGCCGAGGGCCATCGGTTCGAATTCTGGAGTCGTCCGAGCGAGCGATGGTAACTGCGCCGCGATACAAACTGTGGTCGGCATGGGAGCCGGTCGGGGAACTATCAGACGAACAGTTTAAAGTGCTTCAGGTCGTGGCCAACGCTTCGGCACGAGGTGTATCGAGACGAAAACTGTCTCGCAGAAGCGGTGTCACGAATGTCAGGGAAGTTTTTAATTCGCTGGGCGAAGAAAACCCCGAATTGAAAAAGTGGCTGATTGCTCCTGGCGACAACCCAACCGCACCTGCCGATCGAGCGTCTCACTATCGACTCCGGTGGGTGCCAATGGGTTTGATTGACTCGATGTTTGAGGCACAATCAGGATTCAGCACAACGGGTGCCACCGTTTTGTGCGATTTGGAAGATCCGTATCTGGTGCCGCACTGCATTTTGTTCTGGCGAGCCAGCACTCACTTCCTTGGCGGGCTGGGAATCATTGTGTTGTTCGTCGTGTTGTTGGGACAGGGTTCAGCAGGCAAAACGCTCATGCGAACCGAAATGCCCGGGCCCACCCAAGACTCCTCGACCGCCCGAATGCAGCACTCCGCTTGGTTGTTCGCCGGTGTCTATGCAGGGCTGAACATCGTCCTAGCGATCATTCTGAAGGTGCTGGGCATGTCGCTGTTCGATGCGATCTGCCACTCGTTCGCCACGATGGCAACGGGCGGCTTCAGCACGTACAACGCAAGCCTTGGCCACTTCAATCAAGCAGGTCTCAACGGACAAGCCATCGAATATGTGGTGATTGTGTTCATGTTTTTGGCCGGAGCAAATTTCACGCTGCTGTTGATGGTGTTGATGGGCGAGCCAATGAAATTACTTCGCGACATCGAATTTCGCACCTACGCCGGCATCATCGCGATGGTGGCTCTTGTGATCATGGTGACGGGTTGGTTCAGTGGCGGCGAAGACTTCAGTTCGATTGAGAAAACCTTCCGCAACGGCTTGTTCACCGTCGTTTCGCTGATCACCACCACCGGCTACGGAACGGCCGACTTCGATCAATGGGACCATTTGTCACGAGCCATCCTGTTGGCGTTGATGTTTGTCGGCGGCTGCGCAGGGAGCACAGGCGGCGGTATAAAAGTGATTCGACACATCTTGTTTGTGAAAATCCTGAGCCTAGAAGCGGAAAGCTCGTTCAATCCGAAAACCGTCCGCGTCCTCAAATTCGGAGGGAAACCGGCGGAAGACCAAACGCTGCGGCATTCGATTCTGGTTTACTTTTCTCTGATGATCTTTCTTTTCATCGTGAGTTTTTTACTTGTCACGATTATTGAACCCGACCTGACTTGGGGAGAAAATTCGCATCACAAGCTGATTGACTCCGCGAGTGCGGTTGCGGCGACGCTCAACAACATCGGCCCCGGCTTAGGAATCGTCGGCGCTTCACAAAACTACGCGAACTTCTGCTTCTTCACCAAAGCGTTGTTCGTCTGGCTAATGATGTTGGGGCGTCTGGAAATCTTGCCAATCCTCGTTCTGCTGCTTCCGCGTTTCTGGCGAGACCAATAGCCAGCGTTGGCCGCCCAATCATCTTCCGCAAGTTATTCCTCCATCTGATCGAGTACCGTCGTGAGTGATTCTGAACAAGCTGAAATCGCCGTCGTGGACCACGGCCAAGGTCACCCGCTGCTGCTGGTTCACGGCTTTCCGTTGAACCACTCGATGTGGAAACATCAAATTTCCGAACTATCAAGCGACTATCGAGTCCTCGCGGTTGACCTGCCGGGCTTCGGCCAAAGCCAACCGCTAGAGTCGCCTGTTTCGATTCGCGACTACGCGGACGCACTGGCAGCGATGCTAGAAAATCTTCAGATCGAACGGCCGGTCACCTTTTGTGGACTGTCGATGGGCGGCTACATCGGCTGGCAATTTCTAACACACCATCGGGAAAAAGTTCACTCGCTGATCGCTTGCGACACTCGAGCGACCAACGATGACGATCGCACCGCGCGCGGGCGACGGTTGATGGCTCAACAGGTTGTCAAAGATGGCTCGCAGTCAGTTGCTGCCGGAATGACGCTGAAGATCTGCGGCCAGACGACGCAGGAAAATAATCCGGACGTCATCCAACACGTGGCGTCAATCATTCGAGCAACCGATCCGGAATCCATTGCGGCCGGACAGTTGGCCATGTCAGAACGTGAAGACGCAACGCCGATGCTCGAAACGATTGGCGTTCCCACTCTGTTCGCCGTCGGCATCGAAGACACGATCACTCCGCCGGACGAGATGAAATTAATGGCCGACAGGGTCAACAACAGTCGCTACGTCGAGATTCCTTACGCGGGTCATCTCTCGCCGTTGGAGAATCCGATCGCTTTCAACACGGCTGTTAGATCGTTTCTGGAATCAACAGTTTGAAATGAGATTCACTTTTCATGACGGCACACGTATCGGGGAAGGTGTGAAATGATCGAATTTTCACGTGCTCGCGGAACGATTGTACATTGATGTAGCTGATCGCTCCGAATGCGAGGCGACCATTGGAACCAAACCGATGAACCAACCCTTCACACTCGACTCGTTTATCCAACTGCTGAGCAATTGTGACGAAGGTAGAAGGCGGCACGGTTTCCATCTCAACTTCTGACTGGTACTCGACCCTATCTCGATAAACAATCGATTCGGAACGAGGTGCTTCGACTGCGTGCGAGACAACGGTGCGATGGGATGGAAGCGGGTGGTGCAACGAGGCACTGACTTCCGACAGCGTTAAGTCTTGATGCTTAAAAGTGAGTACGTGACCATCGGTGCTGATATTGATCGACAGCGAATATCGTTCACGCTCAAACGTTCGGCTGGCGCAGACTTGAAACAACTCTGGATGCAGCGATCGCGCAAACAGATGAAAATTCAAATCGGTAATTTTTGGCCGAACGGATAACACGAATCACTTGCACAAAAAACACTAGGCTAACAGCAACGAAGGTTGCATCATCAACAAAACAAACACGGTCGAGGCCGCATCTCTGCCTTTTGATTGGCAGAGACTCAGACCCTGAAGCCGGTAACACTTGGGATAAAACCTGTTCAATCCTTATCGGCATTCTTCACCATCCGTGTTCAAGTCAGGTCACGAACTTCCCAAATTATAGGTTCCTGATCACGATTGAAAAAGCGAATTATTTTGTTCCAGAATTCACTCAAATAAACGTTGACAAACCCAAAGTAACGCCTACTTCGAAACGACTCGAAAAAACCGGGGCGAAAAGCGCCGGTTTTAAAGTTGCGTCAACAAGTCGTAAATAACGTGCGATCCGACTGCAATTCCGAAGCCACGAAATAAAAATAAATTGCAGAAAACTATGCTGGCACCAAAGCGAAAAAGAAAACTGGACACCTCAAAATGGTGGCCCGCCGGATTGAACAGCGAGTAATGCAACAACGCGAAAACAAGACTGCATAGAATCATTCCGCAAGTGATACCGATTTCGCGACTTCCACTCAACCAAGTCCCCCAAGCAATCACCGGCAGCAAAAACAGGATCCGGAAAAATGTCTCCTCATAGATCCCACTCCCGAGGACACTGACACATGCCACCAGCCAATCGCTATTGGTCGCGACAGCCCCGGCAGTAACCGCATCTGGCCGTGACACAGTTGCCAGAAAGTAGACGGCGTTGGCGGACCAGTAAAGAATCAATCCCAGCAGACTACTTTCGACGAACATACCTGCCAACACGAATGGGTTGAAGCTCCAGCGATCATGGCGGCGATGGTGCCAAATCACCAAAATTGCCGTGATCACCACTGGCAGAATCACAACTTGCCCAACGCCCAATGGGCTGAATATTCCGCCAATCCATTGGTCGATTCCGGTTCGCACCGCGTCGTTTTCCAGCAGAACGGAGCACACTTCGTACAACATCACAAACGGCAAGACGAACGCCAAGCAAACAATCGGACGATGCGTTTGTTGATGGTAGTACGGAACCGGTTCGGTAGCCGTCGGTTGTGAGGGAACTTTTCGACGAGCTCGCAGTTTGGACTGCAACAGGTCAGCAATCGCTTGATGGTTTGTGGTCCCTGTCGATTCGCCGTTTTGATCCGAGCGCGGCTTCGCACCGGACGATTGCCGTTGTGAGCCGATTGGATTGGTAGCGCCGGAACTCATGGAGACGGGTCTAAGCGAAGGTTGAGCAGTAGAGATCGATCGTTCCTGCTGGGGCGGGCTTTCTCGATCGGAGGTTGGACAATCGTAGCGGGCATTGGCAACGGCTCCAACAGCGATCAACTTGTGACGAAGTGGCCGTTCTTTTTGCCAATGACTGGGGCGTTCCTGTGGTGTTGGATGGTGCTGTCATCGATTCTCAAACAGACTTGACAACGCGGTTCGCATTGGTCAATCCAGACGTCGCCAGCACGTTGTTCTTCATGCTAAGCCCCACACCAAGCCCACAGACTGATCGCCCACGACTCTGCGGCCTCTCCGCCTCTGCGTTTCTGAAACGGTGAATCAAGAAGACATCGAGGACCAACGAACTAGGCTTTGTCCCAAAAGTCAAGTTTCGGGAACATTTGTGTAGCCGGAGTCGCCAGGCTTCGGGAAATCGACCGAACTCTGGCGAGTCCGGCTACGGTTTTGAGACAAAGCCTAGGTTACGGAACCTACGACGCGCAACTGAAAAGAGACGACCACGAATTCCACGAAAAGCAACACTGATCAAGTTCACTTTTCATTCACCAACGGCAGCCCAGTCCACGGGAGCCTGCCCCAATTCCACCAACGCCGCATTCGTTTTCGAAAACGGACGGCTGCCGAAAAAACCACGGTAGGCCGACAAGGGCGATGGATGAGGTGCCGCCAAAATGATGTGCCGGTCAGCGATCAGCGATGCTTTCGATTGAGCCGGCTTACCCCACAGCAAAAACACCACCGGCTGTTCTCGCTGGCTGAGTGTTTTGATCACGCAGTCGGTAAAATTTTCCCATCCGCGTTTCCGATGCGAGTTCGCCTCGCCCTCACGAACGGTCAGCACCGTGTTCAGCAACAAGACTCCCTGCCGCGCCCAAGATTCAAGGTTCCCTTGGGTCGGCTGATCGACAGAAAGATCCGACTGAAGTTCCTTGTAAATATTCTTTAACGAGGGTGGCAATCGACATTCCGCTCGCACTGAAAAACTCAATCCGTGAGCCTGACCCGGCCCGTGATAGGGATCCTGCCCAAGAATCACGGCTTTCACGTCGTGGTATCCAGTCAAACGAAACGCATTGAACACTTGGTCCGCCGATGGATAGACAGTGCTTGCCGTGCGTTCCTGCTGAACAAACTGCTGCAAAGCGACAAAGTCCGCAGCCATAAATGCCGGCTCCAAAAAAGGAGTCCAATCCGAATCGATCGGCCAGCCGGGTGGATAGGAACAATTTGACATTCGGCTCGATAACGTGCGTACGTACCACCAAAAACTACACCGGCGCAACTGCGGCTTCGCTAACACGGTAATCGATCAAGTGCATTTCAACACTGCGGCGGCCTCGGAATTCATTGATCACGGGGCGAAATACAATATCAAACGAAGTCTCGGTGTCCGACAGCGCTTCGGCCCATTCGCCTTTTCCAAACGCGACGGCTCGAATCTTGACCGAGTCTTGTTCCAACTGCACCGACAAATGGCGGTCATCGGAGCCCATCGTTTTCGCAGGAGCCGAAAGACGAACGCCCGACGCACACATCACCGGGCGAGGATTATCGGCACCGAAAGGAGCCAACTTTTCCATGTCGTTCATCATCCCAAGCGTCAACTGACCCACGTAGGCCTCGGCATCGATATCTATCTCAGGCACCATCGGCCCGTTGCTCGTTTGCTCAAGCACTTGCTGGCAGAACTCTTCTCGGAACGCGTCCACCTGATCCGTCTTGATCGAAAGACCGGCCGCCGCCGCATGACCGCCGAACTTGACCAAGTGATCTTGGCAATGACTTAGCGCCTCATGCAAGTTGACGCCGCACGACGTGCGACATGAACCCACGCCGTCCCGGTTGCCGAGCGGATCGGTCGAGATGATCACTGTCGGACGATGATGTTGTGACGCCAGTCGTCCGGCGACGATCCCAATCACTCCGAGGTGCCAATCGGATCCCGCTAACACCAACGCCGGTTCCGCTTCTGGGTCGAACTGTTCCTTAATCTGTTTGTTCGCCGCCCGGATGATTTTTCGCTCGATGCTGTCACGATTTTTATTTAGTTGATCGATGTATTGAGCCAGAGCGACGGATCGCTCTTCGTTTTCGCACGTCAGCAACTCCACGCCCAACTGAGCCTGCCCCAAACGCCCAGCCGCGTTAAGGCGTGGGCCCAGAAAGAAACCGATGTCTTCTGCCGCCAGCTTGGGTTTCTTGTCAAGCTTGGCCAGCTTGACTAACTCGGTCAGCCCGGGGTTGGCGAAAGTTCGTAAGCAGTTCAAACCGTGGTGCACAATGATTCGGTTCTCATCCAGCAACGGGACCACATCCGCCACCGTTCCAATCGCGGCCAGTGAACACGCACCAAACAAAAAGTTCCGCAGCTCTTCGGGCAACTTGGGAGAACCATGATGTTCTTGGCACAACGCCCAAGCCAACTTGAACGCGACACCGGCTCCACACAAACCCGCAAAAGGATAGTCGCCGCCGGGAAGTCCCGGGTGAACGATCGCATCGGCGGCGGGTAAAGTCGGACCGGGTAGGTGGTGATCCGTGACGACAACCTGCATGCCGTTTTGTTTGGCTTGATCCACTTGATCAACACTGGCGATGCCACAATCGACCGTCACGATCAGCTCGGCTCCCCGGTTCTTCAGCTTGTCCAAACAATCCGAGTTCAAACCATAGCCGTCGCTCAGGCGGTTGGGGACGAAATAAGAAACGTCGCCGCTCAACAGCTTGATGCAACGATAAAGAATGGCCGTCGACGTCATTCCATCTGCGTCGTAGTCGCCGTAGATGAAGATTTTCTTCCCAGCCTTGATCGCCGCGTAAATAATCTCGACGGCATCAGTCACGCCCGGCAATTCCTGCGGCGGCCGCAAACCGGTCATCTTCAGATCCAGAAACGCGGCAACGTCGTCCGGACCAGTAATTCCTCGCAGTGCCAAAATCTGCGCGATGACGGGCGAGACTCCTGAGTGTTGCTCGATCGACTGCACCAGCTGCGCGTCGTGAGCCTTGATCGTCCATCGCATCGCCATTTTGCGTCCTTTCAAGATCCCTAGTGCATGTTGCACTTAACTATAGCGTCTGTGGCGTTGTGAAAACCGAGTTCAAAGCAGCGAAAAACCGCTAGCCTTAAACCGAATGCGCTCTAACTTCAAACCGCTATGGTAAGAAATCGGCTGCCCGTCAGCAAGCGAACGCGAATCATGCGATACAATGTGACCGTGTTTCATACACGATTCAAAGCATCCGAAAACGAGATTGATGGAAAACCCGAGCGACCTCAACCCTTATCAGTCGCCCTGAACACTGCAGCCCCGCCTGCGCGGAGCGATGAAAAGTCGATGGGGAAGTTGGCAGATCGATCCGCCCGCGTGCTGGCATGGGTCGCTGATGGATTGCTCGTGTTTGCGGTTGTTACTCTAGCGTTTTCCCCCATTCGTTCCGCCAACATATTTTACTCAGTCGAACAAACGTGGCTCGACGAATTGGCGACGGCCTTGCTTTGGATTTCGGCGCACTATTTCATTCACGGATATTGGTTGGCAACACGCGGACAAACAATCGGCAAGATGCTGATGGGCATTCGAATTGAAGACCGTCAAACAGGCAATCTGGTTCCCATTTGGCGGTTAGTGCTCCTGCGAGATCTGCCCATCATGCTGCCGGCCTACCTACTTTCCATTTCAAGCAATCACGACCCAGTGGACGAAGGCCTTAGCATCTTGATCTATGTGGTCGACTTCATTTTTATCTTTACCGCCAGCAGGCGATGTTTTCACGACCGAATCGCCAATACAAAAGTCGTTCGGACTTGGGCGTAGTTGGTCTCGCACAGCAAGCCAAATGGCAGCTTGATTTTCAGCTTCCTTAATAAGAAAACGTTAGCCCAACGCACACCCACGAAAAAAGCTCGCGACCAGCGCGAGCTTTTGGGATCTTGATTGAAGTTTGCTCGAACGAGCGACTTATTTTTTCTTTTCGTTGTGAACCGAGTGACGACGCAGCCGAGGCGAGTACTTCTTCAGCTTCAACTTCTCTCCACCGGATTTGCGGCGGATCGTGTAGTTGTAATCACCCGTTTCTTCACAAACGAGATGAACGATTTCCAGTTTTTTCTTTGATTTTGCCATCGGAAGACCTCGATTTCACTCACGCAATAGAATGAATTTTGTAAATTTGGGCCCCGGATTGTAACAGCCCCCGAGGAATTACGGAAGCCGCAAAATCTGCTCAAAATCAAGCCTCAACGCGCAAGGTCCGGGAACTGCGCGGTTCAAGCCAATTCCCCACCTAGATCGGCGGCTATCAGCGCCACGTTGCCCAATGCCGGGTCAAATCCTTCAGACTTGCTCGGTACGGGTGGCACCGGCTTGGGTGCTAGGATTTACATCGGCAAGATCGGTCGAACAAGTATCTTTCTTTCCCAATTTTTCCATCGAAATGTACTTCGAAACGGGCGAAGGGCGGCCGTAGTAGAAACCCTGCCCAAGCTGGAAGCCCATTTCCACGAGGGTTTCGTGGCACTCGCGGGTCTCAACACCCTCTGCCAGCGTCTGAATCCCCAGACTGTTGACCAGATTCGCGAACAAGGCGACCAACTCCTGCCGACTGGCGGGCGCGTTTTCGATGTTCTTGGTTAGCTTCATATCAAACTTCAGATAATCTGGCCGCACTTCTCCAAGTTCGACCAAACGAGCTCGACCGACACCAAAATCGTCAAACGCAAGCTTGATCTCAAGATCGTTCAACACGGCTCGCAACTCGCCCATCATCGACAAATTGGTCGAAGCAGCTTCGTGGATCTCGAGGGTAATCACTTGATCGGGAGCCGCGTTCCGTAAGTCGATCAATGATTGGTAAAGTTCCGGACGATCCAGTTCTTTCGGATGCGTGTTCACGAACAAGTTCGTGGATGCACCAAAGGCGGTTCCGATCTCAACACCTCTCAAGCGAAATGCTTCGCTCAGCTGTGATTCCATATTCAACTGAGAAGCGGCCGCAAACATCTCGTGAGGTGACTGCAGACCGAACAACCGGCTACGCCCAAGAACCTCGTATCCGATTCGCTCTTGATTCTCCAGCGTAACGATTGGTTGAAAGTGAGGGTACAAACCACCGTCGCTGATCAGCCGCTCGAATTGAATCATCGCAAGCGCTTGATCGCACACGTCCTCGTGGACGGTGTTGTACATGGTGTTGCCTTCGGCGCGATAACCAACACGAAAAACAAGCGTCGCTAAGTGAAGCAGATCGTTTTCTCGTAACGTGGTTTCGGTTTCGAGCTTTTCGCCATTAACGAATGTTCCGTTTGTACTTCCCAGCTCCCGCAGGATCAGGGAACCATCCGGCCCGGCAACGATTTCTGCGTGGGATTGTGAAATGCAACTTAGTGGCAGACACATGGACGAATCCTTCCGTCGCCCGATCGAAAACGGGAACGAATGGATATCGTACTCCCGAGTTGGCTCAGACTCTTCAATCTGACCGGACAGGAACCACACACCGGCCGGTTTTTCAACGGCAGGAGGTGCGGCTTCCGGGGTGGAGGTAAATGAGTTGCCTTTGCTCATAACTTAACAATCAACAATTGGAGTGAATTTTTGGGGTCAGCGGACCTGATCTCCGTCTAAAAGGTGGTTCGCCACTAATGGTTAGCTTTCAGGCAGTGCCAAGAGGCCCCTAAACTGGAAATTTGCACGGGTCTTCGGTCCGGTTATACCGATCGTAACTCTGTCAATGGCTGCCACGGTCACAATGGACGATGGGTATCGCCGAAGGAACCATCTGACCGGACAGTGTCGTTCGAGTCGCGGATTTGTGCGTCAAAATGCCGAAACATAGGGGATGAGGGGCGAAATTTCCTACTCGCTCTTTTTGAATCCTTTTGTTAAGAATCCTTCTGCCCACCAACGGTCGCTGACCATGTCAACTGAAACTAGTTCTCAACTTGGCAGCAGCCTGTTGGCAACGATCATGGCGGACGAATCGTACCGCCCCTCAGAGCCAGCTTCACTCAAGGAGACAGGTTTACCGGTTTCACTGATCGAGTCGCTTTTGATCAAACGCCTCGCAGTCGTTGGAACCACCAGTGGTCGCCAACTGGCGAACGACCTGTGCCTTCCGTTCCCTACGTTAGAAGGTCTTTATCAAAACCTGAGAGCCCGCCAGATCATCGTCCACAGTGGCTCGGCTCCACTCAACGACTACAACTATGTATTGACAGAAACCGGCCGCGACCGTGCGGCCGCTGCGACTCAGATCTGCTCGTACGTAGGCCCCGCGCCCGTGCCACTGATGGATTATGTCCTGAGTGCGGAAGCGCAAACGATTCGCGCCGAATCTCCGAAACGTAGCCAGTTGAAAGCGGCGTTCAAGGATATCTCGATCAATGAGAGCCTATTCGAAAGCCTTGGGCCGGCAATCAACTCAGGCGCCGGCTTGTTTCTTTACGGCGAACCTGGCAACGGGAAATCCACACTCGCCCAACGAATCACTCAGTGTTTCGGCCACGAAATTTGGGTTCCCTACGCGATCTTTGAAGATGGCCAGATCATCAAGTTCTTTGACGCGGCCTACCATCAAAGAGGCAACGACGATACTAATTCATTGCTGATCGATGCTGCATTTGACAAACGATGGGTCAAGATCCGACGCCCTACGGTGGTCGTCGGTGGTGAACTGACGATGGATTCACTAGAGATCCGTCACGATCCCAACAGCAATGTCAGTGAAGCTTCGTTGCAGATGAAAAGCAATTGCGGCTGTCTGCTGGTCGACGACTTCGGACGGCAACAGATTGAACCTCAGGAACTGCTCAATCGCTGGATCGTGCCATTGGAAGGTCGTATCGACTTTCTGACGCTGGCCTCCGGCAAGAAGATCCAAGTTCCGTTCGAACAGCTAATCATTTTTTCGACGAACCTCGAGCCCGCCGATCTGGTTGATGAAGCGTTCCTGCGACGAATTCCCTACAAGATTGAAATCACCGACCCGACTCCCGAAGAATTCCACGATCTGTTTCAAATCTATTGCAACCGATTCGACTGCGAGTACCGGCCAGAGGTCGTCGACTATCTGCTTAGCACTCATTTTCTCGGTTGCGGACGCCGCTTGAGGCGATGCCACCCGCGGGATTTGCTGAATCAAATTCGGAATTTCTGCGTCTACAATGACTTGCAGATGGAGATTCGCCCCGAATATTTTGACCGGGTTGTTAAAAGCTATTTCACCGCCGTGTTGAATCAACCGGGAACGGCTGCCAACTCGGTCACGGCACCGCCACAACCACCCAGCAACAAGCCCGTCGCACCTGCGAGCATTGCGTCACCGCAAGCGCCGTCACCACAGCAGAGAACGCCACAGGCAATCGCGGCCGCAAAGCCCCCGGCACAACAACCGGCTGCGTCAACGAACCACGCACCCGCAGCCCGGGTTACCAAGCCAGCTCAACCCAATCCAGCTCAAGCCAAGGCGATTGGAACTCCTCCGCAGCCGCAACGACCGGCGACGGTTCAGCAACAACCGCAAGTGGCCGCCGCCCAGCAAGTCCCCTCGCAACTGGCTCCCCGACAACCGGTTCCACCAACGCCCGAACCAGCGGTTCGAAAAACGATCATTTCTTCACCGCCGGTCATTCCACCCTCGGCGCCCTCGGCGCCGCCGCAGCCGACTCGGTAGCCATCTATCGTCGTGTTACGCAACGAAGCTTGCGTGTGCATGAACATGCAAGCGTTCACTAGATGCTACTTTTGAACGCAGAGGCAGCCTGACTACCAAGGTGCTCGAACCGAGTAGATACCAAACTGATTGGTGCTTGACGGGTAGTAGGGAGCACTCGGGTAAGCGCCGAAACCGGCTCCGTACGAGACGCCGCCGTAGCCTTGGCCAAACTGGTGATACAACGGCGTGCTGGTTGTTTGACCAACTCCCCAAGCATAGTTCGATCCATAGCTTGAATTCGCTGGCACCACCAAAGCTGTCGGAGTTCCCCATCGCCAATGCGAATTGCTTCCGTGCCACGGAGTCGCGGCGGCTTGTTGCTGCATCCATGCGTGCGTGTGTCCGGCGTCCAGCCCCGCATTGGTGTAAGGGTAAAAACGGTAAGGGCTGAAGGCATCTTGGACGCCATACTTAACCGTTTCCCGAAACCGCAGATGACGTGTGGTCGTTGGCTGAATCATTCCTTCCACATCGCGAACCGAATTTTCAACGCCACCCCTCAAAGCCGTGTTCAAGGTAGGGCAATGTTCGCCGAGACCACCTCTCTGACGCCCAACGCAACCGCCCGGTCCACAGTCCACTGTCTCGACGCCAGCCGATTCCACAGACGCTGCACACGACGCGCATTGAGCCTGAACCGAGGTAGCCTGTGTCAGAAGACAGACACCAAAAGCAGCGACAAAAGTCAGAATCATTTTCTTCATTGGATTGAGTCCGTTTACGTTGTGGTTTCTGGGTACCGCCTTAAGCGAATACAGATCGATCGTTTCCGTCAGTGGTGCGAGAGTCGCACGCCGCGAACTAGCGGCATCGGCCATGAGCACAATTTGCGGTCGCAGCCGCCCATTGTGCTTTCTTTTGTGCAACAGCCTGTTGAGCACAATTGCCATCAAGACAGTACTTACTGGCCTGAACCTTATACGCAAGTTTCGACAAACCGGCGCGAGTGAATGGCAACGGAGCGTAATGGCTCGCGCCGCTTTGCCAGACCACGCTTGTCTTATTCAACGATGCGCCGCTGCCGTAAAATGCTGTGCTGTAATCGTAGTTGTAGTAGTTACGCTTGTGAGGGTACATCATTTCGTGCGGCATCAACGCTTGGTAGGTGTACCAGCTGTTGCCAACATGAGGCGGCACGTAATGAGGGGCTGGATACATGCCGGCAGTCGACTGACTGGCTCCCGGAGCGGTCGCATACTGACTGAACAGATGGTTCGGCAAGTTGCCTTGGCCGTATTGCTGGGCCAAAACTTCTCCTGCATCAAGGACCAAGAATGTGGCGAACGCGAAAACAGATAGGGCACGAAGCATCATATTGACTCCTGAAGGAAACTCGATCCCGTCCGCTCTTTCGCAGCGTGATCGTCTGTACAACTGAAACTTTCGGCCACGCAAGGATATTCGTGACAGCCAAATCAGCCGCAACGGACAGCAGAATCCAACCTCGGCCCTCACAATCGGGCAATCGTCAAAATCGCCTGTGACCAAAACCGCCTGATTGATATACTTTCGCCAGTTTCACTCTGGCTCCGGCGGCACAACGGGCATACCCAGCCTTTTGTCCTCAAACCAGCGGCTTCGCGGCAAAACTTGCCCCGCCAATGGCTGACCAAAACGGAGCCAATACCGCACAACGAAAACAGCTCAACGAAAACCAAGAAATGGCGAAACGTCGCTCAACCAAGAAGAAATCAGCTGGCTCCCCCAGAAAATCGACCGCGTCGAACAGCAAACGGTCGCCCAGCAAATCAGCTCGGACGACCAAAAAAGGCACGCGGAAAAAGTCGCAACTTGACCTTGGGCTCGATGAAGACACCGACGAAATCCAAGCCGTTCCGCTACGCCTTGCCGCGCAAAAGCGATACCTGAACTACAGCCTGTCGGTCATCACCAGCCGAGCCCTCCCTGATGTGCGCGACGGGCTGAAGCCGGTTCAACGTCGAATCTTGTACACGATGAACCAGCAGAGCCTGACTTACACGGCCAAGTTCCGAAAATCGGCGACCGTCGTCGGTCAAGTCATGGGTAACTATCACCCTCATGGTGACAGCAGTATTTATGACGCCATGGTCCGGCTGGCTCAACCGTTCGCCATGAGAATGCGATTGGTCGACGGCAATGGAAACTTTGGCTCGATCGATGCCGACAACGCAGCCGCCATGCGTTACACCGAGTGCCGGATGACTCGGATCAGCACCGAAATGCTGGCCGACCTTGCAACTCGCACCGTCGCGTTCAAAGACAATTACGACGGCCGCTACCAAGAGCCCGTCGTTCTTCCCAGCCGAGTCCCCAACTTGTTGGTCAACGGAGCCACCGGAATCGCGGTCGGCATGGCCACCAACATCCCGCCGCACAACTTGAAAGAAGTCTGCAACGCGCTGCTAAAGTTGCTAAAAGATCCCGAGATCAAAGACTATCAACTGGTCGCCAACGATGCCGTGCATGGCCCTGACTTTCCCACCGGCGGTCAGGTGATCAACACCAAAGAGGAACTGCGCGACATCTATCGCACCGGCCAAGGCCCGATCAAGCTGCGAGGAACCGGCAAGGTTGTCAAAGGGCCCAAAGGTTCTCGCGTGCTGCGAATCGATTCGATTCCTTACAGCGTCGTCAAAGCCACATTGGTCGAACGAATTTCGGAATTGGTTTACAGCAGCAAGCTACCATTGGTCACCGAAGTCAAAGACTTGTCGACCTCCAAGGAATTGCAGTCGGGCAAGGCGATCGAGGTCCACGACGACATCTGCATCGACCTGACGCTTAAGAAAGACGCGGACGAAAACAAAGTGCTCGCGTATCTTTACAAGCACACGCCACTGCAAACCAATTTCAACGTCAATCTGACGTGTCTGGTTCCCACGGAAAACCCCGAGGTTGGTCGTCCGGAGCGTTTGGGCTTGAAGGAAATCCTGTGGCATTTCTTGCACTTCCGTTTGGAAGTGGTCACCAAACGACTCGAAAACGAACTTGCGGCCCTCGAAAAGCGCCTGCACATCCTGCAAGGTTTCGTCACCGTTTTCGACGCTCTGGACATCATCATCAAAATCATTCGCAAGTCGGATGGAAAAGCCGACGCGGCTCAAAAAATCATGAAACGGTTCCCGGTCGGTAAGGGTAAAGATGGCTTGGACGCCGAACAAACCGATGCCATTCTGGAACTGAAGCTTTATCGACTTGCTCGTCTAGAAATCAATCTGATCTTGGACGAACTGAAGGACAAAGAAAAACGCGCTCGGGCTATTCGCAAGTTGTTAAAAGAGGATGCCGACAGCGCTAACACCAACCAAGCTGGCCGTTGGAAAATTGTTCGCACGGAAATCGAATCTCTCGTCGCCGACTTCTGTAAAGACACGGCCTCCAAACGGCGAACTGCAATCACGTCCGACGTAGAAGACGCCGAGTACACAGCCGAAGATTTCATCGTGGCCGAAGATTGCCACGTTCTGGTGACCAAAGATGGCTGGGTCAAACGCCAACGGCAGATCGCCGACCCCGCCAAAAGCCGAACTCGTCAGGGCGACAGCGTACTGGCCTGTGTCGCCGGCTCCACCCGAGCCACCATCGGATTCTTCAGTTCGCTTGGTGTCTGCTACACCGCTCGCTTGGCTGACATTCCTGCGTCGACCGGTTTTGGCGAACCCGTTCAAAAACTATTCAAGCTGAAAGACGGAGAGAAAATTGTCTCGGTGCTTTCGTTCGACCAACGCGTCATCGGCAACATCGCCGACCCGAAAGACCCCGACTACTGTCCCGACATCCACGGATTGGCTGCCTCAAGTAACGGTTTCGCGTTCCGCTTTGGGCTCAGCTCATTCGCCGAACCCTCCACACGCAGCGGTCGCCGCTTCGGTCGCGTTTCCGCCGGGGCCTCCATCGTGGGCGTGTATCCGATCGACGCCAACGAAACCATTCTAGCGATCTCGGAAAACTGTCGAGCCATGATCTGCCCAACCGAGGAC
Source organism: uncultured Pirellulaceae bacterium (assembly GCA_937929805.1). Classification (GTDB taxonomy): domain Bacteria; phylum Planctomycetota; class Planctomycetia; order Pirellulales; family Pirellulaceae; genus Mariniblastus. Next base: position 136,966 of record CALFUT010000001.1, read on the forward strand.
ATCAATTATCTTTCCGGGGCCGGCAAAGGTGTCACGCTGATCAAGCTGGCCAAGGATGATCGACTGGTCGGCTTCAAACCGTCAGCCAGTGATCGCGACTTACTGTTGGTCGAAACCAATCGTGGTGCTCAGAAAACGATTAGTACCGCCAAGTACAAAACAACTGGTCGCGGCGGCCGAGGCAACGAGATCCAGAAGAACGGCAAAATTGCCAAAATTGTCACGCCACCCATCGAGTCGCCCGAACCGTTGCCTGAGGAGGCGTGACAAATCCAGCCATCCAGAGGCTCAGGCAAGTGGCAGCATGGAACCCATCAAGAGTTAGCGAGATTATATTGAGTTTCCAACATCCTTAAGGGTACCTTTAAACTTGCCATCTGCTTCAACTGCTAAAATGAACACATGATCAAATTTCAATACACTGGCGATGAACTCTACGCACGAATGGAGCGAGCTGTGGAAAAAGTAACGCAACGTCTAAGAAAAACGGTTGAAGTTATCGAAGGGGCCGAGATCCCTTATGCGGTCATTGGTGGCCATGCTGTCCGGGCGTGGGTGGCACAGGTCGACGAAGCCGCTGTTCGCAACACGCGCGATGTAGACATTTTGATTCGGCCAGCTGATTTGCCAGCACTGATTGAAGCGATGACATCGGCCGGCTTTCACCACCGACAAACCGCTGGCCTAGATATGTTTGTCGAGGAACCCAACGCGTCGGCTCGCGATGGCGTCCATGTTTTATTGTGCGGCAAAATCGAGCGTTCAGGGGAACCGAATCCGGACGTTGAACCAAACACTCGGACTGACAACTTTCGCACGGTGGAACTACCCACCTTGGTACGCATGAAGCTAAACGCGTTTCGTGATAAAGATCGCGTTCATCTGCGAGACATGATTTCGCTGGGCATGATCGATGAAAGTTGGCCCTCGAAGTATCCCGAAAAATTAAAACAGCGGCTGCAGGAATTGTTAGATGACCCTGATGGTTAGCCATGGCATCTTACGCGCCGTCGGTTTTCGACCGCGTCACGTAAACAGTTTCTTACTCGCCCCTTAGTTTCAATTCCGCATTCGAAAATGGCTGTTACAAAATCCTACGGCGCTAAAGACATCGTTGCCCTTGAGGGCCTAGACCCGGTTCGAAAACGTCCCGGCATGTACATCGGCGGCGTTGGCATGGCGGGCTTGCACCACTTGGTCTGGGAAATCGTCGACAACAGTGTGGACGAAGCGATGAACGGTCACGCGACCGAAATCACCGTCCAGCTTCATAAAGACGGCCACACCGTCACCGTGTCCGACAACGGTCGAGGCATCCCGGTCGACAAACACCCAAAAACGAAAAAGCCGGCATTAGAAATGGTGCTGACGATCCTGCACGCGGGTGGAAAATTCGAAGGCACGAACTACAAAACCGCTGGCGGCCTGCACGGTGTCGGTGCTTCGGTGGTCAACGCGTTGTCAAAGAAATTGGTCGCCGTCGTCCGTCGCGACGGAGCCCAATACCGGATGGAGTTCTCCAAAGGGATCGCTAAATCAAAGCTACAAAAGCTGAAAGGGAAAATCCGAGGCACCGGCACCTCGATCACGTTTACTCCCGACCCAACGATCTTCCCAAAAACTAATTTCAATCCGGACACCATTCGAGCCCGCTTGGAAATTGCCAGCTTCCTCCATCGAGGCGTCAAGGTCACGTTCCAAGACGACGTCAACGGCAAGAAAGAAACGTTCCTCCATGAGGAAGGCTTGGTCGACTTCCTTAAAAAGGTCATGAAGGACCGCAACGCTCGTCCCATTCACGACGCACCGTTTACCGAAGCTTGGGACGAAAAAGAACGAGTCGAAATCGCACTCCAATGGACCGAAGCGACCGACGAACACGTCCGCAGCTACGTCAATGGAATCCCGACCGCCAACGGGGGAACCCACGAAAACGGGTTTCGTGGCGGCCTGATCAAAGCAGTCCGCAACTATTTTGAAACGCACAACTTGATCCCGCGCGGGGTGAAAATCACGGCAGAAGACATCCGCGAAGGAATGGTTGCGATTGTCTCGGTCTTTATCTCCGACCCAGAGTTTCAAGGCCAGACCAAGGATCGCCTGAACAACGCCTACGTTCAAGGCGCGGTGGAGGGAACATTCCGCCCTGCCCTTGAACAATGGATGAACAACAATCGTAGCGTCGCCGACACCATCGTCGCCCGCATCATCGCCGCCGCCCGAGCCCGAGCCGCATCCCGTGCGGCGTCGGCTGCCGTGTCGCGCAAGACTGGCGGAAAACGTTCGATGCTGCCGGGTAAACTGAGCGATTGCTTGAATAGTGGTCGAGGCAACAGCGAGCTTTTCATTGTCGAAGGTGACTCGGCGGGCGGAAGTGCCAAACAAGGACGCAACCGAAACTACCAAGCGATTCTGCCATTGCGTGGAAAGGTGCTCAACACCGAAAGCGCGACACTCAAGAAGATCATGGACAACAAGGAAATCCAAGATTTGGTCACCGCGATCGGATGCGGCATTGGTCCGAAGCTGAACGTCGCCCACATTCGCTACGACCGGATCATTCTGCTGGCGGATGCAGATTCCGATGGTCACCATATCACGACATTGCTGCTGACCTTTTTCTATCGTCACATGCCACAACTGATTGCCGACGGACGAATCTTCATCGCGCTGCCGCCGCTATACCGGATCGACATCGGTAAAGAAACCCATTGGGCAGCTGACGACGATGATCGCATTCGTATCTTGGCCGAGCACACCGGTCGAGCCAACCCGGAGATCATGCGATTCAAGGGATTGGGCGAGATGATGCCAAAAGTTCTATGGGAGACGACGCTCAACCCCGCCACGCGCCGTTTGCTACGAGTCGAAATCGACGACCAGCTGGAAACCGACCGCGTCATCAGCGACCTAATGGGCCGCGACGCCAGCGCCCGCTTCCGCTTCATCATGGACCGCGCCGAGGATGCTGAAGAAATTGATGTTTGATGGCCTTACATGGCTCGCAAGCTACCATGGCAAGCTCTCAAAGGATTAGCCACAGATCCACACAGATTTCGTGCGCGCCGTATCCGTGAAGATCTCTGAAAATCCGTGGCTAGGAACTTGCGCGTTAGACAATGGTCGATCTGTCTCTTCGCTGCTGAATCAACGTACTTGGCTGAGGCTACGTCGAGCTAACGCCGTCAAGGATTGATGTCAGCTGCGCGACCGATTTTGGGCGATCTGAAATTGCCTTCCGCAAAGCGGAAACCGCAACGTCGCGTATTGCTTTCTCCGCAGCAGAAGTTGCGGGGAGCGACTCAGCGTCAGGCTCATCAGCACTGATGGTATCGGCTATGGATGCGGCTAGGTTTCCTTTGTCATGCGGGGATCGATTCGCCAAGTACCAATACGCGAGACCCCCGATTGCGTAAACGTCCGTTGCCGCACCAACGCAACCAAATGCTTCTGAGATTTGTTCGGGAGCTGCGAAACCTAGCGTGCCGCCCAAGACGGGAGCTGTCGTGTCGGCATCACCCCACGTGGTTCCGCCGACGCATCTTGAGAATCCAAAGTCCGTAATGAAAACTCGATCTGAGCGATCAATCAAGATGTTTGAAGGGGTTAGGTCCCCATGCGTGATTCCTTCACGGTGCACGCGTTCAAGTGCATCACAGATAGTCTGCAGGTATCTGACGAAAATCTTACTTGAAACATCTTGAATCTCCACAAGCGAGCGTCCGTCGATCCAATCCATCAACACATAGGGACCACCTTGCGGTGACTCGCCCCAGCCAAGATATCGAATGATGGAAGGATGTTGAATTTTCACCGACTGTTCAATTTCACGAAGAAACGTTTGCTTCGCATCTGCATCCTGCCAGAACGCTTTCCGTAGAAACTTGACAGCCACCGTTTCGTTGACTGCCGATTGCATTGACGCTCGGTAAACCTTGCCGAATCCTCCCGCGCCAATCAATTGACCAAGGACGAATTGGTTGTAACCCACTTGTGGCAATAAATCCGAAACGAATTCGGTTTTGATCGGATCAACAGAAGGCCTAAGCATCTCGTAAAGCCGGGCCTGCCGTCTCCTAACCGTCCTTTCGTCAACACCGGTGCGAGTTGCTATCTCCGCTTGCGTTTCGCAACACAATAAACCTTCCATTACAGAACGCAATTCGGGCGAAAGTCTATCCTCTAACTCAGAGATCAATTCGCCCAGCATCTCGGTTGCTTCGCACTCAGGGCTCTCCACCGCGTTGTGAATCGCTTCATCAAAAGAGATATCTCGAACGTTGCCGCCTCGCTTTAGCGCCCCGCTTCTCTCGATTGAACGAAGCATCTTTCGCTTCGCAATCGTCGCCAGCAGATGCCACAACGAGACGGACTGGCTGAATTGAATTCGGCTTCTCCTAGCCGCTGTGAAAAAACTGCCTAGTGCTGACTGGACAACGTCTTCCGGGGCGATACTTCCTCGAAATTTGTCGCTCAACCTCGACGCCACCAAGGCAACCATCCGCAGCGAGTAGCGATCGACAATGCAGGCAGCGGATTGTTCGTCGCCCGATTTCCATCTGTCAACCAGCTCGCTGTCCGAGAGATCCTCTAGATTTTTGAAAGAATTCGAGTTTTGTCTGTCCGGTTCCAAGAGTCGTTTCTCACTAGCAGTATGACAACGTCTTAGTTTAACTATGGAGAAGATGATATGACGATGGTTGTGACTCAGCCATGCTTTGGCTGCAAGGATAAATCATGTTTGCCCGTTTGCCCAATGGATTGCTTTTACGAAGATGAGAACATGCTCTACATTCACCCAGACGACTGCATTGACTGCGAAGCCTGCGTCTCAGAGTGCCCCGTCGAAGCAATTTTTCATGAAGACGACGTGCCTGAAGAGTGGCAGCATTACATCGAGCTCAATGCGACGAAAGTGAAGGTGTGTGCTCCGGCGTCAGAGAAAACGGCTGATTAGCCGAAGGCTATGCGCCAACGATGTTGGACAGAGTTTAGTATGACAACCCAAGCTTTCACGTCCATTTGGCAAATCGCTATGTTTCATTGTATGGATCGCACGCTTTTATTTTTCTGCCGTAGAGTTACGGCCACGGATTCGCGCGGATTGACACGGATACATACGCACCAAATCCGTGTCGATCTCTGAAAATCCGTGGCTAGAAAATCTTCCTCGCACGGTGGCCTGAAAACTTTACGCACTGAGGCTCAGAAATTCAAAACACTTTCCACACCAAGAACGGTGATCAGCAAAACCACTCAGCAAGTTCTGAAAGATGATTCACCACGCGCATCGATTCGATACCCGGATGCTGTTGAAGCTCGTTAGGCAACTCGGCCGGACCACCCGGTGCAAAGTAAAACACTTGCATGCCCGCGCGTGCCGCAGCTTCCAGCCCAGCCAATGAATCCTCGACGACTGCACAATGCTCAGGCGCGACACCGGCTTGGGCTGCCGGTTGCATGAATAAGTCAGGATCGGGTTTCCAAATCTCCCGATCGTAAGCGCTGAAGACAAGCTCTTCGGGAAAGAATTTCCGCAAGCCGCTGACTCGTAAGTTGATGGAAATTTTCTCACGAGGCGCGTTCGATGCCAGGAACATTGGTCGGGTGATCTTCTCCAACAATTCGACCGCGCCGTCGATCGGTTGAAGGTTCTGTTCCAACGCAATCGCCTGACGTTCACGAAAGGTTGAGACAAAGTTCTCCGGCATCGCTTGCCCTGACTGAGCCGCCAAGTGTTCGCCGATGCACGCAATGTTGCGCCCGGCAAACAAGTCCAGACAGTCGTGCTGACTAAGCGACACGCCCATTTCGGCAGCCAGCCCGATGATCACATCATTGGTGATCGGTTCGCTATCAACCAACGTCCCGTCACAATCAAAAATAATCGCTTTGATGTCGCTCATGCTTTTTGTCGGTTGTCTGTCTTCGTGAACACAAAACTTGGCCAGCTTCGGGTATGCATTTTGACAATTCTTCCAAAACTTGAGCATCCCTTCAAAAATTAGAATCCATGTGGCACGCTCCCGCCATGCGTAATCCAAAATTGCTCTCTCGCGACAAAGAGGGGGCGAAGTCTCCACGACGGGCGGCGACGTTTGGCCAATTTTCATCCCTCCCAATAAAGGCGCGTCTTGATTGCCGTACCGTCGAAAGATCCGATTATTTCGGCTACGATTTCAGGCCGAACCCTACTTCGTTACGGACCGGTAAAACAGGAATACGATCGAGACTTGCTGCGAGAATGCTCGTTCGAAGCGCAATCGTTTTCTTGGCGATGACAATTTTTCAACTGATTGGTTCAGCTCATGACCACTGCTTCATTCGCTCTTGTCGTTGTTCGCACTTTGATGTTCGGCGGCTTCGCTCTGTGCTGCTCAACCGGGACCGCCGGCTACGCGGAAGATCTGCTTGATCGTGAATCGGACTATATCGTCGATTGCTCTTACACCCAATGGGCTCGTAACAAAGACACTCACAACTGGGAGGCCGACGCCTACGGCTGCTTGAACAACGTCCGCCTTGCCGGGGACACCGGGCCGGATTGGGTTGTACCGTCCGAGAATGCCGTCGCGATCATTGGGCTGATGCAAGCGACGAGGTTGCTTCGAGATGACGGACGCGAGGTTGAAGCGAAGGACGCCGTGGTCAAGGAGTTCTTTCAAAACTGGCTCAAATGGAAGCGTCAGCCGATCGTTGCCGATGGAGAAGACGCGGGCGGCGTTGTTGATCGAGTTTTCTACGACCAACAAGGCAAACGGACCAAACTGGGCGACGCCAATGCCGGTTCGACCGGGATCATGATGGTCGCGATGTACAAACGATACGAATTCTTGCGTGATACCAACCGACAAAACGAGGCCAACGAATGGTTGGCCAACAAGGACGCGTGGCGAATCATGCGTGATGGCTTCAAGTTTATCAAGAAAAACTACAACCCAGCTCATAAGATGGTCCGATCCCGTGCCGGACAAAACGATCTCTGGCTGACCGACGCGACTCTCTGCGCCTGCGGTATCAAATGCTTTCACGAATGGGCCAAAAAATCAGAACGATCACCGGAAGACTCCGACACATTGTTCAACAACATTCGCCAAGGCGTAGTCGCGATGAAGGACCTTGGCGACTGGAAAAACTTCTATCGATACCGAGAAGCCGCGAAAGATTTTTCTCCCGGTTACGGTGATCGCGTTGATCAGATTTGTTTCCTGCCCTACGAAAGTGGGCTCCTGCCCGCCGATGACCGTTTCGCTCAAGAAATAAGCGACTGGTGGACCAACGGCTCAAAAGACAGTCCAAAAATGACTTTCCAAACCGAAGACCCAACAAACTGGCGCTACTACGGTACAAAGTGGAAGCACTTTTTTGCGGGCGATCCCGAAACGAACCATTATCTTTATCCCGGCCCTTCGCTGCAGTTGGCGAAAATGGAATGGCGGGTCGGAAAAGCGTCCAAACAGAAATCAATCTCTGAGCGAGCCAACCATCGTTACGCTTTTTCCAACAACAAGTCGTATTCGAATCTGTGGTTTGGGGCGTCCGGCGAATCCGAAGCGGGTGTGCCTAATGGAATCGTGGACTGGCGTGATGCGAACGATGCCAAGCGAACGGCTGCCAAGCATGAACGCTTCATCGACACGAGTTCGTATTTGATTCAGGTAACCCTAATGGTGTTCTTTGATCGGGACACCTCGCACCTGCCGAATTAACGACTCGTGCATCACCCAAGTTCTAACACCCACCGTAGTCTCTGTTCTTCTAATCGCAGTTTTGAACAGCAGATATTAGAGTTTTGTCGGTTGTTGACTATTTGCACTTCAAATTCCGACGGGATCAACACGATGGATAAACCTTTGCCTGATGACATCCCGTTGAACATGGCAATCCTGTCAAGGAATCAGTCGTTCGTTTTCTCTGGCCGTGTTTCGGCCAGCCATTGGTCGGTGCTCTGTGGATCGACGCTGCGGCACATGTCTTCCAACTGATTCGCAATGTCGGCCAGGTCATCTCGCCACACATCATGCTCAACATCCGGTGGACAGAGCTCCGCCATCTCGTCCAGCAGCAACACCAAGCGGAGCAGATGGCGGAAGACAATGCCTTCCTGTTTTTGCAGTTTGTTGCTGGTGATGTATTTGTTGAAGTCTGTACCGTATTGCAGTGCTTCGCCCGCGACCCAAACAGGAGTGACTTTCACATCGTGTACGTCCGGAAAGTCATGCTGGAACAAACGCTGCAACTTGTAGGGCAGCGTCAGGATCGGAATCCAGTCGTCATCAAAGTAACTGCTGTTTTCTTCCTCGTCTTCGTCTTTGCCATATAACTCTTCCGCCGTCGCGAGCCCCAGCTTCAACAGTTGTGAATCGAGCCGCGTCGTTGCCAGCGGACCGGGCGGCAGGTACTCGGGCTGCGGAATCCGAATCGCCTTGCCCAGGGATCGCGACAGCTCCAAAATACTCTCAAAGGCCATCACTCGTTCGTTGCGATCGGCGATTCCCAAGTGCTTCATCAAAAAGACCGCGTACAGCGGATGAACGCCTCGAAGTAACAACAGGTCGTCCATCGCTTCGGTGGGCGTGGCAGTGATCGGTTTGTATTGGAGTTTTTCGTCTTCCTCCAAATCCGGTTTCGCATTTTTCTTACTGGACCCGGCCGCCGTTTTCTCGGGCGGTAGCTTATTTTCCTTTTTCTGCCCAAGATCCAACATGCCGCCACCAAAAGTTAAGGTTGGAGCGGCGTCAGTTGATTCGGGCGGTGCGGAAATACTTGGGGCGGACGGAGCCTTCACCTCCCGGTGCTGAGCAGTTTTGGGGGCGGACGGAGCCTTCCCCTCCCCGTGTTGCGAAGCTTTAGGGTCGGGCTGAACATTCCCTTCCCGGCGTTCGTCAGGTGCGAGGGAGGGCGAGGCTCCGTCCGAGCCTAACGACGGCAATGTGCTGGCTCCTTCCAGTTCGCTTGCCGCTTCTTTTGGCTCCGGACCTACCAGTTCAATCGGCGGCTTCGGATCAAGCGTGATGTAACCGCCGCGCCACAGCGTGATCAACTGCCGGTTGAGAATCTTCTGAGCCGATTCTTGATCTTTCGGTTTTAACAAGCGACCGGCAATCAACTTGCGAATTCGCTCGACTTCGGACGATGCATCGAGCATGTAAACTAGCAACCGCCACGGCAGCGGGCCGCGACTTGCAAGATCGGCCGACGGTGCCGCAACCAACTGATCGAATTGTTGCTGACTCCAATACTGCTGCCCCTCACGCCGTTTGGGCTGCTTCTTCTTGAGCGATTTCTTTGCCTTGCGTAGCCCCGGATCTTTGGTGTCCTCAGGGATTTGATCGTACTTCTCTTTCCAACGCAGAATTTTCACGTCGTCTTCATGGGGCAACGCGAACACATGTCCTTGGTCATCGAACTGAGGCCGTCCGGCTCGACCGAACATCTGATGAGCCGACGCGACAGGAATGGTTTTCATCTTTCCGCGTGGCCCTTTGATCAACGTCGGCAGCACAACGCTTCGCGCGGGCAAGTTCAAACCGGCGGCCAAGGTTTCGGTGCAGACGCACACGCTAAGTAGTTTTTCAATGAACAACTCTTCAACGATCTGACGATAGCGAGGTAACACGCCCGCGTGGTGGACACCGATGCCTCGGATCAGAATCTGTTTCAGCTTTGGACCCACGCCCTGCGACCAATCGTGCTCATCGAGCCGCGCCGACAGAAGTTTCTGCTGAGCCGAGTCGACACACTTTTTCCCTTTGAGCATTTCCGCCATCGTCCAACATTGCTCGCGGTTGAAACAGAACAGCAGCGCGGGCGTGTAGCGACTTTCTTCGGTGCCCTGCACCATTTTTTCGATCTGCTCGGGTAGCATTTCGTCCTCGACCCAATGGTAGGTTAGCGGAACCTTCCGCTCGGTGCCTTCGACCAGCTTCAAGCGGCGATTGTGAACTCGCGTTAACCATTGCACGAACTCCATGCTGTTGCCGACCGTGGCCGACAGCAGCAGCGTTTTGACTTCCGGCGGCAGCAAACCCAAGCTGAACTCCCACACGATGCCTCGTTCCGGATCGTTAAAACTATGGAACTCGTCCATCACGACAGCCCACGTATCGCGGAAGTCAAAGGCTTCGGTGTGCAACAATCGGTTGAGCAAAATCTCGGCCACGACGACCAGAATCTTCGCCTGAGGATTCACTTTTCGATTGCCAGTAACCAGCCCGACATCGTCCGCACTGAATCCCCATTGGACGGCTTTCTCCTGGAGCTCACGAAACTTCTGATCGGTCAGCGCGATCAAGGGCGTGGTGTAGTACGCCTGTTTGCCAAGTTGCAATGCCTCATACAACGCGGCTTCGGCGATCAGCGTTTTTCCGGTTCCGGTCGGAGCACAAACCAGCACGCCCTGTTCGTTTTCAAACCATGCAAACAGAGCTTCTTCTTGAACCGGATACGGGTCGAACTTCAGCAAGTCAAAATACTGCTGAGCGATCTCGTCACGGCGTGATTGTAAATCTTTCAAAATCGTCTCGACATCGATGTCAAAGTTTGCGGCTTGGCTGAAGTTGCGCGGCGCGTTTTGACCAATGTACCTTGCCAGCACCATACTTGCAGCGACGATTTGATCGATTTGCGATTTTTGAGCCCGTTCGGTGGAACTTGGCATTGATGTTGCTCGTACAGCAAATCAGACAAACGTTTGGGCACGAACAACAAAGGAGTGAATCATGTCCCGCAAGAATCGTAAGAATGCACCGGCAAAGTCAAAACCAACACGACGTCGAAATCGCCGTAAGAAAAAGTCAAAGCTGTTTGCCGCGATTGTCATCGAACTGATCGCAGCTGTCGCACTTTTTAGCGCTGTTCGTTTCGCGAAAGACATCCGTGCATCGCAAGGGCCTGAACAAGCTCAGTCAACTCGAACAGATCCTGCTCCATCGACAAGGACTTGGAACCAGTTTGCGGCCGCTTCTGAAACAGCAGAAACTTCTGCACCAAGGCCCGTATTCCGAATCTCTCAACTGGTTGGTTTCGCTCCGGAAGGCTCATAAGTTAGGATAACACGTCGACCGAGGCCGCCTCGCGTGCCCGAGCTATTTCGAATGTCGTTTGTTGGAAGTGAAAATGTCTGACTGCCCACGCTGCCATCTGCCCATGACCGATGAGGTGTACGAAAACCAAACTGTCGAATTCTGCAATACGTGCTGGGGCCACTGGATAAACCCAACATCGTTCAAGAAAATTCTTAATTCGGAAGTTTACGAGTTCACAAAATCGGACAAGGAATCGATCATCAAACGCTGGTCAGGAAACAACAGCACGATGATGAGAACCTCCGCCGATATCAATTGCCCGGAATGCCGCGAAACGATGAAGCAGGTCCCATTTGCTCGCGGTTGCGGCGTCGTGGTCGACCGCTGTGAACAGCACGGCATCTGGCTGGATGGGGGCGAAATCAAGCGCATTCAGATTTATATTGATGAGTTGAAAGAGGATTAGTGGCAGGCTGGGAAGCTGGTACCGTTGGGTCATCCACTATTCCAGCCTTCTCAGGAATTGAGAGAGTCAGATGAATAAACTCACTATTGCCTCAGTTGCTGGTCTATGTCTCACATTGGCCGCATGGAGTTGCTGGTCTAGTGAAAGAACCCTTAAAAAGTTGGCTGTGGATAGTCCGAACATTACGTTTCGCTACTCGCTCCGACAACAGATAGCAACTGTAAGTATTGGAAGAAGCAGGCGGGACCTTGAGCGAACGTTGCCAGTTTTGCGTGGTTTGCGAGGCCTTCAGACTTTGCAACTTTGGGGTTTGGATCTGTCTGAAGAAGACATGCGTGCTATTTCAAAGCTCAGAATCACCAAGTTGGACATCCATGGAGGCCAAATTGATAACTCAAGCCTACAGCCACTTGGCAATCTTCAAACTTTGGAGCACCTGCTGCTGGTCAAAGAGAAAGGCATTAATGACGAAGGTTTTGCTGGCTTGGGTGTTCTTGGCTCACTCAAAGAAATCGATGCCAGCTTTTCCAATATTACTGGTGCTTGTTTTGCTCAAGGGTTTGAACGGTTAGAAAAACTAAGATTAACCGGCTGCCCTATCGACAACAAAAGTCTTAAAGCTATCGCGAAGTTGCCGTCTTTACGAACACTTGGACTTAGCCAAACTCAAGTTACCGGTGACGGCTTGGAAAATTTAGCAAGCCTTCACAACCTCGAACAAGTCGGCTTCCCTGACGAAATGCCACTTGAAAAGGTGCTTAAGGCAAGCCAAGCCCATTTGCGTTCAAAACGGAAGGCGCGAGATGCCGGATTAAAGGTTCCGGCCGATAACGTTTCACCTTTCCTCTACTACGAGCGAAAAGCGAATAGCGAGCTAATCAAGGCAAAACAAAAGGACAGAAACCTACCTCGAGCCGTGGCGAAGAAAGTGGCAAGGGCAGAGATGACAATCTTGTGGCTTGTTGGACGCGAACATGGCCCCAAGATATTCGACCAAGTAGACGCGCGTTTCGAGGCAGGCTCTTCGACGACCGACTACACCACATCCACACGATCGCTTGCCGAAATCTTTGAAGAAGACTTTGCTGTGCCTGTGGATGCCTCTACAGGGTTTTCGGATGCGGTTAGAACCACAAAAAAAGTTAAGGAAGTAAAAACATACCTCAGTGGAAAGCTGTTTCCAGCGGGTGAAGATTGAGAGCTAACCGTTTAGCGATTGCCGTGAAACCCCAATTGTGGAATTGAATAGGTGAAGCATCAAACAGATGATGATTGGCTCCAAACGCCGATGAGTTATCGAACAAGGGCAACTTGGTGCATGGTCGCCCCGATGGCTGGATGGGCCCTGCTGACGGCTAGCCTAATCGTCGCCGATCAATTACACCGCGGTCACCTGAGGAAGGTTTCTTCTCGCTACAAGTGCTGTTATTTATCATCTATGTTTTATTCGCCAAGGTACCCCTGATGGTGTCCGTTGGCCTCGTCGTCGCGTTAGTCAAATGGCCCAATCGTTTCGTCGCTATGCTTACCGGGCTAACTTCAATTGCGTTGTTCAGCTATGTGTTTTGGGGACGGTTGTATTGGTGAACTCGCGGTGCGTATGATTACTTGGACCTAGCTGGGTTTGTTGCGAGACACTCGCCTAATACAAGCACGCTGGCAACGCAAACCCTGTCAATCGAACCCGCTACGCCACAATCTCTTTCAACACATTTCCCGCCACATCAGTCAGGCGGAAATCGCGTCCGGCGTGGCGATACGTTAGCTGCTCATGGTTCAGGCCCATCAAATGCAAAATCGTGGCGTGCCAATCGTGCGTGTGACACTTGCCTTCGACCGCCGTGTGGCCGTGTTCATCAGTCGCACCGAAGCTGAAGCCGCCTTTCACGCCACCGCCCGCCATCCAAGACGTGTAGCCTTTGTTGTTATGGTCGCGGCCATTTCCGTTTTGAGCGTAAGGGGTCCGTCCAAATTCACCCGACCAGATCACGAGTGTTTCGTCCAGCATTTTTCGCTGCTTTAGATCCGCCAACAGACCGGCAATCGGTCGATCAATCTGCTCACACAAACGCGGGATGGAAGTGTCCATGCCGCGATGAGTATCCCAGCCGTTGTGTGACACTTCAACAAAACGAACGCCAGACTCGGACAGTCGGCGAGCCAACAAACATTTGCGGCCAAATTTGTCGGACTCGCTGCCATCGATTCCGTAAAGCTTCATCGTTTTTTCGCTTTCGCGAGACATGTCCATCAGGTCCGGCATCTCGGATTGCATACGAAACGCCAACTCGTATGACTCGATCACGCCCTCAACCGCCGGCGCGTGCTTTTCACGCTTCAGCTTGGCCTTGTTCAGTTCCTGAATCAGATCAATCTGCTGCCGTTGTTGACGAGTGGACAACTGCGGATTCTTGATGTCCGGAACAACGCTGCCACCTCCTCCGCGACGCGCCGAACGGCCTCGCCGGTTTGAGCCAGAAAGTTTCGTTCCTTGGTAGACTGCCGGAAGAAACGAGCTGCCGTAGTGCTGAGCCGACCCGGAAGCGGGATCGATCGAGATGAAGCCCGGCATGCTCTCGTTTTCGGATCCCAAACCGTACAAGGTCCATGCTCCAAGCGAAGGTCGGACCAGTTGCGAGTTTCCGGTGTGCAACGCTGTCATGGCCAACGGATGGACGGGTCGATCGGTATGCATGCCCCGCAACAAACAAAGCTCATCTGCCATCGAGCCGATTTTGGGTAACAGTTCTGAAATCCACAGGCCCGATTTTCCTTGCTGTTTGAATTCCCACGGGCTGGCGAGCAACGAACCGCGAAACTGTCCGGTCTTGCCATTGTCGCGTTTAAGTGCCGGTTTGTAGTCGAATGTGTCCACGTGAGAAGGACCGCCCCGCATGCAAAGAAAGATGACCCGTTTCGCTTTGGCGGGAAAGTGAGCAACCTTCGGCGCGAGGGGATTGGCTTCTTTCGCCGAAGCGGCAGCCGCCAACGATGAAAACGCAAGGTACCCGAATCCGGACGACACGGTTTTCAGTAAGTCACGGCGCGTGATCGAAAACAGATCTGACATGATCGACTCCAAATAAACTTAACTCGTATGGACGTGACTGTCCTCAATTGCATGCTCACCTTTGCGTGACGCATGATGGCTTAAATCGCTAACGCGTGTAACGGAACTCGGCCGACGCGAACAACGCTTGGCAAAACATAGACAGCTGCTTTTCTATTGGCTCATTTCGCATCGTCGTGCAAAAATTACGCGCCACCCGAAGCTCTTTGCGATCTGCCGGGCGACCGTAAATTGACTCGAACGCCAATTGCAGTTTGTCGGAGATGGATTTCGCTTCTGGAGCTGACGCGATTTTTTTCGCGAGTGATTTTGATTGTTCGATCACGAGAGGATTGTTCAGAAAGTACAATCCTTGATCGGGTGTGTTGGATTCTTCGCGCTCACCCACCGGACGATTCGGGTCCGCAAAGTCCAAAACATTCATCGCTCGCGTCACTTGATCCCGAAGAATGGGCAAGTAAATACTGCGATGGTTAGAACGCACATCGAAGCGAACCTGCTTCAGCCGGACCGACTTACTATCAGCTTCGCTGCCTCGACGCCGTCGCTCGCTGCGGTTCTTCATCGACTCACTGGCCATGTCTGGCGACGAGCCCGTGTTCAAGGCACCTTCGCGAACGATCGCCGGTCCGGCGTCGGCAACCAAAGACCGTTGAGGTCGATTTTGATCAAGCTGCCCACCCATGGCCAACATACAATCACGAATGACTTCCGCTTCTAGGCGTCGTGGCTGATGTCGCCACAACAACTGGTTGTCTGGATCGGCCAGATAGTTTGCTTCGTCATACTCAGAACTGAGCCGATAAACGCGAGAGGTCGCGATCTCACGGATTAATTTTTTGACACTCCAGCCATTCTGAACAAACTGACTGGCCAAGTAGTCGAGCAACTCCGGATGAGTCGGCGTGGCTCCCGTCGAACCAAAGTTGTTGGTGCTAGTAACAATGCCTTGCCCAAGCAGGTAGCCCCAGACTCGATTCGCCATCACGCGAGCAGTCAGAGGATGCTTTGGGTCCGTCAACCATTGGGCCAACTCGCGGCGGCCTGAAGAATTTTCTGGAAGTGACACGGGCTGATCGGTCAAGACTTGCGGGAA
Organism: uncultured Pirellulaceae bacterium; assembly: GCA_937929805.1. GTDB lineage: Bacteria > Planctomycetota > Planctomycetia > Pirellulales > Pirellulaceae > Mariniblastus. The sequence continues at coordinate 152,625 of CALFUT010000001.1, forward strand.
GCCTCGCGGAATCACGTCGGCCGGTTTGTCAAATTCTCCTCGAACCAACAAACGCGTGTCTTCGATCGTATCGGAATCTTGAACTCCCATCGCCAGCGCCAGCGGAGTGCCGTCTTCTGCGTATGAGTTAATTTTTGCTCGCAGAAAACCAGCCAACCCCGAAGCACGAGCAACCGACAACACGGTTTTCATGGGCTCCATCTTATTGGATTTTTCTTGGTTCCCCTGTCGGCGAGCACGAAGCGCTTCCGCGAGACTCGATTCGGCGTCAGCGAGCTGATCCTTGAGGGATTGAAGCTGATCCGTTGAGATGGCGGGTTCATACGATTTGGAATCACGCGAGGGTAACGTAATCAGGCTGGTCGGCCGGCGGTTTTGCTGACTTTTGAGCGTTCCATAATAAGTATCCGTGCTTTGAAAAATACCCGCCAGTGCGTAGTAATCAGCCTGAGGAATCGGATCGAATTTGTGGTCGTGACATCGCGCACAAGCAACGGAGACTCCCAGCACAACGCTGCCCAGCACATCAATCTGCTCATCCACTAGATCAAGGTCGAATTGCCGACCATTCCGTTCGGTCAATGTTTTGGTGCCGATCGCAAGGAATCCAGTCGCAACCAAATTCTCTGACCACTGGTCTTTCGCGTCAGGACCGCGACCAATCGGCAACAGGTCGCCCGCAATCTGTTGACGCAGAAATTCATCGTACGGTCGGTCGTCGTTGAACGAGTCGATCACGTAGTCACGATATCGCCACGCGTGGGGATACGTCATATTCACTTCTTTGCCGGATGATTCCGCGTAGCGAGCAACGTCCAACCAATGACGCCCCCAGCGTTCGCCAAAAGATTCACTTGCCAGCAGAGAATCGACTAAGTACTCGATCGCGTGCTCCGAATTGGATTCGTACTTCTCAAGAAACCTTTTGCGTAGCGAATCGCTGGCAGGCAACCCGGTCAAGTCTAAGGCCAACCGACGCAAAAGCGTCAAGGGATCCGCATCCACAGCGGGCTGGATTCCTTCTTCTTGGAATTTTGCCAAAACGAATCGGTCGATGGTTGAGGCCGCCCAGTCTGATGCATCCACCGTTGGCGGCTCCGGTTCCTGGACCGATACAAATGACCAAAACTCGCGTCCACGTTCGATATCTTTGGTGGAAATTTCAGATTGAACTTCCTGAATCTCCAACTCGCGAGGGTCAAACGCTCCATTTTCAACCCAAGTCCGGAAGTCGCGAACGATATTGGCTGAAAGTTTTCCGCCGGGCGGCATCCGATAGTCTTCGTACTCCAGCGAGCTGATGATCAGACTCTCGTCTAGCGAACCCGGGACGACCGCCGGTCCGGAATCACCTCCGGCGTGAGAAGATTCTCGCGTGTCTAAGAGCAAACCACCACGTGCTTGCCCCGACTGAGAGCTATGGCAGCCGTAACATTCGCGAACCAACACCGGCCGAATTTTGGTTTCGAAAAATTTCGCTTGGTCTTCTTCCGACATCGTTTGCGCCGCAAGCTGACTGGTAACCAAACCACCACTGGAAGCGATCACCGCAATCAGCAGCTGAAGCACAGAGCGAAAGGTCAAGCTTTGGGTAGTTCGGATGGTCATCGTCACAATCTCTCGTTCAGTGAATTTTGGTTGGACAGTGGTCGTGTCGCAGGAGGGCGAGGATCCGCCCGAGCCGTGCCAAGCAAGAAGCTCAACCATCCAAGCGGGGCGTTAAACCGAGGGGGGGACGGAGCCTTCCCCTCCCGAGCACCGACTTCGGCTGACTTTAAAGCTCGAAGTCGACTGGTGGCAACTTTGGCTCGATTGGTTTCTGGCCGTCGCCACGATTGCGTTTGCCTTTGCTTTGACTTTTCTCACCACGCTTCTGCCGCATCGTTTCCATTGCGGTTTTCAGCTCGGCAAGTTCAACAAACCCGTCGGCGTTGGCATCCATTTTTGAGAAGTTCTTCTTGAATCGATCGGGGGCTTCTTCGAGGGAAATTTTTTCGTCACCGTCCTTATCCATTCGCTGAAGCAACTTGGTAGGATCCATGCTTCGCTTCCCTTTCTCTCCGTCGCCGCGTTCACGCTTATCAGGACCGCCACGTTCATCTTTTTCCTTGCCCTTGCCCTTGCCTTTACCCTTTGCTTTGCCCTTGCCTTTGCCTTTGCCTTCACCATTCCGCTCACCTTTTCCTTGCCGACTTTCGAAAGCGGTTGTGAGCTCGTCGGCGGACACAAAGCCATCTCCGTTGATATCAACTTTTTCGAATCGCTTTTGCATTCGCTCTGGCAATTCAGTAACGGCGAGACTTCCATCACCATCGGTATCAAACCGTTCAATCAACATTTCCGGGCTCGGGCGACGACGCCGTTTCTCGGCGTCACCTTTTCGCTTGCCTCGCTCGGCACGCTGGCTATTGTTTTGATCGCTTTTCTCAGGTCGCTGAGCCTGCGACGTTTGAGCGAACAAGAACGTCACGGCAACGATGCCAGCTATCAGTAGAATGGATTTGTTTTTCATTTGATTTTCCTTCACGTTTGGATTCTACGTACCTGACCTTTTGTCAATTATGTGCCACGATTCCATGGTCGGTCATCCATATCTGACACGCATTTCTTTATTTGTAAGGACGCAAAAAAGCCGTATCCCCTCATCTTTAGCTGCTGCCGACGCAATCAAGAACCTATAATATAGCGTTATGAATGACCCGAATTCCCAGCGTGAACTTGCAGATGACAGCACAATCGAACAAGCATTGCGCGAGCGGGGCGACGAAGCTTTGGCAGAACATTTTTCGGCTTTTCAGCCTCGCTTGAAGCAGATTATTCGGTTTCGAATGGATCGCCGGCTGGCAGCGAGGGTATCGGAATCGGATGTCATTCAAGAAACATACGTGCGAGCCGCGAAACGGATTGATCACTTTCTGGAACAACCCGACCTGCCGTTTTTTGTTTGGTTGCGGCTGGAAGTTCAGCAAAAACTTCACGAACTGCATCGATTTCATCTGGGTGCTGCCAAACGAGATGCTCGAGCCGAAGTGAATTTCGGTTCGTCCAACCAGAACCACGGTCAGACCTCAATGTGCCTCGCTCATCATTTGGCGGCACAAATTACGTCCCCAAGCTTGGTCGTTCAGCGTGAAGAACAGTTGGAGTTCCTCAAACGGGCGTTGGATGAGATGAACGAAACCGATCGCGAAGTCATCGCGTTGCGGCACTTCGAGGAGTTGTCGAATGTCGAGACTGCCAAGGTGCTTGGTCTGCAACCGTCCGCAGCCAGCAAACGGTACCTACGAGCACTCAAACGAGTGGGTGAAATCATGAAAGAAGCACAGCAGTTCGATGAACCGGCCGGCCAGTAATCAAGAAATGCCTGACGAGGCTCATGACGAAGCGTCCGAGCAACTGCTTGACTCGATCGTCGATGACTTCACGCGTCAGATCCGCGCCGGGCAGAACCCGCAAGTCGCAGACTTCCAAAAACGTTACCCTCAGCTGCATTGCCAATTGGGTGAATTGCTTGGTTCAGTCGCGGCGATTGAAGGTTTGAAATCCACTGCGGTTGACTCAACGGCGTCGTTTGATCGAACTAAGTTTCCGATGCCCGAAACAATCGGCGAATACAATGTCTTATCTGAGCTGGGACGTGGTGGCATGGGAGTCGTCTACCTAGGCAAGCATCAAACGTTGGGCCGTCAGGTTGCGATTAAAGTTCTGCCGCCCTCGTTGGCGTCGTCGGAAGATCGCGTTGATCGCTTTCAGGGTGAAGCACAGGCCGCTGCTCGATTGCATCACACTCATATCGTCGGCGTGTTTGGCGTCGGACAGAATGAATCGTTTCACTACTACGTCATGGATTATGTCGCTGGTCGAGGACTGGACGAGTTGATTGGTGAACGAAAAACGAGGCGCAAGTCTTCCGATTCCGATTCTGCGTCGAGTGATCAGCCAAAAACCGCATCCAATCGTTCTGATCAAGCTCATTTTCGCTGGGCGGCGCGGGTTGGTGCGGACCTTGCCGATGCTTTGGCCTACGCGCATGGGCAAGGTGTTTTTCATCGTGATCTGAAGCCTTCGAATTTTTTGCTTGGAGACGACGGAGTCGTCAGGATTACCGATTTTGGTCTCGCAAAATATTCGGACAGCGATGTCCACCTAACGAAAACTGGCGATCTGATTGGAACGCCTCAATACCTTGCACCCGAGTCGCTCAAAGGTCAGTACGACGCGCAAAGCGAGGTCTATTGTCTTGGCTTGACGATTTACGAGCTGATCGCGTCGCAACCGGCCTTCGCTGGCGGCAGTCCGGCTGAAGTGCTAAACAAGATCACGACCACTCGCCCGAGCCCGCTTCGCAAACTGAACGCAAAAATCCCAACTGACCTGTCGACTGTCATCGAGAAAGCGGTCTCGCAGGAACCCGAATCGCGATACCGTGATGCAAAAGCATTTCGAGACGACCTACTGGCGTTTCGCGAAGGTCGAGCCATCTCGGCGCGGCGTGCGTCGACGTGGCAGCACGCGAAACGGTGGGCTCGATCCAATCCGCTGGCGGCAAGCCTATCGGGTTTGAGTTTGGCTTTACTGACGCTGGTTGCCGTCGTGACCTCGATTGGCTACTGGTCGACCAATGATGCGTTGGGCAAGCTGCAAGAGCAAACGGAACTTCTACAGCATCAGAAGGCGCTTCTACACGAACAGCAGACCGCGACCGCCGAAGCGCTTGAGCAGGCGATCGAGAATAAGAATGAGGCGATCGAAAATGAGAGGAAGACCGCCGAAGGGATCGCGCTGGCTGAAAAAAATGTGGCGATCACCATGGAAGTATTCGACGAAATGTTCCGGAAGGTGGCGACGCAAGAGGCGTGGGAGATTGATGGGTTCAACGAACTGACTGGGTTTGAGATGTCGTTGACCGATGCCGATGCAGAGTTTCTGGACAAACTGCTGACCTTCTACCGTCAATTTGCAGAACAGAATGCCGACAACGTTGACCTAGCCGCCGAGCTCGCGCGGTCCTACCGTCGCATGGGGAACATCTACCAGCTGATCAAGCAGCCGGCCGAGGCCATCAACGCGTACCGCGAGGCCGTTAGTTTGTACCAATGGGTCTCGCTGGCCGATCCGGATTCTGGCGACGCTCAACTGGCCGCGTTTGAAGCCAATGAGGAACTCTCTAGGCTGTTGGAACAGCAAGAATCGTCATCTGCGGCAGTCGGCCCAAGCCGCGACTTGGATCGGTAAGAAGTGTCGGACAATTGTCCCAATTGTTGGCAAGTCTGGGCTGGCTTCGCCAGCACAACAATTGGAACAATTGTCCGACACTGCTCGCGACGCGAGCTTTTTTACTGGCACCAAAAAAAGCCGCGTCAAATGACGCGGCTTTTGGTTTCTATATTCTTGTGACGATGCCACAGTGGTCGCTTGGTCAGTCGAGGAAGCCGACCAGTTCTTGGCTGCGGCTTGGTTGCTGCAGCTTGCGAACGGCCTTCGCTTCAATCTGACGAATACGCTCACGAGTCACTTTGAAAATGTGACCGACCTCTTCCAAGGTGTAGCTGTAGCCATCACCCAGCCCGTAACGAAGCTTGATGATTTCACGCTCGCGATAACTGAGCGTCTTCAGCACGTCTTGAATGCGACCGCGAAGCATCTCCTGAGCCGCACCGATCGACGGGTTTTCCGCCTCGCCGTCGGGCAGCAAGTCACCAAAGTGGCTGTCCTCGCTATTTCCAACCGGACGATCCAAGCTAATCGGATAACGGCTCATCGCCAACACGCGACGGGCTTCGTCAACCGTTGTCTCGCTGCGTCGAGCCACTTCTTCAAGCGATGGTTCGCGACCAAGCTCCTGTAGTAGCTGCCGTGAAACCGAGCGAACGCGTGACATGGTCTCGACCATGTGAACTGGAATTCGAATCGTTCGACTCTGGTCAGCAACCGCACGAGTGATCGCCTGACGAATCCACCAAGTGGCGTAAGTGCAGAACTTGAATCCGCGACGGTACTCGAACTTGTCGACCGCTCGCATCAAGCCAGCGTTGCCTTCCTGAATCAGATCCAAGAAGCTCAGGCCACGGTTGCGATACTTCTTGGCGATCGAAACCACCAAGCGAAGGTTACCTTCAGACAGCTCACGCTTCGCCTTTTGGTATTTGGTGTAGGTGGAACGCAACGTTTTGACTCGCTGACGCAAGCTTTTGGGCGATTCCTGCACTGCGAGAAGAATGCGACGCATTTCCGCGATCCAAGGCTCACGTTCGGCAGCCGGCTTGCCAGCTTTCTTGTGCTTTTGAATTTTCGCAGACAGCTTGTCGACGCGATCACTGAAGTCTTCGACCACTCGGATCAAGGATTCGATTCTCTGAGTCCGCAAACCAAGTTCCTCGATCAGGCGGACTGCCCGACGGCGACGGCGAGACAGGTTTTGCCACGCTTTGCGGCGCTTGGCCTTGGATTGAGTTTTCGAATACGCCAATAGGAAATCGTGACGGTTGCGTTTCAGCAACACCGACAGCGTTTCCAAGTTGTGAGGGATTCGGCCAAGAATCTGCTCTTTCTCTAGGCGGTCGGTCACCGACACCTGAACGGTCCGATCAAACGGTAGTTCGCCGTGATGGACTCGGACGAGCGTTTTAAACGCGACCTTCAGCACATAATCGCACTCCAACAAGTGCGTTCGGAACGCACGCCGGGTGTCTTCGATGTCCTTGGCAAGCGTGATTTCCTCTTGCCGAGTGAGCAGTGGGATCTCACCCATCTGAGTCAGGTACATTCGCACCGGATCATCGGACCAAGTTTCCGCTTCATCGACTCCCGATCGAACCTCTTCGGCCTCGTCGGTGGTAGAAGCTTTCGCATCCGTCGTGCTGGCAGCAACCCCATCGGTTGAATCGTCTGCCGGAGCAACTTCGGCTCCACCTGCCACCACGTCCTCGAAACCCTGCGGGGTAACTCGTGTCCGTGTTGCTTCACTATCAAAATCTTCGAGCAATGTGTCGTACAACCTTGATACTCCTACGCCAGAAATCGTTTAAGAAACTAAGGACCAAACTCTACCACCACTTAGGGGTCACCGAAGCAGTAGCCGATATTTGGAAAAATATTACAGTTAGCGAACCCATTCCATGCAAACCATAATCAACACCCCCGTGCAGATCGAGATGCACCGTTCGCGTGGTGCACCGGCTTGTACGTTCAAAACCATCCAACCGTTCACAAAGGCCGTAGAAAACCACCAACCCAGCGTGAAATGTCAGATAAGACCTCCGTGGAACACTTGAACAGACACGATCAACGATTGCGTTTGTCTAATAACAACTAGCAACAACGCCCCAAGCCAACGGGACGAACCTGCCACGCAATATTCCGTTTTATCCTGCCATCTTCCGTGGACTCCGCTCCAACAGCCCTGTCACGAAGTCAAAAATCGCCTTTTAGGAAATTCGCATCCTACTGCTGACATGGAAATCAGCGCCGCCAAAATCGCTTCAAACATGGCTCAACAAATAAGGCGAGAGCATACGGCGGGCAACGGTTGCCACGCGGCTTTCGTACTGGGCTGTGGAAACAGCTTGAGCGTTGAATGCGATCAGTCTGAATTTTACCTCGGGCCTTGCCCCGGTCCAGTCAGAAAATCCGTTTCACTCCGGTTTTATCCAGCATCAAGTGGAAAATCGCCTTTGCCGAAACGTTGCCGGTAGGGAGCATTAAAACGAACGGGCTGGCATCGAAATTGCTGTCGGTGTGGTCGCAACCGCCAAGGTTCACCCTGCGAGACCAGCGGCATTGCCTCTAGGGTCGCTGAATCCACCGAGAATCGACTTGAAGGATACCATCCGATCGTCAAGCTTTTTTGATTCTTCCGCTGAAGAAGCATCCGCGTTACTCAAACGGCTCTGCTGCCCCAGCAACCAGAAAAAGCTCGCCCAATGAAGTTCGCGAAAACTGGATTCGTTCCCCGGTAACAGCTCACAACAGTCGCCAGTAAAATGCTGTCACTTACGTCGGACACTATCTCGGCCGAAAATCAGTGGGGATGGGCGAAAATTCAGCAAGTTTTCGCGGTGCATTGCTAAGAGGCCAGAACCGCGTTGCCACCCCAGAATCAATGACTCGCCACCAGCGTTTGGCGACATCAGCATTGAACAGCCGGCAATCATTGGCGTAAAAACCATAGGCTTGAGCCACTTAGTCCTGCGAACGTCAGGAGAACCAAACGCCAGAACAACCTATACTGAACAACTCCAATCAACTGATTATTCAAGTCACACCGCGAAACCAATCACTCCTGCCATGCCGATTCATTACTTGCTGCCTTGCATTGGCTGCGATTATCAATTTCAGCTGACGACAAGTCAGGCAGGACAACCGCTAGATTGCCCTCAATGTGGCACCGCGATCGATGTTCCGAAGCTGGGAACGCTGAAACGGCTGCCGATCAGCGATGATTCGTCACCGGATACAACGGCATCGAACAGCGGCGACATAGGCTGGAAGCGTTACGTCTTTGCGATTGGTCTGATCACGGCGGTTGTGGCAGGTCTCGCAGGTGTGGCCCTGTATTGGTATAGCCAATCTTTGTTCACTCCCGTGGATATTGACGGTCACATCGCGATGGTGGAGCACGATATCGATCAGTTCTCGGCAGGTGAGCTATGGCATGTCTGGCATCAGCAAGACTTGGAGGATGGCTTGGGCGAATGGGTCGAGCCAAAGTACATGGGCTACAACATTCAGTCCAACCACTTGAAGAATTTCTCGTACGGCTTGTTGGGCCTAGCGGCGTTGGGAGTCCTGACGCTGCTGTCGTCATTCGCGATGAAGCGTTAAGCGGAGGACAGAAAGCAGAAAGCAATCGGCAACTCTACGCACTGGGCAATTCGATGCCCAAGACTTTCCTCAGCGCGATCTGCACGTGAGTGAACTTAACGGGCATGCACAGAACTTGATGCTTGTCGCCGATCAAGTCGTGATTGACGTGCCGCTGTAGCTTTTCCGTGACAATCATCAAGGACGGAACGTGCTTGGACTCGGAATCCGCCGCGAAGTTGTAACACGCCTGCATTGCTTCCCGGCCCAACCCCACGCAACCGAAAATAACACAACCCTTGGCGTCGTCTTCATCCTCGCCGGCGCTCATGTCCATGAACCGATCAAGGCCTCGCCCGGGATCGTTGGTGATCAACACGCGATAACCAAGCTCTTTCAGTTTGTTACGCAAAACGTCCTGTAGCTTCGTGTTGGATTCGATCAGCATGATCGTGTAGCCACGTCCTTCCTCCTTGAGCAGCATCTGTTTTTCGTACTCGGCCGCCGCTTTTTCGGACGCTTCGGCATCATACTTCTTCACGTTGCCGGACTTGATCGATTCGATCACCGCTTCTGCTTCCTTTTGAGCAAGCGCGGGTGTTTGGATCCGCTTTTTTGGATCCAGCTCCATCAGTCGATTCACAAAAATCACCAATCGATCGGGCAAATCGGGGTCGTGTACGGTGATCGGAACAATATCCGTGAAGCGTTGGGAAGCCACTCGCCGCATTCGTTCACGAGTTTCTTCCAGCGGTGGGATGCCGGTTACCATTTCGTAAAGCATACAACCTAAAAAGAATAAGTCGCTTCGTTTATCGTCCCGTTTCGCACCCGAAACTTTTTCAAGCGTTGCGTAGTCGATACTGCGAGGTGCCTTGCCGCCGCCCTTGTCTGAGTCATCGCCACCAATCGCCAAGCCAAAGTCAACCAGTTTCGCTTGGCCTTTTGCAGACAGCAGAACGTTGGACAACTTCAAATCGCGATGCGTAATTTTTCGTTCAAACGCGTAAGCCAACCCCGCCGCGATGTCACGAGTAATCGAAAGCGAGCGCAGGTGGGAAATTTTTCGATGAGCCTTAAAGTAATCCCGCAGGTTTTGGCCTTCGACAAAGTCCATCACCATGTAGACCCGTTTCTTGTACTCATCGACTTCGTAGATCGGCGTGATGTTTGGATGCCGAAGCTGCATGACCATATCGGCTTCACGCATAAAAGCCTCACGAGTCTGTTCGTCGTCACTGTGACGGACTCGCAAAACCTTGACGGCTTTGACGTCCTTGGTTTCTGTGTGCACGGCTCGGTAAACTCGTGCAAATGTGCCGGCCCCGATGAAGTAAAGAATCTTCCACTTGCCAAAGAAGTATCCTTGGATCTCGCCCTTGGCCAGTCGTTCGATCTGCCAATTGGTCAGCAGTTCCTTGCGCATGAGGATGCTGATGAAGTCTTCGTAGGTGGCGATGTCAGGACCGCCGGCCTCATTGATCGCCAGTTGGACTTCGTTGATCGTCAGCAACCCGCACTCGTGAGCCCGCTTTCCCAACTGTTCTGCTGAAACTGAAACTTCGCTCATGACTTCCTAGGTGGGATCGTGGGTGTCGATCAAGGGACTCTCGTTTCATCTTATTCTAATCGACTGAGGGTCTCAACAGATTGTTGCGTCCACATTCGAATTGGTGCAAATTTGATGCTGAGGCGGCATTTGAAACGGCAGCAACACAACCGAACGCCAACAGCCGGCATCGGCCAGCAATCGTGAACTTGCCTGAAACGAAGAAAAGCCAGCCCAAAAAACAAGGGCTGGCTTCATGTTCACAAGATTCCTGGCGGTCATACCGCAGCGACTGATACCAGAAATGACTTGCGTCTCTTGGGGCGATCCGTGTTTCACCAGTGGCGAATCACGTCGTTCAGGCAAAGGGGGTCGTAGTCTTAATGAACAAATTACAATTCGTCGTCGAGCGTACTCTTGTAGGCGTCTCGCTCACGCCGTGTGGCTTCCAAGTCGAACATCATGTACTTCATGTCCATTCGCAGTTGGCTCAAAGCCTCTTGGATTAGGTTGAGAATTCGACGTCGGCGACGAGTGTACTCAACCACTCGTTTCAATGGAGCTTGAAGGTTGCCCCGGTGCTCAGCCGGCAAGTCATTGACTGCCGAAATCAAATCGTTCAAATCGAGTGGCAGTTGGTCGGAGTCAACTTTCACGTTGCGGTTTGATTTCAAATCCATGATGTGTCCTGATTCAATCGAGAAGTTTAGTCGTCGGAGTGCTTTGGTTTCGTTGTCCGACATTTACGCAGAAGCGGTGCCAAACGACTGGAATTCTTGCCGGTTGATCCACAAACGCTTTGCTAGCAATGATTTAACGCAAAAACGACCGCTGTTGCCGAAATGAAGCGTGTTGCAAAAGCTCCACACCGAATGATGTGGTAATCTGTAGGGAATAGTGATAAAAGTCACTCGAATCGGCCCTGCCGCGACTTTCACGCCCATGTTGTACTTTCGAAACGCTGTTTCAAGGACGTGTGTTGCATTGTCAACAAGATGGCCGCCACGATGCCTAAACACCTCATGAAATGAAGCCAACATTTCAAATTCGTAGCCAACCATCAATGCGCCCCTCCAAGCGCCCTTCGAATCACCGGCACCTGATCCCGCATTGGGCTACCTTCGCGGTCACGCTCGCTTGCGTGTTCGTATTGGCCTCCAGCACCGCGACCGCTCAGTTCCTCGAGACGTTCGAGAAATCCACGCCCTCTTGGCAACGGCATGAATCCGACTGCCATGTTCCTAATCAGCATTGGAAACAGACCCGAGCCAACGAAGTCGAACTACGCAATCGATTTGAGAAGATCGAGTTCCAGTGTGGCCCCGGCACTCGGCTAATGGTTGCCCACCCGGTACCGCCCGCGATGGTGATCTCCGACCTAAAGCCCTCTGTCCGGATCAAGGCTTCCCGTGAGGGCGTCCAAATGTGGATTCAAGTGGTTCTGCCACACGTCCCTTCTCCCGACGGCAGCGGCCCACTAAAGACGCTGCTGCTGGGACCGGCTTACGATCAAGTCGGCGACTGGCAGACTCTTCAAGTCGATGGCAAAACGCATAACCTGCAAACACAACTGACCGAACACCTTTGGTTACTTCGCAACAAGCTGGGCAACGAAAAGCAAGACATTCAGGCACGAGACGCCTACGTGGACGCGGTTCTTTTGAACTTGCATTGCGGGGTGGGCAAAACGATCGTTCAGATCGATGACTTAAAAGTTGACGGCACCGTTGACGCGAACAAAGTCGCTGAGAAAGTGCGGACTCATGGAACGCTCACGTCCCAACCGCCAGAGAAAGTGGATGACTCAAGCATTGAGTTGGCCGCGATGAACCGACCGATCGAAAAACAACCTTCTCTGGTCACTCGCGACGGCACCGTTCTGTTGGTCAAGAAGAAACCGTTTTTCCCTCGCATCATCGAACATCAAGGCGAGCCATTCGATTTCTTGAACGCGATTGGCTTCAACACGATCGAACTGAGGCAAACCGCCACCGAGGCCCAACTGGAAGAAGCGCGGCGATTGGGAATGTGGATCGTCTGCCCTCCCCCGCCTTCGATCGGCCTGACCTCGATTTCATTCCGTTACGATCGAGTCCTCGCGTGGTCGGTGGGCCGAAACCTGACGGGTCGAAACCTAGAAACCATTCATCAAAAAGTTCGCGAGATCCGCCAGTCGGACCAACGTGAAGGCCGCCCCATCGTCGCCAACGCCAGCTCGCACTGGAACGTGATCTCGCAAACGGCCGACATCCTTTCAATCGGACTTAAGCCGCTAGGCACAAGCTTTATCGCCAGTCGGTACAGCGATTGGATCAACGAACGCAGCCAAGCGATCGCCAACAGCAAGCCTGTCTGGGTGGACCTGCAAACGCAACTGTCGCAGGCCCAGCTTGATCAGATTTCGGCGATCTCCACACAAGTGCCACCTACTCCGGTCGAACCGCAGCAGTTGAAATTTTTGGCATATGAAGCGATTGCCGGAGGCGCACGCGGCCTCAGATTCACGTCGCGATCTCGTCTGGACGCACCCGACCCTGCGACTCAACTTCGCGCGATGACCATCGAGTGGCTCAATGGGCACTTGGATATCATCCAACCGTGGGTGGTCGGCGGAGCCGTACTTGGTGAGCTACCGCTGGCTGACGATTCTTTAGAAGTGACGGCGTTGCAAACCAATCGATCAAGATTGCTGTTGGTGCAACGACCGACTCACCACGAACAATTCTGGGCGGGCGACGTTCCTCTGGCACCTGTGGCGTTCGAAGATTCTTCGACCACGTTCACCGACCGGGCTTGGCAGATCACCGAAACTGGCCTGCAGCCACTGTCGCATCAACGCAACCCAGCGGGTAACTTGATTCGCATCGAAGCCTGCCCGTACTCGTCCGCAGTGATTCTGACTCAGGACCCGCTGGTCGTCAGCCAAGTCAATCAATCGTTTCAACGTCCGGGGAAGCAGAGCCTATTCAATCTGCACATGGAAATATCACGTCAATGGCTGGCGATGATGCAACTCATCGACCGCCAGATGACCTTGATGGGGCACAGCGTTCCTGCCGCCAGCAGTTCGCTCAACGAAACGATCAACACGTTTCGCACGGTTGATTCACTGGTGTCGAAAAACAGCAACCCAACGGCGCTCAAGCACCTCCATCAAGCCGATCAACATTTGGCGTTTGTGCGACGCGAGTTCATGGCTCCGCCACTGGGTTCGTTTCAATCCAAGACGTCGTCACCGTTCATGTCGCACTGCAGTTTGATTCCGTTGCATTGGGAGTTAGCGTTGCGGCTCTCGGATTCGAAGTGGAAGCCGAATGGCTTGGCGGGCGGTGATTTTGAGAACTTACAACACATGATGGCGGCCGGGTGGGAAAACCATCGGCTCGACAGCACGCAGTTTGCGACCAAAGTTGAGTTGACTGAAAACGCACAAGTGGACGGCCGTTATGGTTGCCGCCTAGCCGTCGATCTGAAACCGGGAACGACGACCATCAGCGGCCCGATCGAATCGCCACCGTTGTGGATCGCGACGCCGCCCGTTTCGGTCAAAGCCGGTCAGCTGATCCGAATTCACGGCTGGGTCAACGTCCCGCAAACAATCGCCGCCAACCAAGACGGACTGACGATTATGGATTCGTTGTCCGGCGAAGAGTTAATGGAACGAATCCCGGTCACCGATGGCTGGCAGGAGTTCACGCTATATCGCTCGGTCGCCGCGAACACGGATCTGAGAATCACGTTCTCTCTGACGGGGCTCGGCCAAGCCATGTTGGACGAAGTCACTGTCCGCGCCATCGACCTTCCTCCCGTGCAGCGTGAAGCCCGGCAGGCCAGCAAGCCATAGCCCTAACGCCAAGCTCAAGCCCCAAGTAAAACCGCCGCTGCGCGGCATTTCTACGTCACGATTGTCGAGACCGGCAGTGAAAGCTCGGAACTGTTGCCTTGGTCATCCGTTGCCGTCGCCACAAGATTCACTTGCTGGAATGCTCCGGAGATATCGACGCCGGTGAACGTAACCGTTTTTAAGCCAAGTGCATAATCCGATGCCGTGTACGTATCTGAGCCAACGTAATAAGCGTCCTGCCCCGTCAAGCCGCTCAGAAAGAACTCGGTGGTCAATGCGTAGCTGGCGTTGGCCGGATCCGAATCAACCAAATAAGTAACGGTGATATCCGCGATGGAAGAATCCGTTGGGTTCAGGACGACGGTGACTCCTAGCTCAACCACAGGGCTATTCTGAAGCTGGTTCGGACCGGAATCAGCATCACCCGGATCGTTGATTGTCGTCGCGCTGCCCGGCAAGTCGATCCCCACCGCATTGGCATGGAGTCGGTTTTCACTGAACGTGTTCCCACTACCTCCGCTGGCCGTCAATCGAATGGCAGCAACATCACTGTAGGCAATAAAGTTCTGGACAATTTCGTTGTTCGCAGCACCTTGCAAAAACTGAACTCCTCTGCTGAGCCCTCGATCCTGAACGCCCGTGTTAAAAGTTCCAAGCGTATTGTTTTGGACAAGATTCCCGGTTGCCGCGATGCCACTTAAACTGATCCCCGTCACGGCACCATTACCTGCAACGCCAGTATCACCCTCACCGGCGATGAAATTTCCATCTGAAGGATCCGGGCCACCAATGGTATTGTTTGGAGACAGTA
Organism: uncultured Pirellulaceae bacterium; assembly: GCA_937929805.1. Lineage (GTDB taxonomy): Bacteria > Planctomycetota > Planctomycetia > Pirellulales > Pirellulaceae > Mariniblastus. The sequence continues at coordinate 167,631 of CALFUT010000001.1, forward strand.
CGTTCACCCCGTTGGCTCCGCCCTGGAAGACAGCAAATCCAGATCCAAATCCGATTCGATTTCGCGTCAAAGTGTTTTCGGTCGTCGTGGCACCTTGGATAATGATCTGGCTAGATGGGTTCGCCGCCACAAAGTTATTGACGACCGTTGTGCCATTGGCTCCAGCTCGAATAAAGACCCCGGTCGATCCATTGCCCAGTGCAACAGAACCAGTCACATCAAGTCCAATGATATTTCGCTCGACGTTGGTCCCGGAACTATTGGTCGCGATCGAGACTCCCGCTCCGCCATTGCCGGAAATAATATTTCGGTCTGCCAACCGGGTGCCACCGATCGAATTGTTGTCTGCATTGCTAACCAAGACCCCAAAGGCACTGTTTCCAACGCCCTGAACACCTGTGGAGTCCGTTCCAATAAAGTTGCCGAAGACATCATTGTCGGTCGCCTGTGAGCCACTGATCACGATGCCTGAGCGGTCATTTCCGGATACCGTGTTGTTGACAATCAGGTTGCCTCCCGAAAGGACTTGGACCCCAAAAACTTCATTTCCGTCAGCGACTTCATCTAGCCCGATGCCAATGCGGTTGTCGCGAAGCTCATTTCCTTGGACGCCCGTTCCAACAATTTGAACACCACTACCTTGATTCCCGGTAATCACTGAGGTCCTGATTCGACTGTTGGTCGCATTACTGAGCCGAGCGCCGGCGCCTGAGTTGTCGTACAGTTGGACGTTCTCGATTCTGACATCGTCTGCATTGCGAACCTCGATCCCATCGCTCGAGAACCCAGTAATTCCAATCGATAGAACTTGGGCACGATCCCCCGTGATCAGCAAGCCATCGGCAGAACCGGCAACAATCGCTGTGCCATCGATCACGACGGAGGCTCCAGTTTGCGTGCTACCGTCGATAACAATTCTCTTGATCAATCCGGGCAGAGCAGATGTCGGCTGAATCACATACTCCACGCCGGTTCCATCCATAATGTCGAATGAAAGAGTACTCGTCGCGGCGGCACCCGCCGCATTAGCTTGCATGATCGCAGCCCGCAACGACGTATTACCGTCTTCATCCAATGCCAAACCATCGGTCAGATCGACATCAGGTTTGTCACCGACCGTGTTAATCGTGAATGCGTGATTAACTTGCGGATCAAAAAGGAAGTCCAATCGGTCGATGTCTCCCGAATTCAATCCTAACAACAGAATCTGATCGCCTTGGAAAGCCAGCGTGACTCCATCAACTCCGTCGGTGATCGTTAGGTCGTCGACCGATGTCAGCCCAAAGTTTCCACGAAAATCAATCTTCTCAGTGCCGTTGTTTGCGAAGTCAACGATCGTATCGCTGCCCCAACCTACGCTGAACTCGAACCGATCGTTTCCGCCTCCACCCACGAACTGGTTCGCATTTTCATCTCCAGACAAAGTATCGACAAAGCTGGTACCTTCGATGTTCTCGATACTGACATAGGAATCACCTACCGCGATTCCTCCATTAGGTGAGGAACCGTCCAAGTAAACTCTTACCCCGCTCGTTGCATCAGCGTAGGAGGCCGTATCGACCCCTGCTCCACCGTTAAGCAGATCGGCACCGAGTCCACCTTGCAAAACGTCATGGCCATCGCCACCGAAGAGACTGTCGTTCCCGCCTCGGCCCGCAAGGAAATCGTTGCCACCTTGTCCATCCAGATGATCTATGCCAGCTCTACCTAGCACGGTGTCATCGTAGCTGGAGGCAATGTACTGTTGAATGTTTAAGAACGTGTCACCCGCAGCGTCCCCTGTGTTCGCTGACCCGTCATCTAAGTTCAACAGAATCGCTCCGGTCGCCGTCTCATAACTGACCCGATCGATCCCCGGTCCACCGTTGATCGCATCAGCACCAGCGCCTCCGATGAGCAAATCGTTGCCGTTGCCGCCATTCAGAACGTCGTCTCCGCCGTTGCCTTGCAGCGTGTCATTCTCAGCCCCTCCGTCGATCAAGTTGTTCGCAGAGTCGCCTCTTAGATCGTCAGCGTGGTCAGAACCGATAATGTTTTCAATCAATGAGTGACTATCACCAATCGCCCAGTCACCCGCGTTTTGGCTCGCGTTTTGCAAATCTACCGTGACCGCATTCGGAGCACCTTGGTAAGTCACAAAGTCGACGCCGTCGCCACCTTCGTGCGAGTCGTTTCCTAAGCCCGCTCTGAACTCGTCGTTGCCGGTCCCACCGTCGAGCGTATCGTTGCCATCGCCACCGGTAATGATGTCGTCGTTTGCACCGCCGAAGATCGTATCATCGCCACCCTCACCACGCAGTTCGTCATTGCCATCGTCACCATGAAGTTCATCATTGCCAATGCCGCCATTAATGGTATCCATACCAACACCACCAAAGATCGTGTCAGCACCTCCATCACCGCGCAGGATATCATCCTCCTCGTTGCCGTGGATCTCATCATCGTCGCTGCCGCCGTTGATCGTATCCACACCAAGACCACCTAGCAGCGTGTCGTTGCCGGTCGCGCCAATCAGCGTATCATCGCCCTCGCCTCCGTAGATCGTGTCATCGCCGCCATCGCCACGCAGTTCGTCATCGCCGTCATCGCCATGGATTTCATCATCTCCAATGCCGCCGTTAATGGTATCCACCCCAGCACCACCGAAGATCGTGTCAGCGCCGCCGTCGCCACGCAATTCGTCGTCACCTCCTTCGCCATGGATTTCATCATCGTCAAGGCCGCCATTGATCGTATCGATACCCATGCCGCCGTAGATCACGTCATTGCCGCCATCACCACGAAGAGTATCCCTATCATCACCGCCGTAGATTTCATCGGCACCGCTGCCGCCATTAATCGTGTCTACGCCCGACCCGCCCTCGATCGTGTCATTTCCACCACCGCCCTGAAGGGTATCATCACCGCCTTCACCATCGATCACGTCTGAGCGATCGGTGCCGCCGAAATTGTCGTTGCCCGACGTGCCATCAATTGAGTTCGTGTCGGGATCACCTGGCAGCTGGATGGAATTGTTGGAGACGAAGACTGGAGTCTGGTTGACGAAGTAGTCAACGAACGTGTTGTTGGACAACGAGAAAGTCGAAACGGAGCCATTGACGCCGATGTGATCCGCGTAGACCCCTGCAGAAAGCTCTCGTCCGAGCGTTTCAAATACACTGTTCTCAACGACAGCACCTTCAACTTGCTGAATGAAGACGTCGGACAAAATGACAGGGATATTATTTGAGTCCAACAAAAGAGCTTCGTTGCGACCGGCATTTGTGCTCATGCCTCCATCAAGCGTAAGATTCTGAGCACGATAGGTCTCGGCGATCTGTGTCGAAACGTTCACGCCGGGAGTGATGACTTCCAATGTCTCACCGACTGCGAACTGATTGAGCGCTGTGTCCGTCACCCAGATTCGATTGTCGAAAACACCTGTTACTCTCGCTATCGTACCTGAGACCACACCCCGCACTTGCTGATCAACCGCAAATCCCGCTTCGCTTGCCAAGTCGATCGCTTGCCCACTTCCGCCAAGATTGAATGAATGAGCATCAGCGTTGTCGACCGTAATATTTGTCAGCGCCACATTGCGTGAGCCCCACGAAACTGTAAACCCGTTCTCGCCGCCGTTCAGCGATGTGACATTTGTCGCCGTGGCGTTGTACACGCCTTGAAGCGTAATCTGATCCGCGGTGAATCCGTTACTGGAAGCATGCGAACCACCGACTTTCCCACCGGCGCCGTCTGGCTGACCTCCATCCACCAAGACGTTATCAATGGTTACTCCTTCCACCCAAAGCCCATTGACGCCCGGTCGATTGGTAACAAGTAGTGGAAAGTCGACATCCGTCGAATGCGGGTCGGTAATCTCAAGATTTTCAATCGTAATGTTGGTCGCCGCAACGGTTGCTGACGAACCGATAAAAACGCCGTCTTGCCAGCCAACAATCTTTAGCTTGTTCGGATTCGTCGCAGTTGTGTCTGTATTTCCAATCCGAAATCCGTTCGGCCGAGTCGCGTAAACTCCCCGGAACGCATTGCCGTTCAAGTCCAACGTCCCAGCACCCGTCAGACCCGAATTACTGGTGGAAGTGAACCTAATCGCGCCGGGTTCGGAAACGGGATCGAGCAACTGATCCAACGTCAGGGTGGCACCGGCTTCGATGTTCAAAACAATGTCGTCCGCCGCGTGGATGACCTCGGAAAACGTCGTGCTCACGGGAACATTGACGACACCTGAAACGGCCGTGACATTGTTGGCCAAGTAGTCGGACAGAAGATCAAACGCAAGATTGATCTCGCTTCCAATCGCAACATCAAGCGTGGCAATCCCGTTGGTTTCCGTAATACCACCGCTGGTGATCGCCTGTAGCGGTGGAGCGTCCTGCACGAAAGTAAGGTTTTCATTTTCGGAAATGGATTGACCTGATACCGTTGTGTTTAAATTTCCTATCAACGCAAACGCATCGGTCAAAAGGTCAACAGCACCGTCACCATCAAAATCTCCGCTTTCCCAAGTAGCCTCCGAAGCCGTACCTAGGTTTCCAACCAACGTGAACGCATCGTTCAGCAAGTCAACCTCGCCGTCGAGGTTCGTGTCCCCCGAAAGCGCGACATAAATTTGTTGATCAAAAGACGAGTCGACTAGCACAGCCGATCCGTCAACTGATTCAATCTGAGCCTCGTTCAGCGACAGCGTGTAGTATCCAGCGGGCAGGTCGGCAACCGAGGAAAAATCCCACGTTGCGGTGTGAGTTTGTTCGTTGTAATCGAATGTGACTCCACCCGATGAAATCGCCGTTCCCTCTTGGCTGTCATTCCCAACAGACAGCGCGTCAGCAGCCACGTTCACTGGCTGAGTGAACGTTACGGATACGGAACTCAACTGATCTGGTCGATCAAGCGCCTGAATCTGGTCAATCGCCAATCCGTCCCGTTGCCACGATTGCACCAATGGGCCAGCAGCAAGCGAACTGTGTTGGCTCTGCACCTCGACCGTTTGAATCGGTTCATTTGCCAGCGGCGTGCTGCTATCGAACCCGACCGAAGCCAGCAGTTGGCGATTCTCCAACGCACCGTATTGCTGCGATTGAAGCGAAGGCCGCCGCCTAACGTCTCGTTGCCCGTCTCGCTTGAGCCGTCGCCAAAAGTTCGCCCACAGCGTTCGGTAGCCAAGAGCCGATTGAGTATTCTTCCAAGTCGCGATTAACTTCTTCACGCCAAACGCCTCCAATGTGCCAACTTCAAAGTGTCAGTGGTTCACCGCATTGAAATCGCGCCCCAATCTCAAGGAAGCGATTGCAACGACACGCTGGAGTGCCTCGCTTCGCATATCTGCGTTGCCTTCTGATCCACTCCATCAACACTAACAGATCACAACAGGAAAAAATACGTTAGACGGCGGTAGCGTGGGGGAAATATCGTTGCGCCGAGGCAACTTTTTACTTATCGAGCGGTAGTCATTCCGATGAAAGTGGCAACGGTTTATCGCCCGGAAGAGTTTTCACCACCCCCAGTTTGGGGGCGCCAACAGCCCCCAACTGCCGGATATAACGATCGCTTGCAACGATTCTAGCAATCGCAATGATTGCAACAGCGCGCTGCTTCGGTCATCGCGGCACAAGTCGGGGCGTAATGGTTCTGTCATACGTTAGACGCGAGCTTGTCTCAGCATTTATGAATGGTTTCTTGGTCAGCTTGGTTGGCGTATGAACTTCAAAACCCACCGGGAGCATCCCACGGCTGAAGGCACCAATGTCAAGCACTGGCTTGCAAACGGCGCGTCAAGAAACTCAAAGGTTGGGACCGAACCAGTTGTGCGATACTTGGTCAGTTCCAATGGAATTGCTTTTTCACCATTTCATTCGCTGGACTGTTTCCGCCAAGTTGGACCGGTCGTTTCCTCACTGACGAGGGGGCGGAATGGAGTGTCTGGTTGGTCACATCCCACGGCGGGTAAGTCCGGACGCGGGAGACGGTCGATATCCCATTTCAACTTAGATTCCGATTCGGCGGCGAGTCGCTTGTCCGTTTTTGGTCTCATCAAACCATCCTCAGCCCGCTTCAGCGTCACTCGTTCGTATCGACAATTAAGCGGCCGATCCGATTCGAATTCTGTTCGTTCTTTGCGGCACACGTTCTCGCGGAATGAAATTCCGGACAAATCGACTGGATCAACCAGCACCTCACGCTTGTGAGGCACAAACAGGTTGAACGCCACCGTGCTTTCCTTGGGTGCAACGACTCGATCTTTGCTGCCCGCCCCCACGCCAATTCGCACTGGCTGCTCGCAATCGATCACCGTGTTATGAACCACCAACGCATCGACCACCGGTGCGTAGCCATTCAGGGGAGAATTTCGAATGCCAGAACTGATGGCGATCGCCGCTAAAGCCGAATCACCACGCAGTTTCTCAAAATAGTTGTTGATCACTTTGTGTTCCCGACCAATGATGCGAACACCACCCGTATCGGCTTTGCCTTTGCCCAGAAAAACATTCCCGTCGACCAAACAGCGATGCCCATGACGCAGCGTCAAAGAACCCGCACATCGTTCAAAAACATTATTGCGGTAAATGTTCCCGCACGACTTGTTGGAAATCACTTCGACCTCGCCATCGCATTCTTGGAACAAGTTATCTTTGACCACGGTCAAACTGTCGTTCTCTGACACAGCGCTCGTTCCGATGCGAATCGTCTCGCCACCGTTGGTTCCCAGTTCCGGGCGAGCCCCAAAATGGTTGTGGTCCAACTGATGACGGCCCGGCTCTTTGGTGACCCACACGACGACCGTCGCGCCTTCGTTGGTTTTGCCAGCAAAGTAACAGTGATCGACTCGATGTTCGGCTCCATGAATGGAAAGCCAACGTGTTTTCTGATCGTCAGGCAGTTTGTTTACTTGCTCAAACACACAATCGGTCAAGCGGCAATGATGCGCGATTGACTTTGTCCCCGCGCGAAACTCGACGGCATCCATCAGCCCGTACATGTCGCGAAAAACCAAGCCCGAAACCACAACGTATTGCCCAGAGAAACTAAACTGAGACTTGCCGGTGAAAATGACTTCGCCCGGGGCCTCCGCTTTCACAAAGATTGGCTTCTCAAGCGTGCCCGACAAATCCTCCAGCCGAATCACCGCATCTTTCCACGTGCCGTTTCGCAATAGGATCGTGTCCCCAGCTCGGACTCGTTTCAAAATCTTCTCCAGATCGCTGCTGGGTTTGATGCGATGCACTTTGGCATTGGCAAGTGCCGGGCCAACGACGATCCACAGTAGCGTCACGATTGTTATTGCCGCAAGTTTCATGGGGCGTCCTAGCGCATGAGTTTGTCGTTTGCTGATCGGGTTCCCATTCATGACGCTGCCGGCGGAAAGCATTCAAGAATTTGCACTTCGTGGTCCGCTTCAATGGTATACGGCCCTAAGCCGGCGGGGCAGAAGAATTTGTCCAACGTATTAAGCTTCACTTCACTGGACTCGGTTTTGATGACACACGTTCCCTCAACAACCACACCAGTGAAGAAACCATCTTCCTGACGAGTCAACTTCCCATTGAGCACCGTCTTCTTGACTTGAAATCGAGGCGTCGTTTCGGGGCCAATCAAGTGATATCGATGAGCCGTTTCGTGATACGTTGCCTCCAACTGCGGAGCAAACATGTAATCGCTGCGAACCACGGATTCGGGCATGGGCTGCAAATCAAAAATGTCCATGCAAAAGTCGAGACCTCGATTCATAAAACGAGCCGATTCGGGCAGCGTGTACCCGGCTCTTTCAAACTCAAACCGAACCACCAAGTCCGACGGCTCCATGATCTCCACCATAAAGATCCCCTCGCCGATCGCGTGCGGAACGCCGCCGGGGATAAAAAGCACATCGCCCGGTTTGACTCGGATCTTGTCAAAGCAACCAAGGATCGCTTCCAAGTTTTGATCTTCGATCCATGATCGAAATAATTCGCGATTCGGCGGGCGTTGAAACCCAAGGTAGACATAGGGATCGGTGACATCATCGCGAACACTCAGAATGTAGTACGCTTCGGCTTTGCCTGAATTTGAATTAAGGTGCTGCTTGGCGAACTCGGCGGTCGGATGAGCCTGAAGCTGAAGCCGGACCGCGGCATCGAGCAACTTGATCAGAACCATCGGTTGCTGGCCAAATTTTGCGACATGTTGGGCTCCAAGGAAATAACTCGGATCCTGCGCGATCAAGTCGGGCAGCAACAGCTCTTGCCCGTCGACCACTACCGGCGAAATTCCTTCGTGCTCGTTGGTCGAATCGGGATTCGAGGCCGCCGTCACCGAAGCGATCCAATCTTCGGGAAAATGGCTGTCTTCTGGATCGGCTTTTCCGACGAGCCGATCAAGCAGCTTGCCACCTTGGTAACTGCGCCAGACTCGGTTTTGAGGCAGGCTGAAAATTTTGTTCTTGTACTGCATGTCGTCTCTGTTCGATCCTGCTTGATGTTGTCGATCCCTCTGGTTCGCAAGTTATGAAGCAAACAATTCCGCGGCTCGTCCCCAGACGCCTTGAATGGCTGTTGCCGAATTGAAAACGGCAAGCAACAAAATTGCGACAAGAATCAAATTGGCCCTCAGTTTGTTTGCATGCTCTTTCATTAGATCTTTTCGATTGGCAAGGTACAAAATACAACCGATCGTCATCGGCAACAGCACCGAACTGAGCGCTTGAGAAACAATCATGACCATCACCGGTCGACCCCCAAAAACCGGCACCACCAAACCCAACAGCGAAATCAAAAACACGATCACGCGGTACCGTGGCAATGTCATTTCGCGTGCCGAATCGTTGTAGTCACACAGCAGCCAAGGCAGCATCAATACGTTAGGAAACTGAGAAGAAACACCCGCCGCAACGATTCCAAGTGTGAAGATTGCGGTCGCCAGCTTTCCCGCCAACGGTTCAAGCAGCGTAATCATCTCGGAGGCTTGTGAGAGCCCTTCTCCAGCCAAGTAAAGCGTCGCCGCAGCCGCTGCCATGATCGATGTGCTGATCACAAACATCAACGAAGCTGAAACGATCGCATCGTTGCGTTGCTGCTTGAGGTCTTCAATCGTCCAACCGGCTTCCTTGACCAGCGTCGTTCGAATGATGAACAATCCAGAGAACACCGTGGTTCCCACCATCGAAGCAATCACCAGAAACGGACCTTTGCCTGCATCGGCCGGAACGTTTGGCAGGTTGGGGATCATGCCTTTGATGATTTCTGCCGGCGGCGGCATCATGATGAAAAAGTTGGCCAGAAAACAGGCTGCCATCACAGCGACGATAACCGCCAGACTTCTTTCAAAGAACTGAGTATTGCCGTTCCAGAAAATGAAGTAGACCAGCGCCGAAAAGAACGCGGCAAACCAAACCGGCGCGATGCCCTCGGCGACAAACGACTTGGACCATTCGCAACAAACATCTGCCACGATCCCCATCACGCCCATCACGCTGCCGCAAACGGCGGCTGTTAGTGCCACGATAAAAAAGATGCCCACGGCCGGGTGGATATGCTTGCGAAACGCCTGAAGTGCCGTCTGGCCGGTGACTAACGTGAACTTGCCATAGATCACGATCATGAAATATGTTGCAACACACGAGGCCGCGATCGTCCACAGCAGAGACATTCCATATGTGGCCCCGGCTGCGGCCATCGCTGTGACACTGCCCGTGCCAATATTGAACCCCAGCAAAAAAATCCCGGGCAGGAATAGGCTGAGCGTTTTCGCGAATCGGCTTCTGGGCGAATGATCGGTCGTCAAATCTGTCACCGTGAGTTGTCTCCCTCATCCTTCAAAAACAGCAAACATTTAGGGGTGACTTCGGTCGCTCAATGCTTAGCTTTGCTTGCCACCGCTACCTAGAAAGAAGTCGATCGTACTCGTCGTGCGAACCAATCCAAAACCAGAGACAACCATACTCACGGTCAACTGCGAGTGCACGGTAGCTGAGCCCAACTCGAACTGACTTGAATGAGCCGACTTTTTTGAAATGCAAAGATGGGTGATCCGGATCTTCCTTGAGCAATGAAAAATTCTTGTCCGCCAAGTCACGAATTTCGCTAGGCAATCGATGATAACATTTCCAAAATTTGGAAGTGGTTTTGTGAATCACAGCGATGTCGCTCGCCCAGCATCATCTTCCGCGATAGCTTCGGCTGCCAGATGGTCGAGACGTCCGGCAGCGGCGTCTTCCTCAATCTGCTTGTCCCACAAATCACTGTCTAGTTGTTTGACCCACTGAATGAATTTGGCCAACTGATCTGGTGGAAGTTGGGACACTTGTTTCTCAAGTTCTATGAGCGTCATCTCACTACCCGTGGCTTTTTTAGCGGAAACCCTATTCGTCTGATCAATTGTACGCCAAACAGTCGGGACAGCCAACGAATGAACTTAGGCAGACCGCTGAAAATCGGGATTATGATTCACCCATCTTTAAGTGACCCAATCGTCCGGCACGGGCCTAGGTAAGATTTTCTCAAGCGAATGCAAACCAGATAGAGCAAACATTTATGCACTACGCGCTGTAAACACCGCCGTTGATATCCAGCGTTGCACCGGTGATAAAACCGTCGTACTCCGATGCCAGAAAAACGACCGGCCGCGCCACGTCGTCCGGGTCTCCCGCTCGACCCAACGGAATCCCGGCAACGGTATTGTCGGCCGACTCTTTCGTCGTGTGCGTGTTATGAAAACGAGTCCCCAGAATCAACCCCGGCGCGACGGCGTTGACTCGCACGCCTCGATCCGCCAACTCACTGGCCAGCGACCGAGTCCAAGTAAGCGTGGCACCCTTCGCGGTTGAATAAGCCAACGATCCGGCATGACCACCTTTGCGGCCGGCCAATGAGGCAAGGTTGACGATGCTGCTTTGGGCGTTCGCAGTCAAATGAGGCACGCACTCGCGAGTTACCAACATCATCGAAGTCAGGTTGACGTTCATCACCGTCTCCCAGAATCCAACCTCGATCTCCTCAATCCGTCGACGACCAATCAAGTCGCCCACGTTGTTGATCAAGATATCAACGCCGCCCAAAAAGTCCGCAGCCGATTGCACGAACGACTTGACCGCGTTCTCGTCAGTCAAGTCCGCTTGAAAGGCTTGAGCCTTCAAGCCCCTCCCGGCCGCTTCGGCCACCACACCATCGGCTCCCTCGCGGCTGGTGTGATAGTGAATCGCGACGCTGCATTGCTCGGCAAGCAGGCTCTGCACAATCGCAAGCCCCAACCCTTGCCCACCACCGGTGACAATGACTCGTTTCCCAGAAAGCTTTCCCATGATTCAGGCTCCAGACATCAGGTTTCAGGATGCAGGCAAATAACTTCAAATTGCATTCCGCATTCCGCATCGGAAGATTCTGACCCAAACTCTCTTGAGTGAACAGGGAACGAACGCGTCATCACCCAGCAGCGCGCAACGATACGCCGTTCACGTTATGATAGTTTGTTGAACCATGAGCAAAACAACTTCCATCTTCATCAGTGGCTTTCTGATCGGCGTGCTCGCGACGACGGTTGGATTCTCTTTCCTGCGTCGTTACCAAGCTTCCAACGGCGACTCCAGCAACACCGCCCGCATGGTACTGAAACTGGCGCACTCGTTGGACGTCGCTCATCCGGCCCACCAAGCTTTGGAGCACATGAAACGCCAACTGGAAACGTTGTCCGGTGGCGAGATGACGATCGACATCTACCCGAGTTCCGTGCTCGGTTCGGAAACGCAATGCATCGAGCAACTACAAAACGGCTCGCTTTCCATGACCCGCACTTCGGCAGCCGTGGTCGAGAATTTCGTCCCCGAGATGGCCGTGTTCGGCTTGCCCTACGTGTTCCGTGACCAGCAACATTTTCACACCGTGCTCGATGGTGAGATCGGTCAGCGGTTGCTTGTTGAAGGTGAATCCAAATTCATTCGAGGCCTTTGCTACCACGACTCTGGCAGCCGAAACTTCTACGGCAAGTTCCCCGTGCGGACGCCGGACGACCTGAACGATCGCAAAATCCGTGTGATGAACAGTTCGACGGCGATCAACATGGTCGAAGCGATGGGTGCCGCGCCGACACCGATCTCACCCGGCGAACTCTATTCGGCTCTTTCGCAGGGAATTGTCGACGGAGCAGAAAACAACCTGCCGACCTTCGCGCACTCCCGGCACTACGAGGTCTGCAAACATTTTTCGCTTGACGGTCACACCCGCATCCCCGCCATGGTTTTGATCAGTACCAAAACTTGGAACGGGCTCTCGGATCAACAGCAGCAGTGGTTGCAAACCGCTGCCACGGAATCATCCACCGTGCAGCGAGAGCTTTGGGCCGACGCGACTCAGGAAGCCAGACAAATCGTCGAAGACGCAGGTGTAACGATCCACGATGTTGATTTGCAAACCTTCGCAAAAAAGGTGCAGCCTATGCTGGATGTCGTGGCGGACGAGAAAGTGAAGGCCACGCTCGCCGCGATCCAGAAAGTTGGGTCCGATGAGTGATCTTGGCGAAGCGAACGCGAAGGATACCGCATCCACTGACAAGCCATCCACCGAAACCACGGGCCATGCGTTCGCCCGAGCGCTTCGGCCGGTTAATGCGATCCTCATTCGAGTTCTCGAACTCCTCGCGATGGTCGCCGCAGCAGCACTGGTGCTGGACGTTGTGTGGGGCGTGGTCACCCGAGCCATGCCGGGCGGGCAAGCGAAGTGGACCGAAGAGCTGGCTCGATTCCTGCTGATTTGGGTCTCGATGCTGGGTGGAGCCTTGGCGTTTCGGCGACGCGAGCACTTGGGCATCGACTTTTTGGTTACTTCGATGCACTCGGATGTTGGCTCCGGCCTGCGAGCCTTCAAGCAAGGCATCGTCTGCTTGACCGCCGCAGCCGTCTTTCTTTACGGAGGCGTTCGCATCGTGTCCGACGCATTGATCGCTCAGCAAACCACTCCCGCGCTGGGCTGGAGAATGGGCTATGTCTACGCCGCAGTACCACTCGCCGGTGCATTCATTCTGCTGTTTTCCCTTGAAGAGATGTTCAGTCCAAACCGTGGCTCGACTTCGGTCAGCCCGAACCAACAAGATCACTTGATTGACGGCGTTATGGGTGCGAACGCAAAGCCCGGCTCCTCAGCAGACAACTTTTCAGTGCCCCGACCTCCCCACGAGGAAGCCTGATGCTGGAAGTCGCAGTTATTTTGGTCGTCGCGTTCACCGTGATGATGATGCTGGACGTTCCGATCGCGATTGCCATCATCCTGTCGGCATTCCTTGCGATCGCCGCCGAAGGTTCATCCGACCCCGGCGTCGTGTTAGCATTCAACCTAGCAAACGGCATCAACAGTTTCGCGTTGCTGGCGATTCCATTCTTCATCCTATCGGGAAACTTGATGGGACGCGGCGGCCTAGCCCGACGATTGATCGACTTCACCAGCATGATGGTCGGTAGCGTTCCGGGCGGCTTGAGCTACGTAAACACGCTGACCTGCATGCTATTCGGTTCCATTTCTGGATCGTCAGCTGCGGCGGTTTCATCGGTCGGCGGGTTCATGATTCCTGAAATGAACCGCAAAGGTTACGACCGCGATTTCAACGTTGCCGTCACAACCACGGCTGCAACCACGGGCCTAATGATTCCGCCCAGCAACGTGATGATCGTGTACTCGGTCGCCGCGGGTTCGGTTTCGATCGCCGCAATGTTCATGGCCGGTTTCATTCCAGGCATTCTGACCGGGTTGTGCATCATGTTGGCCGCCGCCGGTGTCTCGCTGGCGAAAGGTTTTCGCGGCGAAGAGATTGAAATCCCATCTTGGAAACGGTTCACCGCCTTTGGTCTGATCGCGGCCTGCATCGCCACGGTCGCACTATCGATTTCTCGCTGGAACACGACGGTGTTTGAGCTGCCAAATGCCAATTATCAAGTGACCTTGTCGGCCATTTTCGCCCTAGCGATTCTAGCAGCGTGCCTAGTCTGCTTTGAAACTTTCCGCCGCGCTTTTCTGACGTTGCTGATGGTGGTGATTGTGATCGGAGGAATTCTCGCCGGCATCTTCACCGCGACCGAAGCCGCCGCGATCTCGGTCGTTTACGCGTTTCTGTTGTCAGTGGTTCTTTACCAACAAATTCGCATCGCTGACCTTCCCGAAATCTTGCTGGAAACTTGCGTGACTTCGGCGGTCGTCATGTTGCTGGTCGCGTCGAGTGCGGGGCTTAGTTGGATCATGACGCTGGCCAATATTCCACAAACCGTTAGTGCCTTGCTGCTGGCGATGTCGGATAACCCAATCGTGATTCTAATCGCGATCAATTTGCTGTTGATCTGCGTGGGAACGTTCATGGACATGACGCCCGCCATTTTGATTTTCACCCCGATCTTTCTACCCGTCGTGCAGGAGCTGGGCATGCACCCAATTCATTTTGGCATGATGTTGATCGCCAATCTTTCGATCGGTCTGTGTACGCCGCCGGTCGGAACGTGTCTGTTCATTGGTTGCAAGGTCGGCGAAACCACGATCGCGAACGTCGTCCGCCCCATGTTCCCGTTTTACGTCGCAATGCTCGTCGCGCTGGCGATCATCACTTACGTTCCGAGCACTTCCATGTGGTTGCCAGTTCAAACGGGACAAGTGAAGGCCGAAGAAGTGGAACAGTTCGAGTTTTTGAAAGTTCAGGCGGAACCGTGATAACGGGCCCCAATGACCGGGAGTCACCCAACCGTCGCCGATCGCGCATAAAAAACGGCCATAGTGCCACGGTTTCGATGCTTCGCAGCAAATAGACAGAGATCACTGAAAGCTGAATACCGCTGCTCCCAAGGCCTCATCTACTACAATTTCGGCACGGGTGGCCTCACGTTTCTCTGTTTCTTACCGCGACCGCGCTCAGCACTTGGCGGGGCATTTGGCTCAACGAAGCCGCCCGAAGAATATCCAGCCGCGAGCACTATTGTTTCTTGGCTTTTTGAGCCTCCAGCCAAGCGGCGTGTTCGGCTCTGTGTTGCGTCATCTGATCCTCTGAAAACTGTTCTTTCACATTGGCCCGGATGGTCGCGTCGAGCTTCAACGTCCGCGCCTCGATCTTGGCAAAGCGACCAAGGTACTCTTGGGCTGAAATCTGATTCTGCAACACCAACAACTTGCTCAAATCTTCGCGAATCTGCCGGTGCTGCTCCCAGAAGGAATCAACAATCGCCAACAACGCCCTCTTTTCCTCTCCAAGCTCGATGATCGATTTGTACGGATTCAAAACCAGTGCCGAAAAATCAGCACGATTCTTCATCAAAAGTCGCGAGTACTGTTTTTGGTTTCCGTGTTCATCGATTTCAAACTGCCGCCTCGGCTGGATGACTCCAAGCGATTCGTCTGCTTGAACCTGTTGCTGAAGCGACTCAGAATCTGTTTCGGAATCTGTTTCGCCTACGCAATACACCCATTCGTCATTACGGTAAAACAACTGGTCGTCTGCAATTGCACAACATGACAACGTATCGGACGCGTCCGTGTCCAACAAATTCGCGGACACCACCTTGAAGTCTTTGTTGGGGTCGATCACAGCGATTCCGTTGCCGGGTGCCGAAACGTAGAAGTAGTCCTTGGTCTTGACCATCGAGCTAAAGACACGGCCCGAACATTTCACACGACGCTTGATTCCTGGCTTACCCGACTTCATATCAAACTGTTGCAGGATAGAGTTTTCGCCGACGACGTATATCTTGCCGTCATACAGAATGGGACTGGGCACGTTGGCGACAACCGGCGAATCCCACAGCCGATGCGTGTTGGTCACGTCTCCGTTCCCACCGAGACGTACGGCGATCAACCGCGACTGCTTCCCGCCCGAACACCACGCGATATCGTCTTGCACAAGCGGGTGCGAAATCACGTAGTCCTGAATTCCTTTGCAGTGCCACAACTCTGTTCCAGTGAGCGGATCGATGCCGCTGATTCGATGATTCTGATTGAAAACCAGTTCGTCACGTCCCTCGGACGATTTGCCCAGCACTGGCATCGACCACGTGCGATCAACACCCTCTTGTCCAGGACCATCGTAGACCCAACGGCCTTCTCCCGTTCGTTTGTCGAACGACAGCAAACGTTTGTTCTCGATACTTGCATTAATTATTAGCAGGTCTTGGTAAACCATGGGGGACGCCGACGAACCGAAGTTGTCACTCAACGCACCTACGTCCGCCTGCCACAACAAGGTTCCCGCCAGATCGAATGCGTACAGCCCGGACACCCCAAAGCTCACGTAAATTCGTTCGCCATCGCAATACGGCGTGCTCGATGCCGATCCGTGGCGGAGGTAGTTCTCTGACGGTTTTTGCGCAGCCGAGCTACCGCGAACCGTTCGCTGCCAAACCTGAGCGCCAGTTTTCCGATCCAAACAGATCACGTGCAACCTTAGCGCCGATTTATTACCCGCGTTACCTGCCTGCAATCCGCAACCAGAATAGGCTGTGATAAAAACGCGATCGCGCCAAATCACGGGCATCGAAGCGCCACGACCGAACAACCTAGTTTTCCATTTTAGATTCTCGGTGTTGCTCCACTTCGTCGGAACTTTCGCTTCAGGAGCGTGACCGCTACCGTCGGGACCGCGGAACTGGCTCCAACAACCGTCCACCGAAGCCCCAACCGTTGGCGTCTCCTCTTGGCCCAACTCGGTGGTCAAAACGTCGCTCGAAACTGCACTCTCTTTGCCACCAACAGGAATCTGCGACGGCCCTTCGCACGCGACGATCAGTACAACAAGGCTCATCACAAGGCTCAGCCAGCAAAGAGCGCTGGTGAGCAAGGATTCGAGCCTCCGTTTTTTCTCATTCATCGGTTAGTCGCATTAAACTGGTATAGTTCAAAATGGTTGAGCCAAGTTAAGCTCATCGTGTTAAGCATGTCAAAACGATCGTATTCTCAAATCAAAAATAACGTTTGTCCGAAACCGTTTCCAGATCGCTTCAATCACAGCCGTCTTGGCGGATCCCATTCCCCATGCACTTGACTAATACAAAAACATGGCGAAAGCGTTTCTACTTGCTAGGCGGTTTACTCCTAAGCCTACTTGCCGGGTGCGGCACCTCAGAACTCGATAACACTTCACCACACAAATCAGACACGGATCGATCGACCACTTGGTCCAGCGATCAGTCCCCAGATCCGTCGGAACGCACGTCAACCAACGATCCATCTGATTCGCCTGCTAAGAACGGGATGACACCTCCAACGAATTTTTATGACCTACCATTGGCCGTCATCCCTCCGCTGAAACATCCCAAAAAGTCCATACCGGATCAGCAACTGCGCGAGCGAACGGCCACCGCCTTGCTTGCGAACGAGGGCGACATGCTAGTGCGGCCAAACGTGGTGTTGCAGGGCATTTCGGACTTACTCGACGACGACCAGCTAATAGACGCGATACTCGTCAGCCGGCGTTACACCGACCAACTAAAAGAGCTTCGCCGCCAACGAGCTCTAGTGCTCGAGAACGCCGGCTCGGAATCCGGCTCCCCAAAGGCCGAGTTGCGGAAAATAAGGATCAAAATCCTCGACTTGATTTCTCAAGCGAAAACGAAACTGTTGTCCGATGTACTCACCGAAGAACAACGTCGAATCTTTGAACAGCGTTACCCTAGTTCGAAAATCATCGAAAAGGTAGAACCGCCGCAAGATCAACTAGATCCAGATCCGACCTCGCTCACCGCCGCGCCGACACTTACTATTATCAATCAACTCTGTAGCAAGTGCCATCGAGGAACCGAGGCGGAGGGCGACTTCCGATTATCGGAATTGAGAGACACCACCAAAGCATCAAGCCAAGCTAGATGGCAGCAAGTCGTGGAAGCAATCGACGACCAATACATGCCTCCAGCCGACCACCCTCAACCCAACGAGCAACAGAAGGAAATCATACGCACGTGGGCGACAACCCATGCTGCGGCCCGGCGCGTCATACCTGCCGTGCGACGCATGAATCACACCGAGTACGAAAACACGATTCGTGACTTGCTACAAACCGGTCGCGATGCCTTCAGCAGCCCGACACACATCCTAAAATTGGACGAGTACTTCGACCCGGCCAGCGGAAAGATGCCTCGTTACGTTTTCGCCGTCTCTCATTTCGCATACTCTGACCGCTCGCGGCCCGAATTGCTGGACGTTTCCACGCCGCCCATCGACAAAGCAGCCGAGCATGGCTACGCCAACGACGCGGAATCACTCAAGTTTTCGCCACTGCTATTGGAGAAATACCTGCAACTGGGAAACGAAATTGTCCACAGCAGTACGCTGCAGGTAGTTAGCCGACAGTGGCAAGAGCTATTTGTGCCACCACCCCAGCAAGCCGACCAAGTGCTCGCCGAAGCACGCAATCGGTTGGCCAAATTTCTTACTAGAGCGTTTCGTCGGCCCGTTCGCACCACTGAACTAGACGCGTTCACAAAACTTTTTGAGTCGCATTGGGCCGTCGAAAAAGACTTTACTAAATCAATGCGAAACGTGGCAGCCGCCGTATTGGCATCGCCCGAATTCCTGTTCTTGTTTCAACCTTCTGACCAGTCTCTGACGCGTGCTCAACGACGCAGTTATGAAAATGCTTCGCGACTGTCGTACTTCTTGTGGGCATCAATGCCAGACGACCGCCTGCTTGAAATTGCGGCGCAAGGCAAACTTGTTGCTCCGAGACAACTACGCGAGCAAACACAGCGAATGCTGCGAGACAAAAAAGCCAAATCGTTGGCAACCGATTTCGGCATGCAATGGCTGAAAGTCAACCGCTTGAACACGTCTCAACCCGACTTGGACAAGTATAAAAGTTTCTTCGGGCGCAAGATCCAACCGATCGGTGTATCGATGATGATCGAACAGCTACTGCTGTTTGAAACCATTCTGGTCGAAAACCGCAGCATCTTGGATTTCATCGACGCGGACTTCATGTACCTGAATCACGATCTCCTATTTTGGTACCGTCTCAACCATCAACAGCATTTGGGCTTCATGCCGGAAAACGAAAGTTTTTCTGATTTCTATCGAGTTCAACTTCCAACCCCTCACGTTCGCGGCGGCGTAATCACGTCAGGCGCTACGCTCGTCTTAACCTCCACGTCAACTCGTACCAGTCCCGTGTTTCGTGGAGCTTGGCTAGCAGAAACGATCTTTAATCGCCCACCGCCGCCACCGCCGCCCAACGTCCCGGCACTAGAGGATGTCAAGTCAACCGATACGACTAAACTTTCCATCCGTCAGCGGTTGAAACTGCATCGCAAAGACCCCAATTGTGCCAGCTGCCACGCGAAGATTGATCCGCTGGGCTTTGCCCTTGAATCGTTTGATCCCGTCGGCCAAACGCGACGAACTTACGACGATGGCACCCCAATCGACACCGCAACCACTTACAATGGCAATCCCATCCCCAACGCATATGGACTGAAGAAGCACATCCTCCGAAATCCGCAAACGTTCGTCAAAGCGTTCGTCGAACACATGCTACGCTACGCCCTAAATCGAAAACTAGTGCTCGCCGATGGGCCTGATGTAAACCGCATTACGCAAGCGGTCATCGCTGACGACTACCGACTGCGGACCGTTATCGAACAAATTGTGATTAGCGACGCATTTCGAGCCGGGGAAAAAATGTTTCCCAATTCTCACAACCAAGATCCCCAACCCGCGCAATAAGACATGACACTTTCTCGAAGAACAATCCTCCGAGGCGTTGGTACCGCAATCGCATTGCCGTGGCTGGACGCAATGGCTAATCCGACTCGACTGATCGCCAGTACGACAAGCGACACCGTTGCCAAAGAGATACCGAAACGGGTCGCGTTCGCCTACATCCCAAACGGGGTGATCGGCAGTAAATGGTTCCCCACCCAAACGGGACGCGGTTTCGATTTGCCGTCCAGTCTACAACCACTCACAAAACTCCGTGATGAACTCACCATTATCAGCGGCTTAGACCGCACTTACGCTGCTGGCTCCGACCCTCACGCCCAATGCGGATCCTGCTGGATGACATCGGCCGCACACGTCGAAGGCCTGAACCCTATCAGCCGCACACTCGATCAAATCCTAGCGGCCAGCCAACAAGGCAAAACTACCTTTCCCTCAATCGAGCTAAGCTGCAACAGCTTCACCGATCGTCGCGAACCGAAAAGTTTCGATGCGATTTCGTGGTACGGGCCGGGACACGAAGCAAGGTCCGAGAAAAACCCAATTCAAGTGTTCCGCCGATTGTTTGGACACACGACTGGCGTCAATCAAAGTGTTCTGGACACGATCTCCGGTCAAGCGAGATCGCTCAAGTCTCAGATCGGACACCACGACAAACATCGCATCAATGAATACTTGGAAGCCGTTCGAGCGATTGAGCAACGGGTTCAGTTTCAAGCACAAGACAAGATCCGACTGGCCGATTGGAACCTGCAAGAGCCCGACAAAGTACCGTCTGATCGCGGCGAGTACATTCGACTGATGGGGGACTTGATGCTATTGGCGTTCCAAACAGATTCGACGCGAGTAGCTTCATTGATGATTGGCCCCGAACGTTGGGCAGCGCCGCAATTGTATCCGGGCGTGTTCGACAAACCCGTGGATCATCATACGATGACACACGATCACGCATACGACCAACAAGTCGCACAGATCGACCGGTTTCACATGGAGCAGTTCGCGTATCTGATTGACAAGATGAAAACAACCAAAGAGGCGAACGGAAAAACTCTTTTGGACAACTGTTTGTTGGTTGTCGGTTCGGGACTTGGGGACGGTGCGGAGCACAGCTACAAGGAACTGCCACTGCTACTGGCAGGTTCTTCGTCGATCGGCATTGAGGCGGGACAACACATTCGTGCAGAAAAAGACACGCCGCTGGCAAACTTCTGGTTGTTTCTTGCCAACCGAATGGGGCTTGATTTACCCAACTTCGCTGACAGTACTGGCGAATTAAAAATTGGCTAACGATCGGGCTCGAAATAGATCCCGCATTATTTTCAGCGTAAATTTTATTGGCAATATCGCTGAAACTGATCTATTCCCCATGATTCTGCGCAACACCAAATAGCGATGGGCGGTAAAACCTCATACGAGAAATCGCTGAGAACTTGTCCTGCGCAGCAAAAAACCGACCGAGGTATCAGCCGGTTTTCATTCGCTTTTGTTGCAAACTGAGTTTGCGTCGTAACCGGATTGGTTACTTCTTCGCGTAGGCTGCCTTCGGAGGCGAGATCTCGCCCATCGACGCGCCACTGATTCGAGCAAAACGTTCTTTGCTGCCGTCGTCCAAGAATCGGTATCCGATGCGCGTCGGCTTAGAGGTCTTGGGGCAGATCGCCATGACCTTGCTGGCCAGAATCGGGCTCTCTTTGTGCAAGCGACCACCCTGAGGATTCTTCTGGCTTGGCTTGACGTGCTTGTAGACCAAGTTGACGCCTTCCACGACTATGGTTCCGGCCTCGTGGTTAACCGACAGCACCTTGCCTGTGACAGCTTTGTCTTTGCCGCTGATGACTTTGACCTGATCGCCGTTATGAATTTTCATCGCTAATTTCCGCTTCTCTATAGTTATTTCGGGGATCGAAGATTGTCGAAACTGGGGCGAAATCTGTCAAGCTACAAACCCCAAACCCCAGCCGAAACATCGGTAATTTGGCTCCATTGGCCAAAGCCAATTACCTTTTCGGCCCATTTTTCCGCGTTTCTCTCGCTCATCGAACCTCGCCAGCCCCATGCTGTATCGCAAAGCTGTTTATTTTCAGCCGCTGCCGTCGCTGATTGACCCATGCTGGTTGGACAGCGCTAGTTTTGCAATTTCACCGTTTTTTTTGCCGCCGTGTGTCGTCGGGAGGGCGAGGCTCCGTCCGAGCCGCGCGGAGCAAAAAAGCTCAACCATCCACATGGGGCGGACGTAGTGTATGCGCCGGAGACATCGGTTTCATTCATCGAAAGTGGCGCTGTCCAACTAGGCTCTGGCGACTAGTCTGCAAAAAAGAGGCCGTTGGGCCACGTCATGTCGACTACGGTTCAAGTCGCAAAATCGGTAACCGGTGAGTCGGCTGGCCGGGTGCTGGATTAACGATTGGCGACGATTTTCGCTCGTGCCCGAAGAAACCAATCGCCAGCATCGCCGCAGATTCCAATTGATTTTTCGAGATCAGCACTCGGTCCAAAACCGTTTCGTTTCCCGTGGCTCGCGCAAACATCGACTGATTGCCGGGGCCGTGCCGCAGGATTTTTCCGCTGGAATCGCAAATGTGGATGAAGCGAGTCGGACGTCTCGCCTCTTTCAACGCCCATACCATCTGGATCTGATACGAACCGTCGGGCTGTTCCTCAATGGTCAAACCTTCCAGCACCGCATCTTGATCAAACTGAACTCCTTTGAATTCGTCCGCCGACTGGTCGACCACTCGTTCAATCAGCCGAGCATCTCGAAAATTGAACAGCCCCGCGTCAGCGAACAGGTAGCCCGCGGTCAGCAGCCCAGCCAATACCAAAATCTTTGGACTGAAAACAAGTCGCCACAACGCCAATCCATACTCGGCCACCCACGATCCCCAACGGCCCAATCGACTTGACGTAGGTTCGTCGCTACTTGAGCCAACACGTGAGAACATCCGAATCATGCCGGCACGAGATGGAAGTTCGACCAAATGATGCAACACCATTGCCGCCGCCAGCGAAAGAAAGAGCGCGGACACCACCAGCCAACTGATCGCTTGGGGGGAATCAGACAATGTCTGCCGACTCAAGATCGTCAGAATCGCTTGATGGATTAAGTAGAACGCGAAACTGATCTCGCCAAGGTACACCATCAGCCTCGAACCAAAAAACTGAGAAACCCAGCTGCTCCTCCACGAGTAGACAAAGATCGTGATCGCAAACGCCGGAGCCGCACTGCACACCGACAGCCAAGTGTTTCCAACCGCCAAGCTAGGAACATGCAACTTTCCCAGTGGATGAAAACCTTTGTGCACAAGCAGGAAAAAAGCGATCGCGCCCAGCAGCGTTGCCAGATGAATAAAAGCCGCAACCACCGCAGTCCGAGGCAGTGGATCGACGGACAAGTCGGTCGCCGACACATTTTCGTTTCGTGTTCGCCAGTTCAGATACAGAAACCCGCACGTCATCCCAGTCATGAAATCAAACAGGCGAACCAGAGGATTCGTTTGCATCATGCACTTGATGGCGGACTCGCTGAGCACGCTAGTCGGCACCAGCGACAACCCAACCATTGCCACGATTCCGACAACAATAAAGGCCGCAAACTTCCGTGCGAACGCAACCGCTCCACCAGTCACGAGCCACGGGAACATGAAGTAGAAGAAGGCCTCATTCGACAGGCTCCATGATGGACCATTGATGCAGAACGCCCAACGGTACTCCGGCCACCATGCTTGCAGCAAAAATGCATTGGCGACAATCTGAGCCACGCCCTGCGGCCGATCGAGTTGATATCGCAGTGTGACCACACCAAAAAGCACGATCAACATCGTGACTAGATGAAGCGGCCAGATCCGAGCGACGCGTTTTACGTAAAATTCTCGAATCGATATCGGTCCGGGTCGAGAACCGTACACATAAGTTAAAATGAAACCAGACAACACATAAAAGAAACAAACCCCGGCCGTCCCAAGCGGCTCAAACACATCGCGGGCCAAGCCTTCCGTGCTCAAGCTGGGAAACGCAAATAGGACGTGGTTGACGAAAACCATCATCGCAGCGAAAAACCGAAGTCCGGTTAAACTATCAAGTTGTCCTTGTCGCTGGTTGCTCATAAGATCCCGACGTTAACAATATCGTTGGCCGCAAACAATACGCGTCGATGATGCTGGCTACCCACCCTGTACGAAAAAGAAACCGTTTTGCTGCAAGCTTTCAACCTTACTCGCACCAGTGATCGACACACGCTACTGGACAAAGCATCCGTTGCTGTCAGCTCAGGCGAACGCGTCGCGCTGACGGGTGCCTCGGGCAGCGGCAAAACGGTTCTGCTACGAGCTCTAACGATGCTCGATCCGGTCGACAGTGGAACCGTCCAGTGGAATGGAGCCGAAATCGATGATGCGGAAGTGCCTCGGTTTCGCAGTCGCGTGATGTACCTCCATCAACAACCGGCCTCGCGTGAAGGAACGGTAGAATCGGTGCTTGAAGAGCCATTCCAATTGCAAATTCATCAGAAGAAACCATTTTCACTTCAGCAGATTGTGGGATGGCTTGACCAACTGGGCAAATCTGAATCGTTTTTGAAACAGTCACACATTGATTTGTCTGGCGGCGAGAGTCAAATCGTTGCGTTGTTGCGAGCAATGCAGTTGAATCCAAACGTGTTGCTGCTGGACGAGCCCACGTCGGCGTTGGACTCAGAGACCACCCGCAAAGTGGAATCGCTGTTGGTTGATTGGGCGCAGGCGGCGAGTGATCGAGCCTTCCTGTGGGTCACTCATGATGTTCAACAGGCCGATCGGATTAGCAATCGAGCCATCCGAATGGTTGACGGAAAACTGGAGGCTGTCTGATGCAAAACTACGTTGACTTAACGGTCTGGCAAGTTGCCTTGGCGGCGATGTTGATGATTGTCAACGGTGCGATTTCGATCGGGCTGAAGTTGAAGCTGGAGCGAACGCTGCTGATTGCAAGCCTGCGAACGGTGATCCAATTGACGTTGGTCGGCATGGTGCTGAAGTACATTTTTCAGCTTGAGCGGTGGTATCTGGTGCTCGCTTTGGCTGCCGCGATGACTTTGATCGCCGGCGTGACGGCATCCAACCGCAACAAGCGAACGTATCCCGGCATTCGACTAAATACGATCGTTTCGATCTTCGTCAGTTCATGGTTGGTCACCGGATTTGCGTTGTTCGCGGTGCTGCAAGGCATCGACAAGTGGTATCAGCCTCAATACGCCATTCCATTATTGGGCATGGTCTTGGGTAACACGCTGAACGGAATCTCCGTTGGACTGAACACGTTCACCGAGGCGTTGTTCACTCGCCGGACACAAGTGGAATCCTTATTGGCGATGGGCGCCACGCGTGCCGAGGCGGCGGCCGAACCGTTGCGAGACGCGGTGCGGACGGGAATGATTCCGATCATCAATTCGATGATGATCGTTGGCCTAGTCAGCTTGCCGGGCATGATGACGGGCCAGTTGATCTCGGGGATGGATCCAATGTCGGCGGTGAAGTATCAGATCGTGATCATGTTCCTGATCGCAGGAGCCACCGCCCTTGGCACCATCGGCGTCGTGTGGCTCTCGTATCGCCGCTTGTTCAACGAGCGACATCAATTTCGGCGTGATTTGATTCGGTGAAACTGATCCTTTGACGACGAGCTTTATCGAGCAAATTGCTTGCCAAAGTTCATCGGCACGAGAGTTTCAAGCAAGCTTCGATGAATTGCGAACGAGAAGCTGCTAACCCAATCCAAGGAAAATGTGTAGGATAGCGCAAAAGAAACGCCTCCCAGAAGGAGGCGTTAGACCCATGGATACTATCCGTGGGGTTGTTCATTTAGCAAACTGTAGGTTGTGATGCCTGACGAGTCAACGGCTGAATCCTTAAAACCACCAAACTCTCAATCCGCAGAGCGCGTAATCGCCTATGTCGATGGATTCAACCTTTATTTCGGCATGAGGGAGGCTCAACATAGACAGTATCTTTGGCTGGATGTTCACAAGCTGGCAAAAAAACTCCTTGGACCGCAGCAAGCTTTAGGGGTTACAAAGTATTTCACGGCAAGGATTTCGGGCGCGAAAAAGGGGGACAGTGGGAAGTACGCAGCGGATAAAAATGCAAAGCGCAAACGACAGACCAACTATCTTGACGCTCTCGCGTCAAACCCAGCGATTCAGATATTCGAAGGCAACTATTTTGACAAAGAAGTATCTTGCAACGGCTGCGGCCGGAAGTGGCATGACCAAGAAGAGAAAATGACGGATGTAAGTATTGCAACCGAAATGCTTTGTGACGCCTACGATGATCACTGTGACACATTGATATTGGTTTCGGGTGACAGCGATTTGGTCCCTCCCATCCGCCGGATTCTAAACATGAGCAACCCTAAACGCGTTATCGTTGCATTCCCTCCTTGTCGATACGGCGCAGAACTGGCCCAGATCGCGACGGGAAAACGTATGATCGAAAAGGGCCATTTAAAAAAATGCCAACTTCCGCACGAAGTCACTCTTCCCAATGGCCACAAACTCACCAAGCCTTCTTCGTGGAGGCAATAAAATTTTTGGCAACGCACTTGTAGGGCAAGAACTACGAGCCAACCTTCCGGCCAAAGAATAACCAGTCCGTTTGCTCTTCGTTGATCAAGTCGTTCCAGACAGTCACTTTCTCGACCGAGACATCGGCGAACACGACTTTCATCTTATCCAGCAGAGGCGTGTTCTCGTCGTAGGACCAAACGGCAAGCACACCATTCGAATTCAAATGCTGGCTGGTCTTCTGGAGCCCCGCCTCGGTGTAAAAACCACAACTCTGGTCACCCAGCACGTCCTCGGGCGAATGATCGACGTCGATCGCAATCAGATCGAACGTGGTTGGAACCGAATCGACCACCGCCGGGCCGGTTAGGCGAGCGTAAATATCCCCCTGAGTCACCTGCAAACGAGGCTCCGCGTTCAGCTGTTCCGCCAGCGGGATCAAGCCATCGCGGAACCAGCCGATCACTTGCGGGAGAAATTCGACGACTTCCACATGAGACACCGAGCCGTCCTTGAGTGCTTCCGCCGCCGTGTAGCCCAATCCAAAGCCGCCGACTAAAACTCGCAGCTCATTCGAACTTAATCGTTCAACATTCCGCAGCCGCTCGATTCCCAGCCGCGTCAACGCTCGCTCGGATTCGGTCAGATAACTGCTCATCAAGAATTCGTGATTGAGCGTTACCTCGGTCACCATCGTGCCGGGCTTGGAGAGCAACTCGCGCCGACGCAGGCAAAGCAAACCGAGTGGCGTCGGTTCGTACGCGAGAATTTCCAGATTCAATTGCTCTCCGGCTGGCAATATGCCAATGCCAACAGCGCGTAGCTGGTGACGAGATTCGGATCGCCCTCGTACCATCGATCCGAAGCATTGGTCCACGAGCCGTCTTCGGCTTGTTGATCCGCCAATGTGGAAACCAAGTCGGCTTTCCAATCGTGTGCCTTGCCATCCGCGTCTGTCACTTCGGTTAGATCGGCGGTCGCCAGCGTTTTGGCAAACGTGTGGTAATAGTAAAAAAGCCCTTGCGATCCCATGCCCGGGTTCGTCTTCAGATCGTAATGACGCGAAATCCAATCCATGGCCGCTTTGACTCGCATGTCATCTTTCGATAACCCGGCGTGCAGCATGCTTTTCAAACCCGCATAAGTCATCGACGCGTAGCTGCGAAGTCCACCTTCGGGCGTTTCACCAGCTTTGGTCTCGCCTTCACCAACGGGCGAGTAAATAAAACCACCGTGATCATCAGCCGAAACGACCTGAGTAAATTTCGCCGTGTTGTGTTCGCTAGGCAGGTTTTGACAGCGCGACATGAAGATCAACGCCTTTTGAATTGCTTCACTGTCTGTGTCTTCCCCTGCCGCCTTCAAAGCGTCCATGAAAAACTGGGTGTTCGATGCATCAGGGCGTTTATGACTGCCGTAGCCCTGACCTCCGTAGAAGCCGCTGGTTACTTCGTGGCCTTCGCCCTCATCCCATTGCAAGCCCTTGAGGAACTTGGCCGCGTTTTGGATCGTTTCGTCGTACTTTCCGTCAACGTTGGCCTTTGAGAAACACATCAGCGAAACACTGGTCTCGTAATTTTTCAACGTACTTTCAGGTGCATAGATACCGCCGTCGGGTTTCACAACAGATTCCAGAAACGTCAGCGATTTTTTCACCTGAGGATGAGTCACCGGGATTCCGTGGTCCAGCAAAGCCCGAGTACACATCGCGGTGACGGCGGGCCCCAGCTGTTTGCTGTACGAACCATCTTCACGGTCTTGACCAAGTTCCAGCAAGTAGCGAACGCCTGCCTTGGAGATTTTCTGCCATTGTTGCGTGGTCTCGTTCGAGTTCGCAATCACCTGCGCTTCGACGCCGCCCCCGGTGACAAAACACACTGCCACAAGCAACGTCACTTTCGTCAACTGAGCCAATTTTTTGAATGGACTAAGCATGTATTTCTCCAAACCACTGAAACGACTCATTGATCGACGGCCATGCGGGACTTGCGACCTTCGAACTGGATTTCAAGTCCGCCAAATTGATCGACCGCGTCTCAGCCGACAACGGCAAGAATATCGGACTCACTCATGATCAACAGCGGACCACTGTCGACCTCGATCTCCGTCCCCGCGTAGCTGGAAAAGATCACTCGATCGCCTTCCTTGATCTGCGGTTCAGCACGCGTGCCGTCTTCCAGCAGACTGCCCTGCCCTACGGAAAGAACCCTGCCTTCCTGTGGTTTGTCGCGTGAGCTGTCGGGCAACACAATTCCGCCTGCGGTCGTTTCCTCGGCTTCGGTTCTTTTTATTACGACCTTGTCGCCCAGCGGTTCGATTCTCATTAAATTCTCAGGGTAGCATCAGTGAATAAATTTATCTGAGCTCGACTCGAAAGGACCGGCGTGACATTTGCCCGCCATCCAACGAAATCGCTCAGAACGCCTTCATTGTTTCATGGCCGCCAAAACGCTTCAAGGCACACGTTGCGATTGAAACATGAAGTCGACCGATACCACGGTTTTCATCGCTTAATCTTGTGCTTTGTCAAACCAAAATTTTGGGATTGGCAACTCATTTCGCCCGGCATGGATGGTGATGTCCAGAACTGCCATCCCATTTTTTGCGCTAGACAAAGCAACAGCCAATCGGCAAGGTCGCTCAGCGTGCGGTTTTTCTCAGAACACGCAAAGATTCTGCCGATATTCGAATCTGTTGGCCGAATCAATTGTGCCGCAAAAATGATTCCGCAGCGCGCCGATTTGTCTTGATACTCAACCATCGGATTGTTAAGACAAATTGACACCAAGCCTTTACAGAAAGTCCAATCAATGTCCGCGTTCCATATTCACTGCCACTGTGGTAAAGAGCTTTCCGTACCCACATCGCTCTCTGGCAAGCAGGTCCGCTGTCCATCGTGCAATCAAGTGATTGACACTTCGGAACCATCAGTCATTGCGTCATCTCCATCTGCTAGTTCGGCGCCATCGCCAATGATGCCCGGTCACCCTTCTTCCCGGCAACGTTGCCATGAAGTCGACTACGAAATTGTGGGCGACGATCTGCAAATGGTTATTGTGGAACTCGATCCGGGTGAAACCGTCATCGCAGAAGCGGGCGGGATGACGTACATGGAAGAAGGCATCCAGTTCGAAACCAAGATGGGCGACGGCTCGCAGCCAGATCAGGGGTTCTTCGGCAAAATGATGACGGTCGGTAAACGCGTCCTAACGGGCGAGTCCATCTTCATGACCCACTTTACTCATCATGGCAGCGGTAAAAGCCACGTCGCGTTTGCGGCTCCCTACCCTGGCAAGATCATCGCCGTCGACATGGCCACCGTTCAAGGGAACGATTTAATTTGCCAGAAAGACGCCTTCCTGTGCGCGGCCTTGGGCACGGAAGTCACCATCACGTTCAACAAAAAACTGGGAGCCGGTTTGTTTGGGGGCGAGGGGTTTATCTTGCAGAAATTGGTGGGAGACGGGATGGCGTTCCTGCACGCGGGCGGGACGATCGTCGAACGCGAGCTCAAAGGTGAAACACTCCGAGTCGACACCGGCTGCATCGTGGCGTTTGAACCTCACATCGACTACAGCATCGAGCGGGCCGGCAATCTAAAGAGCATGTTTTTTGGCGGTGAAGGTTTGTTCCTAGCAACGCTTCGGGGCCACGGCCGAGTCTGGTTGCAAAGCCTCCCGTTTGCTCGACTGGCCAGACGCGTGGTCGCCAACGTACCAACGGCAACTCGCAGCGGGTCCGGTGAGGGATCGATTTTAGGTGGCGTTGTCGGTGGCATGATTGGCGGGGATTAAATCACCAATCGCTGATGAACAAAAATTGAGATCTTCGAAGAACCACCAATCCAACCAATCACACGAATAAAGGAACCCACCAAGCGCGGCATTCGTTCGATTCGTAAGATTTGTGGTCACCCCCAAACCGATTGCTTGTAAAGTCTCAACCTAGAACGGCAGACAGGCGACCACGAAATACTCGAAAGGCACGAAAAACTCGGCGGGAGGATAACTCAACACGACTTTCGTGTGTTCCGTGTCTTTCGTGGTAGATGAAGTTCACGGCCAAATTGTAAACGTCATAGCAAAATTGCTAGCACTCCGATTCATCTAGGTGACTCGCCCTGCCCCGACATAAAATCAAGACTTGTCTTTGAACGTCGGGAAAAGGAGTTTCCAAATGCGCAGCATCGCCATCATCAATCAAAAGGGCGGAGTCGGTAAAACAACCACCGCCGTCAACTTGGCCGCCGCTTTGGCAGAAGCCGGAAACCGGGTTTGGATTATCGATCTCGACCCGCAGGCTCACGCTTCGCTGCACTTGGGTGTCGGCATGGAAGAAGACTACCTATCGATGTACGACGTGCTGACCGACGATGTACCTTTGGATCAAGTTCGATACCAAGTCGATGACAACCTGTGGATCAGTCCGGCTCATATCGATCTGGCGGCCGCCGAGATGGAGCTAGCCGGAGCCGTTGGTCGCGAGATCATCCTGCGCGATAAAATGCAGGACGTGAGCGAATCCTACGACTACATCATCTTCGATTGCCCACCATCACTGAGCGTCCTAACACTCAACGCATTGACGACCGCCAACGAGATCTTCCTGCCGCTACAGCCTCACTTCTTGGCGCTACACGGTTTGTCCAAGCTTTTAAAAACCATCGATCTGGTGGCGCGACGCTTGAATCCGAATTTGAAACTGACCAACGTCGTGTACTGCTTGTACGATCGAGGCACCCGGTTGGCGAACGAAGTCATCAACGATGTCGAGTACTTCCTGACCGACCAACGGAACACAGGCAGTGTCTGGTCGGATGCGACAAGCTTTGACACTCGGATCCGCCGCAACATTCGTCTGGCTGAAGCACCCAGCTACGGCCAATCGATTTTTCAGTACGCGAATGACTCCAACGGGGCTCAGGATTACCGCAGCCTTGCGATGGAAGTGATGCAACAGACGCAAGCGGCGTCTCCCGAGGCAACCATTGACCCGCAAGAAGAACGTTTTACCGCCCCGCACACCTCGGGCAACCACTCCATCGCAATGGAAGTCATTTCGGGCGAGTAGATCGTTTTTCGAGAGATAGTGGCACACGATGCGACTGGATATTTTAGCAACTCGCGAATAAAATTAGTTCGTCGTTTCTCCGCCGTCATCCTCCGGTTTGCTTGGTAAATCCTCTTGGTCAAAAACTCAGCTTCAAGCGAGCCCGATTCGAATCAGATCGCGAAAAATTTTGCGCACTGGTTCGCTGCCATGGAGGCCTCTCACGCCATGCTGATGGCTGGCCTGCGAGACCAAGTTGGGCCTGATGGTGATGTCCAGCAAGCCTACCGCGACTGGAAAAACGCGTATCGCTCCCGCAAGCAACGCGCTTACCGACAGGCGGCCAAACGCTACGAAAACAGAGCAGAAGAAACTATCAACGGAATCGCCGATGCCTCCTAGTGCTGTTTTGGAAACGTTGGCTTTGCTGTGGCCCTTACTTCAGTCATCAGGAATCCAGACAGCAATCGCCGGCGGAATCGCTCTCTCGTATTGGGGCAACCCAAGAAGTACTCAGGATATTGACATCGCAATCCTAGGCGATGGCCAAGATGCATTTGAGGCGTTGCTCAATCAGGCCGGTTTTCAACAGCGAGAAAACTCGATCAAGGATCTTGGGCTTTTCTCGCTCAGCCAATGGCAATTCGAACCTGCTGACCACTTCGTTGCCGTCGATGTTGATTTAATGATCGCCGCAGATGAATACTATAAGACGGCTGTAAATCGTGCGAAGCCTGTAACGTTGCCAAACATGTCTTTCCCGGTAAACGTATTGTCGCGGGAAGACTTGATCTTACATAAACTGTACGCATCTCGATTGATCGACCAAGCGGACGTTTTGAACCTAATGGAAATGCACTGGGCCGACTTAGATCAAAACTACCTGACCTTGTGGGCTCAACACCTCCGACTAGAAGCCGAATGGAAAACAGCGATCGAACGGTTTGAGCAACAATCGTGAGCGAGTTGAAGATTTTTATTTTCAGTCGGTGGTGTTTGGCCACAGAACCCAATCGCCGTCAATCGTGCCGTCACCAAGTTGCAGAATAACATCCGACACCGGTTTGCCATCTGAGTCCAGCGACTCCACGCCCCCATCATCATCAAGATCAGCTCCGACACTGAAGATCATTGGCAGGTCATCCTTGAGCCGGTATTTCAGTGGATCGCCAGAAATCACATCCATCGGAATAGATGTAAGAAAATTCGGCACCAATTCATCGGCGGTCTCAGGGAACCGATCATGTTTTAGACGAAAACGGTAAGCCGCCACGCCAATCATCGCGGCATTACGAGAACATTCCGTTCGCTCGCCTGCGAGAGTCACTTGGTCGATGGCAGGCATGAGCATGTTCATAAATACTTTTGCGATTGGGTTCGACACATGCTTGTCGATCAACTGCTCGAAATGGTAGGGCTCACGCGCCGGTTGTTGGTAAAGCGGTTGACTGGAAGCAGCAACCATTTCTTCAATCACACCATCAATTCCATCCTCAAGTTCCTTTCTGGATCCACCAATAAACGCAACGCCCGGTCCAAGAACGTTGATCGCTGTTTTGGCCAACGGATCTTCTTCGTAACGTTCCCCCGTAAAACTTATAAGCCGCGGCCAAAAATTCAGCCCTTCATCCGTCAATCGACCATCGCCATTCCCGTCGTCGGAATAGATCCGCTGAATCAAATCTTTTTGAAAAGCGATTTCACCTTCGATACGAATCAGCTTTCGTGGTGAATGCGACGCAAGTTTTTCGGCGACCGATTTCAATTGCCGGTCGTTCAGCAGATCTGGATACTCTGTCAGCACCTCCTCGATTGTCCGGTACGCCATGCCATCAAGCGCAAGAGCAACCAAACCTTGAACTAGAAACGGTGTTTCGGCTGCCTGAGGACCAAACCCAAGCATCGCCAGTAAATCCTCGGTTACCTCGTCAGCCGCATCTCTTTCCGCCATGCAAAAGACGTCCGACGTGAGAATACGAGACATCGTCCGCATCTGTTGTACTTGAGCCAACCGAGCATTCAGCAACGAGGCATTCAGCAGAGGCATATCCGCGTGAGAATTATCTGTTTTCTGATCTGCATCCGGCCCAAAAATCGCCAATTTGTCTCGATCGGAATATTCCTCCATACGTTTCAACTCCAGCCCAAGCCCGGGTAGCTGGCCGCCGTGACGGATGGCTTTGAGCAGTGATTCTTTCTGTTCAAGAAACGCGACCATGTCAGGCCATTTCGGGTCGCCCGGACGCCATAAGTCCCAACCTTTTTCATCCTGTTCCTCCTGCCCAAGCAACTTTCCTATGTTCAGATTCGCAAAATCATGTTCGATCCAAGCGTCGCGATAGATCGGCCATGCTCGCTGCCCCTCCGGTACCGCCGCTGCGTTTGCCGACACAACTTTGAAATAATCAACCGAAGGATTGGGTTCACCCGAGAAAAACCAAACCGCCAATCCCACGTAGAAAACAAGGAATGCCAAAAATGCGTAACCGCCGGCAACCAGCGTCTTCCAAAAGATCGAACGATTGCGTTTCTTGGCGGACCGCATCATCTGAGCCACCGTGGCCGTGTCGCCGAAGCCGGATACCAGTTCGTCCACATCGTGACCTCGTTCCTGACCGTCTTGAAAATGAGCGATCAACTCGGTCGCGATTTGTGCCTTTTCAATTCGCCACAACCGAGTCGCTTTGATCACGTCGACGATCTTCTGCTGGGCAACCTCCGGCAAGTCGGATTCGGCTACCGCCGCACGCCAATTCAACCGCCCTGAAAACTGCCATCGCACAAGATCACGAAACGGAGTCTGCGGGATCTTCTTAAACGTCGGAAACCATTCGTTCATTTCTGCTCCTCAATCACGGTGAAAAATCTGGCCCCGCTGAGAAGCATGCTCACGCAAGCGTGAGACATGGCACCCATGTGAACCAAGACAACCTCAAGTCAATTCGAGGTGCCATAAACCAGATCGATCGGCGTGCGATCCCGTGTCACACCCAAAGCCCCCATCGCCTGAACCAGAGCTGACCATTGCTCGCGATCGGCAGCCAGTTTCTTTTTGCCCTTGGCCGTCAGCCGGTAGTAACGCCGCTGCCGACCATTGGGGCCCGCTTTCTCTTTCGACGACACGATCCCTTTGGCTTCGAGGTTGTACAGCATCGGATAGAGCGTTGACTGGCCAAGCTTCAACACGCCATCGGTCTGACGACTGAGCGATTCCACCAAT
>CALFUT010000002.1 GCA_937929805.1 uncultured Pirellulaceae bacterium
CTGAGTGAACTTGGGCAGAACACCAGCGATTGGTTGTTCTCGATCCTGACCGAATGCTTTGAAGCTGCTTCGATTTTGGTGATCATGTCGCCCGGCAGGTATCGCTCGTTCAGATTCTTTCCGGCACAGCCCGCCAGTTGATTTCCGGCTTCCAGAATCGGCGAGTAACCCGTGCAGCGACACAGATTTCCGCTTAAGCCGTAACGCCAATCATTTTCTGTTGGAGCATCGTTCTGTTCTAGAATCCCCGCCATCGACATCACGAAACCGGGTGTGCAAAATCCGCACTGGGAACCGTGACAATTGACCATCGCCTCCTGAACCGGATGCAATTGGTCTTCGTTGCCCAGCCCCTCGACTGTGACGATGTGGCAGCGGTCCAGCTGAAAAACGAATCGAATGCATGAGTCAATCGACTGGTAGTTGAACGATTTGGAGTCATCGCTCAGTCGACCGCAAAGCGTCGAACACGACCCGCAATCTCCCTCGCTGCAAACGATCTTTGTTCCGCACAGGCTCAATCGATTCCGTAGAAAGTCGGACAGTGTCAGAAACGCGTCCGCTCCAGAAACTCGGTGTTCCCGGCCGTTAACAAACAGTAAGATGGACTCTCGCATCGAAGTGCCCCTGTTGGCTCAAATGCCATAGTGTTTCGAACTCGCGACCGTTTGCGGCGAGTCAATTGCCGAACGAATTGCCGCACGTGCGTACTTTCAATCGACGTTCCCATTATACTCGATGGACGCCGAACTGTCAGAGCAAACTCGCGACTGTGCTTGCTGCTTGGCATGACTCAATTTTAAAACCGCTTATCAAACAACAAATCAACACTGCATGAAACCGTCCACGCCTCTAGCGATTGACTCATCACTGCTCAACGCGGCAGCGGATCGAGTCGTGCGGCGATGCGACACGATGGCGCGGCATTCGGAAACGGCCGACTTCCTAACGCGAACGTTTTGCAGCGATGCGATGAAAAGTGCGCATGCCGAACTGAGAACGTGGATGGAAGCGGCGGGCATGGAGTGCCGGCTGGACGCCGTTGGGAATCTGATTGGGGAGTCTCATTCAACGCAACCTTCGCCGACGTACGACGGTCCGCGTGACGTGTTCATGATCGGGTCGCATGTGGACACGGTCGTCAACGCCGGGAAATTCGACGGAACGATGGGCGCGTTGCTTGGTCTGGGTGTGGTAGAAGTGGTTACGGAAGCGAAGGCCAAGCTGCCATTCGATATTGATGTCGTGGCTTTTTCGGAAGAGGAAGGCGTGCGATTCGGTTTTCCGTTCATTGGATCGCTGGGAATTGCTGGCCACTTCAATCCGGGAGATTTCGATCGACTCGATCAAGACGGCGTTAC
This sequence comes from uncultured Pirellulaceae bacterium, assembly GCA_937929805.1. Classification (GTDB taxonomy): domain Bacteria; phylum Planctomycetota; class Planctomycetia; order Pirellulales; family Pirellulaceae; genus Mariniblastus. The sequence continues at coordinate 1,362 of CALFUT010000002.1, forward strand.
CATGCGAGACGCTTTGAAGCAGTTCGGCGGCAACCCGGACGACTTATCTTCGGCTTCCTATCGCTCGGGAGCAAATGGCCGAAACCTGATCGGCTTTATGGAAGCTCACTTAGAGCAATCGACGCGGCTGGAGCAAAACGGTTCACCCGTCGGGGTCGTCTCCGCGATCGCGGGACAAACCCGCGCTTCGATCGTGCTTTCGGGAGTCGCGGGTCACGCGGGCACGGTCTTGCACGACCAACGTAAAGACGCGTTGGCCGCTGCGGCAAAGTTGATTCTGGACATCGAGGAATTAGGACAGACGACTGACGGCCTGTTCGCCACGATCGGATCCATTTCAGCCTCGCCCGGTTTGTCGAACGTCATCTGCAGCGATGTGAATTTGCGACTGGATCTGCGACACGAATCGGACGCGGTTCGAGAAAAAGCTTTCAAAACAATCGACTTGATGATTCGAGAACTCAAACGAACGCGAGGCATTGCTGGCAGGATTCACGATGCACGTCATTCCCCTGCCGTGCCGATGGACCCGGTGCTTTCGCAGTGCCTTGAAGACGCGATTGGCGAATCAGGTTCGGTGCCTCAGCGACTAGTCAGCGGCGCAGGACATGACACGATGATCATGGCCGAAGCAGCCCCATCGTGTATGTTGTTCCTTAGGTGCCGCGATGGCATTAGTCATCACCCGGACGAATTTGTGGCTCCGGAAGACATTTACGAAGCTTTGAAGGTAATGACTCAAGCAACGCTCAAGGTCGCTCAGACGCATTCGCAAAAATCTGCCGCTGCGGCATCCACCAGCGCGACATAAGTGAACTAAACAGGAACTTCAAATGGACATTTTTGGTAGCACTCGCAGTCGCGTTGAGCGAAACTACGCGTTGATCACTCCCGACTCGCACGTCGTATCGCCATTGATTGGTTGGAAAAACGCGTCGGCAGTGGTTCATATCTCGCCCGAAATGGGAGCCAGATTCACGCACTACACTGCGACTTTGGAACCGGGAGCGATCAGTGCATCCCGATCCGGCGTCGAACGTTTTTTCTACGTTCAAAGCGGCAGCTGTTCGTTGAAGCTGGAAAAGACTCAATCCATGAAGGTCGGTTCCTACGCCTTCATCCCGGCCGATACCGAACACCAAATCACCAGCGATGCCGAAGCCAAATTGATCGTGTTCGAAAAAAGATACGTGCCGCTTGAGAACACGTCCACTCCAACGCCAGTCGTTGGGCACGTGGATGACGTGGCCGGCGAGCCATTCATGGGCGATGAAGACGCGAGATTGAAAACGCTACTACCGATCGAGCCATCGTTTGACATGGCGGTCAACCTATTTACCTACCAACCCGGCGCGACGTTGCCTCAAGTTGAAATCCATACGATGGAACACGGTATGATCATGACGGATGGCCAAGGCGTCTATCGTCTGGGCGACGACCACTTTCCGGTGATGGCAGGAGACGTGATTTGGTTAGCGTCGTATTGCCCGCAGTGGTTCGTTGCGATGGGCAAGCAACCAGCCAGTTACCTATATTACAAAGACATTCACCGAGACATGGTTTAAACAGTCGCCTTTCGCTCCGCGAAAACAGCGCCCGCGCACAACTATTGCCGAGCGAAAGGCGAAGATGTGCAGCAAATAACTTTCGACACCCCTCCAACTTTTACTGAAGACTTCATGAGCATTTCGATCTCCAGCCAATCGTACGGAAAAGCACGCGTTTGCTTGTCATACATTACGCGGCATGACGACCGCCACGATTTCATTCAACTGGCCGTTGAGATTGCGCTTGAGGGCGACTTTGATGCGGCTTACGCGGACGGCGATAACTCGAAAGTAGTGCCGACCGACACGATGAAAAATTCGGTCTATGGAATCGCTCGAAAGCACGGCGTGGAAAGCATCGAAGCGTTTGCTCAAAATCTGGCGAGTCATTTTTATGATTCGTTTGACCATGTGGACTCGGCCACGGTTTCGATTGTCGAAAGCCTTTGGCAACGTATTGAATCGAGCGGAAGCCCTCATCCTCATGGCTTTGTGGGCGGCGGCAGCGAAGAAAACACCTGCACGGTGACTCAGTCGAGCGCCGGAACCAAAATGAAGTCGGGCTTGCGCGGCTTGCAAGTGCTCAAAACAACCAATTCTGGGTTCGAGGGTTTTTTGCAGGATCAGTTCACGACCCTCAAGGAAACCAGTGACCGGATCTTCGCCACGACGATCACCACCGAATGGCCTTGTGAAAAACTGGACCACGATTGGACGGCCGAGCGAACGAAGATTCGTGGCCTGCTGTTGGATGCCTTCGTCGCCCGCTACAGCCCGTCAGTTCAAAAGACGCTGCACGAAATGGCGGACGTTGTGCTGACCGAGTGCCCCCAAGTTAGCGAGATTTCGCTCAACATGCCGAATCAACACCACCTGCTGGCGGACATCGCCAAGCTAAATCTGGAAAACAAGAACGACATCTTTGTGCCTACCCCAGAGCCTTTTGGAGTTATTTCTGCGACCATCAGCCGTGACAAGTAGTTCTACATGAGTAACCGTACAACATTCATCCCTGCCGATCCGACGACTCCGTTTGCGATCAAAAGCTCACGCGTTGTCACGCCCGACGGAGAGATCAGCGCGGCGATTGTGGTTGCGGACGGAAAAATTTCGCAGATTGTGACGGCTGACCAACTCCCTTCTGGCATCCCCTGCAACGACTTGGGCGATCTGGTGGTCTCGCCGGGATTGGTCGATGCTCATGTTCACATCAACGACCCAGGCACAAACTGGGAAGGTTTCGAAACGGCCACCCAAGCGGCAGCAGCCGGCGGTGTGACGACTTTGGTCGACATGCCGCTCAATAGTCTGCCCGTCACAACCGACATTCAGTCCCTGCAAGCCAAACTTAACGCCACCAAAGGAAAGCTGCATGTCGACGTTGGCTTTCACGGCGGCATCGTCCCCGACAATGAAGTCCAGATCGCTTGGCTTAGCAAACAAGGCGTGCTTGGGCTAAAAGCATTTCTTTGCGACTCAGGGTTGGAGCAGTTTCCGGCAGCGGGCGAACACGAGTTGCGGAATGCGATGGCTCATTTGAAACCGACGCGAACACCCGTTTTGGCTCACGCCGAAATCGTATCGGAGATCGAAACGTTCGGAGTCCGCGATCCCGCCAGCTATCAGCAGTATGTCAATTCTCGACCGCCGCTTTTTGAGTTGTCGGCGATCAAGCTGCTAATCGGTCTTTGCCGCGAACACCAAACGCCGGTCCACGTTGTTCATTTGGCCACCGCCGAAGCGATCCCGCTGATTGAGGCCGCCAAGCAGGAAGGCTTGCCGCTGACAGTCGAAACGTGTCCGCACTATTTGTACTTTAGCGCCGTGAATATTGTGAATGGCGACACGCGTTTCAAATGTGCGCCGCCGATTCGTAACGAAGCCAATCGACTGGCGTTGTGCGATGCCGTGGCCTCCGGGCTGATCGACACAATTGGCTCGGATCATTCGCCGTGCCCACCCGACCTGAAACAGCTTGACTCAGGTGACTTCACTAAAGCTTGGGGAGGCATCGCGGGACTGCAACTGACATTGCCCGCGTCGTGGACCGTGTTGCACGACCATGGCATGACGCTTACGGAACTTGCTCAACGCACGGCGACCAAGCCGGCCGAGACATTTGGGCTGGGTGAGCGGAAAGGCAAAATCGAAATCGGCTACGATGCCGATCTGGTTGTTTGGAATTCGGACGAGCGGTTCTCGTGTCGGCCGGAGCAACTGTATCACCGGCACCCGGTGACTCCGTATGAAAACTGTATAATGCAGGGAGTCGTTGAACTCACGTTGGTTCGCGGCAACGTCGCGTTCGAAAGAGCCCCGCAACCCAAGCACCCGTCACCGATCGGAACGATTTTGACTCATCCAGACGTGCAGCCCGATTCTGTCGCCGCTTACTTGGACTCGCTGCCGAAAGCCGAGCGAACGTCTGCGTTAAAAAGCTGCTGTGCTTCCGCGGTGTGGGTTGCCAGAATGGCACAGGCCGGAAAGTTTGGAACCGACGCGAACGTTTTGCAACAAGCCCAAAAGGCGGCCGACGACATGATCGAAGCCGACTGGCTGGAAGCCTTTGATGCTCATCCACGAATCGGTGACGTCAACAGCCTGAAGAAAAAGTACGCTAACACAAAAGCGACTGCCGGCAACGAACAATCGGGCGTCGACACGGCCGACGATACGACATTGGTTCGATTATCGGAAGCGAACGAGGAGTACTTCCAAAAGTTTGGTTTCATTTTCATCGTCTTTGCGACCGGCAAGTCCGCCGCTGAGATGTTGGAGCTACTAGAACAGCGGTTGCCCAACGATCGAACCACCGAAATTACCAACGCGGCAGCAGAGCAAATGAAAATTGCGTTGCTGCGTTTGCAGCGATTGGCGAAATAGATGATTGGCGAAATAGATTCAACCGGAACGAATCAGGATAAATCATGAGTGGCATCACATCACACGTGCTCGACACCTCGCGCGGGAAACCGGCGGAAGGAATCACGATCCGCTTGGATCGAAAAGCGCCCGGCGACTCATGGCAGTCGATCAAACAAGATGTGACTGACTCGGACGGCCGAGTCCCCAACATGGCCGACGACTCGTTCGAGACGGGACACTATCGAATCAGCTTTTTGGTCGACGCTTACTTTCAAACCCAAAACGTGAAATCGTTTTATCCGATTGTGAACATCGAATTCATCGTCGACGACGCAAATCAACATTACCACGTTCCGCTGTTGCTCAACCCGTTCGGGTATTCGACTTATCGCGGAAGTTAAGAACCAATTGAAGAACTGAAAGAAGCAAGAAAATGGAAAACGTTATTTACCTCGACAACGACGCCGATCTATCGACGCTCAAAGGAAAAAAGGTTGCGATCATTGGCTACGGCATTCAAGGTCGACCGCAAGCGTTGTGCATGCGAGACAGCGGGCTCGATCTAATCATCGGAGTCGGCGATCCCTCGCGACCATCGTGGGCTGCCGCCAAAGAGGATGGTTTTGAACCCGTCAGTATCGCCGAGGCGACCGCCGCTGCCGATTTGACTTACATCCTGCTGGCCGATCCGCCGCAACCCGAGATTTACTACGATTCGATTCACGACAACCTGAAGCCCAACAGCACGTTGGCGTTTTGTCACGGCTTCAACGTTCTCTACGGAGCCATCAAGCCGCCAGAAAATGTCAACGTGGTATTGTTCGTGCCCAACGGACCGGGCCACACGGTTCGTCGCAAGTTCCTAGACGGGTCCGGAATCTACGGAGCGATTTCGGTCGAACAAGACGTGACGGGCAACGCTTTGGACATGGTATTGGCGTTGGCCAAGTCGGTTGGCAGCCTGCGAGTCGGCAGTGTTGGCGTGACGTTTCAACAAGAAACCGAGGGCGACAACTTTGAGGAACAAGTGCTTTACGGCGGCGTGATCCACTTGATGAAGGCGACATTCGAAACCATGGTCGCCGGCGGTTATCCGCCTCATTTTGCGTACGCCAAAGCCATCCGATCTCTTCGCACGGTTGTGGATGTGATGGACGAGATCGGCATTGAGGAATACATTTCGCGGCGTAGCAGCCGAACCTGTGAGTTTGCAGTTCGTACCAGCGGCCCTCGCGTGATCGACCGTGAAGCGATTCAGGAAATCTTTGACGAAACCGAACGAGGCGAATTTGCTGCCAACTGGATGCAAGAATGGGCACTCGGAATGCCGCGCCTGCACCGCATGCGTCGCACCGGAGCCGATTCGGTGATGGAAAAAACCGGTATCGAGTGGCGTGAAAAGTTTGGCGAAGGTTGACGACGTCCAACCGTCGTCCTTCGCTCTGAAGCTGTCATGTTTTTTGTGAAAGGCGCTTCATTGTCGCGTTCGCGCCGTTCGTAGTAGCGACTTTAGTCGCTTGAAAACGACAGCCGAAAGTCTGAAGGCTTTACTGCGAACCTTGCTCTCTAAAATGTTATAGCCTTACCGCGAAAAAAGAATCAAACGCGCTGCTTTCGCGGAGCGAAAGGCGACGATGCTCTCGCAAAATCGCATGTTACCAATTCAAAACAACTTTCCATCATGCTCACTCTAAAACAATCTTGTGCCGCCACGGAAGAACGAGCCGATCAACTGATCGACTTCACCAGTCGCATCGTTGCATCGCCCAGCCTGTCCGGTGAAGAGGGTGACGTGGCGGCGATCATCGTCGCCGAGATGAAAAAGCTGGGCTTCGACGAAGTTTCGACGGACGAGGTCGGCAACATCATCGCCAAAATCAACGGGGATGGCGGTCCGACGGTAATGCTCAACGGCCACATGGACATTGTTGATCCCGGACCGGCCGAAGGTTGGCCTTACCCTGCGTACAGCGGCAAAGTCGTTGGCGACGAACTTTGGGGACGCGGATCGGTCGATATGAAAGGACCGGTCGCGGCGATGATCTTCGGTGCGGCTCAATTCAAACAGCTTGGCATTCGTCCCGCCGGTGATGTGCTGATGACCGTCGCCGTCATGGAAGAGATCGCCGGCTTGGGCAGCCAATTCCTTGCGACTCACACCTCCGCCGACGTTGCGATCGTGGGCGAACCAAGTCGTAACGAGTTGCGACTTGGCCATCGAGGCCGCATCGAATTGCAAGTCAAATTCTCTGGCCGGTCAGCTCACGCGAGTGCCCCCGATCTGGCGATCAACCCACACTTTGCAGCCGCAAAATTCTTGCAACGCTTGGAGACGCTTTCGCTGCAAAACGACTCGGTCCTCGGCCCAGCCACGATCGCCCCAACCTTGTACGTGACCGATCAACAAAGCGCGAACGTGATTCCAAGCGAGGTCACGATCTACCTAGACTGGCGAAACGTCCCGGCAGAATCGCCAGAGCATGCGGTGAAGACGTTGGAAGCGTTGATTGAACCTTCAACCGACGGATCAACTGCCGTCGTTCGCGTGACTGAGCAACCGCGCACTTGCTACACGGGCGTCACACGCGATTTCGCATCCATCTTTCCACCCTTCGCGACCGAATCGAGCAGCCCTGTTGCCATCGCAGCCGAAAAAGTGATCACTGAATCAACCGGTAATCCAGCCAACGCGGACGTTTGGCAATTCGCCACCGACGGAGGCCATCTGGCATTGTCTGGAATCCCGTGCGTGGGCTTTGGGCCGGGCGATGATCGGTTGGCTCATACCAATCAGGAACGCATTTCGATCAGCCAGCTCAAAACCGCCGCGGCAACCTACGGTCCGTTGGTCTGCGAGTTGGCGAAATCGATCGAGACCACTTAGTTTGATGTAGACGGATACTGCTGCCCAGAACCGTGGCACATGCGCTGCCTCCTCCTTGCACGATTCTACGTTGTTGTCTTGAGCGCATGAAAAATCCCTTGATGGGATTCAACAAGGGAGATGTTCATCAACAACTGAGCGGCGAAAAAGAATTCGCCGCGGCTTATTCTGTTTCAACCGGCTGAGGCGTGGTGCTTCCCAGCTGAGAAAGCAGTTGCAGGACGCCGTTCAAATGGGCGAGACGTGGCCCGTATCGATCGACAAATTCGTTCAACATGTACTCACTGTCAGCCATGTCTTCATGGTTATCGTTTACCTCACAGGTAAGACCATGCAGAAATTCCGTCTGAATCTGTGAAAGCGATTCGGCGGCGGCTCGGCAACGTCTGGCCAGCAGTGGATTCGCTTCTTTCCATTGCCCCAATTCGGCTGAACGCTGACGCTGAACAGCCCCCATTTGCTCAACCATTTCCTCGAGCAACTCGTTCTGGCGATCCTGCCCCATCACAAGCTGATGCATCAGTGCGACCATTTCAGACTGCGTATCTTCTTGCGTGTTCTGGACCTGTGATTCGCTAGCACTTTGCGTAACGTCGATGCGAAAGACAGGCGAAACTTCGTGCGATTCCCGCTCCATAAGTTGAAACTCCAAGGTTTTTCGGTAGGTCAGAGGCTTAGTATACCAGCGACCGATTGAGTGTCGAGCGCTTGCTTTAGCGGTTCGAGTTGAATTCAGGAAATGATGATTCGAACCATCGAACATGCGAATCGACCGTTAGACCTTTTCACCCATTCGAGATCGATCGCTTGTGCGGATATTCCCGGATGAAACGGGATCGTAGTGCGAATATGGGCTCCTAAAGAGTTCCTTTTGCCCTCGTCGATGAGCGGAAAGAGTCTAACACGGAAGGATCTTCGCTTTCCGAGCACCTGAATTTCGCACGCGTTTCGCAATAACTTTTCTTCGATGGCTTGGGTATTTTCCCAGTTGACAAACAGACGACGCCTGACTGTATCGGGCAGCTTGCCCGCAAGAAGCGAGCAGGTTGTGCGTCGGTCGTTTACGGCGAAGCGATCTGATGACTTTGTTGTGAACCGATCCGGACGACTCTCTTTATCTGAATTGCACCTTTGTTTCTGAGCATCCTGAATTGATTCAATCAACGCTTCAATCTGAATCACGCCTCGGTTTTATTACCGTCGTCGAGACACCCGAAATCGGCTTCAGCGGTGGGCTATTGATCGTGAACACGTTGGGCCGCCCCATCGAGTTTCATTGCACCGCTGCATTGAAAGTGAATCGTGCACAAAAAATTCTTTATGGCCGCACCTATCAAAGTTTTTTGTTCTGCGATCAAATTGCCGCGTCACTGATTGAAAACACCCACTCGCAACCCAAAGCGTATGTAACAGACTGCGTCGACCTGATGCCGCTTACCGAAGCGGTCGATGCTCCCGTATTGCTACTGCCTAGTGATTCAGCCCCGTTCACCCAGCGGACGGATCTGGGACATTTTCAGTTGAACAATCGTCGACTGTGGTTCGACTCGTTCAGACGTGAACAAGCAGAACCACTCCGGAGCCTCTGTAAAACACTCAGTGACACGCTGCCGATCGACGAACCGCTGGATCGAATCCGTGAAGCAATCTCTGAAGCTCAAGCAGTCGCTCGTTGATTGCTTTCCTACCCCGATCAAACTTCGAAGGACCGAGTTTTGACGCACATCGACTGGAATTCATTCATCCCAGCCACTCATCCGCCGCTGCTTTTGTCATGGTCGGAGCGGGATGAACGAACGCCCGAACACGGACCACCAGTCGTGTCGGTCGCGTTCAAGAAACCTTCACGAGTCAAAACGACCAGCCTGTTTTTTGGGGATACCGATGAAAGCGTTGTTGTCCAGCCTCGATCAGTGACATCGGACTCTGGTCCGACGAAAGAAGCATCCCGCGATCAGCGAAACGGTCGCACTCGCATCCGGCCGCCAAGCGATGTCATCAAGCTTCAGGACCGGCTGTTCTATCTGCTGCAACCTCCGCTTGAAACCTTACTGGCTGGTCGATCGATGCAGTTTCCGTTCGAACCGTTTCAATTCCAATACGCTGGCATTGCGTTTCTCTTTCCTCGCCACAGCGCAATCCTTGCTGACGAAATGGGATTGGGAAAGACAATGCAAGCAATCACTGCAATTCGTTTGTTGCTGAGAACTCAGCAAATCAAGCGAGTGCTGATGATCTGCCCCAAGCCATTGATGACCAACTGGCAACGCGAGTTCGCAACATGGGCTCCTGAGATTACCGTTGCGATGATCGAAGGCAATCAACAACAACGACGATGGCACTGGCAAGCGGACCAAGCCATGGTCAAGGTCGCCAACTATGAACTGATGACTCGCGATGAAGATCTGGTCACTGATCCGAATCACGATTTTGACCTCGTAATCCTCGACGAGGCACAGCGAATCAAGAATAAATCGAACGCGACCAGCCAAGTCGTTCAGAAAATTCCACGCAAGCGTAGCTGGGCATTGACGGGCACGCCGATCGAAAACAGCGTTGAAGATCTGGTCGGCATCTGTGAGTTCGTCGCACCAGGCACGCTGGCGAGCGGAATGGCTCCGAGGACGATGCGGCAAAACGTGAGTGACATGATTTTGCGTCGCACCAAGGATCTGGTCATGACGGACATGCCTCCGCGATTGCTACGCGATGCTGAACTTCCACTTTCGGCTCAACAGTCGATCACCTATCAATCGGCCGAGAAAGACGGTGTCGTGCGACTGAACGACATGGGAGACTCGCTGACGATCAAGCACGTCTTTGAACTGGTGCTACGCCTGAAACAGATCTGCAATTTTGATCCAGCCACCGGCGATAGTAGCAAAGTCGACCGGCTCAAAGCCGACATGGAGGAAGTCGCAGCCAGTGGGCAGAAAGCGATCGTCTTCAGCCAATGGGTCGACACGCTTACCTCAATCGAAGAACATCTGTCCGATTTTCAACCGCTTCAGTATCACGGTCGCATTCCATCTAAACAACGAGATCCGATCCTGAAAGAGTTCAAAGAGAACCCCGATCGAAACGTTTTGCTGATGAGCTACGGCGCAGGAGCCGTCGGTTTGAATCTTCAGTTTTGCCGATATGTGTTTCTTTACGATCGCTGGTGGAATCCGGCGGTCGAGGACCAAGCGATCAATCGGGCTCATCGAATTGGAGCCGCCGGTAGCGTCACGGTGACTCGAATGATCATGGCGGGCACCATCGAGCAACGGATTCACGAGCTATTGGAAGCAAAGCGAGAACTCTTTCGCGAGGTTTTATCCGACACCGATTCGCCAAGCCGACGCGGGCTTTCGCGAGATGAAATCTTCGGCCTGTTTGATTTGTCGACGCCCGAAGGTAAATTCAAGCCACTTCTTGAATCCACAAAAAAAGCTGCCTGACGACTGATGCCACAATCCGAGCCCTCCATCAACAAACCCAAAGACGCCAACTGGTACCCTCCTTGGGCGCCGCGATTTTGGCACGGGATGCGAATTGGTGACTACTTTCGATTGCTGAAAGAGAATCGGTTTCGCATCCATCCGGCACGAATCCCCATGGCCACCTTGATCACAGGTTGTGCCGCGTTCAATTCTTCGTTGGCGGTTCTACAAAAACATTTCTTTGATGATCGGATCAAAGCTGCTCGGTTAAAAGGGCCGCCGGTATTTATCATCGGGCACTGGCGTTCCGGCACGACGTTGATGCACGAGCTAATCTCGATGGATCCGCGGTATGCATTCCCGTCTAACTTCGACGCGTTCCTGCCACACCATTTTCTTGTTTCGCGATCGATTCTTTATCCGCTAATCAAGATGTTGATGCCATCCAAGCGACCGATGGACAACATGGCGCTCAATGTTTCCTCTCCTCAAGAAGATGATTTCGCACTGTGTGCGTATGGAGCGCCGACGCCCTATCGACGCATCGCCTTCCCTAACGAATCGAATAACGATCACTTGCAGCTGAATTTTGATTCGGTGGACGAGGAAACTCAGGCAGAGGTCCGGCAGGCGATGACCCGTTTTCTCAAGACACTGACGGTGCGATATGGCAAACCGCTGGTGTTGAAATCGCCTCCGCATACAGGCCGGCTGAAGCAACTGGCTGAGTGGTTTCCGGACGCAAAATTCATTCATATGTCACGCGATCCGGATTCATTGGTTCTGTCCACCATGCGCTTATGGCGTTTGCTGGATGACGTCAACGGATTCCAGCTGCCCAAGTACGACGACCAACAGCTAAAAAGCTACGTGTTTGAGTGCAAGGACCAAATGTACACGTCCTATTTCCAAAATCGCGATTCGCTACCTTCAAATCGGATTGCCGAGGTGAAGTTTGAAGACCTAGTCGCCAATCCCATCGCAACCGTTGGTGCAGTTTACGATCAATTGGAGCTGCACGATTTTTCAGACGTGCGACCGAAGATCGAAAGTTACTTTGACCAAAAACGTGGCCACAAGAAGAACAAGTTTTCGATCGACGAAACGCTAAAGCAGGAAATCGCGACTCGGTGGGGCGAGTACCGCGAAGCGTTTGGGTACAAGTAGCCTGCCGACAGAGCTAGTGAACTCGCTGGCCGGGCTTCGCGCCGTCGTCGGGGCTCAGCAGAAACACTTCCTCGCCTCCCGGCCCAGAAGCACAGACCATCCCTTCGCTCAAGCCAAACTTCATCTTGCGCGGCTTCAGATTCGCAACCATCACCACGAGACGGCCAACCAAGTCTTCAGGTTTGTATGCCGATTTGATACCCGCGAAAACTTGACGTGTCTCCGTCCCGCCAAGACTCAACTGCAGCTTCAGCAACTTACGAGCCTCCTCCACATGCTCGGCGCTGACGATGCGAGCGACTCGCAAATCGACCTTCACAAAATCATCGATCGTACATTCTTCCGTCATCGGCTCGTCTTTGAGCGGCTGATCGCTGTCGTTGAACTGACTGGCCAGAGCCGCTTGAGCAGCAGCAGCTTCGGCCGCGTCGGATTCCGCTTTCGTTTCGTCTACCATCTTCTGAATGTCCTTGTCTTCAACTCGTTTCATCATGTGCTTGAATTTCGCGACGGGCGTCCCAGTGAGCGGCGTTTGCGCTTGAGCCCACTCGGTAATCGGCTCGCCCAGCAATTTACCGGTCTTTTCTGCCAGCTCGGGCAGAACCGGTGTCAGATAGACCACGATCTGTCGGAACAGGTTGATCGCGATCGAGCAGATATCCTGAAGCTCCTGAGCCTTTTCCGGATCCTTTTTCAATGTCCATGGAGCCGCGTTTTCAACGAATGGGTTGGCTCGATCTGCCAGCTCCATAATCAAACGCATCGCTTTGTTGTAGTCGCACGTCTCGTAGGCTTCGGCTATCGCATCGCCTGCGTCGACGCCTTGCTGGAACAAGCCGCCGTCATCCGGATAGGTTTCGGACAATCCGGTGGCGGCCAAGAACTTCGCACTACGTGAAGCCAAGTTCACGACTTTCCCAACCAAGTCCGAGTTAATCTTGCTGACGAACTCTTCCAGATTCAAATCGATATCATCCAAGCCGTTACCAAGCTTGCTCGCGTAAAAGTACCGCAATGCATTCGGATCAAGATACTTCAAATACGTCTCTGCTTTGATAAAGGTGCCTTTGCTCTTCGACATCTTTTCGCCATCGACCTTCAGGAACCCATGCACCTGCACTCGCGTCGGAACACTGAAGCCCGCGATTTTCAGAATCCCCGGCCAGAACAAAGCGTGAAAGTAAATAATGTCTTTCCCGATGAAATGATGGATCTCGGTGTCGTCACTCTTCCACCAGTCTTCGAGTTTCTCGTTGTTGGCATCACACCATTGCTTCGTCGAGCCGACGTACCCAATCGGGGCATCAAACCAGACGTACCAGTAGTTGCCGGGCGAGTCAGGGATCTCGAAGCCGAAATACGGAGCTGGCCGAGAGATATCCCAGTCACGAAGCTCTTTTTTGCCTTCGTCCGATTTTTCGTCGCCCAGAAAATGGCCCTTCAAGTAATTGGCGACTTCTGACTGAAGCGCATTTCCGCTTTGGATCCAATCATTGAGGAAATCATGAAGCTGCTCTAGCTCGATGAACAGGTGCTTGGCCGATCGGACTTCGGGAGTCGTACCCGACAGCGTACTTTTCGGATCAATCAGCTCGGCCGGCGAATAGGTCGCTCCGCAGCTGCTGCAATTGTCCCCCGGTTGATCGGCCGCTTTGCAGTTTGGGCAGGTTCCACTGACAAACCGGTCTGCCAGAAAGGTGCCCTGCTCTACATCGAACAGTTGCTCGACATCTTTTTCCTTGACAAGCCCCGCCTCACGAATCGACTTCCAGATTTCGTTGCACTGGGCCTGCGATTCTGCACTGTTGGTACTGCCGTAATGATCGAACTCAATTCCGAAACCGGCGAAATCTCGCTGATGAGCCGCTTGCGATTCCGCAATGACTTCTTCTTCGCTACGGCCTTCGGCACGCGCTCGAATCATGATCGCGGTGCCATGCGTATCGTCGGCACAAATGTACAGACAGCGATTGCCTCGAAGTTTTTGGAACCGTACCCAGATATCGGTCTGCAGGTATTCAACCAGATGCCCAATGTGGATCGGACCATTCGCGTAGGGCAATGCGGAAGTGGTCAGGATTCTTCGTTTGCTCATCAAATCCGTTTGTGTTGAGTCGGTGGGCTGATTCAAGTTTCGAAAGTTCGCCAAGCCTAAGCCAAGCTGCCTCGTTACGACAGATTTTAAACCATTGGCGACCTTCTGTAAGGCAGGACAACGGAGGAGTATTCGAGTCGGACAATTCAGGCTGAAAGCCGGTTCGCTGACGTTAAACCGGGTTGCGAAAGCCTGCTACGTTGCGTGTAGGATTCATTCGTCCAATCTGTTTCGCTGAATCAACATCAGGGTGGAATTTCGGCAACATCGCTTGTCGCCAAAGCACGAAAATGTCGGTTTTTCGTGGATCAAACAAACGTCCAACCTTCTGGCATACCGGTTGCGATGAACAAGGACATCGCTAGTCGGGAGCGTCTGCCATCCGATTGGCACACCGATTCAGAACCCAGCAACTCAGACGAGGCATTCGATGAACACACAGAATCACACTTCCCCGGAAGCTGAACTTTCCCCGCTGCCTGTCCGTCTTTTTCGTGCAGTCGTAGTGGCGGCGGCCCTGACTGCGTTCGGAGCATCGATGGGATTCTGCGAAGAGCCTGTGACGAAAACCAGTGCCCCAAAAATTCAGAAAAACACTTGGGTGAGCACTTGGGCAGAAGCCGTCGAGGCATCCAAAGCGACCGGCAAGCCAATCATGTTGATGTTCACCGGCAGTGACTGGTGTCTCTGGTGCCAGAAGCTGGAGAACGAGGTCTTTCAACGTCGCGGGTTTCATCAGTGGTCAGATCGAGTTATCAAAATTCGGATTGATTTCCCGGAAGGCCACGAACTACCCGCACAAGTGAAAGCTCAAAACGAAGTTCTGAAAAACTGGTACGGGGATTTCGTCGAATCTTACCCAACCTGTCTGTTTGTCGAACCAACTGGTCGAGTCATCGGAACGACCGGCTACGTTGAGGGCGGTCCAGATTTTTGGATCGATCGAGCCGAAGGAGTTCTGCTGAACTTCGGAGACCTGTCCGCTCAAGCTGACTTCAGCAAATTTGCGAAGTAGTGCTCCTCATCGAAAGCTGAGTGAACCCTAAGCACGGGTGGGGAAGGCTTCGTCCGCCCCACTTCGGTGCTTTAGCTTTTTTCTCCGCATGGCTCGGGCGGAGCCTCGCCCTCCCGGAGACATGCCACCCGAACGAAAGCTGAGTGAAGCCTAGCTCGGGTGGGGAAGGCTCCGTCCGCCCCACTTCGGTGCCTTAGCTTTCTTCTCCGCATGGCTCGGGCGGAGCCTCGCCCTTCCGGAGACATGCCACCCAAACGAAAGCTGAGTGAACCCTAAGCACGGGAGGGGAACGCTTCGTCCGCCCCACTTCGGTGCTTCAGCTTTTTGCTCTGCACGGCTCGGGCGGAGCCTCGCCCTCCCAGAGACATGCCGCCCAAACAATTGCTCAAAAACGCCCGCTAGCCGGGATTGGCGATTACGTTCAAAAGCAGCTCACGGATATCGCCGTCAATCGGAACGGGCGCTCGGGCTTCTCGATCGACAAGAATAAAGTGAAATAGTGACTTGAGCGCGATTTTACTTTGACCCTCTTTTCGCACCAACTGCTCGACTTCGCCACTTGCGCTGCCGAGCGTAAGCAACTGAGTGCTGACCGTGATTCGGTCTCCTTCGACTACTTCATCACGGAATCGAAGTCGCATGTCGATAATGATGAAGCCAAGATTTGCTTTGTTCAGTAGCTTCAGCAGCCCGTTGTCTTCCGCGTACCGCCAGCGGGCCTCTTCGAGCAACTCCAGATATTTCGCGTTGTTCACATGCCCAAAGCTGTCGGTGTGAAACGTGCGAATTGGGAATGAGGTTTCGTGCGGCATGGAAACTGACGGGCCTAAGCCTCGTTCTGAAGCTTACCGACGACCACAGAAATATTCTGGCCGCCAAACCCAAAACTGTTGGTCAACGCGATGTTGCATTCCGCTTCGCGCGCAACGTTCGGAACGTAATCCAGCGGACAAAGCGGGTCCTCATTCTGATAGTTGATCGTCGGAGGCAAAACGTTGTCACGAATCGCCATCAAGCAGATGATCAGTTCAGTTGCTCCCGCCGCGGCAATCAAGTGCCCCATCATGCTTTTGGTGCTTGATACCGGCGTGCTCATTGCGTGCTGGCCAAACACTTCCATGCACGCCTTGCTTTCCACTTTATCGTTGACCGTGGTGCTGGTCCCGTGTGCGTTGACGTAATCAATTTGTTCCGGCTGCAGCCCAGCGTCATTGAGCGCCATCTGCATGCACCCGATCGCTCCACGACCTTCCGGGTGGATATCCGTCACGCGATAGGCGTCGGCAGTCGAGCCGTAGCCAAGAACTTCGCCCAAGATATTGGCACCACGCGCCTTGGCGTACTCGTATTCCTCCAGCACGACCATCGCCGCGCCTTCACCCAGCACAAAACCGTCTCGCAAGCGATCGAACGGGCGGGATGCGCCGGTTGGATCGTCGTTGTTCGTCGACAATGCGGTCAGCAAGTTAAAACCCGTGACGCCGAAGGGATGGATCATGCTGTGGGTTCCACCTGAAAGCATCACGTCCACTTCGCCACGGCGAATCATCTCGGCCGCTTCTCCCACGGCTTGGTTGCTGGCAGCACAAGCGGTTAAGCAGTTGGCGTTCGGGCCTTGAGCGTCAAACAAACTGGCGATGTGCCCAACCGGCATGCTCGGTTCCTGTTCCAGCTCCAGCACAGGGTTCAGTTTTTCAAGACCGGCTTTGGTGAACTTGACCAGATCCAAGTTGCCTTCATCGTCCAACGATTCGGCCATCATCGACGCAAAGCAGTTGAAATCTTGGTTGCCTTCGCCACTGCCCATGTAGACACCGAAGCGACGACGGTTTTTGATCGAGTCATTGACGCCCGACATATTAAACGCCTGAATCGCCGCGCCCGCCGCGAATTTGCTGTGGCGACCTCGCATTTTCCACAGGTCAGGGTTATCGACGGCGTCCGCGATATCCCAATTTTTGATTTCGGCGGAAATCTGCGTCGGAAATTTACTGGCGTCAAAAATCGTCGTGTACCCGACGCCCGATTTACCCTCTTTCAGCGCAGACCAGACGGTTTCGATGTCATTGCCAAGTGGGTTAATGACTCCGACACCGGTGACAACGACGCGGCGACGTTGATTGGAAGCGATCATCGGTTTTCCGTTCTGGTTTGAAATTCGTTTTTCAATGTTTGATGAACCACCGTTTTTCCGCCTCGACCATGTGCGGAGGAACCTCGATCGGACTACCGTCCGGGTTCACCCCGACCTCGAAAAGACGCATCAGCCGAATCATACGACAAAACTCGGCCGGCTCAAACAGTTCGACGTTCGTAAACCTTTCGTCTTCCAGTTTGGCAAACATCAGGTTAATTTTCCCGTGAGGCTTCCCGTCGATCGTTGTCGTTCCGTTGACGACCGCTCCAATGCCCTCTTGGCTTTGAAGCTCAACCTCAAACGTCAGCGTATCGCCCGGGTAAGCATCCATCTCGAAATTGACCGACATGATTTTGGCCAGCACAATTCGATCGGTAAATCCACTTAGCTGCCCCACCAGCAAGCCGCCAGCTTGAGCCATCCCTTCGACGATTAATGACGCGGGAAGGCAGGTGCGTCCCGGTGCATACTCGTCGACCACTTCTTCACTGAGACTGACTGCCTTGATCGCTGTAGCCCGTTCGCCGCTAACGAATTCGGTGAAACGATCCACCCAAAACCAACGCATAATTTAGATTCTGTCCAGAGAGGATTATAAATAAGTGGTTATCAAAGTGATCGAGCAACAGCAAGCCTAACGATGATGGCTCGTTTTGACGCCAAAAAGGCCGGCCGTAAAACCGGCAGACCTTTCAGACAAGTGGCAGAATTAAGCCCACCGAAAAACGAGGCTAATCCGTCGAGGCTTCAGTATCTTTGGCGGCAGGTTTAAGCTTGCCTTGCACCCAACACAATCGATCGCTGAAAACTGGCAATTTACTCTGTCTTGGTTTCGACGTACTTGCACAGGTCTTTCACTGTCAGCAAGTTGCCGAAGTCCTGCACGAGCGGATTCTGTTCGAACTTCGTCAGGTCCGCGAAAGGCATCCGCTCTTTCAGTTTCGCCAGCCCTGCGTCAGTCACTTTTCCACCGTCGATGAACTCAGCGTTGGTCAAGATGTCATCGGGGAAAAGCTCATCACGAGGAATCGTGATTTCGAAAGCTTTCTCCAGCTTGAACACGATGTCCAAGAAGTCGATTGATTCGGCTCCCAAATCACCCACCATGGTTGCCTCTTCGGTGACTTCATCGTCATCGACACCCAACGCGTCCACAAGTGCTTCTTGGACCTTGGAAAAGACCTCTGGTTTAACTGACATTCGCAACAGTCTCCGTAATGAAAAAATCTGATTCGTTAAATCTGATCGTTTAGGTTTATTGGTTGATCATCGGCTACATTTTGAGCAGCCGCACGAGAAAATTTGAACAAGAAAAAATTACCGCTGGAATCGACGCATCAACTAAGCCATCGTTAGGACGGGTGGAATCAATTCCAGCAATTCGTCTGCCTCCAACTGGTCGCACAACAACCGGAACTTTCGCCTGAATTTGTTGTTCATCAGATGATCGATTGCGGGATCGAGTCCCTCACGCTCAGCAAAGTTGTACGAGTCAACAACCAGCCGTCCACCGGTCGCCGGTTTTCCGTTTATCGTGCCGGTCACTTTGAGTGTTGTCAGGCTGTCTTTTTTTGATTTGATTTGTGCCGATACCACCAACGAGTCGCCCGGCTGTACGAAACCTTGGAATTTCACGCTTTTGGCTTCCTTCATGGCGACCTTCGAAAATTCGAAATCGTCTGAAGCTCGGGCCAACCACATGCTCGCTTGGAACATTGATTCGACCATCAAAACACCCGGCATGATTGGGAATCTTGGAAAGTGATCCTGTAGGTACTCTTCGGAAAGCGAGAGGCATTTGACTGCCGTGATGGACGCACCTTTCTCCAGCGACAAAATTCGATCGAGCTGAGAGAAACGCATGTGCTTAGAAACTTGTAGAGGTTCGCTGGGCCGACGGCCTTCGCCTCCCAATCCGGGTGGATGGACAAAGAATTCACCGCCTTAAAATTAAGTCTCACAATATACCCAAACCCCGATTCGCCCTCAATAACACTCTCTTCCGCATCTACCCACAACCAGCCGGAGCGTCCCCAACCACACGGTTCGGTCGAAATCGTCCGGTTTGAGCGCCGGTTTGTCAGATGGACTCTGGACTGGTAGATTCTGGGGCATGAGACGAGGAATTCCGGTCTCTCCGGGGATTGCCATCGGAACCGCTTACGTGATTCACCAGATTTACGTCAGCCCCAGTTCCAAACGCCTGGAAGACTTTGAAATTACGGCAGAGCTGGCGAATTACGAGACGGCTCGTGACAAAGCCGCCTCGGACCTGCTTGCGCTCGAGCGGAAGGTAGACGCTCAGGTTGGGCACGAAGAAGCATCGATTTTCGCGGTGCATCAGTCCATCCTTCGAGACACCGCTTTCACGAAAAAGATTCGCGGCTGGATCGTCGACGAGCGTATGGCCGCCCCCGCCGCCCTGCACCGCTTGCTGGGCGAGTACACTGCTCTGTTTACCAAGACCAAAGACGATTATCTGCAAGAGCGGCTCAACGACGTTCGCGATGTAATCCTCCGGCTAAGCGGGCACATGACCGAGGTCACCAAACCTCAATCCTCCATCGAAGGTCCACTGATCGTTGTCACTGATGAACTGCTCCCGTCCCAAGCCGTCATGCTTGGCGACGCAGATGTGCAAGGCATCGTGACCCAAGCCGGTAGCCAAACCAGTCACGCGGCGATTATCGCACGCTCGCGAGGCATCCCGGCCGTTTCCGGCGTCAAGAAAATCTTGCGGAAAGTGAAAACTGGCGACACGATCGTGGTCGATGGCCGCTACGGCACCGTCGAGATCAACCCGGGCATCGAAACGCTGACCGCCTACCGAAAACTGGAACGCGAGTTCTTCGACCTGAAGGACAAACTTGCCGCCAATCGAGACTTGCCCGCAACCACGGTCGACAACGTTGACTTACAACTACTGGCCAACATCAACGGCGAGAACGACGCGATAGCCGCGGAGCGCATGGGGGCTTCGGGAATCGGCCTTTATCGGACTGAGTATCTTTACTTGACGCACCAAGACGTACCTGACGAAGAACAACAGTATTCCGTCTATCGAAAAATCATCGAGGCCAGCCCGAACCGCGAAGTCACCATCCGCACGCTCGACATTGGCGGCGACAAGACGGTTGCCTACCTAGGACACGATCACAAAGAGGCCAATCCCTTCATGGGCTGGCGAAGCATTCGACTGTCGTTCGAACATCCAGAATTTTTCAACACGCAGATTCGAGCGATCGTGCGAGCAGCCAGCGACGTCCCCGATAGCACCACGCGGATCATGTTTCCGATGGTGACCACACTAGAAGAAGTTCGCAAACTTCGGTCGATGGTCCGACGCGCTTACAAGACGCTGGAAACTCGAGGCATCAAGACTCGAAAAATTGAAGTCGGGATGATGCTTGAGGTGCCCGCCGCAGCGGTCTCAATCGAAACGATGCTCGATCAAGTCGACTTTGTGTCGATCGGATCCAACGATCTAGTTCAGTATCTGATGGCTGCCGACCGCGACAACCCCAAGGTCAGCCACCTCTGCCAGCCACTTGCTCCGCCCGTGCTGATCACGCTCAAACGAGTCATCGAAGCGTGCAACCGATCGAACACACCGGTCACCCTGTGTGGTGAAATGGCAGGTAAACCCGGCGCGTTTTTGCTGCTGCTGGGCATGGGCTTGCGTCGATTCAGCATGAGCCCCGCGTTCGTTCCGTCGATCAAACAGCTGACGCGTCAGGTTTCTATCAAGCAAGCCGAGCAAATCCTCGAGACCGCCATGAAGTTCAAAACGACGGCCAAGGTTAAACACTACATGGCCGAAACTGTCGGAGAGCTGGCCCCGGACCTTCAGTTGCTGTCCTCAAGGTAGTGCGATAACGAATGCCGCGTGATTTGCAATCTTGTCAAACGCGGACAAGCAAGCAGTTTGAACAGTTGTTTCGCACTGACGCCGCAGTTGAGAGCAATACAGGTTACAAGTTGAATCGAACGCCGAAGACCAAGATGGTTGGGTTGACCGTCACGTCAGCTCGAACCGGCGCACCGAAGGCACTACCAAACGCTTGGGTTCGATAGAAAACTTTTTTCGCGTCGGCAAACAGACTAAACCGATTGTTGATCCGTCGCTCGGCACCCAACTGCACAACGGCCCCAGCATCGTTTTCAATGTCCAAGTTTTGGACCAAGCCGTCACGGCTCTCGTACTGCGCGATATAGCTGACGCCACCGCCAACGTAGACCGAACTCTTGGGACTCACAAAGAAGTGTCGCTGCACCGTCAGCGCCACCGGAGCAAATCGAGTTGTGCCATAACTCGCACCGGCAAAGGGCCCAGTCCCGTTAAGATCGAGTTTTGGTGGCACGCCGGCGCTCACGGTCGCCGTCCAAACCGGTGACAACTGATAACCTATGTCGAACGCGAAGGTCGCTGCGTCACTAATTTCCATGCCCGCTCCCGGGACAACGGCGTCGTTGATGCGAATCGTCGAACCTTCACCGAATAGAAAAACGCCAACGCCCAGCCTGACAAACCATGGGCTCTGTGCAGCCTCGCATGTGCTCTGGAAATACTCGTCACCAACACACTCATCGGTACAAGGCACCACAGGTGCTGAATCGCAAGTGCCGCACATCGTAGAACTTGAGAAGCCACAATGGTCACTCGGATCCTGAGCGCACAAGCGGTCACCAACCAAGGCAACTGCCAACATCCATAACAGGGCGTGCGTTTGAAATTGGAACATGGGCCGTTCCTTTAGCAAAGTATGAGGAAAACATAGGCGAGGAGAAGAAGGGAGGGACATGCCTATCGGGAGACGTCGGTTAAGCAGCCAGGCGTAGAGTGTCGAATCGAACCACAAACTGAGAAGTATCGACTCGCAACTGACAAACTGTTCTGGCTGCACAATCTGTCGATGGCGACTCTTCAAACTGCTATCACTTGCCAGCTTGTTGTGCCAAAGCGGGGAACGTTGCCGAAAGAGCAGTGCTTGCGTGTTACGGGCTACATCTTTGGTGCAATATTCGGGCTAGAAGACAGACATAACACCCGGCGCAATGAAAAACCCTCGACAGACGATAAACTTCCATCGAGGGCCAGCTAATTCATGTTGCTTTTGTTTTTGCAGAAGCTCAATTACGCGTCTCACGCTCCACTAGGCAGTGTGCTTATCGATCAGCTCCTGCAGCTTGGCTTTCGGCTGCACGCCAGTTACCTGCTCGACCACTTCGCCACCTTTGAACAGCAACAACGCTGGAATGCCGGTGACGCCGTACTTCATCGCCAGCTCTTGAGCGTCATCGACGTTCAGCTTGCCGACTTTTGCAGCATCGTTCTCTGTCGCCAACTCTTCGATCACTGGAGTCAATTGACGGCATGGACCGCACCAAGGGGCCCAAAAATCGACCAGCACCGGTTGATCCGATTGCAGGACATCTGCGTCAAAACTATCACTGCTGAATTCAGTCGCCATCACGTTCTCCATATTCAAAAATACTGCAGCAAACGCTGCGTTTGTCTTCGGTTGTTTAGCAATTTGCTGCATGATTCTAACTTGCGTTGATTGGTCGTCAAACCACTATCAAGTCATCGACAAATTGTTCGCCAATCGCTCAGTTTATCCGATTTTCTCGCTCGCGGACACTTTCGGCAGAAGGCCAGTTTAAACCAACCGATCAGGATACCGAAACCGCGGCAGATTCTATTAAATGCCGGTAGGTTTCATCCTGCCACTTGCCTGATGATACTACCAACCGCACATAGGTTCGTCGCTGCATCCCGGCCAGATATTACGTCCGAGCGTTGCACCACCACGACGAATTATCCTCAAACTCCAAGATACTCACCAATGTCGGATTTTTACGACTGGATTTGATTTCGGCCACCGTGTCATCCAACAGTTTCGATGTCTTGGCAATCAAGGGCAAAATTCGTTACGGAAAGTCTCTGGCTTCCCTTCTCCAAGCGATTTTCATCATCATGACACCAAGTGGGGAAACCACTACACCACCGCTGCGGGCGTGTTGGCACTAAGCGCATCAAATGGGCTGCTGCCAATCTTCCAGCGATCGCAAGGTGCTCTTGCGTTCAAAACAGAAAGATCTTCGTTGCCGCAGCGATCAAAATCACAATCAACAAGCGGTGGATCCAGAGATTCGCGTCGGGGACTCGGGTAGCAAACCGAACGCCCAGCACCGCACCGATCGATTGAAAGACGGCCATCGCGATGCCGTAGCCGAAATGCACTTGATTGTGCCAGCAGAAAATCCCCAACGTGGGGATCGCAAAAGCAAGGATCACCAACAGCTTGATTGCGTTTCCATCTTTCAAGCTGTAACGGCTGACCAATACCGCCGCCGCCAACAAAAAGATTCCAACACCCGCTTGGATGAATCCACCGTAGATACCTATCAGGAAATAAATCCCAATCGACAACCAGCCGGCATTGTTCCGATTCGATGAGTCAGATTCTTGTATCCAACGCTTGGGATTGACCAGCAACACAAA
The DNA here is from genome assembly GCA_937929805.1 of uncultured Pirellulaceae bacterium. Classification (GTDB taxonomy): domain Bacteria; phylum Planctomycetota; class Planctomycetia; order Pirellulales; family Pirellulaceae; genus Mariniblastus. The sequence goes on from CALFUT010000002.1 coordinate 25,002, forward strand.
CAGCATCACCACCATCAAACCACCGATGACATATCGCATCTGATCGGCACTCATTTCCGATGCCAACCAAGCGCCCAACAGCGCCCCGATCACCGCAGGTACGACCAGCCAAGCCGAGCCCCGATAGTCGGTTCCAGATTCTCGAAAACCCCGAATCCCGACAACGGTTTGAAAGATGACGCCGACTCGATTCGTACCGTTGGCAATGTTCGGAGGCAAACCACAAACGAACATGAAAATTGGCAGCGTGACCAACGAACCAGATCCGGCCAGCGTGTTAATGACGCCTGCCACGACACCCGCAACGGCAAAGAGAATCCACATCGCGATGTCGGAGGATAAAAATTCAAGCACGTAAGTAATATTTATTGAAGGGCCAAGCGAATGCGTACCAATTCCAGAGAATTGAACCGGTACATCATACCAGCTGGGCACGAACGAAGAACGTCGCCAGAGCGAGCCACAATCATTGCGAGCACGGGCTCAAAGAATCGCGTGGCGGGACTCGGGAGTGGAAGGCTCCGCCCGCTCCACTTCGACGGCCGAGCCTACCAATACGCATGGCTCAGGCCGAGCCTCACCCGGCCACTGACTTTATCGCCTCTCAGCCAAATCGGGAATCGAGAAACGAGTGCCACCAAGCGTTTCAAACGGCCGACATTTTCGCGGGTGAGCACACGAGCTTCTTCTCGTTGGCAACGCGACCGCATTTGGTACAGACAAACTTTGGCTGATTTACATTGATGATGTACTCAGCGAGGTCTTTCTTGAGCAACTTCTTTAACTCACAAAGCTTTTTAGCCATCGTTTGAATTCCAAAATACTGAACTGGACGAAGAAACCAATGCCTCAAACAGCCACAGCCATTTGAGACACTACCAAGAACCGGTCAAGAACCGGTCTTTAATTGGACAGCGCCAGTTTTGCAATTTCACCGTTGTTTTTGCCGCAGTGTGTCGTCGGGAGAGCGAGGGCTCCGTCCGAGCCGCGCGGAGCAAGAAAGCTCAACCATCCACATGGGGCGGACGGAGCCTTCCCCTCCCAAACATCGGTTTCATTCATCGAAAGTGGCGCTGTTCAAATTAGAATTCGGCGACAACTTCACCGCCATTACGAGTCGCCATCGCTCGCCAGTTATCGCGATCGATGCTGTCAGTCACAAAGTGAGTCGAACCATCCACCAGCGTGACGTTGACGCCACCGGAGTGGTAGCTGCGGGAGGTAACGGCTGCAAAAGTTGGCTCAGTCGCTGACCGACCCTCTCGCTGACTGGTCCAGTCAACGTCGAACTCCTGCCCATTCTCAATCCTGATGACTTCCGTGTTCGGGGTAAACACTGCCGTAAAGCTGGTCTGGTGCGTGCGGCCATCCACTTGCTCCGTGTGACCGGTTGTCTCTTTGAAACTACCGCCCAACGCAGCAACTTCCGAAGGATCGTTTGGAATTGCCGTCGGCGCTCCGCCTCCGTCTCGCACGTAAGGTGTGTAAGCCTTCACTTCACCAAACATCAGTGTGTTGCTAGTTCCATCAACGATGGCACCTATATCTTGCCCTTGATTCGTGGTGATCGAACCCTGCCCTACCTCGCCAACCCCCGGACGTAGTGCATTCAAGCTGGTAACACTTGGATCAAAAACAAACCAGACACCAGCATTTCCACCGTAGTTCAACGGATAGTGCTCTGGCTCGTTACCGTCCAGTCGTACCTCATCTTGTGCTTCACTGGGACATAGGTATCCGGGGATCTTGGTCGCCGCTAACACGGAGTCGCTGCCGGCGATTCCAATGTACTTGTTTTCTGCATTTTTATATCCGAGCGTGAAATCAATCTCGCTGGACAAGTTTGCTTGCTCAAGAAACGGAAGCAACTGTGCCTGAACCGACCAGCCATCTTTATTCGCATCGGCAGGCTCGCCACTTGGCAACAACCACGAACTTGGCAGCTCCTGCCGAGCTGACTCATAATTCAATGCCGCCAAACCAAGCTGGCGACAATTGTTCGCACACGAAACTCGGCGAGCCGCTTCCCTCACTTGCTGGACAGCCGGCAACAACATCCCAATCAGAATGCCGATGATCGCGATGACAACCAATAGTTCCACCAAAGTGAAACCAGAACGGTTACCGCGCAAGTGTCGCGGCGTTAATACATCTGAAAACTCAATACGCATGGCAAGTCTCCTCAGCCAAAAACCAATAGACAGTCCAGCACGAAAACAAATCGAACTGGTGCTGCCGAGCGTGGCTGGCTGGGTTGGCACACCATCGTCCGGTCTGAAAAAAGAAGACCGGGGTGCCCAACGTGGCTTGCTGCGTCGTCGGAAAGCGTTTAACGTTTAGTTGAGACTGAATCTCAACAACGACAGGCATTGTCGCCAATTTCTCGGATGTCGCAATAGGGTTTTCCGCTTTATCTGCCGCAAAAGCCAGAATTCATAAGGTTAAGGTAAAATGACTACACCTCCGGCTGACCCAGCGAAAGGTGACGATCCGGGCGAAGGAGTGACTCCGACGGCGGCTCAGCTGCCTAAGATCATCAAGTTCGAATCACTCGCTCGCTGCGGCGAAGAGATTTGGATCGAGAGTGAAGGACAGATCTATCGACTGCGAAAAACGCGTCAGGGAAAGCTAATCCTGACAAAATAAGTGCCCATCAAGATGTTTGATCCCCATCGACGCATTTCAAAATGGCACCTCCCGTTTGGCGGCACCAGAAACTGCTTCGACCTGCTGCATAACTTCTGCGAATGGCGTTTCGCTGCAATGTCCAAACAGTTTGTGAGACGAGAGCTTGGCTCGCGTGATCGCGGGCGATCGTAGTCCGCACAAAAACCGGGCGACGCTGCGGCTGTCGGCCAGTGCCGCAGGATGTTTCTCGATCAACGGCCTAACCGATTCGAGCACGTCCGCATCAATTGGTTCCGATTCAACGGGCGGGATCTCTGCGGGTTGCTCATCCGTGCAAAATGAACAAACTCCACACGGTTGGCTGAGCGGTTGCCCAAAATGTGCTGACAAAGTCCCGGCTTGGCACTCGCTCGCGCGAGCCAACTCAAACACCTGATCGATCCGATTCACTTCCGCCTTTTCCCGCACCTCGGCTGCTGAAAAATACGATTCGGCAAGCTCGTCGACTGACTGAATAGGTTTGAGTTTTCGATAACCATGCACCAAACCTGTCGCCCGCAGCTCCAACCAGCCTTTCTCGGCAAAATAATCCAACGCACGAACGGCCCGCGAGCGATCACAGCCAAGCTTTTCGATCGCCTCGGTCATGTCCAGATGAAACCAAATCGATTTCTTCTTGGCGCAGGCCAATAACTGTTTGGCAAACGCTTGACGCTCGCCCTCAAAGTTCGACAAAATTTCTGACGACGGGACGTTTGCCTTGAACTGATAGGAATCGTAGCGGGGCGAAGTCGATTCCAGATAGCCGTCCAATTCCAAGCTGGTCAGCATTGTTTTCACGACCAACGACTTGATATTGCACAAATTGCCAAGCTTGATCTGGCTGATAAAAAACAAGTCTTCCTGCCGGTCGATTTCGCGAACGAACTGCTGAATCGACGACTGGGACGGCGTGTCTCCATAGACGAAATTCTCTAGCACGATTCGGTCTTCGGGAACCAACAACAGTTCACACTTGGAATCATTGCCGTCACGGCCTGCCCGCCCAATTTCCTGCGCGTAGTTTTCCAATGACTTTGGTGGATTGAAATGGTAGACGTATCGAATATCTGATTTATCGATCCCCATCCCAAACGCAATCGTTGCCACCACGATTTTGTCCGGCTCTGTCATGAACCATTCCTGCACCGCCGAACGATCTTCGGTTTCCATCCCCGCGTGGTACGCCTTCGCGTCCAAACCGGCATTCATGCACGCGCTGGCGACATCGGTGGCCGTCTTCTGCAACGACACATACACAATGGTTGATCCCGGCGGGTTCGATTTCAAACGTTGCAGCAGAACCGGCAGACGTTCTTCCTGTTTGAGCACACAAGACTTCAAGTGCAGGTTAGGGCGAAAGAAGTCCGTGCAAATCGCGTCGTCTTGTTGAATATCAAACGCGTCACGAATGTCTTGCTGAACCGTTGGCGTGGCGGTCGCCGTCAACGCCAGCACACGCTCGACGCCCAAGTTCTTCGCCACAACGGCCAACTTCAGGTAATCGGGACGGAAGTTGTGCCCCCACTGACTGATGCAGTGCGCTTCGTCGATCGCGAACAGGGAAATCTTGATCCCTTCCATCGAGCTGCGAAATCGCTCGTTGAAGAACCGCTCCGGCGCGACGTACAAAAGCTTGGCGGTGCCCGAACGTAATTGCTCCATCGCCACACGATATTCGTCCCACGAGAGGCTGGAATCCAGACGCACCGCCGCAATGCCTCGCGATTGCAACTGATCGATCTGGTCCTTCATCAACGCGATCAATGGCGATACCACCACCGTCAATCCATCCAGCATCAAAGCCGGCAGTTGATAACAAAGTGACTTTCCGCCGCCGGTGGGAAACACCGCAAGGACACTGTCGCCTTGTAGTAGGCGCTCAATGACACCCAGCTGGCCCTCACGAAAATCCGACCAGCCGAAATACTGCTGCAACACTTCACTTGGATTCTGAGAAACGTCTTTGTTCATCACGCTCACCGCCGCAAAACAACTTGCCAACCACGATAGTGAACAAAATTATACAATCATTTTTTCGAAGCCGAAAGCAGCCCGATTGGCTCGAAATGCCCAGATAATTGGCCAAAACAGCAGCGGCCATGCAAAGCGGCAACGTGCAAATCACTACATCGCGAAGGATTGTGCCACGTCCGCCGGAGCCGGAGCATACTTCAGCGGCTCCATCGATGTTCCAGCACGTCCCTGAGAAAGACTTCGCATCGCGCTGGAATAGCCGACCAGTTCCGCAAGCGGGGCTTCCGCTACGATCGTCGTGATTTCCAGATTCGTATCCGATTCGACAATCTGAGCGCGGCGCTGAGCAAGATCGCTGACGAAGTCGCCGTAGTACTCTTCGGGCGTGTTGATCGTTAGCTTCATGATGGGCTCCAGCAGCGTCGGACCGGCTTCCTGCAATGCCGCTTCAAATGCTTCACCGGCCGCGATGGCGAACGCCATTGGCGACGAGTCCTCATTGGATTCCGCGCCCGTTAGTGTTACGCGAATTCGAGTCAGCGGGAAGCTGCCGATCGGGCCGCCGCTTTCTCCTCGAGCCTTGATCTCGTCTTTGATCGTTTGGACAAACTCAGGGTCAACGGCGTCGACCGGCAATCGATTGAGCACCTTCACCCCGGATTCAACGGTAGCGTCGTGCTCCATCTTGATGGTCAGCTTGCCAAAAATCTGCTGGCCGTCGATCAAGCGATTGCACTGACCGGTCACGGTTGCTTCCCGCTCGACCGATTCACGATACGAAACCCGAGGCTTATGGACTTTCACATCCAATTTAAAGTCGCGAAGCAGTTTGTTCTTGATGACTTCAAGATGCAGTTCTCCCATCCCAGAAATCAAGGTCTGCCCCGTGTCCTCATTCTCTTTCGCTTTGAATGTCGGGTCCTGACGCTTGAGCAACTCAAGCGTGTCACCAAGCTTGTCTCGATCGGAAGTCGATTCCGGCTCGATCGCCATCTCGATCACCGTCTCAGGAAACTCGATCGACTCGAGCAGAATCGGCGACTTCTGATCGCACAACGTGTCACCGGTAACCGCAAACCGCGGCCCAATCACGCCAACAATCTCGCCCGGCCCGATCGATTCAATCTGACCCTCACGATCTTTCTTGGTCGCGTGGATCTGCCACAACTGCGCGACGTTTTCTTTCTTGTCCTTGGAAGGACAATAGACGCGAGAGTTCGATTTGAGGCTGCCCGAGTAAACCCGAATCCAATACAGGTCACCCGTTTTTGCCGGGAGGATTTTGAAAACCAGACCCGCAAAAGGCTCTTTGGGATCCGGCTTTCGCTGCTCCGTCGCGTTGGTTTTCTTTTTCGGATTCAGTCCTTCGACAGGCGGTCGATCCAGCGGGCTGGGCAGATAGTACTTGACGCTGTCCAGGACTCCCTGAACGCCCATCCCGTGCAACGCCGAACCACAAACAACCGGCTGAATCTTTCGCTCCAACGTTGCGTTGCGAATCACTTTACGAATTAGCTCATTGGAGATCGGCTTCTCTTCGAACGCAAGTTCTGCCATTTCATCGCTGAAGTTGTACAACGATTCGAGCATCTGCTCCCGAGCAAACTCAGCTTCGTCCGCCAGCTCTTCTGGAATCGGCGACTCGTCAATTTTTTTGCCTTCGTCTTCGTACGTGACGTACTTCATTTTGACCAAGTCAATGACAGCTCGGAAAGAGTTGTCGACGTGAGCAGGACCTTCGCCGACCGGTAACTGGATCGGCACCGGGTTGGCTCCCAATCGGCTTTTAATCTCGCCGAGCACCCTTTCGAAGCTTGCCCCCTCGCGGTCAAGCTTGTTGATGAACGCAACTCGCGGCACATTGTAGCGATCCGCCTGACGCCAAACCGTTTCACTTTGTGCCTCAACGCCCTCGCGTGCACTGAACACCACGACCGCACCGTCTAGGACTCGCAAGCTGCGTTCAACTTCGGCGGTGAAGTCAACGTGCCCCGGAGTATCAAGCAGGTTAACGTGCACGTCTTTCCAGTCGAACGTAACACAGGCGGAATAGATCGTGATTCCACGATTCTGCTCTTCTACATCATCGTCCGTCGTCGTCGTCCCACTGTCCACTTTTCCGACACGATGCTTCGATCCGCTGATGAACAGCATTCGCTCAGTCACCGTCGTCTTCCCGGCATCGATGTGTGCGATGATGCCGATGTTTCGGAGATTTTGAAGTTTGCGTGCCATGGGAAAAGAGTTTAAAGGTTACAGTTTTCAGGGTACAGATAGGAATTGGGTCGATCGCCTGACAAAGAATCCGAACTCGAATTCGCGTTACGCGCATAACAAAACCGCTTTGGTTTGAACCAAGCGGCTTCGTAGTTTTTCGGTTGACGGGCTTACCACGCGAAGTGAGCGAACGCCTTGTTGGCTTCCGCCATCCGGTGCGTGTTCTCGCGGCGAGTCACAGCGGCACCTTCTCGGTTGTACGCGGCGACCAATTCGTCCGCTAAACGCAAATGTGTTGGACGCCCCTTCTTCTCGCGAATCGCAAGCAGGATCCAGCGAAGAGCCAAAGACTGCTGACGAGCCCGACTGACCTGCATCGGCACTTGGTACGATGCACCGCCGACTCGCTTGGAGCGAACTTCGATGTGCGGCTTCACGTTTTCAACAGCCTGAGTGAAAACCTCGATCGGATCCTGATCGGGCATTCGTGTTTTGATCTCATCCAATGCGTTGTAGAAAACCGCCTGCGCGATGGTTTTCTTTCCGTCCCACATCAAGCAGTTAATGAACTTGCTGGCAAGGAGCGAATCGAATTTTGGATCCGGCTTCAGTTGAGTCCGGCTGGCGGTAATGTTACCCATGATGTTTCAGCGAAAATACGTTGATCGTTACTTGGAAAAATACTTCTATCTATTCGGTTTGCACCCGCACGCTTACGGCTTTTTGGCACCGTAACGACTACGCGACTGACGACGTGCGTCGACGCCCAGCGTGTCCTGAGCACCACGAACCACCTGATATCGCACACCAGGCAGATCGCGAACTCGACCACCACGAATGAGCACAATCGAGTGCTCTTGAAGGTTGTGACCTTCACCAGGGATGTAGACTGTGACCTCTTTGCCATTGGAAAGACGCACACGTGTAATCTTCCGCAAAGCCGAGTTCGGCTTTTTCGGCGTCATCGTACGGACTTGAAGACACACGCCCTGCTTCTGGGGACATCGCTCCAGAACGGGGGCTTTGGTCATTTTCCGCTTGGATTTGCGGCCTTTGCGTACAAGCTGGTTAATCGTTGGCATACTGGGTATCCGGTCGAGTCTGTTTTTCTGTTCTCGGGCTGCCCGATTCGCTGAAAAACGAATGGAAGCCCGTAAAAGTATTCAATTTATCTGATTTGTCAACGGCAAATGTGCTTCGATACTCGCTGATCGATCACATGCCGTTGATGCGATCGATCTGGGAGTCCGCTTTAGACGCCTCCGTCGAGCTCATCCTGCCACTTCTTCAGCTCGTCCCACTGCCCATCGGCAGCCATTCGAGCCTGTTGTGGCCAAGTGGTTGGATTGCGAGTCGCCATCAAACCGCCCTGAGCCACAAGGATTTCCTTGATCTTCTCCGCATCGGACGCGGCCAAGTCAGTAAATGAATGAATCCCTGACTCATTGAGAAGTTCGGCAATTTTCGGCCCAATTCCTTCGACAATCGTCAAGTCATCAGCTTGGACAGCAGGCTTTCCGCCATCTAGCTCGTCCTGCCATTCCTTCAACTTATCCCAGTCGCCCGAAGCAGCCAGCTGAGCTTGGTCTGGCCATGTGGCTGGCTCGTGAGTCGCAAAGTTCCCCTCCGCGGCATCCAGCATTTGTCGAATTTGGTCGGGTGAACTCGCCGCCAGCTGAGCGTAAGTGTTAACCCCGTTGGAGTTGAGGACCTCAGCGATCTTCGGCCCGACGCCTTCGATCTTCGTCAAATCCTCTGAGGCAACCTCTTCAGCGGGTGCTGGAACCGCAGCAGCTGGTGCTTCCACCTGGGCTGGAGCCGTTGCAACTGCTTCGGCACCTGCCGGTTCACCGCTGCCACCGCCGACCTCTTTACCACCGTCCAACTCAGCTTGCCACTCGGCGAGTTTGTCCCACTCGCCTGCCGCAGCCAGTTGCGACTGGTCAGGCCAAGTCGTTGGATCGTGAACCGCAAACTGCGATCCGGCACCGGTCAGAATCTCTTTGATTCGATCGGGATGCGTGATTGACAGAGTGACATAATTGTCGATTCCGGCAGCCACCAAAGCTTCAGCAACCTTCGGTCCAATGCCTTCGATTCGAGTCAAATCGTCCTTGCCATCGACCGTGGTTGGAGGTGGCGAACCACCGCCCGACAACAATGACGCAAGCCCATCTGGAGCACCTCCGCCGGCGTCTGCACCACCGGCACCACCCGTCGGGGCACTGGTTGGCTCAGCCGCATCAAGCAGCGGGAAGGATTCTTCCAAGGTCTGAGTTGGAGTCGCCGCAGCAGCCTGCATGGCTTCCAAGTTGTACTGAACGTCGGATTCTTGGAACGTTCGGAAACCTGTACCGGCAGGGATCAAGTGACCAAGGATCACGTTCTCTTTCAGGCCAACCAAGTTATCGACTTTTCCCTGCAACGCAGCTTCAGTCAACACTTTGGTTGTTTCTTGGAACGAAGCCGCCGAGATGAAACTTGAACTCTGGACGGAAGCCTTGGTAATACCCAGCAGCTGAGTTTCGTACTTCGCCATACGTGGCTTGGCAAACTTCGCCGGCGTTCCACCTTCGGTCTCGATCTTCAGATTCGTCTCGTCGAACAACTCTTTTGGCACGACCTGCCCTTTTCGGAAGTCGCTTGCTCCGGGGTTCGTCACACGAACACAGTCAGCCACTTCGTTGTTCACGGTCTGGAAGTCGAAGCGATCCAGAATCATTCCCGGCAGCATGTGAGTATCACCAGGAGACTCAACTTTTACCTTTCGCAGCATGCGAGCGATAATGATCTCGACGTGCTTGTCGTTGATTTCCACTCGTTGGCTACGATAAACCGATTGGATTTCGTGTTGCAGGTACTGCTGAACGGCTTCTTCGCCAGAGACCCGAAGAATATCGTGCGGAACAAGAGGGCCGTCGACCAACTGTTGCCCTGCTTTAACGATATCGCCCGAGTGAACTCGGAAACGTTTTCCAGGTGGAACAAGGTGCTCGACCTCTAGGCCACTGTCGCTCTTGACCATGATCGTTCGCTTGCCGCGTTTCTTTTCGGCAAGGATCTCGACCGTTCCATCGATCTCGGCCACGACCGCAGGATCTTTTGGCTTTCGAGCCTCAAAGATCTCGGTAACTCGAGGCAAACCACCCGTAATGTCAGAAACACCGGATGCTTCACGCGGAGTCTCCGCCACCGTCGAACCAGCAGAAATCATCTGCCCTTCTTCGACCATGATGTTGGCTCGTTCCGGCAAGTAATAAACATCCAACGGCTTACCGTCTTCACCTTCGACAACGATCTGCGGATGCATGTCACCTTTGAAGTCGATAATCGTTCGACGGATCGTACCACTGGCCTCTTTTTCGGTGGCCATGGTCTCGCCGTCAACGATATCCTCGAAGCGGATCTTACCAGCGACTTCCGACATGACCGGAATCGCGTGTGGGTTCCAAGTACAAACGACTTGGCCGGCTTTGACTTCATCGCCTTCGCTGACTTTCAGCGTCGAACCTTGCGGAATCTTGTGCGTCTCAAGCTCACGACCACGAGCGTCCAAAATCGCGACTTCACCGTTTCGGTTCAGCACGACGGTATCGCCTTTGTCGTTGGTCACGTAACGCATGCGAGTGATGCGAACCGTTCCAGCCTTCTTGATAGCTTTCTGGTTATCTTCGGTAACCGTGTTCGCAACACCACCGATGTGGAATGTACGCATGGTCAACTGAGTACCCGGTTCACCGATCGACTGAGCAGCGATGATTCCGACCGCCATACCTTCTTCGACCATGTCACCGGTCGACATATCCATCCCGTAGCAACAGCGGCAAACTCCCAAGGGAGCTTCGCACGTCATTGGGCTACGAACTTGGATCTTTTCAAGACCCATCTTTTCGATCTTGGCTGCGATGTCCGGGTCGATCATCTGGTTCTCGCGAACGATGACTTCGTCGGTAACCGCATTAACAATATTTTGGCGTGAAACACGACCGTTGATCGCCGTCGCCAAGCGAACCTCGACTTGCTCGCCACGGTAGATAACACCCTTGGTGATACCACGAGTCGTGCCGCAGTCTTCCATCGTGATCACAACGTTCTGTGCCACGTCGGCAAGCTTTCGAGTCAGGTAACCCGAGTCAGCCGTCTTCAGCGCGGTATCGGCCAAACCTTTACGAGCACCATGTGTTGACGAGAAATACTCCAACACCGACAGGCCTTCGCGGAAGTTCGCCTTAATCGGCGTCTCAATGATTTCACCCGACGGCTTGGCCATCAAGCCACGCATTCCCGCCAGCTGTCGAATCTGTTCGACACCACCACGAGCACCCGAGTCCGACATCAGGAACACCGGATTAACGTAACCCATGCCACCGCGATCATCGGCACCCATCGCCGCCATCATCTCTTTGGTGATCTGCTCACGAGCATGCGTCCAAGTATCAAGCACTTTGTTATAACGCTCTTGCTCGGTGATGACTCCACGCTCGTAGTGTTTACGGAACTTCAAAACTTCTTTTTCCGCCGCAGCAACGATTTTCTCTTTGGAATCCGGGGTCACCAAGTCGTCGGTCGCGAACGACAAACCACTGCGAGTACTCTCACGGAAGCCCAACTGGTTCATATCATCAAGCAGGTCAATCGTCTCACGACGGCCCAACAACTGATAACAGTCGGAAATCACTGTCGCCAGATCACCACTCTTCATGGAGTAGTTGTAGAAGTCCATCCCCTCGGGCAGCATCATGTTGAACAGGATGCGACCGTAAGACGTTTCAATGATCGGAGCCGACTGACGCTCTTCGTCGTTCAAACGAACATCGCGTCCCTTCGGCAAACGAACTTTGATCTTTGCATGGAGTTTAATTACACCTTGAGCGAACGCATGGTCGGCTTCTTCCAGCGAGGCGAAGATCATTCCTTCGCCCTGCTGATTAGGCAGCACAAGCGTGATGTAGTAACAACCCATCACCGTGTCCTGCGAGGGACTCATAATCGGCCGACCGTTTGACGGCGCGAAAATATTGTTGGTGGAAAGCATCAGCGTGTGAGCTTCAACCTGAGCCTCGATCGAAAGCGGCAAGTGGACCGCCATTTGGTCACCATCGAAGTCCGCGTTGAATCCTTTGCAGACCAATGGGTGCAAGTGGATCGCGTTACCTTCAACCAACGTCGGTTCGAACGCTTGGATTCCCATTCGGTGCAACGTCGGAGCACGGTTCAGCAATACCGGGTGGTTCTTAATCACCTGCTCAAGGATATCCCAAACCTCTTCGTCCTTCCGCTCAAGCATTTTCTTGGCGGACTTGATCGTATCGGCGTGCCCCATCTCTTTGAGCCGGCGAATAATGAACGGCTGGAACAACTCAAGCGCGATCTTCTTAGGCAAGCCACACTGGTGCAGCTTCAAACGAGGGCCCACCACGATCACTGAACGGGCCGAGTAATCGACTCGTTTACCCAGCAAGTTTTCACGGAAACGACCCTGCTTACCTTTGATCATGTCGGTCAAAGATTTCAGCGGGCGATTACTACTTCCCAACACGGGCCGCTTGCAGCGGTTGTTGTCGAACAGCGCGTCGACTGACTGCTGAAGCATCCGCTTCTCGTTGCGGATAATGACTTCCGGAGCATTCAGATCCACCAGCTTGCGCAGACGGTTGTTGCGGTTGATGATCCGACGATACAAGTCGTTCAGGTCACTCGTGGCGAAGTTTCCACTGTCCAGCAGCACCAACGGACGCAGGTCTGGAGGAATCACCGGAATCACGTCCAGCACCATCCACTCAGGCTTATTGTCACTGTCGCGAATCGACTCGACAATCTTCAAACGATTGGTCAGATCCTTCCGCTTCTGCTTCGAACCTGTCTCCGCCAATTCGGCGCGCAGGTTGTTGGAAATCGTAACGAGATCCATGTCGCCCAGCAGCTCGCGAACCGCATCGGCACCCATCGCAGCAGTGAAACTGGTTGGCCCGAACTCCGCCTTCGCAGCGCGGTACTCTTCTTCGGTCAGCAGCTGTTGCTTCTCAAGCTCCGAAGTGCCCGGATCGGTGACGACGTAATCTTGGAAGTAGATCACTTTCTCAAGGCTACTGGTTTTCATGTTCAGCAGGTTGCCCAAGCGACTAGGCATCGCCTTGAAGAACCAAATGTGAACAACCGGAGCGGCCAATTCGATGTGCCCCATCCGCTTACGACGCACGCGACTGTGAGTCACTTTCACGCCACAGCGATCGCAAATCATTCCCTTGTACTTCATCCCGCGGTACTTACCGCAAGCACATTCCCAGTCCTTTTCAGGGCCAAAAATTCGCTCGCAGAACAAACCGTCTTTCTCAGGACGGTAAGTACGGTAGTTAATGGTCTCGGGCTTCTTGACTTCGCCCATGGACCAGCTGCGGATGTCGTGCGGTCGCGCCAAAGAAATCTTGACGGACGCGTAGTCGTTGATGCGATCGTAGGTGGTGTCGGCAGTCGCCATAAATTCACCTGCTCCTGAAGTTGATTAATCGTTTAGGATTTTGTTCGAGCGAAAGACGCTTCGCCAATTCGGTCTGCAATTTCGAGTCACCCCGAAACCATCCCGAATTAGCCGCGACGTTTTTCCAGTTGCATATTCAAGGCCAGACCACGGATCTCGTTGGTCAACACGTCAAAGCTGGCAGGCGTGCCGGCCTCGAGTGTGTTTTCGCCTTTCACCATCGATTCGTAAATCTTAGTGCGGCCTTCCACGTCATCCGACTTCACCGTCAGCAACTCCTGCAGAATGTAAGCGGCACCGTAAGCCTCGAGTGCCCAAACTTCCATCTCGCCGAAGCGTTGCCCACCGAAACGAGCCTTTCCGCCCAGCGGCTGCTGAGTAATCAGTGAGTAAGGTCCGGTGCTGCGTGCATGAACCTTGTCGTCGACCAAGTGGTGCAGCTTTAACATGTAAATGTAGCCAACGGTGGTCTCTTGAGTGCATTTCTCACCGGTGCGTCCATCGAACAGGTAATGCTTACCGTGCGCCGGAAGACCGGCTTCTGCCAAACACTTGTTGATGTCCGCTTCGCTGGCTCCGTCGAACACAGGCGTGATCGCTTGGAAGCCAAGCTTGGAACCTGCCCACCCAAGGTGAGTTTCCAAGATCTGTCCCACGTTCATACGCGAAGGAACACCCAGCGGGTTGAGCATGATCTGAATCGGTGTACCGTCTTCCAAATACGGCATGTCTTCGATCGGCAAGATCTTGGAAATCACACCCTTGTTACCGTGACGACCGGCCATCTTGTCGCCAACCGAAATCGTTCGCTTGGTCGCGATGTAAACCTTGACCATCTGCAACACACCACTGCGAAGCTCGTCGCCCCGCTTCATGCTGTTGACAGTACGATCACGAGCATCGATCGATTTTTCGACGGCACCCCACATGTCCGCATGAACCTGCGTGACTTGCTTGATCTTGGCATCACTTCGCAGCGATCCGGTCACCGAAGTCAAACGGAACATCGAAGCTTTTTCTGCAATGAATCGAGGATCTTGGTCGCGGACAAGAGGAACTTCGTCCTCGTCCGTCAACGTCTTACCAACAACCTCTTCCATCGCCGCGATCATCTGACCGAACACCGTGGCAATCTGTTCGTTACCATCTGCTTCAGCAGCTTTCAAATCTTTTTCGAAGACTTTCCGCTCTTCTTCCGACAGGCTCATTCGGCGGCTGAAACGCTGAGCATCAATCACGATGCCCTCGATTCCTGACGAAACCTCCAGCGAGTCATTCTTCACATCTTCACCGGCACGCCCGAAGATCGCGTGAAGAAGTTTTTCTTCCGGAGTAAGCTCAGTCTTTGATTTTGGAGAAACTTTACCGACCAGAATGTCACCCGGCTTCACGTAAGTACCAACTCGGATGATCCCGCTGTCATCAAGATTGCGAAGTGCCTTCTCGCTGACGTTAGGGATATCGCGAGTGAATTCCTCACGGCCAAGCTTGGTCTCACGAACCTCGACATCAAACTCTTCAATGTGAATCGAGGTGTAAGTATCGTTTTGGACCAATTCCTGACTGATGATGATCGCATCTTCGTAGTTGCAACCGTCGAACGACATGAATCCAACCAGCACGTTGCGACCCAGAGCCAATTCGCCCTTATGGGTTGCCGCACCGTCAGCGATCACTTCGTCTTTCTCAACTTTTTGACCTGGCTTGACCAAAGGCTTTTGGTTCTGACACGTCCGCTCGTTTAAGCCGACGTACTTTTTCAGGTTGTAAACGTCGTTTCCGATCTCAATCCGAGTCGAATCAACGTAAGTCACCTTCCCTGCACGGCGAGCCTTAACCAGCATCGCGCTGTTGATGGCAACTTCTCGCTCCATGCCCGTTCCGACAATCGGAGGTTCGGCTACCAACAACGGCACAGCTTGACGTTGCATGTTCGAACCCATCAAGGCCCGGTTTGCATCGTCGTGCTCGAGGAACGGAATCAAACCCGCCGACACACCCACCATCTGCGATGGAGCGATGTCCATGTAGGTCACGTCGTTCGGATCACAAAGCTCGAAGTCAGCACGGAATCGAGCGATAATGTTTCCGCCCAACTGCTTCTGCGGAACAATGACCCCGTTCTCGACGTCCGTATCCGCCGGCGCGACAAACGCTTCTGTTTCTTCGTCGGCTCGCAACCAAGCGACGTCGTCAGTCACCTTGCCGTTCTTCACCACGGCGTATGGCGTAACCAAGAAACCATAATCATCCACGCCTGCGTAAATCGCGAGACTGGAGATCAAACCAATGTTCGTACCTTCAGGTGTCTCAATCGGGCAAATTCGACCATAGTGAGAAATGTGAACGTCACGAACCTCGAAGCCCGCACGCTTTCGGTTCAAACCGCCCGGACCCAACGCAGACAAACGACGCTCGTGCGTCAACTGAGACAAAGGATTCGTCTGGTCGACAACCTGAGACAATTCACCTCGCCCGAAGAAGTACTCGATCGCTGCCGAAATACTCTTTGGGTTGACCAAGCTTCGCGGCGTCATGTCCTCCTGATCCTTGAGGCTCATTCGCTCCTGAACGGTACGACGCAACTTCAGGAAACCCTTCCGCATCTCGTCACACGCTAATTCATCGATCGTACGAAGACGCCGGTTACCAAGGTGATCAATATCGTCAACAAAGGCGTCGCCGCCTGGCGACGACAGTTCTAGCAAGTATCGAATCGAAGCCAGAATGTCATCCGGACGGAGCGTCATTTCTTTTTCTGACACACCCAGATCAAGCTTCCGATTGATCCGGAAACGACCCACGCGACCCAAGCGGTAACGGTTGGAGTCGAAGAATTTTTCGCGGAACAGCGTCCGCGCCTTTTCGACTGCCGGCGGGTTTCCCGGACGGAGTCGCTGGTAAATTCTCAGCAAAGCCTCTTCGTGACTGGAGGTCGTGTCCTCAAGCAACGAGTTGAAAATCAATGGAGTCTTCGGAGCCGGCATGATCTCGACAACTTTGACACCGGCAGTGCAAATCGTCTCGGATGCATCTTTGGCAATTTTCTCGCCAGCTTCGACAATGATTTCGCCCGCACGGTCACTCGTGCTTGGGTACATGATGTCATCAACCGCGATCTTGCCTTCCAGCTTGGCAGCACTGCGACGGTCGACAACTTTGACCTTTGCTGTATCGTAAAACGCACGAATCAGATCCGAATCCTCGCCATATTTCGGATCCATCGCACGCAGCAGCGTCAACGCCGAAAACTTACCGCTCTGGTCAATCCGAACGGTCAACGCGTCTTTTTTCGTAGCATTGATTTCGATCCAACTTCCACGCTCAGGAATCACCCGGCAGCTGGCAAGCTTACGATCCGATGTCGTGTCAGAATCCATCACGAAGTCAATTCCTGGACTTCGGTGCAACTGGCTAACAACGACACGCTCCGCACCGTTGATAATGAACTCACCGCCGCCCATCATGATCGGAATATCACCAAGGAACACTTCCTCTTCGATCGGCTGCTCTTTTTCCAAACGCAACCAGACACGGAACGGCCGCCCGTACGTCAAACGCAATTGGCGACATTCTTCCGGAGTATAGCGTGGCTTGCCAAGCTCATAGCGAACATAGCTCAGCTTCAGTTGCTTGTCATAGCTTTCGATCGGGAAGATCTCTTGCAAGACACTCTCGATGCCCTGCAGCTTCCGCTTGTCCGACGGCGCGTCGTCTTGCAGGAAAGCCGCATAGCTTTTGGTTTGGATCTCCGTCAAATCTGGCGGAACCTGGTAATCTCGACCACTACCAAATCGTCGAACAGCTTCAGGGGCTAGGCGTCGCTCAATTGGGGTTGCCATAAGCGAGGAATCTCCAGTATCAGATCAAGCGGGAAAGATGGGCGCTACCATCGAACAAGTCGAAAACCAACAGTGCAAACAGCAGACAGACGGTCAAGCCAACATCGAAAATGCAATAGTTCGATCCAGCTTCAATGAACCTCGTTGCTTGCGATCGCCGGACTTTCGTCCAGCAACCGGGCACAGCAATTTGGCTAAACATCGAAACCGACAACAGACGATCATGGTCATAACAAGGCAACGATCCACTACAATTCTCGGGGGCATCAAATGCCTTTCGAGAAAAGTGATCCCAAGCCATTACAACCCCGGCTGCCAATTGCCACAAATAGTCACTGCCTACAAGCCATGGCCGTTAGACCATGCCAAGCGGATTCCGAATTCCGCTGAAACACCGACACGTCAAATGACGCTTGCCACCATTCAGCCGAAACTCCATCCGCCAATCACCGAAACGCCACGAGCAAAAACATGCTCGCAGCGTCAGCATCAGGTCTGATCTGATGACGGCTTGCGTCACCAGAGTTCAGAAAAATTGGATCGGCTACTTAAGCTCGATGCTACCGCCGGCAGCTTCGACATCCGCCTTGATCTTGTCAGCTTCTTCCTTGGAAGCAGCTTCCTTAAGAGTCGCCGGTGCGCTCTCGACCATCTTCTTGGCTTCCATCAGCGAAGCACCCGTGATGGTCTTCACGACCTTAACCACATCCAGCTTTTTGTCGCCGAATCCAGTCAATACGATATCGAACTCAGTCTTGGCTTCAGCAGCTTCTTCGCCACCGCCGCCACCTGGGCCCGCCATTACGACGCCACCACCAGCAGCGGCTTTAATGCCGTGCTCGTTCTCCAAGTAATCGCTTAGCTCTTTCGCTTCCTTCAAAGTCAAACCGACGATCTTATCGCCGATTGTCTTGGTTGCGTCCGAGTACTCTAGTGTTGCTGTGTCTTCTGACATTGGTCACCCTTTCATCATCTTGGTCGCCCCGGCTGCGGTACCGAACGGCGAACTCTAAAATCATTGCTAATACGGTTAGAAGCCGAAGCTTCGCATGTTTCGATTGGCCCAATCCGCGATTTGGTCATCGATTATCAAAAACGACTGACGTCGCGGAACCTCTACTCTTCGCCCACCTGCCCGATCTGGCTGGCCAATTGGCCTCCCGGACCGATCAACTGTGCTGCCAATGTGGAGCCCGGACCCAAAATCTGTCCGACCAACATCGACAACTGTTCTTCACGGCTTGGCCACTTGCTGATCTCTTTGACCTTATCAGTATCAAGCTGCTCGCCATCCATCACACCGCCACGGGCGGTGAATTTTTCGAACTCTTCTTCGTCCTTGTCGAGTGCAACAACTTCCTTGACCAGCGAAACAAAGTCGTCAGCACCCCACAGCATGGCTGCAGTGCCTTCCAAACCTTCGAATGCTGGAGCCAGAGATGTACCTTCAGTAGCACGTCTGGCAACACTGTTCTTCACGACCATCAGGCGGATTCCCTTTTCACGCAACCGCTTTCTCAAGTTGGTTGTCGCGTTCGCATCCATCCCAATCACGTTGGCCAAAACACAATCTTCGACGCCGTCCACGCGACTCGCCAAATCTTTGGTCAACAGGTCTTTTACGTATTTACTCATAGCTGACTCTTTAAGCTGAACTCTTTTGAGTTGTTTCTTCTTTTACTTCGCTCTGCCCAGACAAAACGTCAACAGAGCCGATCAAGCGGCCACAAACACACTGGGACTCATGGTCGCGGCCAACGCCACGTTCTTGACATAGGTCCCTTTAAGCGACGAAGGCTCCAAGGAACGAATGTGCCCCAAAAACGCTTCAATGTTCTCCTGAATTTGAGCTGCGGAAAAATTCAAACGACCAACCACGGCGTGCACGTTGCCGCCATTGTCGTTCCGAAACTCAACCTTACCAGCTTTGTATTCGCTAACTGCGGTGGCAACGTCTGGAGTCACTGTTCCAGCCCGAGGAGAAGGCATCAGGCCTCGCGGGCCAAGCACACGCCCCAGCGGACCGACAACACCCATCATGTCGGGCGACGCGATGCACACATCGAAATCCAACCAGCCATCGGCGACCTTCTTGGCCAATTCAGCTTCGCCCACTTCGTCGGCACCGGCCTCTTTGGCTGCCTCAGCAGCAGGGCCCTTAGCAAATACAATGACTCGCTGAGTCTTACCAATTCCGTGCGGCAGAACGATCGAACCACGAACAAGCTGATCAGCCTGCTTTGGATCAATTCCCAATCGCATGTGGATTTCAATCGTCTGATCGAACTTTGTTCCATCAAAACCCTTAAGAACCTCGACCGCCTTATCCAGCGATACTGGCTCTTCAGGAACCTTGGCAAGCAGTTCGTTATATCTTCTTGAACGTTTCATTATTCTTCTTCGCTACTGTTTTCTCGTTTTCAGGTAACACCAAAAGCCGGTGTCCAAACTTGGATCAGGCCTCGACGTTGATCCCCATACTGCGTGCCGTACCTTCAATCATGCGACAAGCATGCTCCATATCCCGAGCATTCAGGTCGGCCATCTTCTTGGTACAAATGTCTTCGATCTGAGCACGATTAACCGTGGCGACCTTTGTCTTGTTTGGAACACCAGAGCCCTTCGCAATTCCGGCCGCCAACTTGAGCAACGCCGCCGCAGGAGGACTCTTCGTCTCGAACTCAAACGAACGATCGTTGTACACCGTAACCACCACGGGAATCGGAGTTCCGTTGAACTCCTTCGTGCGATCGTTGAACTGCTGAACGAACTGCCCAAGGTTGATACCAAACTTACCCAACGAAGTACCGACAGGAGGAGCCGGAGTCGCCTGACCACCGGGAACCTGAAACTTCGCCTGACCTGTAACTTGCTTTGCCATGATGACCGCTAATACTTTTCCACGCGACACACCGGCCGCACCAAACTGTAAACCTCTGTTGCGAGAAACCCTCGCAAACCAGACTAAGCCACGCTTTCGACGTGCCAGTGATCCAACTCAACAGGATTGGGTCGACCGAAAATATCGATCATGACCGTAATTCGACCGTTTCGCTCATCAACCGCTGAAACATCACCTTCGTAGTTTTGGAAGTACCCTTCCTTCACTCTGACACGATCACCTTCTTTAAACGGAATCGCCGTCTTGATTTTTTCTTCACTCTCTTCGTCCTCAACAGGCCGAGACGTCGAAATAATCCGATCGATCTCTTCCGCACTCAGCGGAGCAGGCTTGCCCCCAGACCCAGTAAAATCGCCGATCCCCGATGTCTCGCGAACCAAAAACCACGACTCGTCCGAGATCGCCATCCGAACCACGATGTAGCCCGGATACAACTTCCGCTTCACAACCCGCTGCTTGCCGGCCTTGGTAAATTCACGCACGTCCTCAGTCGGAACCAAGATGTCTTGGAAATACGCTTCCATCCCCGCACGTTTAACGTTCCGACGCAGATTGTCGCAGATCGACTTCTCGCGGTTCACCTGAACTTTCAGGATATACCAGTCCATCTCACTCTCATCCACTTCGCCGACAACCGTTTCTTCGACCAACTCTTCAATCGGCGAAGCCTCGGCAACCAACTCCTCTTCCTCAATGTCATCTTCGGTGACCATCTCGTCAGCCGAAAACCCAAACTCATTTAGATCGGCGTCGGCCACATCTTCCGCAGGCGCACCGGCATCAACTTGACCGCCCTGCCCCGAGACAACCTCAGCGGACAACGGGCCATCCAAACCGGCCTCCAATGACTCGGAGACCTCTGGCTGATCTTCTGAACTGACATTTTCAGTCGACATCAATTACCCACCAGAGTATCGAATACCAATGATCTCAAAAACTCTTGTCCAGATTACATCGAACAAGAACAACGCAGCCGCCATCGCAAAGATCACAAACATGACCACCACGCTGGCGTTCCACAACTGCTGACGACCCGGCCACGAAACCTTATTCATCTCGGCTTCGACCGCAATCAAAAAATCAGCAAACGTAGAGTAATTCACCAAACGGTAGGCAACCCAAGACCCAATCCCGGCGACAAGAAATCCAATCCCAAGCCCACCGGCACCCAATCGCGAACCCCAACCCGAACGAAAAACCTCAACTCCGGCCAAGCACGCAATTAACGCAACGGCCAAAAAGGTCACCTGACGAACCACCCGGCCCTGATTCGGTTTATACAAACCAAACCGAAACAATTCCGGGAAGAAACCGCCACCGGCACCTCCGTCTTTTCCTTTTGCCACAGAACTCATCAAACCACCTCGCACAAATGCCGCGAACCTTCGCCGCTCGTTACTGAAAACTTCCTGATTCCACCACCAGCCGACCCAGCGACCAGAACACAACCGAGCAACTACTCCCTAAAACGATCCGACCAACGGACACTCAACGAAACCTGCAACAAACAAACTATAAAATGGCAGGGGCGGAGGGACTTGAACCCGCAACCGCTGGTTTTGGAAACCAGTGCTCTGCCAATTGAGCTACACCCCTCCAAGCCGACTCAACCTATGACCCAAATCCGCCAAAGCCACACCCGAACCAACCAACCCATCCCAACCGAAGCTGCATCAATCTCAAGAAGCGTCGCCCAAGATCAACTCGAGCGACGCCCTTAAACTGAAACAACTCGGCCAGCCAAGGCCAAACATGACCCTAGTCGGTGATCTTAGTCACAACACCCGAACCAACCGTCCGGCCACCTTCGCGAATCGCGAAACGAACACCGTCGTCCATCGCAATTGGCTTTTGCAGCTCAACATTGATCTTCACATTGTCACCCGGCATGCACATCTCTGCTTCCGACAAATTCGCAGTACCAGTCACGTCAGTCGTACGGAAGTAAAACTGTGGACGATAACCGCTGAAGAAAGGAGTGTGACGACCACCCTCGTCCTTGCTCAAGCAGTAAATCTCAGCCTCGAACTTACTGTGCGGAGTAATCGAACCCGGCTTGGCCAGAACCTGACCACGCTGAATCTCTTCACGCTTTACACCACGAAGAAGGATACCGACGTTGTCACCAGCCTGCCCCTCATCAAGGATCTTGCGGAACATCTCAACACCGGTACAAGTAGTCATACGAGGCTCGGCATCGAGGCCGATAATCGCAACTTCCTCACCCGTCTTAACGACACCGCGCTCAATACGACCCGTAGCAACCGTTCCACGACCTTCGATCGAGAAAACGTCCTCAATCGCCATCAAGAACGGCTTATCTTCTTCACGAGCAGGCTCAGGAATGTGCGAATCAATCGCATCCATCAGATTCGAAATACACTCACTGGCAGCCGGATCGGAAGGATTGTTCAACGCAGGCAAAGAACTACCACGAACAATCGGGCAGTTGTCACCATCAAAGTCGTACTTTGAAAGCAACTCACGCACTTCCATTTCGACAAGCTCAAGCAATTCCTCATCATCAACAAGATCACACTTGTTAAGGAAGACAACCAAAGCAGGAACATCAACCTGACGAGCCAACAGAACGTGCTCTTTTGTCTGAGGCATTGGGCCATCAGCAGCAGAAACCACCAAGATCGCGCCGTCCATCTGAGCAGCACCGGTGATCATGTTCTTAATGAAGTCAGCATGACCCGGGCAGTCAATGTGAGCGTAGTGACGGTTGTCCGTCTCATACTCAACGTGAGCAACCGCGATCGTCACAGTCTTCGTGTCGTCACGGACCGTACCACCTTTGGCGATATCTGAATAATTCTTAGCCTCAGCCAAACCCTTGGCCGCCTGAACTGCAAGGATCGCCGCCGTCGTGGTCGTCTTACCATGGTCAATGTGCCCAATGGTTCCAACGTTCACGTGAGGTTTTGTCCTCGTAAATGTTTCCTTGGCCATACTATTGTTTACCTGTCTTTTCTATCAACCAAGTTTCAAAAAAACGACCCGCAGGCCGAACTACAAAAGCTGCTGATGGGAGTTGAACCCACGACCTCGTCCTTACCAAGGACGCGCTCTACCACTGAGCTACAGCAGCGATCCAAATCTCAACAAATGCTTATAAAATCCCAGAGAGCGGGTGAAGGGAATCGAACCCTCACCACCAGCTTGGAAGGCTGGAGCTCTGCCATTGAGCTACACCCGCAAATCTAAACCGGCCGCCTAACGCATCGCGCAGCGATTCCGCACTTTGGAATGACCCAACAATGTAACAAAATCACAAATATGCACCATGAGCAACCAGCAAAATTCTGGCCAAAGAGACCAAGTTTTTCTGAGTGCCTGCTTCCAGCTGCAAAAAGTGGGGGGTGCAGGATTCGAACCTGCGAAGGCTGAGCCAACAGATTTACAGTCTGTCCCGTTTGACCGCTTCGGTAACCCCCCTAAGCCTCGATCAAGCAAGGGTGTAACGCATCATTGAAGTATCCCTACCGAAATCTCGCAATCGCGGGCCGGCAAACAGCACCTAACCACGCTAACCACTGAAAATCCAGCTAGTTACCTCAAAACCTCTCGTTGCACCTCAACTGTAATAAAAACTAAAAAAGCCAGCGGAGGGGCTCGAACCCACGACCTGCGGTTTACAAAACCGCTGCTCTCCCAACTGAGCTACGCTGGCGCACATTTATAGGGCTCATGAATATAAAGAAAACGTATTCCCCTGCAATACGAAATCAGACTAATTTCATCAACACAAGGTTCGTCCTCTAAATATGCCGGTTATTCGGGGCCAAACCCCAGTTCCGACCCGGATTTTTCGCGATATCAGTTCGACAACCCGCCTCAACCCGAGAAACTGCTTGCCAAACAACGAAAACGTGCGGTCTAAACCAATTTGATTTGCCGAGACCGATGGAAGCTCGACAAACCTCCCAAAGTCACCATTTGAAACAATCTTTGCTCGCTCCTGCCCTGAATCTGAACCACCATCGGAACACGAGTACCTTTAGGTTTAACGATAAACGCAAAGAGCCGTTTCAATCTTTGAATATCTGTGTGTCACGAAAACATTCAACCGCCAATCAAGGCAGAACTTGCACAACGGAAGACTGGGTCAACCAAGTAGCATGAAACCCCCGACTTCCTTCCGAGTTCAAACGCTTTCTCCGCTACGCCCGATGAAACCTTCCCCGCTGATCGAGGCAATCATCTTCATTTTCGAGCCCAAAAGCCGGATCCGTCGCTTCCAAGCCTTGCCTGACACACGCGAACCGAAAAAGAGAACAACTGCCGCCGGGCCGGAATCACCACAACTCAGATTCCCGACCGGCGCACAAAAAACGCTTGGCTGTTTCACCAAGCGTTTTTCAATATCCAAATCAGCGGTTAGTTAATAACCGTCGATCAGTCTTGAGAGAACATTCCTTCCGGAAGATCAATTTTTTCCTGCTCAGCCGCGATTCGCAGCTTGTTGATCGCACGTGCCTCAATCTGGCGAATACGCTCCTTCGTGACCCCCAGCTTGGCTCCGACCTCTTTCAAAGTCTGAGGCTCTTCGCTGTAGTCCAGCCCGAAGCGGCTGATGATGATCGCCTGCTCACGGTCATCAAGTGATTCCATGATCTGGCTAATCTGTTCTTCACGCCGCTTTTGATCTGCTTCGATCGACAATTGATCGGTCCGCTGATCCGCGTGAGCCAAAAACAGCTCTTCCGAGGTCGGGCGAAACCGCTCCTTCTGACGAAACTCGCCAGGGATCGTTCGAGCAAAGTTTTTCATGATGGCCCAGCTAGCGTAAGTGCTGAACTTGTTACCACGCGAGTAGTCAAATTTCTCAACCGCACGAATGAGCGACATGTTTCCATCGCTGACCAGCTGGAAGAAATCCTCGCTGGCGTTCACGTGACGCTTGGCGATCGAAACGACCAGACGCAAGTTCGACTGAACGATTCGATTCTTAATCTTGACCGCTTGGTCATACAAAGACTCGACTTCATCCATTAAGGACGCCTTCGCTCGAGTCACATCTAGCGACTCACGCAATTTGCTGGCCTTGCACTTCAGAAAGTTGTACTTACGGAACAGGTATTGTTCCTGCTCTCGGTTGAGCAAGGCAACTTCGTACAATGACGCTAGATAGCGAGGCAATCCGGCCGGAGGCTTCGTTTTTCGAGCCGGCTTCTCAAGCTCGGGCATCGGCGATTCCACAATCTTCTTGAACGCAGACTTTCGATGGAATTCCGCATTGTCCATGAAGTCCAGTGGCAATTCCATGATCGCCGTGGCTCGCATTTCATTAATCACGCGATATACCGTCGTTCGCGTGCGGCAATAGCGCCGAGCGATCGAATCGGCCGATCTGCCAGATTGAAAATCTGCGTAGATGCGTTCCTTCATCTCCAGATTCAACGGGCCCGTTTGATTTGGGAAAATCGAGATTTCAGGATTGTCCGAATCGAACTGCTTGATCGTGTAGCGAATCGTTTCAACGCTACGCCCCATCTGACTGGCGATTCGACGAGTCACCTCGGCAGGACAACCGCCCGCTTTGGCAAGCCGACGGGCACGATCGATAATTTCATCTTTGTCATGATTAGTTAGCTGGCTAAAACGCTCGCCACGCTTCACTTTTTCGCGGTTGTTCTTCACGAATTGGTCAACGCTAGTATGCAAAAACCCAACGCGCTTTCGGCCACCGTCAAAGATGAATTTACGACTAACCAAACCTTGTCGACGCCATCGCGAGATCGTCTTGGTCGAGACATTAAACATGCGACTCAAGTCATCAACCGTGTGCACAGGCTGGGCGACATCATCCGCCGCCACATTGGCCGCCTCCGACAGATCCTCGATAAAGCACAACAGGTCATGGCGCAGATCTTTGGTGCTGATCTTGATCACGGGCGCATTTTCGGGACGGAATCCTGTCAGCCGAAAAGAAATGAATTCGAAGTTGTAGTCGCGGCCGTCTTTCAGATCACGAAGCAAATTCTCGGCGCAGTCAACCTGCTCCAATTTCCGCTCCCGCGGCGCAAAACGTACCTGCTGGTCACGTAGCTCGGCGATGGAATCACATTTGTAATCGGAATGCATAACCTTCTCCTTTTGGTGCCAACCAGAAATCAAAACTGAAATCAGTTGGGCAGTTCCTAGGCCAATCAAACCGCGTCGCTGTTGTTAAATCAGCATACGGTTATTAGCGGTGCTCGGTTCAAGCTGGGGCCAATCGAGCCCGCCTTATTCTGTCTTTTTGGCGAACATTTACTCTTTAACAGCCTCCAGATGCAAACGGCGTTCCATGGTGCGGCTCAAGTGTCCAGTTTTGACGTTTTTTCCGATAAATCCCGCATAAATGCTAACGAAAGTGCTTTCACAAGCAACTGCATGACATCGGGAATCGTAGCGAAAGGAGACGAGTTTGTTCGATTTGAGACAGCCGCTGTCCGATATTAAGACACATGCGGAATCCACGATGTTCCTTACATTTCCGCATTTTCGCCCTTTTTCTTGACCGTTCTGGGTTTTCTGATGCTAACTGCAAACCACGTAAACATGAAATCATTGCTCGCGACGCCAATGGTGGCTGTCCTGTTCTTGACCGCCATTTCCACCGCGACCGCCCAATCGGTGGATATTGATCTCGCATTTGACAAGTCAAAGCAAACCCGAATCGTCAGCGAATATCTGCACGAGGGTGACGTCGTGGTCCCTAAGGCTAGTGACTCGACCAAGACACAGCCATTGCCTATGCGTGTTCAAGCCCAGATGGACTTCTTTCAACGCTACACCGGAAACGGGTCAGAAAATCAAGCGATTCGGTACTACCGCGAAGCAAAATCTTCGATCAAGGTCGATGATGGGACCACCGCGGCCGCTCTAGAAAATGGAAACCGCCACATTGTTACTCGCGTCGTGTCGGGTTCTGCACGGCCGATTCAGGTCGCTTCTCTGGGTGACGCACTTCAACAGTCTGAACTTGACCTTCTGCGTAATCCGGGAGATCCCTTGACCGTCCCCGCGCTCTTCAACCGCGATAACGTTTCGAAGGGTGACCAATGGGATGCACCTAAAGATGCGCTTGCAAGCTTCTTGGCCGTTGATCACGTCTTGAAAAGTGATGTAAAGCTAGTACTCAAATCAATCGAAAACGGACAAGCAAAAATCTACTTTTCGGGCAAAGTTCGAGCCAATGTTGACGACGTCAAGACGGACATCGAAATGTCAGGTTTGGTGGCGACAAATTTGAACGACGGTTCATTTTCGTCGGTGCGACTTGCGATCCGAGAACAAAGAAAACAAGGCCAGCTAGCGCCGGGCTTCTACGGGCGGACGAAGATCGAGACGCGTTTGGCTTCTGTCAAACCGGTTAAGCAGCTGTCAACGCCGGTCATTAAGCGGTTGACGGCGGGCAAGAAGGTGCAGCAGCGATTAAAATGGGTTTCAGAAGTCGGTCGTTTCGAAGTTCTATACGATCCGTCTTGGCGACTGATTGCGTCGGAAAAAGAAGCCGCCATTTTGCGGTTCCTAAGCGAAGGTGAATCGATGGCGCAGTGCAGCATCGTTCGCTTGGCTTCTCGGCCTGCCGACAACCCGCTGACGCTTGAGAAATTCAAGAAAGAAGTCGCCACGATTGTTGAAGCCGACAAGGCTGCAAGACTTCAATCAGCGGAGCAACTGAAATCCCGTTCCGGTTTGAACATCTTGGAAATTCAGGTTTCGGGCGAAGTGGAAGATGTGCCGCTCAACTGGATGTACTTCCATGTGTCTAACAACCAAGGCCGTTGCGTCACCTTTGTCTTCACTCATGAACAAGAACTAGCCAGCGAGGTTCGTCCCGCTGCTCGGAAGCTCGTAGGCAATCTGACTTTCTTGCTCCAAAAGAAGGCAAAGCAAAAGTCGCAGGCGAGACGCTCCACCGAATCATCTCGGCAAGTTCGCTAGGTTCAAAAACCGAATCAAACTTGACGACGACGTCCTGAAAGCCCTCGACATTTGAATCCTGTCAGCCCCGAGGTCCATCGACAAGGACACGGCGATGTTTTGCGCTGGCTACCTTCCCAACCGGCATCTGGGGGGGATGGTTCCAACGCATCAGAGAGGGTGCGCGGGCCGCTTGCTCTCCTAAAATCGGTTTTGAGCATGTCGCTTAAGTAAGCAAGTCAAGCGAAAGCACGGCGGGCCGTATTTTCGAAGCCGGCAAGTGTTTTCACGCTAATGAACATGTTTTCACGTTAATGAACATATTGCTGGCCCGGGTCAGTTTGATGGGATATAATGCAATGAAACCGGTTTCCGTCTTTTTAAGCCGACTCAATCAAACAGCCTTCCTCGCCGAATCCGCGTCACGCCCTGCCCTCGAAGGTACGTTCCTATGCTCGCCACCAGCTCCATCACGCGGCTGTTCTGTTTACTTATCGCAACTGTTTGCGTTTCGTTTCAAGGATCAGCTGATGCCCAGCCCCCTGCTCGGTCAGGTTACGACATCGCGTGGTTCGACGACTTTGATGGCAACTCGCTCGATCTAAATCGCTGGAGAATTTCTAACACCAACAGCACGACTAACAACTCGTTGCAAGACTATCATCCCAGCCAGATCTCTGTCGACCAAGGGCTGATGACGATCCTGTCCGAAAACACGCCGTCACGAGGCCTGCCTTACTTAAGCGGCTTGATCCAAACCCGAAATTTCCAGAAATACGGTCGGTTCGATATTCGAGCCAAACTTCCGACTTCAAAGGGTATGTGGCCCGCCATCTGGTTGCTGTCGGATCTCTCCGTTACACCATGGCCCAGCGCGGGCGAAATCGACATCATGGAAAACCGAGGCACTCAACCCAACCTAACCAGCACCGCGTTTCACTATGGCACCAATGGGAACGGTCAGCCATTTCGGCACTTTTTCGAATACGACGAACAAACGTCCGTCCATGACGGCACAGCTCAGGATTACCATGCCGATTTTCATAAGTACTCGGTCGAGTGGGATCCCGACCAGATTCGTTTCTACGTAGACGACGTTCATCACTGGACGGTCCGTGATGAAGACGTCGATGGCTTTTTGACGGACCATGTCGGCGCGATGAAGCTGATTATCAACACTGCGATCGGTGGCAATTTTTTAGAAAATCCTGACGAGGAAACGGTCTGGCCACAACGGTTCGAGGTCGACTACGTACACGCTTACACACTTTCTAACGAGGCCAGAGTTCTTGCATTCGAAAACGGCGGCTTCGAAGAAAATGGCGGCTCATTGGCCCATTGGACAAAGTTCGGCGACACCAGCTTTGGGAACATCAGCTCGGGCAACGAAAGAATCTCCGAAGGCGCAGAAGCCCTAAAGCTTTTCGGTCAGTTCAACGGAAGCACAAATTACTCAGGGATCGAGCAAGGGATCACGGTCGAGGCGGGAGACGAGCTACATTCATCGGCCCAAGCATTTGTCGCCTCGAATGATTCTATCGCGGGCACGGGTAACGCTACCGTGCTAAAAGTTGATTACTACCGGACACAACACGGTCGGTTCGGATCGGCAGACTACATCAGTTCGGACTCGGTCACTTTGGCCAGTAGCTTAAGTGCCAACGATCAATGGCTCGCAGAAGAATTGGTTTCCACGGCCCCTCAAGACGCCGTCGAAGCTCGCCTAGTAGTGTTGTTCGTTCAGGAAGATAACGCGGGTGGAGCCGTGTTCGTTGACAACGTTCAGTTTGGCTTGGCGGGAGAGCCCGCGATATTGGGCGACTTTGACGCCGACGGAGACGTTGATGCTGATGACATTAAGTTCTATACCACCAATCTGGACCAACCTGCTTCGTTCAATCCGGAGATGGACCTGAACCGTGATGACGTGATCGATCTTGCCGACCACGATTTGCACGTGAGCACACTTGTTCAAACCAACGGTTTATCTGGAACCGTGATCGGCGATATCAATTTCGACGGCATGGTCGATGTGCTCAATGATGCGTTCGTGCTCATCGCCAATCTAGGATCCTCCGACGCTTGCTATACCGAAGGAGATCTAAACGCAGACGGATCGGTCGACGTTTTAGGAGATGCCTTTCGCTTGATCGGCAATCTGGGCGTGTCTGTCCCTTCAGTCCCTTAAGACGGAACATTCACCTATTCCGCACCGCTTGTTTAGCTAAGCCGTGATCCTGAGTTGTTCTCTCCCGGGCGGGAGGTAGCGACAGCCGGAAAAATATTGGCATTGCGAACCGGCAGCTCTTCTACGAGTGACTTCTGATCCTGCCGGTGGACATCTGCTTCCGGATCCCCGATCATGTTCGTCTGGTCTTGCCAAGAAATAACTTGAAGGCAGAGCGGCCGCATGGGTTGAGAACCTGTCGAGGTTTCAGGAATCTAGTCGGCAACTTGAATCTTGCCCTTTGCCGCTTTGCCTTAGTCATCACGTCACTCAACTGACTTAAAAAACAAACACCCAACATGTTAGATCTGTACGATAAAATTCAGGAAGCCGTCGCTTTTATTCGCAGCCAGTGGGATACCCCGCCCAAGGCCGGAATCATTCTCGGAACTGGCCTCGGTTCATTGGTCGAAAACATCGATGTCGCTGTATCGATCGACTACGGTGACCTTCCTAACTTCCCAAAATCGACAGCAACTTCTCACAAAGGTCGGCTCGTTTGTGGAACACTCAACGGACTTCCTGTCGTTGCCATGGAAGGCCGGTTGCACATGTACGAGGGCTATCCGCTGAAGCTCATTACGTTACCGGTTCGAGTGATGAAAGCGTTGGGTGCCGACCTACTGGTGGTCTCCAACGCCTGTGGCGGTTTGAACCCGTACTATAACTGCGGCGACATCATGTTGATCGAGGACCAAATCAACTTGATGGGAGACAACCCGCTGATTGGCATCAACGACGATCGACTTGGTGAGCGATTCCCGGACATGTGCGAGCCGTACACGCAATCGCTGGTCGACCGGGCCCTGACAATCGCTCGACGCGAGAACATCGTCGCTCACAAAGGCGTGTTCGTGGCGGTCGCCGGTCCAAATCTCGAAACTCGGGCTGAGTACAGGTTTCTAAGAACCATTGGAGCAGACGTCGTCGGCATGTCGACAGTTCCCGAGGTCATCGTGGCGGTCCACGAGAAAATGCGAGTCGTCGGTTTTTCCATTATCACCGACATGTGTCTCGCCGATGCACTCAAACCGGCAGACACCAGCGAAATTATTAAGGTCGCCGGGGAAGCCGAGCCTAAACTTACCAAGTTGGTTATGGGCGTGCTCGCCGAGGAAGCGTGATGAACAGCCCCAGTGCTGACGGGCAATCGCTGGAAGACTCCATTGATCAAGCCGCCGACTTCGTGCGATCCATTTGGGACAAAGTGCCTCGGTACGGGATCGTTCTGGGAACGGGAGCAGGTGACCTTGCGAAATCGATTGAAATCGAGCATGCGATTCCTTATCCGGACGTTCCCGGTTTTCCCGCCAGCACCGCGTTAGGGCACAAGGGTCAGTTTGTCTGTGGACGATTTGCCGATCAAGATGTAATTGCAATGGAAGGCCGCTTTCATTTGTACGAAGGCTATCCTGTTGATGTGGCCACGCTGCCGATCCACGTGATGCATCGACTGGGCGTCGAAATTCTATTTGTCAGCAACGCCTCCGGTGGCATCAGCCCCAAACTGGCCAGCGGTCAGATCATGGCGATCCGAAGTCACGTCGACTTCATGTTCCGCTCGACGGTTGCAATGAATGCGCCTGCGGTTGCTCAGCGTCCCGCCGTGCGAAGCGACTCGGCCTACGACCCCGAACTGATCAAGTTTGCAGCCCAGTCTGCGCGGCGGAATGGGTTTCCACTCCATCAAGGCATTTACGCTTCGATGCTAGGGCCGAACTACGAAACGCGCGCCGAATACCGCTTTCTTCGTAAGATTGGGGCCGACGTGGCGGGGATGTCGACCGTCCCTGAAGTCGCCGTCGCTGCCGCACGGGGCATGCGAGTCCTTGGACTATCGGTCATTACCAACGTCGCGAAACCTGACGTTTTGGAATCCACATCGGGACAAGAAGTGATCGATGCCGCCGTGACAGCGGCCCCTCACTTGACCGCCATCGTGGCAGATGTGATCGGCAAAACGGCCAATTGAATCGGCTGTAAGATTTCGATCACTACCAGTCCTCGCTGTGCTTCAACCAAGCATTTTGCGGCGACCCACGCCGCGAATTTCCGGGCAAACATCTCGCCCCAAACAGCGGAAACACACGATTTCAGTCTGTTTAATCCTGTCCGCTCGTGATATTCTAAATGTGTGGGAATCTTAACAATCGGTTAGGGTTCCCAACTAAAACACGAGCGGCTTTCGGGTGTCTCCCGCGACAGCGGTGGAAGTTGGCCTTCCCGATCTCGTTCAACGTTGTTGCGAACCGCGTCCCTCCTCTTGTCCCACGGGTTCAACATGTCATCGACAGCATACGGAAAACTCGAACCGCGACTTCGCTTTCCCAACTTGCGGGCGCGTCTTGGCAAGGAATGTCAAACAAGCGGATTCACACTGGTCGAGCTGTTGGTTGTGATCGCCATCATCGGAATTCTGATTGGAATGTTGCTTCCGGCGGTCCAGTCGGTTCGTGCCGCCGCGAGACGTTCGGCCTGCCAGAACAACTTGCGTCAGATTGGATTGGGGCTGCTGAACTACGAATCGGCCAGACAAAAATTTCCTCCGGGTCAATCGTACATCAAGACAGCAGACGAAGACGAAGACCGAATCGGATTCAGCTGGTTCGTTCAGATTCTTCCTCAGTTGGAAGCGAGCAACATTTACGAAATATTTGACTTCGATCAACAGCCAACCGACGGAAACAATCGGAACGCGATCGCTCAAACCATCTCCTTCGCACTGTGCCCCAGCACCGCTCTGATCGACGGAGATCGAGACAGCAATGGCATGATCACTCAGTTTGTCACCGACACGGTCACCGACCCGTTTGACATGGGCTGCCTCGATTACATGGGAATTGTTGGGCCTAAGGACGGAGACAACGACATTCTTGATCCGTCCGGCAACGAGTACGAACGAAACCAAGGCATGTTGCTAAAACTTAAAAAGCGCGACGACGAACATGTGGGCTTGGTTTCTCCCGGCGTCAAAATTGGCGAGATCATTGACGGCACCAGCAACACGATGTTCGTAACCGAGTGTACCGGCCGTGGCGCCGACGGTGACACGCCCGACGGCTCTTGGGTTTGCGCGAAAAACAATGCGGAAATTGATCGGGGAGTCAAACAAAAGAAGGCAAAGAAATCTCAAGAGGATGAGTTGATTTACTCGGACCACTACGGCGGTGCAAACGCTCTTTTTGTAGATGGCTCTGTTCACTTCCAATCAGATTCAATCGAGGATCAGGTCGTCTGGTATTTAAGTTCACGTAGTGGGGGCGAAGTTACGTCTCAGCAGTAAAAGGCTGAGCCATCGACTGACGAATCTCCATGAGTGCTCTACAAACTAGCCGCTATGAGTTGAAATATTTGATCACCGAATCGCAAGCCGATGCGATCCGGCGATTGGTCGAGACGCGTCTTGTGCCGGACGAACATTCGAATGGTAGTGCAATCGGTTATCGCGTGCGGAGCCTCTATTTGGATTCTCGCGACCTTGCGTGCTACAACGAAACTCAGAGTGGCCAAAAAAACCGATTCAAACTTCGAATTCGCTTTTATGACGATGCCCCGAATACTGCGGCGTATCTTGAAATCAAGCGTCGAGTTACCAACGTGATTTTGAAATCTCGGGCCACCGTTTCTCGATCAGACGCAGAACTTTTGCTACGAGGTGCGAGCCCATCTGCAACGATGCTGATTAACGACAACGCCAAGGAACGGCAGTCCCTGCGCGAATTCTGCCAACTTCGTGATCGACTGGGCGCCGCAGGAAAAGTTTTCGTCGACTACTATCGGCAAGCCTACGAATCGCGTGGCGGAAATCAGTATCGCGTGACCTTCGATCGAAACGTCCGCGGCAGCGACTATTTGATTGGAAGCGGACTGACGATACCTGCTCGTTCGCAAATGTCCAAAATCGATGGCGTCATTCTGGAAATGAAGTACCTCGATCATCCCGCCTCATGGATGATTGACTTCAGTCGACGGTTCGGTCTGAAGTCACAATCAGTTCCGAAGTACGTTGAGTGTGTTGACGTTCTAAAGCCGACAACTTGGTCAAACTCAGGAGCCTTTACGAGTGGATAGCTTTTTTGACTCATTGATGGGTTCTGCGGCCTATGGAGAAGTTTCGCTGACGACCTTGCTGCTAACCTTGCTGATGGCTTGTGTTATCGGCCAAGCGATCGGCTGGGTCTACATGTGGACTCATGTCTCGCCATCGTACTCGCGTTCATTCTCCGCATCGATGGTCACGCTACCGGTGATCGTGGCGCTCATGATGATCTTGATGGCGGGAAGCACGGCGATCGCATTCGGATTGTTGGCCGTGTTTGCAGTTGTCCGCTTTCGCAACGTTTTGAAGGACACACGCGACACGACCTTTGTCCTATGGGCGATTGTGGAAGGGATGGGCGTTGGCACGTTGCACTACACGGAATCCATTTGCGGACTGATCGTGGTCGGTTGCCTGATCGGCTACCTGCGAATCACCGACTTTGGCGGAAAGCATCAGTTTGATGCGTTTTTGTCGCTGGACTTAGAAGGTTCGCTTTCAAGTTTTAACCAAAGCCTAGATTCGATCCTTAAGCGGCACGCAACAAAATGGAACCAATCGGGCGACATCCAATTGGTCGACGACAGAACCAGCATCTCGTATCAGGTGCTCTTGCGAGATCCCACTCGAAGCGAAGAACTACGACAGGATCTACTTGAACAGGACACGGTTAAGCAGATGTCCCTGTTCGTTCACGACCGCGAAACAGAAACTTGACCTGTGCCAATGAAGGCCTTCATTCCGCTCGCGATCGATTGAGATCCTGCTACCTCTTTTCAGTTTTAACTCCACTCAACGATGACTCAATCCACTCAGCCAATCCCAACACCCGTCGGACGCAAGCTTGAGCGCGGAATTAGACAATGGCTTCCCGGCGTCGCATTTATTCTGATGTGCGCGGCGTGCTTGTGGCTTTCGCAGTTCCAAGGGCAAACCGTCGTTCTGACCGGCGAAGTCGAGGCGCGTGAGCTGATTATCTCTAGCCCCCAAGCGGGAATCATTAGGGCGATCCTTCCTGAACTAGGTGAAAACACAGACCCGGTTTACTCGAATGTGTCCGAAGGACAGTTGATTGTGCGGCTAGATGATGGCTCGGTGCGTCAAACGCTGGACGAGTTGCAAAGTGAGTTACTTTCGCTGTCGCGAAGTGTTAACGTCGAATTAGCTAGAGTCGATTCGAATGCCGAAGCCACTCAAGTTCCAGTCAGTGCCGACTCGACATCAGCGATCTCTGGCAACAAACAGACAGATAACCCTGAGCAAAAACTTGCCAATGAATTGCAAGCATGGCGACTTGGAGCGGCTACGATCGAGCGTCAACTGAAACAAGTTGAACTGGCTCGACTGAAACTACAACTGCGGCAGGTTCAATTTTCTGGGTTAGCCGGCAACAAGATCAACCAACCATCTTCCACCTCCAACTCGGTTAACAATGAGCGGATGGAAGAAAAAGGTGCTCTTGAAATGGCCATTGCCAAACTAAGCACCGACCTCGCGTTCGATGGAACCGCTCAAACTAACCAAAAACTACTTTCGAGCGTGGATGAATCCGGATTGTCAGTCGCCGTTCGGTCTTTGTTCCGTTCGATGAGACGAAGGTGCGAGTTGCTACAGTCTCGATTGGCAGCGACCGAGAAATCGGCCAACGCGCTGGACATTTTGTCGCCGGCCGACGGTCAAATTGACAAAACACATGTCCAGCCAATGCAGTTGGTCGAGCCCGGAGCACCAATCGCCAGCATGATTCCGAGTCGTGAAACCTATGCGATCGGTTACTCCCGAGAGCGCAGCGGGATTCGGCCGGTCGTCGGGATGCCGGTTGCCCTTCGCTCTCTTTCAGATCCCAACCTTCGATTCGCATCAACCATCGAATCGGTTGGCCCAAAAATTGAGTCGATCCCGTCGCGGCATCGTGTCAATCCTCGAGTCGAGGAATGGGGTCGACCGGTTCGGATCCCGATCCCCAAAGAAATGGCGATCCAACCGGGCAGTTCCATTTCCATCGAATTGATCGTCGGCGAAAATTCCAACTGAAATTCTTACCGCCCGGCATGGTGAATAAGAAAACTCTTTCTTTCTCAAGGTTTGCTTGCAGGAAATGACGTGCTAGCAGGAAGCGGCCCATTAAATCCGGGTAGGTCACGCTGCCCGCGATTGATAAACTTCCTCGATTGGATCAACGCTTCGAATCAAGGAAGATCAGATGCTGACGGGATCATCTCGCGCCACACGTTCGCTGGCTCTTAACGCGCTGCTACCAACTATCACCGGTATCGCGCTACTCGTATCGAGTCCTGCTGCGGCACAATCGCAGCACAACTCGACGCAAAGTCAGGCTACTCAAAATCGCGTCGATCCAAACTCGCCAGAGTTCGCGCAGCGAGTCCACCAACAGCACAATGCTCAGTTGGCGGCCGAACAGCAAGCGGCCCAACAACGCGTTGCCCAACGTCCGTTCCCCGAGCTTCCGCCCGAACAGGAAAAGTATCTGCACAATTTGCTTGACTATTGGCAACAAAGCAGCGACCAAGTCAAGCAGTACATCTGCGACTTTCAACGGTTCGAATACGACACCGCAATCGTCAACTATCGAGACGCGCGAACCAATCAGCTGGCGGCCCACAGCATTGCGACCGGACAGATTCGCTATGCCGCGCCTGACCGTGGTTACTTTGAAACGACGGGGATGATGGACTTCAAAGCTCCGCCGAAAGCTCCCGGTCAAGAAGCTGATTACGAACGTCGAAGCACCAACGGACCACTGGAAAAATGGATTTGCGATGGTCGAAATATTTACGAATTCGATTTCGATGCCAAGCGTCTTTACGAGACCGAGATCCCAAAATCCATGCAGGGCGATGGTCTAGCAAACAGTCCGCTTCCTTTTCTCTTTGGAGCCAACAAGGCGTTGCTGCTGGATCGATACTGGGTCCGAGTCATCACCCCCGAAGGCGCCACCAATGAATACTGGTTGGAAGCATTTCCAAAACAAGTCGAAGACGCACGTACGTACAGCAAGATCGAGATCATTATCGCCGAGGAAGATTTTCTTCCCAAAGCGATGCACATGTACTCGCCGCAGTATGATCCGAAAAAGAACAACTACGGTAGTCGGTACTTTGCATTCGGCAATCGCCGCGTGAATGCGAAAAGTTCACAAATCCAAGACTTCTTTGGTATCTTCGTTCGGCCCCAAACTCCGATCGCTGGTGGCTGGAAACGAGTCACTCGTTCGGCTCTTGAACAACAGCAGGCGACACGCGACAGCCTCCGCAGCCAAGACTCCGCCCGTGCAACTGACGGCCCAGTTCGATAAACCGCCACAGCACACGCACGAATCGCCAGCGAAAGAATGGAACGGAACGGCAAACGGCTACTTCTTGATCGCGGGCCAGTAGCCGACGGCCATGCCGACTAGCAAACCGATCCCGTGCGCCCAGTTGGCAACGCTGCCCACCAATCCTGCCGAAAACGGGGTCATGCAGAAGAACAACCAAACCAACAGGATGGTCACCGTACCCTGAGTGATAAACATTCCGCTGGAACGATCCACCTGAGAACGGATCCAAATAAATCCAAACAGGCCGTAGACAACTCCCGACATGCCGCCCAAGTGCGTCTGGAAATAAGGGTTGTTGATATAGGCCCTCGGCGCGATCCCGCCGATCGCTTCTGGCACCGTGCATTGAACGAAATTCGAAATAATCGCCGCTGCCAACACCAGCATGCCTAGGCTCAATGCTCCATAGCGGTTCTCGATCATGCGACCGAACTGATGGAGCCACATCATGTTAAACAAGATGTGAAAAACGCCGTAGTGAATAAACACCGGTGTCACCAGCCGCCACAGCTCTCCTTTTTTTACGTTGGTAAGACGAACCCCTAGGCTGTCGCGATCAGCTGCTAGTAACTCGTTCGGCACAGGAGGAGCGATCGAAACGAACTGCAATGCTTGATACGCGACGCTGTCGTGGGACTCGCCAAACTCCGTCAGCAAGAAAACGATTGCACACAGCGCGATCAGCAACACCGTCAGCGGGCTTTTTTTTTGGACCTGCCCACTCTGCACCTTCACGATATTCTTCTGCATCCGCTTTCGCTGCAAAGCTTCCTCACGAGCGATCGCATCCGCTTCCTTGATCGCTTCGTCGTATTTGCCTGCTGTCGGATTGGTCAGAAAATCGGCGAACTCTGTCTTCGCTTCATCCAATAGATCTTCATCCCGGACCCAGACCTCGTAGCCCTGCTCTTCCCCACCGATTGGCTCAACCTTCACTTTGATGCCCTTCGTCATCAGCCAAGCGACCAACCGAGTCGTGTGATCAGAGCTGTCAATTTCACCGAGTAGTCTCATGGAACAGATTACTTTCGTACGGTTTTGGTGGGATTACGGAATCGAGTCCCTAAACGCTATCACTTCATGACAGCAGAAATCATAGGCGAAACTCGCATTAACCGAACTTGAGCGATCGAGCGAATTCCGGGATGGTACGGACGATTATCGATCATGTCCGCAACCAATGTAAGCCGTATCGACGTCTCGCCAGAAGGCCTCCTACGCTGCACCGGAAAATCGGGCCTTCTCCGCCGTCCTTGTCGCTTGTCCTGCCGCACCATCAAACATGACTCACGACCCAACCACACCATCCGAAACCGACACCGCTAGGCATCAGGTTGCCGTGCCTCCGGTTGCCACATCGGACGCGGCCGCCAAAGCGGATCGCAGACGAAATCGGTCGGTTGAGTCTGATCAAATCAATCACGGTGATGCCGATGAACAACTAGTCAGCGAAACCCGAAAACAGATTCGGGAACTGGTTCAAGAGATCTCAACGCTCTCGAAATCGGATTGCTCGGTCGAAGATTTTCATCAAGGGTTGTTAACTCGTATCACGACAGCCCTTGCCGCGATCGGTGGAGCCATTTGGGTACGAGACACTCCAAACGATCCGCTGAAAATTGGCTATCAGATCAATCTGGCGGAATCGTTTGCAGGCTCCGATTCGGAAGCGATGAACCAACACGGTCATCTATTAAAAAAGCTGGCTGACTCGGGCGAGCCGACACTTGTGAGTCCAAAATCAGGGACGAACGCCAACGAAGCCGGCAATCCTACCGACCACTTACTAGTTGTTGGCCCAATCAAGGTGGATCGCGAGACGATCGGCTTGGTCGAAATCTTTCAACGGTCCGGCGCTGGACCGGCGACACAGCGAGGCTACTTGCGTTTCGTCGTGCAGATGTGCGAAATCGCCAGCGACTTCCATCGAAACGAAAAAATCCGCGCTTTTGCGAGCCATCAAGACATGTGGCAGCAAATGGCTCACTTCATTGATGCCGTTCATCGCGGACTCGATCCAAGTCAAACGGCATACACGATCGCCAATGAAGCGAGGCGATTGATCGACTGTGATCGAGTGACTGTGCTTCTGGGAAAAGGACGGCAATGCCGAGTCAAAGCGGTCAGTGGTCTTGATTCGATTGAGCGTCGTGCGGAACAAGTCAGAAAGTTGAACGCACTTTCTGGGACAGTCATTAAGGCTGGACAACCGTTGTGGTACACAGGCGAGGATGCGGATCTGCCGCCACAGATTGAGACACGATTGCACGACTACGTCGATTCATCTCATTGTAAAATGTTGGCGATCATTCCATTGTTCGAGTCGGAATCTCGCGTCGGCCAGCAAGACCCTCAACCTTCCCGGCGACCGCCCAAAACGATTGGGGCGCTGGTCGTTGAGCAATTGAAGGATTCACACGTTGCACCGGCACTTGAACGTCGCACGGATGTGGTGGTCCAACATAGCCAAACGGCACTTTCCAATTCGCTGGCGCACAATCGAATTTTTCTGATGCCCGTGTGGAAGACGCTTGGCAAACTGATGCCCGATTTTAGTTCGGGTGGCATGTGGAAACTACTTTCGATTCCGATTGCGGCAGGCATCGCCGCGTTTTTGGCGTTGTTTCCTTACGCGTTCACGCTGGGGGCGAACGGGAAACTTCAACCGCAGATTCAACACGAAGTGTTTGCCCAAGTGGATGGCGTCCTAGAACAGATTCCGGTCGCTGATTCAGAAGATCCGTTTGTCAGACAGGGCGATATCCTAGCGGTGATGACGAACAGCGATCTGAAACTGGCGATCCAGAACCTAGAAGGTCAAATCTCAGAAACGCGAGCCCAAATTTCGTCCGACTTGAGACTACAAAGCCGCGGCGGCCTAGACGAAGTCGAAAGCGTGATGCTGGCCGGTCGCTTGGACAGCGCTCGGCAATCGCGAAAGAGTCTTGAAAAAGAGTTGGAGATCAAACGCAGGCAGGCAGAACAGTTGAACGTTCGCAGTCCTGCGGACGGGCAAGTCGTTAACTGGCAACTGCGGCAAAACTTACTAAGACGCCCGGTCCTGCGAGGTCAAAATCTGATGACGATCGTGGACCCCAATACCGATTTTGAAATCGAACTGGAAATGCCCGAGCGCCGATTGGCGCACTTGCTTGAAGCGGCCGAACAATCAGGCGATCCGCTAGAGGTCACGTTTGGACTAATCTCTCACCCCGGCACCGAGTACGAAGGGATCGTGACTCGAATTGACCGCCGCCTAGATGTTCACTCGGATGAGGGAAACACGGCCAAGGTACGCGTGACATTTGACAACCAGCAAATCGGAGAACAGCTGATGCGATCGGGGACTCGCGTGACGGCCAAAGTCCATTGCGGAACCCGCTCAATCGGTTACGTTGTATTTCATGAGTTAATTGAAACGGTTCAATCGAGCGTTATGTTTTGGCTGTGATTTTTTTTCTTGGATTTGCGTGGGCAAACTGGGGCGCTTGGCTGCTGCTAATCCTGTTCTTGATCGCCATCGTTGCCATGTGGTGCCTGAATCTGATCGGCTTGCCCGGCAATTGGTTGATCGTCGTGACTTGCCTGCTGTGGCTGTGGCTGGGGCCTCAATTATTTCAATTCACGTGGTGGTTAATTGCACCGCTAGTTGCGCTGGCGGTTGTGGGTGAAATCATCGAATTCGCGGCGTCAGTGGTTGGAACCAGAAAGTACGGCGGCTCAAAGACCGGCGCAACTTGCTCGTTGATCGGGGC
Organism: uncultured Pirellulaceae bacterium; assembly: GCA_937929805.1. Classification (GTDB taxonomy): domain Bacteria; phylum Planctomycetota; class Planctomycetia; order Pirellulales; family Pirellulaceae; genus Mariniblastus. Next base: position 66,363 of record CALFUT010000002.1, read on the forward strand.
CATGGTCGGTGGATTAGCCGGAGCGATTTTCGGATTACCTGTCCCCATTCCGTTGGTCGGATCGGTGTTCGGTTCCATCCTGTTCGCCTCGGGCGGCGCGTGGGGAGGGGCCGTTTTGGGAGAGCATTGGAGCGGTCGACCGTGGGAAGAAGCAGTGCCGATTGGAAACGCAGCGTTTGTCGGACGCTTCCTTGGCACCGTCGGGAAGTTCACGCTCGGGGCGGCAATGGTCGGGCTCGCAATCCTTGGACCATTTTGCTTTTAGTTGCTCGATAGCGTACGTTGTAAGATTAAGCACGCCGGATCGCATAGAAACGGTAGCTTGAAGGACCAACGAATCCCAAGATTGGACAAGCACGCAGCGTGCCGGAAATTGGTGTTCAAGACTTAAGTTTTACGCATGAGGCTCGGAGCTAAACGGCTTGCTCGTGCTAGCTCAAACCGAGAGAAACCGACTCCTAGAGTGAAGCCCGGCAGTTTGCGGACCCGGCGCAAGAAACGTGATCCGATATTGGTTAAATAACGCTCCACACCGATGCCGATTAAACCATGAACGTCGAATCTTCAAATCGAATGAATAACATGATGAGTTTTCGCAGGACTTCGCTTTGCCTGTTGCTGATGACCGCCTGTTTGTGCTGGACTCAAAATGAGTCGCACGCGCAAGCTTCATGGTCACTCAAAGACAACAACACCTTTTCGCCTTCATCACCCAAACCTCTTCGGCCGCAACTGCCAGCTATCGGCGGTAGCCAAAAAAAGGCCAAGCCGGCACAACCAGTCAGCCGCCCACGTAGCCGGTCCCGCCAGTCGCCTAGCACCCAAACGGGGTCCGACCAAAGCGAAAAGCATGTCGATCTGGACACATGCATCGTCAGCTTTATCGAGGACATCGAACTTCCCGCACAGGAAAGTGGCGTGCTGCGTTCCTTGTCCGTCAAGGAGGGCCAGTCTTTTGAAAAAGGTCAAGCGATCGCTCGAATTGATGACGAGCTTTATCGAAAGCTCCTGCAACAGGCTCAAATGCAACGTGACATGGCGCTCAAACGAGCTGCAGACATGACCTCGATCCGAGCCGGTCGATACAAATTGAAACTCGCGTCAACCGAAGCAGCCAAGTCAAGAAAGTTGCTTTCGAAGGGCTCGACATCAGAATCCGAATACAAACGTGCTCGGTACTCAGAACAGGTTGCTCAAGAAGAACTAGTCGCGGCAGAAAACGAAAGAGAAATGGCCGGCAACGAAGCTCGGTTCGAAGAAGCGAAAGTGGATGAGGCCCGAGTCCGTATTCGTCGGCACTCGATAAGCACAGAGTTTGACGGCTACGTCATCAAAAAGTTTCGGGACGCGGGCGAGTGGGTTCAGGCTGGCGAAAAAGTTCTGCGGGTCGCTCGAATGGACCGTCTGTATGTGCAAGGTAACATCAGCAGCAAGAAACTGAATCCGTTTGAGGTCGCCGACAAACCAGTGACGGTCACGTTGCAGTTGGCCCGAGGCAAGGAAACAACGTTTGAAGGGAAGATTGTGAGCATCGGCTTAGAAAAACAAGGTAGCGACTTGTTCATGGTCAAAGCCGAAGTAGAAAATCGGCCGCAAGAGGGTTTCTGGACTCTTCTGCCCGGCAGTCAGGTGAAAATGCGAATCCACCTTGATGGGAAATCGGCGGAATCTACGGATACCGCCAACGTGACGCTTGATAGTATTGGAAAGTAGCTCAGTCGCGACAAGCTTGCAGAAGCAATTTGTTTACTGCCGCACGCCAATCATTGCGAATGGCTGGCCCACTTCATCCACTCGAATCTCAATTTCCATCGGTGGATCTGACTGACGCAGCAGCTTTCCGAACGTGACCATGTAGGTCACTTGTTTGCGAGCGAATGACACTTCGGTCGCGGCCAAATCAATGCGTTGATTCAAGATTTCAGCACGATCAAAAAGAACTCGTGCACCACACCGTTTTGCGACGGCAGTCAGCGCATCGCTCAGTGGAAAACGTTCGATTCGAATGTCCTGCCGCTGAAACAGACGAGGCTCCAAAGCTACTGGAGGCTGCTCACTTGGCCAGCCAATCGGCCAGACTTTCTTATCGGCATTGTCTTTCCGATCATCAAGACGAACAACGTGGAGCTCAATCGAACCGCCTTGCGGCCGTATTGGCATCAGCCCCAGCCCGCATTCACTGAGGATGCTGGCCAAAGCGGTTCCGGCTGAAAGACCCTCCCGTTCGTCGATCAGCTTTCTTCCTTTGTGAAGGCTTGCTTTGACATCCGTGTCCATTTGCAATTGCAGCCCAGCTTCATTTGCCAGCGACTGAGTGGCTTCGGCAGTTGTTAACCCAACGGTTGACGTTGAAATTTTCCGCGACAACATGTCGTGGACTTGCGTGAACTGCTCGGCCGTCAGCCCGAAAGCTTTCTTATCGGCAAGTGCGACATCCACTTTGTCGTCTCGAAGTTTCTGCAGATACTCCCTAATTCGAGCTACATCGGAAGAAGAGAACTTTCGGCCGGGCAATAATAGCCGCCCACTTTTTAAAACGCCCTTCACGGAAACGACCGTGGAGCCACCAAACTCTTCCTCATCGATCGATGGCTTGACGCCATCACGGACAACCGACGTGACTCGATCGGCTCCTGCGTTGGAAAGAACACGGATCCACTTCTGTTGAGTTCCTGCTTGGTTTTCAGGCCCAGCGAAGACCGTCAATTCTACGATTCGCGTTTGAGCAACTAGCGGCTCGCTAGAAAACACGAGCAAAGCAAGAAGAAGTAGTCGAGTGAAAACGATCACGGTGTGCTTGCTGAAAACGAAATTGAATGAGAGCCGGGCGTGTTCGTCATGGGAGACTCCGCCGAACCCGTTTGAATGGTTGAGACTGCTCTTTGACGCGACTGCGGCCGCCCAGCACCGTCCCAGTCGTTCAGTCGGTGATCCCGTAACGACCAATGCAGTAGATCGCATTGAATAAATCTCGAATGCCGATCTTCTTGCCTTCGGAGTAGCCTCGGCTGTTGTAAGAAATCGGCACTTCGACAAATCGATACCCCCGCCGAGCTAACTTGGCCGTCAATTCGGGCTCGATCCCGAAGCGGTCCTGAGCGATCTGCAAGCCTTCAAGCACTTCTCGATTGAACGCCTTGTAACAAGTTTCCATATCCGTCAGGCTCAGCCCGCTGAACAAATTGGAAGCTCCTGTCAGCATCGCATTCCCGGCTCGGTGGATCCATGACTCGTCCTGTTGGTCATCGCCAATGAATCGCGATCCATAAACGACATCCGCATCGCCTTTGAGCAATGGTTGAATCAATCGCGGAATATCGCTGGGGTCGTACTCAAGATCAGCATCTTGAATGACCACGAAGTCACCCGTCGCATGCTCGAAGCCCGTTCGCAACGCGGCGCCCTTTCCGGCATTTTGCTCTTTCAAAATTAATTTGACGGATGAGAGCCCTTCTAGCTTTTTGAGCAAATCGCGTGTGCCATCGGTGCTGCAATCATCCACGATCACTAGTTCGGTGTTCAGCGGCAACGAAGTGACTCTGCTGATCACACGAGCGATCGTGTTCTCTTCGTTGTAAACGGGAATCACGATCGACAGCAGGCAAGCTTGACTAGCCTCAACGGCATCGCTGGGCAGCGAGTTTCGGTACGCTTCCAATTCCGAATGCACGAGTTCTCCACAAGAATCCAACCGAGCAAGAATCTCGTCCGTTTCACTTCCGGCACTTGAATCAGAAGTTCGAGCGGTGGGAGAGCCAACGAACGGGATCTGAATCAGAAAGTTGCTGGTAGTTGGTTCTTGTTTTGGCACGGACAACCCTGCAACGAATGAGGAGCGCTAAGCGAGTTCGAATCTTTTCAATTCATCGTCAACCAAAGGAGGCCACCACCATGATCAAAGAGTGGTTTTCTCAATCCTCTTTGGCCTTTGGCTGTCATAATTGGAACCGGTAAACGCACGCAAAAGCAATAGATTTGGCCTCATTTTTTCATAAACGTTGATTGGCAGCCGCCTTCGGGATTCCACTTCAAATCTTCAGCGGCGGACTAAACTCCGTATTGTCGAATATGAGGATTTTTCTGGTTGCTTGATTTCCTTTGCGCACATCGTTCGAGCTTAAGCAATTTTTGTCGAAATCTTGCTAGTCGACCCTGAAAAAGTGGCTTCTGTGACCAAAATATTTTTGGTTTTGGCTGGGAGAAATTTTCACGCCGCCAATACGGGCGGTCGGGTATTGGACCGGGCCATTTGATGGTGGGGAATTGGGCACAGCAGCAGTGAAT
>CALFUT010000003.1 GCA_937929805.1 uncultured Pirellulaceae bacterium
TTAAGCACGTGCATTCTTCAAACCACAGGAGCCTGTCATGCGAAACCCAATCATGATCACGCCGTTACTCTCGGCCAACCAAAATCGACGATTCAATCTGCCGCTCGTCGTTGCAATCCTGTTGGCGATTGGCTGTTCGCCAGAATCACCGGTTGCTGGCAGCGAGAGAGTTGTGACAACCACCGAATCACCTGTCACTCAAGGCCCAGAATCAGCGACCCCGCCAGAACCGGCGGCACAAACCTATTCGCAGAAATTGGCTGCTGCAATCGAGCAAGCGAAAGCGGCCAAGGATGCGGTCGTGGATCAACTTTCGGATGCGGGGGAATCAGGAAGCCAAGCCGCTAGCGATTCGATCGCGTGGGCGACCGAGATGTTCAACAGCTTGAAAAATCAGGGCGTCACCCAGGCCGAAAACACTCAGCAATGGCTTTCCGACGATTGGAAGCAGGCGGGTTCGTGGGAGTATCACGTTGTGGCACCCACGTTGTGGCACTTGTGGCTGATGGCGGCCTTGCGAAAAAATTGAACGAGCTGGGCAAAGAACGTTGGGAGTGTTTTCAAGTTGTTCCACCGGCAGGAGGCCAAGTGACAACCTTCTACTTCAAACGGCCTGCTCAAAGCTATCTGAACAACCTACCCATGAAAGACCTGATGCACCTGCTGCCGCTGATGGGCAGCGGTGGAGACGACGGTCAGTAGCTTCGCAGTGGAAACTGGCCACGAGCGACAGACGTATCGCTACCGCCGCTTTCGCAACATTTTATCGCGATGAACTCGAACCTAACGGACTCGCCAGTGGTATTGGTGATGATGGCCGGGACGTGGCTTGTACGCCGGTTTGTAGCCGTAGCGAGGCTGACTGTAGATCTGAATGCCGAGCGGTATTGCTTGCCGGACCACCACAGACGGGGCCACCGCGACCACGGGTGCCGGTGCGGCAATGACTCTTCTTGCAGCAGGAACTTGACTGGCCAGTCGAGCCCCTTGCATGGCGGTTATAACTGCTTCGCTGACGCCGCTTTTGTGTAGATGCACGATGTCGCTGACCGTCAATCGATGAGTCACGCCGTGCTCAAGAATCTGATTGGTAATCAGGTTCGGGCCGACGCCATTCTGAGATAGAACAATCGCATCCTCGATCGAAACGGCATGCCCCAAACGTTCTTGGTAAGCCAACTGAGCCTGTCGCTGATACTGCTGTTGCTGAATCGCAAGGTTGTCATCGGCTTTGCCTGCCAAACCACCTGCCAGGGCTCCGACCACACCACCGATCGCAACTCCGCCAAGTGTTTCATCGTTCTGGTGACCTGCGATACCGCCAATAATGGCACCCGCAATTCCACCTAGCTTAGCGCCCTGCTGAGCGTTCGATTGCGGTGCTTGAAAAATTTGAGCTTGAGAGTTCCCTGCTAACAAGGCACCCACCAAACATGCGGCAAAGAGTTTTGTATTTTGAATCATCACGGCCCAGCTCCTGTTTCCCGGAAGGAGAACATTCGAAAATTGAATGTGGGAAACTAGCGAATTGCCAAGATCTGCAAAAGAGAAATTGTGCCGCCACCAATTGGTATCGAATACCGGTGCCACCAACAAAAAACCGTCGATTATCGTAGCTTCGCCCCTACCGCGGTCAGCGTTCGGTATTCAAAAACACGGTTATTTCGCGGAGAGACTGCCATTTTTTGTGACGGGCGTTTCACTGCCGCGCTCACGCCGTTCGTAGTCGCGGCTTTAGTCGCTTGAGGACGGCAGCCAAAAGCCAAAGGCTAAAGCCTTTACTACGAACCCTGCTCTCGAAAACCTCACAGCCTCGCCACGAAAAACGGATTTCCGAAAATACTTACTTCTCTTTCTTCTCTTCCACATCACCTTCAAAATCACCCGCTGCAAAACCTGTTAGTCGATCGACATCAATCAAATTTCGCAACGCAGCGGTCACTGCATCCGCATCAAGACTTTGCATGCGCTGATCGCTTTCTTGGTAGAAGGCCATCGTGCGATCGGCCTCGAGGTTTTTGATCAAGATTGATGCCAACTTTGAGTCATCAGCGCGCGAGCCTTCACGATTTTTCAGGTAGCCGTCACGAGCCGCTTCCAACTCTTCCGTCTTCGGCCCATCCTCTAACAGCAGACGAATCTGTTCATCGATCGTCGAGATCACTTCATCGTTGTTCTCTGGATTCGAAATCGCGTACACCATGAACATGGCTCGCGGGTCCAAATGGTTTGCTGTGAATTGTGATCGCACCGTGTACGACAAACCTTTTTCTTTCCGGACGGTGTCGGCAAGACGCGACGACAGCGGACCGCCACCCAGAATATAGTTTCCGACCAACGCGGCTTCGTACTGATCGTCGCCCTCTTGCATCGGTAGCATCAATCCGGCGATGTACATCGAGTTCGCCTTGCCGGGCGTTTCAATTTTTTGCAGCGAACCACTCGCCGCAGGCTTGACCGGCAACGAGAAACGTTCGTAGTCAGCCGACGCCTGCCAGTCGCCGAACACGGATTCCAACTGCGACGTGGCCAACTCCGCATCCACATCGCCCGCGATCGCGACCTCGACATGCTGTCCGTTAAGATATTCTGCATGCAGTTTCTTAATCTCCGAAATATCGATCGCTTTGTATCGTTCGATCTCTTCTTCGTAAGTTGGGAAATAGCGAACATCGTCCGCGGGCAGCGGATACAGCGCACGATAGAGTGCATTGCTGCCAAGCGCCGTGGGCTCGGACAGCTGCGACTCGTACGCCGTGACTCTTTCTTGGCGAACGATGTCCAATTGCTCCTCTTCCAGCAGTGGCTCACGAACGATCTGCTTGAGCAACTCCATCGCGGCAGCGAAATGCTCGCGTTTTGTCTGTAGCATGATTGACATCGAACCGGCTCCGCCCGAAATACTGAGCGTCGTCTCAAGCTCGTCCAGCCGATCTTTGACCTGTTGGAACGTCAGCTCTTTGGTTCCTCGCTGCAACAACGAGGGCAGCACCTCGGACACCGGCACCAACCCTTTCAAGTTTTCCAAATCACCGAAGTGCATTTTGGCTCGCATGACCACACGTTCACCCCGAGTCTTTTTCGGGACAATCGCGTACTTCAAACCGGAATCTAGTGCGCCACTGATCGTTCGAGCGTCGATGTTCTCGGGCGACGGATCGAATGATTCCCCGCTGGCAATCGCTTCACGCCCCTTGTAGCCGTCCAATGCCTTCGCCAACTGAGGACGCGACGGCAGCGGAGAACGTTCAGGTTCTTCCGTTGGAATGAACACGCCCATCGTCCGGTTTGCGGGAAGCAGATACTTTTGCGCCGCAGCTTTCACGTCATCCGCAGTCACGGCTTCCAGTCGGTCACGATGAAGGAAGTACAATCGCCAATCGCCGTAGGCACGCCACTCACTGAGCGCCACGGCAAACTTCGCGCTGTCGGCAAATGTCTTCTCGCGCGTTTTCATCAGCTTGCGGACCGCCCGCTTCACGTCTTCCGGTTCGATCCCAGCTTCTGCGATGCCCTCGATGGCCGAGAGAAATTCCTCTTTCACGTCCTCGACATCCGCATCCGCAGGCAAGTCGCACATCGCGATCATCATTCCGGGATCGTGCGACTTGATCATGAACGTGCTAACCGTCGAAGCGATCCCCGGTTCGACCAATTGCTTGTACAATCGGCCCGATGGCTCCATCCCAAGAATTGTTGACAGCACCTGAGCCGCCGCAAAGTCTTCGTTGCCTGCCGCCGGAAAGTGGTAGCCGGCACCGATCAAAGGAACATCGCCTTCACGACGGAGGGTGACCAGTCGCTCGCCATCCTGTGCCGGTTCTTCGGTGTACGTCTTTTCAAGCTCACGCTTTGGACGCTTGAGGGAACCAAAATATTTGGTGCACAACTCAAGTGCGTGATCTTTATCAAACTTTCCAGCGACAACGACCATCACGTTGTCGGACTGATAATACTTGCGATAGAACTTCCGAAGTCGATCGATTGGAACACGCTCGATATCGCTGCGGTTCCCGATGGTGGCTTTGCCGTAATTGTGCCATTGAAATGCGTTGGTCATGATCCGCTGAAACAGAATCCGCTGCGGGCTGTTTTCGCCACGCTCGAATTCGTTTCGCACAACGGTCATTTCGGATGCAAGATCTTCACCGCGCACCCAGCTGTTAATTAAACGGTCGGCTTCCATGTGGATCGCGAACTCAAGGTTCTCTTTCGACGCCGGCAGCGTTTCGTAATAGTTGGTGCGGTCGTACCAAGTCGTGCCGTTCATGTTCAGCACGCCTTTATCCTTGAGCCATTTCGGCGTGTCCGGATAAGTGTCGGTGCCTTTGAACAACAAGTGCTCCAGCAGATGAGCCATCCCCGATTCGCCGTAGCCCTCGTGCCGCGATCCCACCAGCACGGTCATATTGACCGTGAACTGCGGCTTCGACTGGTCAGGAAACAGCAGCAACTGGACTCCGTTTTCGTATCGGTATTCAGTGATACCTTCAACTTCCGTGATTAGCTTGGGCGCCTGAGCGTTCGTGGTCGCGGGCATGGAGATAATTCCTGTGACGATGGCCGACACAACCGTGCAAGCGAGCAAACGATTGGCGATTTCGGTTAAATTTAAAACGATGCGGATCATTAGATTCCTGTCGCAAATAATTTTGGTGGTCGCTGGTTCAGGGCAAATGTCAGACTAAAAATCAGAGCAATCAGAGACTGCACGAGCCCGCCATGTTTTACCAGGTTTCCCTCCGATTGATAATGCCGATGTGCCACAGATAGAATCAGCAGCTACCTACGCTTACACACCGACCGATCGCCTCGGACCACGTCATCGACTTCAACGCAAGCAACATCATGGACTCCTCGCAAATCGCCTCAATCATCAAGCGACGCCAAACATGGAAAGTTCTGGCTCCCGTTGACCAGCCAATCATTCACTCGCGCGAAACGCTAGACCGTGGCGACGATGCACTTCGAGAAGCTATCGCGGTCGCGGGCTGGGCTCCGTTTCACTACGACCGAGCGGTTGACGGCGTGAAAGAGCCGTGGCGAGTCCATGTGCTTGACCAAACAAAGTGCCGATCTTTGGCCACCGAGTTTGCCGGCTTGTTCCCAGACATCAAACCCACGAACAAATTGCCAACCATGCTGTCTGCTTGCGGCGCACTCGCACTGGTCACTTGGCTGCCGCAGTTTTCACACGGGGCTCACGGCAATAATGACGCAGTCGCGAAAGATAAACAAACCCAAGTCGATGAAGAACACTTGGCGGCCACATCGGCATACGTCCAAAATCTAATGTTGTTGCTGACGGCCGACGGCTTTGGAACCTATTGGTCCAGCGGAGGACAGTTTCGCACCATGCCGATGTTCGAACATTTGAGCATTCCGGCGAACGAGCGACTGCTAGCCGCCGTTTTTGTCGACTACGCCTCAGACAGCAGTTCACCGGAACGCATCGCGGGGAAGCTGCAGGATCAACGCTCGCCCTCGGACAAATGGACACGTTGGGTGTAGGGTTTTCATGCTCTCACGCCACGTGTTTGAGCGTTTGCCGAACAATAGGTACAATGCAGCTTGATCCGAGCAGAGCGTTTGCACTCTTGGCTGAAAACTGAACACTTCAAACTGAAAACTGTTTCCATGATCGAAGTTCAACTTACCCGGATCATCATCAGCGAAGTCAATGAGAATCAGGCGGTGTTTCTGAAAGAGATCGATGGCGACCGTCAGTTCCCGATCATGATCGGATTCTTCGAGGCAACGGCGATTGACCGTCGAGTCAAATCGATCGAGCGGCCGCGTCCGTTGACGCATGATTTGCTGGTGGGAGTCGTCGATCAATTGGGAGGAACGCTCGACAGCGTCGTCATCAATGATCTAAAGCAGAACACTTACTTCGCCACCTTGCGAATCACTGCTGGCAACGAAATTCATGACATTGACGCTCGCCCGTCCGACGCGATTGCCGTCGCGATGTCCTGCGATCCTCCGCTGCCGATCTATGTCAAAGAGGAGGTCCTTAACGCCGCCTCGGGCAAGAAGTAGCGCCTTGCAAACGGACGCCTCATGGTTGGAACGGTTGTCCTCAACCGTTTGCGTCGTCTTGGACAACGGCCAATACGGGACAAACCTTCCACGCGTTGGCAGGCCAACGACCAATTGGCGAGCCGGACTTCTCAAACAATTGGGACAATTGTCCTACAATGGCTCAAACAATTGCCGTGTCGACAGCGTGGACCCCGGCTCCCTCATGCCGAACCGCCAGTTGCTGACCCAGCGTATCCAACGCTCCGCCATAACGCTGGGTGAACAACAAGCTACCCGATTCAGGGCCGGTGACCTCGATTCGATTGGTCACGATCCCCGATCGCATGCTTAACTGAGAAGTCGCTCGGTCCAGCTGCAGTTCATTGTCAGAAAAGAACCACTGACGCTGCTTCAGCGACCAGCCCGTATCGTTAGGCGTCAGCTCGATCCGCGCCTTGGCTGGAAACGGACCGAAAGCCTTTTGAGCAAACACGATTAACGAGCCTCCCGCCGGCTGGCCGTAAGAGGGGCTTAGGCGAGCCCAAATCGGATCCACCAACACGTTCCTCAGCCAAGTCACACGGCGTTGAGTCCAGCGAAACGCAACCAAGCAAACCGCGAACAGAATCAAGTTCAAGACTGTCGCGATCATCGGACTGTATGCGTAGATCGCGATCAAACCGGCACACAAAGACTTGTTGCCCGCTTCCAGCAGCGCGTCGACAAACGGAAACGGAGTCAACCAGACCATGACCTCGCAGAAGAACTTAACGCTATTGATCACAAGAATGTTGATGATCGCGGCGATCGAAAGTAACGCGTCGGACGTAAAGCTAAAGAAGCCCATGTGCATGACCTGAACGTCAGCCATCGCCATTTCGGGCGTTGACTCGATGGATCCGGCGTACCATCGGATAATCAGAATCGTAATGATCGCTGCATAAGTTTCGACTTGATCGATCGCTTGAGCCATTGGCTTGCTAACCTTGGTCAGGCGAGGCAACGATGTCAGTAAAGTCAATCCGACAAAAATCCACAGCACGACCGGGTCGTTCAGAATGGCGTTGTTGCTTAGAAACGTGTTCCCCGGAATCCACTCGGCTCCATACTGAGACAATGCGGCAAGGCATGCGATGCCAAAAAACGGTGACAAAGCGATCGGTGCCATCGGCCCCAACCATTCGGCGACGCTCGCGGATTGACTCAACCCTTCCAATGCTGCGACGCGAGCCATATCGCCGGCAGGCAACGGATCTCCGGACAGGTTCTCGCCAACGAATTCATTCAGATGTGAATCCAAGTCGAGCGGTAGATCTGGAATCTGCACCGGGGCAGACGACGCTTGGTAGGCTCCAAGGCTGAAAACGCACAGCAAGATCAGCACCAATCGAGGGAGCAATCGCTGCAATCGTTCTGCGCGAGCATTTGTCTTTTCGAGTTTCATAATTCTGCAAAAGTTGGAAGTGAAAGACCGGGCGAATTATACCGTAATGCCATGGAGAGTTCGGTTTCAATCGCATTTTACCGATATCTGAGCGGTTGGTCCGCCACTGGACATTGGTTTGATCCGGCGACTGCTGGAACGAACGTCGCGAAGTGAACTCATAATGTCGATCAAAAAACTGATGATGCGTGACTGTCGTCAAATCGATACGATAGCTTTTCGTTATGTGGATACCGATCCTGAACGTGTCCCAATCTGAATGCCGGAGCATATTCAAATGTCATCAGCCGTCGCCGAAATGACCAAGCCCTCGAAGCCTCACTACCGCGCAATTTACGATGACGTGATCGCCACGGACGCTCGTTACAATCAAGCCGAAAATTCACCCGGTTTTCAGGTCGTGGTTGGCAACAGCGAGTGCTTGAAAATGCTTCAAGGCAGAACGTTGGACGTTGGTTGCGGGGTAGGATTCGTCGTGGGGCATCTGGCAAACCCGATGTACCGATTCCATCCCTTTGGTGTCGACATCAGCGCAGAAGCGATCGACCGAGCGCGTCAGCGTTTGTCGTTCATCCCGCACGTGGAAGCTCGATTGCAGCTGATTGAAGATCAAACCCTTCCCTTTGAGGACGACTATTTCTCAGTCGTGACCTGCTTTGACGTGCTAGAACATTTAGACCCGAGTGAAATCGATGCCACACTGGCCGAGATCTCACGAGTTTTGCGTCCTACCGGTTTGTTTATCGGGTCGGCTTCATGCCGCAAGGCAGGCATCACTGACAAGTTCGGAGACAACCTTCACCGAACCGTCCAATCGCCCAACTGGTGGATCGAGCGTACGCTGCCCGATCGCGCAGAATACAACGGCAGCGAAATGCAGATCACGATGTGGAAGCGGCACTCGAACGAAAACACACCATTGTTCCCCGCGCCGAATGAAGTCACCACGTTGTTCCCTGCGGATGGCGGACCTTCCCAGCCAACCGATCAAACGTCACTCGCTGCGACGCCTCAATCTGAGCAACCCAAACGCGCCCAGCCAGCGATTGATGATTCGGATCCTCATAACTCGGCCCGACTGTACCAAGAAATTTACGAGCAGCACGAATGGTATGGGAACGCTGCCCAAGATCGCTGCCCGGGCGTAAGGTTGATCCCCGAGTACCAAGAATGGATTCAAAGTCCGGTGCTGGACCTTGGTTGTGGTCGCGGCCACACGGTTGAAAAACTTCGCGAGCTTGGCTTTGAGGCGGACGGGATTGACCAGATTAGCATTCACCCGGAAATGCAGGTGGGAAACATCACCAAACCGCTGGAAAACATGCGGCGTTACAAAAGCGTGGCCTGCATCGACTGCATTGAGCACTTGCATGAAGAACAAGTGCTGGGGCTGTTCGAAAATATGAAACAAGTGGATCGACAAGCGTTCTCGATTCACAACGGCCCGTCGGACGATACCGGCCAAGAGTTGCACGTCAACCGCATGGATTTTATTGATTGGTATCGTTTGATCGGTCAGCATTTTGACATTGGCGCCGCAATCAAAATTCACGACGAACAGATGTTGTACCTGACCAAGCGGAAAAACGCCTAAGCTTGGGCTAGGCCAAATCGCCATCCCGCTTTTGCAAAAAAGCAGAGAAGAAACTTGAATACGCCAACTCACATGTTGATCAACTGGACGTTGGCCAAATCGCTGCCGGTAAAAGCGTTCCCCAAAAGCGCGGTCTTGCTTGGATCGATCGCGCCCGATATCCCGCTCTATTTTCTGTCCATCGGTGGAGCGATGTGGTTCAGTTGGATTGAAAACATGAAACCGGGCCAAGTCGCCCAGCACATGTTTAAGAACTTGTTCTACAACGATCCCGTTTGGATGTCCTTGCACAACGTGCTGCATTCGCCAACGGTCTTGATCGCTGCGTTGACTTTGCTTTGGTTCACGGAAGCAAGCGAGAAATTCGTCGCGTCTTGGTGGACATGGTTTTTTGGATCATGCTTGCTGCACACGCTGGTTGATATCCCCGTTCACCATGACGATGGCCCGCTGGTTTTCTGGCCACTGAACTGGAGTTTCCGGTACGCCAGTCCGCTGAGTTATTGGGACATGAATCATTGCGCGGCGTATGTGATCCCATTCGAGGTCACGCTGGCGATCGTGCTGACACTGATACTGATCCGGAACTGGTTCAAGCGTGCTAAACCAGAACGCAAGGGCGTGTCCACTGACTAAGAATCCGCTTCGCGGTCTGTTGTCAGGCCGGAACTAACGGGTGCCATGCTTAACGCCACCAAAGACACCGTGCAACCGCAGCGGACGGGCACGCTCATGCTTGTTGTGTGAGTGGGTAAGTGAGTGCGTAAGTGAGTGGGTAAGTGGTTGGTCAACGCTGCGTGAGCATGTTTCGATTGTCACCCTTGAAAGAGACCGCGACAGTTCAGGTGAACATGGCGCCCCGGTCTCGTCCACAAAACTCTCAGTAGATCTATGAAAAAAGCCCGCTAAATAGCGGGCTTCTGAATCTTTAAGCGTGGTTCAAACGACCGCGAAAAATCACTCGCGCGGGCGAACGGCACCGGTCAGCCCGGAGTAATCTTTGCGGTCATCGCCGTGCCACAGTGGCTCGCCAGAAAGAACTCGCTGTCGCAGGGCTTCAATCTTCTCTTCTGACCCAGCAGGGGCATCAGTCGCTATAAAGCTTTCTCCCTCGTAAGGCACGAAATCTTCGTCGTGACCATACTCAAGAATGGCTTCGAAAACGTTCTTGATTTTCTTACGCGTCGACATGCAAAAATCCTATCGTCAATTTAAAGGAATGACTGGAGAGTCTGTAAAGCCCGATCGTTCAACCAACTTGCCTGCCTGAGAACTCAGCCAAGCCTAACGGGAAATCTCTTCTGCGATCGTGTAACTGGTTGAATAGGAGACTCAATCCAAAATTCGAAAACGTCCTTGTAGGAAAGCGAATGCGGCGTCCTTCGCTCGCGTTGATGCCTTCATTATCTGCGACTCAAGGAACAAGTCAAGAAAATTATTCACGAATTCCCAAGTTAGAATTCTTTTAACCAACCGCAATGAACGCATTGCCAAAGCCGCGGCTAGACCCACGAATGTTTGACTTTGTACGCTTGGCGAACGAAGTGAATTTCATCTACCCATAAGACGCCCTAACGGCACCCATCTCTGTATCAAGGCAATCAGAATATGCCTGCTAAACATTGCCGACTGCGGGTTCCCGATCACTCGATCGGATTGCAGGGAAATGGTGGGTACAGGTAGACCTTTTGCAGCTTATTCTCAATCGCTGGAGCCAAAACCTTCTAGCTCCACCACCGATCGCGGCTCCCCGATGGACAAAAACATCGTTACGATCGGGTTCAACCCAACCACCTTAAGCCGACAATCGCGATGCAAAACCGTAAGCTCACATACAATCGCTTGAGTTCACCGGAAACCGCTATCGACCGGACAACCTCTGAAGGGAACGTCAAATGACTGAGTGGATTCAACACAACCTTGTCCTGCCTCATTTCAAACGGGGTTTTCACTTGGTCACCCATTTGGTCGAGGATTCGATCCCGGAATTGAGCCAGTTCCAAGTCGGATGGCTGCAAGTGTTTATCCAGCACACTTCGGCCAGCCTAACGATCAACGAGAATGCGGATCCCGATGTTCGAGTTGATATGGAAACCGCAGCCAATCAGCTTTGCCCCGAAAGCTCGCCGTTTATCCACACGTGTGAGGGCCCGGACGACATGCCGGCGCATGTGAAAGCGTCAATGTTTGGAGCCAATCTAATGATCCCGATCGCCGACGGCCGGCTGGCTCTAGGAACTTGGCAGGGGATTTATCTGTGTGAGCATCGCGATCACGGCGGTCGACGTCGCCTAGTGCTAACGCTGACGGGCGCGACTAAGTAAAAAATGCCTGAGGAACAAAAATGAATCAACCACAGCAACCGATTCCGTGGGTCCGACTCGCCGCAGGCATGGTTGGGGCGATCGTTGGAGCGATCGTCGGTGGATGGATCTACAATTGGGGTATCCGCCAAGGGCTGGACGCACCCATGATTCCCGGAACCGCGATTGGGTTCGGTGTTTTATCAGCGGCCAAAGTTGGTCGGCTGGAGTTGGGGATTTTGTCCGCGGTCGTCGCGTTGGTTGCCGGACTCTATTTGGAATGGTCAAATTTCCCGTTCGTTGCTGATGACGGCATCGGATACTTTTTGTCTCATCTGCACTCCCTTCAACCATTAAAGATTTTGATGATTGCCGCGAGTGTTTTTATTGCGTTTTTCATCGGACGTGGTCGCGAGCACACTCATTAAGAAAGACCAACTCATTGAGCACGTCGTGTTGGCTCTTTCCGTTCAATCGTTTCTACTTCAACGATGACCCTGACCGAACAAAAAACTCAAATCGACTCACCGCGCCTTGATCAAGTGATTCGTGTCGTCAACGCACGCACACACAACTTGAAAAGTGTGAACGTCGACATCCCACGCAACCAACTGGTGGTCATCACCGGGCGAAGCGGAAGCGGGAAAAGCTCCTTAGCGTTCGACACAATTTACGCCGAAGGACAACGACAGTTCATGGAAACGTTGTCGTTGCACTCTCGGCAGTTTCTCAATTCACTCCCGCGAGCAGACGTCGACCGCGTTGATGGTCTTCAGCCAACGCTGTGCGTCGACCAGAATTATCGAGCCCGCAACCGCCGCAGCACCGTTGGCACGATCACCGAGATCTATCACTACCTGACCTTGCTTGTGGCACGAGTCGGAGAAATTCATTGCCACGGATGCGGACAACCGATCCAGCAGCAATCACCATCGCAGATCCGCGACGCGCTGATGAGTTTACCCGAAAGAACCAAGCTGATGGTCCTTGCGCCGATGGTCAGCGATCAAAAGGGGCAGCATCAGGAAACGTTTCGTGCAATTCGACGGGAACGTTTGGTACGTTTGCGTGTCGATGGCAGCGTCGTGGATATCGATTCGGTTCCCGAACTTGCTGCGGGGAAAAAACATAGTATCGAAGCCGTCACGGATCGCATCATCGTGCGCGACGGCGTTGAAGGTCGCTTGCTGGAAGCGATTGACAATGCGGTCCGATTAGCAGACGGGACACTGATCATCTGCTCACTTGCACCAGAAGATCGAGACGCTGACAAATGGCAAGAAAAAATCTATAGCACTCGCTACGCGTGCCCGGAATGCGACATCCACTACGCCGAAGTTTCTCCTCGGACATTCAGCTTCAACAGTCCGTTTGGCGCTTGCGATGCCTGTGAAGGAGTCGGCTCAACGATCGCATTCGATCCCGAAATCGTCGTCGGCGATCGTGCACTTTCCATTTCAGATGGAGCCATCGCCGCATGGCGCGGCTTAACCAAAGCGGGCATCAAGAAGCAAACTCAATTGCTCACACCGATCCTTCATAAGGTCGGCGGTTCGCCCGACACACCGTTGGCTGAACTGGACTCAGAAACTTGGCACACGTTTTTGTATTCTCTGGACGAAGATGCGCCGGGGCTGATGGCGTTGCTGGAGCGTGAGTTCGCAACGTCAATGGACGACGACCGCTTGGACCAACTTGAGGACATGATCGATCGAGTGCCTTGCGTTGCTTGCGAAGGATCGCGACTGAACGATCAGGCGAGATCGGTTTTTCTGGAAGACAAACATCTTGGGCAGATTGTTGACCTGCCGATCGACCAAGCGGCATCTTTCTTTCAATCTCTTTCGCTTCAAGGTGACAACCAGATCATCGCCCAGCCACTGCTCGCGGAGATCACGACACGTTTGCAGTATTTGATCTCGGTCGGCATTGGTTATCAAACACTGGGCCGATCCGCCGACACGCTCTCCGGCGGCGAACACCAACGGGCCCGTCTTGCAACGTCGATTGGCTCGGGTCTGACCAGCGTGTGTTTTGTGTTGGACGAGCCATCGATCGGCTTGCACCGGCGCGACAATGAGCGGTTGATTAAGATCATTCGAGATTTGCAGCAAGCGGGGAACTCATTAATTGTCGTCGAACATGACGAGGCTTTGATTCGATCGGCCGACCATCTGATTGACATGGGACCGGCTGCCGGTGAGGACGGAGGCGAAGTCATCGCAGCGGGAACCGTTGAAGAAGTTTGCGATACACCTAATAGCTTGACGGGAAAGTACCTCAATCAAGAAAAGCGAATCTCGACCCCCAAGTCACGACGGACCGTCTCAGCCGTCGCCGTTTCGATCAAGGGAGCGACCGGTAACAACCTTAAACAAGTCGATGTCGATATTCCGTCCGAAGCCTTCGTTTGTGTTACCGGTGTCAGTGGTAGCGGGAAGAGCACGCTGATCAACGACACGCTCGTTCCTGCCGTCCAACGCAAGCTTGGCTTGCTGACTCATTCCACAGCGGCGTGTGAAAGCGTTCAAATCCATGCGCCTTTCCAGCAACTGATTGTGATCGATCAACAACCGATCGGACGATCGGTTCGCGGCTGCCCGGCGACTTACGTTGGAATTCTAGACGAGCTACGGAAACTGTTCGCGGCAACCAAGCAAGCCAAGCTACTCGGGTTTGGGAAATCTCGTTTCAGCTTCAACACGAAAGCCGGTTGGTGCCCTGAGTGCAAAGGGCAGGGCACACGAAAAGTGGAAATGAGTTTTCTCCCGGATGTTTATGCCGAGTGCGAACTTTGCGGCGGCAGCCGATTCGATCATGCAGTCTTGCAAGTCAAGTTTATTGATTTGTCGATCGCTCAGACGTTGAACCTTTCCATCAACCAAGCGTTGAAACGGTTCGATGGGTTTACACAACTCACAAAGCGCCTGCAAGCTCTCGCGGATGTTGGTCTGGGCTATTTGAAACTTGGGCAGGCTGCCAACACGCTGTCCGGAGGCGAACTGCAACGCATCAAGTTGGCCGCTTACTTGGCAAAAAAATTGACTGGCAACGCACCCGAAAACCAGCGGACGTTGTTCGTCATGGACGAACCCACGACCGGCCTGCACTTTGAGGATGTGAATGAGCTGATATCAGTGCTGCAAAAACTGGTCGACGCTGGTGACTCTTTGGTGGTGATCGAACACAATCTGGACGTCATCAAATGTGCGGACTGGGTAATCGATCTTGGGCCCGAGGGAGGGCAGGGCGGTGGAGAAGTTTTGGCTGTCGGCACACCAGAGCAAGTTGCTGCGGATGAGCGATCTTGGACCGGGCGTTTCCTTAGTAAAGTCTTGGGGTGACAGCGCCACGTTCGCTGAATGAAACCGATACTTGGGGGGGTAAGGCTCCGTCCGCACCCATCTCACCAACACGCGTGACGCTCCCAACGCGGCTCGGACGGAGCCTCGGCCCTCCCGAACACCCAACGTCCGGTACGGCGTCACGCCGCCCGCACATGTCCGGGACGGCAATCCTCCGTCCGCACCCATCTCACCCCAACGCAATTTGCCCCGCGCGGCTCGGGCGGAGCCTCGGCCTCCCGAGGACATTCCGCGTTCGGGTTTCATCTGTTGTCGATTGGGCAATCGCGATAGACTTTGTCTATCAATTCACCGTGACTCGGAACCGAAATCGTGCAGCAAATTTACCTAGACTACAACGCGACCACGCCCGTCGCCCCCAGCGTCGTCGAAGCGATGCAGACGTTTCTGACCGGCCACTACGGTAACCCATCTAGCAGTCACGCGATGGGTCGAGCCGCTGCCGAAGCGATTGAAGATGCTCGTTCCAAGCTTTCGGTATTTCTAGGCTGCGACCGTGACGAAGTCATTTTTACCAGCGGTGGAACGGAGAGCAACAATTTCGCGATCAAGGGAATCATGTTGAAAGGCGTTCAGATTGGAAACGCCTACGCCGCTCGGCCGCCTCATTTGGTAATCTCCGCGATTGAACACCCCGCCGTCAGCCAACCAGCAAAATTCCTTGAGCGAATGGGGTGCGAGGTGACGACGGTCGACTGTGACGGAGACGGGGTCGTCTGCCCAAATGACGTCGAGGCCGCCATCCAACCGAATACCCGGCTGGTCAGCATCATGCACGCGAACAACGAAATTGGCACGATCCAACCAATTCGACGCATCGCGGAAGTATGCCATCGTGAGGGAGTGCTGATCCACACGGACGCCTCTCAGAGCGCCGGGAAGATCTCCACGACCGTTGATGAACTGGGCGTTGATCTATTGACGATCGCCGGTCACAAATTTTATGGACCCAAAGGAGTCGGGGCATTGTTCATCCGTGAAGGATTGGAACTGGAACCTCACTTGCACGGGGCCGGGCACGAACAAGGATTACGAGCCGGCACTGAGAATACGGCTTACATCGTCGGGATGGCTCAGGCCGCAAACCTCGTTGGCAAATCATTGGATGACTCGTACGAGAAAATGTCAGAGCTGCGTGACCTCTTGCAGGAACGGCTAGTCGCGTCGGTTCCCGGCCTGCACGTCAACGGCGGATTGGCCGAACGACTTCCAAACACGTTAAGCGTTTCGTTTCCAAGAGTTGCCGGGCATGAGTTGCTTGCTCGAGTTCCGGAAATTTGTTGCTCGACGTCATCGGCCTGCCATAGCGATGGCGTTTCCGGATCGGCGACCCTTGCTGCAATGGGAGCGTCGCCGGAACGAATGGCTGGCAAGGTTCGGTTAAGCGTCGGCTGGCACACGTCAACCGAAGAAGTTGAACGATCGGCCGAGGTACTGATCGGCGCGTGGGAAAGTATGGCAGGATGAAACGCTAACTTTCTTGGAACTTATTCTTACAGGCTGGCGGCTAACGACAACGTCAGCGATGCACCCCGAAACTGCGCGAACTAGACCCTGCGAATGCTTGTTTCTCACACTCACAAGTTTGTCTTCATCCACATCTACAAGACAGCTGGAACCAGCATCGCTAAAGCGCTTGCTCCGTACAATGTTTCTCCTTACAAACGCCGGGCCAGTCGGGTATTGAAACGACTTCGCCTTCCGTCCCCGTCGACTTGGAACACGGGATTGTCGGTAGAACATAAGACTGCCGTTGAAGCCCGCGATCGTCTGGGGAATGAGGTCTTTGACGAGTATTTTTCGTTCGCTTTCGTCAGGAACCCTTGGGACTGGCAGCTTTCTGTTTATCAACATGTCGTCCGAAACGAGAGGCATGCGTTGCACAAAAGAGTTGCCGATCTTGCCAGTTTCGAAAACTACGTTCACTGGCTTTGTGATCAGTCCATTCAGCACCGCGACGATCGTTGTCAGATTGATTTTCTGCGGGATCTGTCAGGAAACTTATTGGTCGACTTCGTCGGTCGATTTGAATCGTTGACAACCGACTTTGCGCATGTGTGTCGGCGGATTGGGGTCGAGTCCACGCTTCCAAAATTGAACACCGCTGATCGCCGCGTCGATTATCGAACTTGCTACAGCGATCGCACAATTGACTTGATAGCGAACAAATACGCCGACGATATCCAAGCGTTTGGGTATCGATTTGATTAGGCGGCCAAGGGATAGTCCTCGGATGTCTGCTTCACGAACTACAACGCAAGGCGCTACCGACAAAGCGTTAATAGCCAGCAATAAGCAGTGATTTGTTTCAGCAGCCATAAACGATGCAGAACGGTCTATGGCATACAGCGCAAAAAAAGGCCGCTCGACCTAATGATGATCGAGCGACCTTGTATGTTGACCAGACTTACTTCCTGGTTAAGAAAGCCAGTTTGGCTTAGTTACATCCGCAATCTGCTACAGGAGCAGCTTCGCATCCGCATCCGCAATCTGCTGGAGCAGCGTCGCAGCAGCTGTTTGAGCGACATCCGCAACCTGCGAACAGGCCACGAATTCGAGCACCAAGACCACGAAGGCGACCACCAAGGCCACATCCGCATCCAGCACCAGCTCCAGCACCACATCCACCAGCACCAAAGCCAGCAGCACCAGCACCAGCACCGTCGTATCCACCGAATCCGCCGTCGATTCCAGCAGCACCGCCGCAAGCATCAACTGCTGGAGCAGCGTTGACAGTAACAGGAACCTGAGTCTCAACAACTCGTGGAACGCAGATGTTTACTGTGTAAGGAACTTGTGAAGCAACTTTCTTGCATCGCTGAACAGTCTTCATCTCAGTTACCTTGCGGCAAACTGTGAATGGAACCTGGCGAGTCTTAGTTTCGCAAACCATGCGTGTTGTGCAAACTGGAACCTGCTTAGATTGCTGCTCGCAAACCATGCGTGTTACAGTGTAGTTCTCAACTCGGCTCTTTGGCTCGCAAACCATGCGTGTTGTGCAGTAGTTGACAGTCTTAGTGACTGGCTCGCATACCATACGTGTTACGCAGTAGTTAACTTGCTTCGAACGAGTTTCGCACTTGTAAGAAGTGGTTGTGCAAGGAACTTGCTTGCTAACAGTTTCGCAAACCATGCGTGTGCATGTGTAAGGAACTTGCTTGCAAACCTTCTCGCAACGGTACTTCGTTACGCAAACTTGCTTAGTTTCGCATGATGGAACCCAAACCTTTTTGCATACGGTGCGATCAGGAGTCTTGCAACAAACCTTCTCGCAAGAACCTGGGCAGAATGAACGACATCCTGTGCAAGGATCAGTTGACCAGCTGCCTGGTGTGCGTACTCGCTTTGAGTAGCTACGGCCAGGAACAACGCTAGTCTGAGTCTGCCAGCTTCCACCACGAACAGTTACGTTCTTGGTTTCTGTGTAAGGAACGCGGATCGTGCTTGTAACAGTACGAGTCTTTGTTTCTGTGACAGGACGACGAACAACTGAGTTAACAGTCTTCATAACAGTGTTAGTAACAGGAACGCGAACTGTGTAGTTTACAGTGCGTGTCTTCTGCTCAGTCACTGGACGACGAACGTACGAAGTGACTTCTTTCGAGTGCTGCTCTGTGACAGGTCGCTTAACAGTGTAGTTGATTGTACGCTGCTTAGTCTCTGTAACAGGTCGCTTGACTGTGTAGTTTACAGTCTTGTACGTTGTCTCTTTGACGGGACGCTGTACAGTGTAGCTTTCTTCTCGCATTTGGGTCTCTCGAACCATGCGAGTGACAGGAACCTGAACGTTCTCGGTAACTGTGTTGTACACAGTTCGGTAACGTGTTTCCTGACGGGTTTCGTTAACAACGCTTTTAACAGTCTTCATAACTGTGTAACTGCATCCACAATCGGATGCAGGAGCAGCTGCGGCAACTGCGTCGTAGCTTGCGCCACCACAACATTGGCCCCAGCTGAAGCTGGCTGACATGGCAGCAGCTGCGAATGCTGCTGAGGTCAACAGACTTCTTACCAATTTCATCTTAATGTCTCCAATAAACTGACGTTTCAAAACCTTGGAGGCAGCATCTGGTCTGGTGAAACATTCACCATGCCTACCGTTTCAAGACTTTTCCTTGCCTGGCAAAGCGCCGTTTCTATTTCGGGCCGGCTTCGCGACAGGGCTGGAATGTGTGGACAACTCCCGTTCATCCACCTTGCAAAGGTCCTCCTGACCGTTTGAGAATCGGTCACCGGTTAACTCTGGGATGAATAGCTAATTCAGATGGGTCAAGAAACGCAGAAATGATAGGCAGACTGTAGCGGTTATTCTGGTTGCCTTAGTCGGCGACTTCAAAACAACAGGGAAACAGATGCCACCAAGCTTTTCAGGCAGGGTAAACTGGCCGGTGCAACAAGACATTAAGACGTAACGACTGCACAGCCCAAGCTTATTGCCCAGTCCGTTACGAATTTTCAAGTCGATCGCGTCCTATTAGAATTGCGACTGCGATCCAACTTGTTATGCGGTTCGGCAGAGCCATTAGGAACCGCGAAATCGGAGACGCCAAACATTCCAATTTGAGGGCGACGTACTGACTACTCCTTCATCCGATTCTGAAGTACCGAAAGTGGTCATTGGCCGCCTTAGTCTTTACCTGCGCGAATTACAGTTAGTGCTGGGAGCCAACAAAGATACGATCAGCTCCTCAACATTGGCCCGCCGACTGGGGCTGACTGCGTCCCAAGTGCGAAAGGATTTCGCCTACTTTGGCCAATTTGGCTATCCGGGTGTTGGATACCGCTGTGACGAGCTAATTCAAAAGATCAGGTCTATTCTGGGAACCGAGCGAGTCTGGCCTGTCGCCTTGATCGGCTGTGGCAACCTTGGGCAGGCTTTATTGGGCTACCGAGGATTTGGGAATCAGGGATTTTCGGTCGTTGCCGCCTTCGACAAACAACCCGGCTTGATTGGCAAAAACTTCGAAGGCCTTACCGTTCAACACATGGACGAACTGGGCGACACGGCCAAATCTCGGAATATCGAGCTTGCGATTTTGGCGGTGCCTGCGTCGGCGGCGACTGAGGCAGCACAGGAAATTGTCGCGGCGGGAATTTCCGGGATCATGAATTTTGCCCCGGTGACCCTGAAACTGCCCCCCTCGGTCAGCAAAGTCGGGGTCGACTTGGCGATTGAGCTAGAACAACTGGCTTTCAGTGTGCTTGCCAAGCAACGCACGAAAGACCGGTTATAACAGTGGAAAAAGCGGCCAAATCAATAGAATTCTTCCGGATGGGCAAATTCTGATTCTTTCGTACGCTAAAGTCGAAAGAGCTATTTTTCTCTTGCTAGGTATTTGTTAAAATTCGCCCAACAATGATGCCCGATGGTGTAATGGTAACACTACGGTTTTTGGTACCGTCATTCATGGTTCGAATCCATGTCGGGTAATTGTTGTTTTCTTTGCCGCGAATTGACTTTCTTCGCGTTTTCTACCTCCGTCCGCTCGCATCGGTCGAGCGCAGGGTTTTTGGTCCCCACTGACGATTGCTGGCTCGGTGATTAACATGTGGCCATGAGCAAACCACCAAGAAAAGATGAGCGAACTTCCGCCAAAAAGACGGCACAGCTAACCGGAATGCAGCGTTGGTTCTGTAAAGTGCTAGGTGAAAGCATCCCCATTCGCGTGCTGGAATACGGAGCTCATCTGGCGGTCGTCATCTGGACGGCATTGCTGTTCGCGGCCATCGTCTACACGATTGGTTGGCTGTTCAAAATTCCTTTGACCTTGCTACTCATTGCCAGCGTGACTCTGTATGTCGCGCTGATCCGAAAGGGTCACGCGCTCGCTGCAGATCCTACGGAGGAATTAGAGTGGTACCAAGAACCTTTTTGGAACGGACTACTTTTCCTATCTCGGACGCTCAACTGGACGGGATACGATTCGAACCTGAAGGGGCGTGTCGTTATCGACCGCCGACAGGCTCCTGTCGACGACGCTCAGTTTGCCAAACTTCCTCAGTTGGCAGAGTGTGAGGTGCTTGATCTTGAGGGTTGCCCGATCACGGACAAATCCCTTAAAGCGATTTCGAAAATGAGCAAACTCAGCTGCTTAGTGATTCGCGACACAGAGATCTCTGACAAGGGAATCGACGCCATCACGCGACGAATGCCGCAGGTATGGATCTGGTATTGATCCCTTGCTTATGAAATCTTGTATAGAACTCTTTCGATTCCCTTCACTCCGTTCTTGCCGTCTATGTTTGGATCTAACCAATACGAGCTGTTGGATTTTGGAAGAGGCGAAAAGCTGGAGCGATTTGGCGACGTCATCGTAAGGCGGCAGACGCCCTCGGTTCCCGATCTCGGAAATCGACTTTCGGAATCTTTTGGTCAAGCTGAACTCCGCTACCAGCGTTCCACGACGTCTGCCCCAGAGCGATGGACTGGGATTGCCGATCCGGAATGGAGTGTTTCTCATCGCGATGCGACCTTTAAATTGCGAACAACGCCAACGGGCCAAGTTGGCATCTTCCCTGAACAAGCATCCAACTGGGATTGGATTCGAGATTGCGACTTAGATCTGCGGGGCTTAAACGCAATCAACCTGTTCGGCTACACGGGAGGAACGACACTGGCTCTTGCTAAATCAGGTGCCGCAGTGACTCACGTCGATGCAGCCAAATCAGTCGTTTCTTGGGCCAGAGAAAACGCCGCTGCATCTCAATTGCAAAATCATTCAATTCGATGGATCACGGAAGACGCAAAGCGTTTTGTGGATCGCGAGGTCAAACGAGGAAACCGGTATGACATCTTCGTCGCGGACCCGCCATCCTTCGGACGAGGCCCGTCGGGTGAGACTTGGAAAATGGAAAAGGATTTCGGAAATCTGCTTTCGTCCGCTGCTTTGCTGACCGCCAAAGCCCCAAAAATGATTATCATCAGCTGCCACACACCGGGTTTCGACGCCAAACGCCTTTCGCACGATATTTCGCGTGCTTGGGGTATTCCCGAAACTCGAATTGAATCGGGGACGCTTGAGCTGGCGACTTCGTGCGGGCGGAAATTGCCAAGTGGTCAGTTTGCCCGCTGGCGCACATGAATCATGCATTGGGAGTGGTCTGTTGGAAGTAATTTCCAGCTTGCAAAACAAGAGAGTTCGGGACGCCGTCCGCCTGCACACCAGTCGCGGCCGCAAACAGCAAGACCGAATCATCATCTTTGGACTCAGAGAAGTCCAACGCGCTATTTCGGCGAAGGTTGAGATCACCACGTTGTTCTTGAATGCGGATTACCGACTGCCGGCTAGTTCTGGCTTCGATACTTCGGAACAAATCACCGTCACGGAGCCCGTTTTTGAGAAACTGGCATATGGGAACCGAGTAGACGGTGTCATTGCCGTAGCGAAACGGCCAGAGCGAAGCCTTGATCAGTTTCAAGCAAACGATGGCATGATTCTGGTCGTGGAATCCATCGAGAAACCCGGGAACCTTGGCGCCATCATTCGCAGTGCGGATGCAACCGGTGTAGGCGGCATCATCGTTTCCGATCCGGTCTGCGATGTGTTCCATCCAAATGTAATACGCAATAGCACCGGCACGGTATTTTCCATGCCTGTCGCAGTCGCCGACAATTTACAGACGATCTCTTGGCTACAGAAACACGATCACGAAATCGCAATCGCCACTCCCGAGCAAGCGGACGATTTATACAACGTCAACTTCGACTCGAAAACGGCCATCGTCCTGGGCAGCGAGGCACACGGGCTGTCCGCCACTTGGATGCAGGGTGATTTCAAACGTGTCCGGCTTCCCATGAACGGGGTTGCCGACAGCCTGAATGTTTCAGTGACTGCTGCCGTCATCATGTACGAAGCGATGCGTCAAAACCGAGACTCAACCGAATAGGCTTCCAACGAAGGCCCGGTTATTTCGATGGGGAACAGGAAACTGTGCCAGCCGATACAGCACGCCTGCCTCAAGAGCTAACGGCCGTTTTGTTCGTTACCGATGTGCCCGCAGGTGATGGCTTAGTCAACCAATTCACAATGCCAAACACACTCAACCAGAAAATGGCGAAGCCAACCAGCATCAGCCAGTTCATTTGCCGCAACGAGTCAGTCTTCTTCGCGATCGAGATACTTGGCATCAAACCCGATCCAGAAACGTTTAGCTTGATCTTCTCCGTGCTATCGGCGCTGAAACGTTCCATGAAGTCGTAGTGCAGCTTGACGGCCAATTGCATATCAGCAACATCAGGATCGAACGACGGAGTTGAAAGCAAAAGCTGCTTGTTACCAATTTTCACGTCCGTTGCAAAACCGTCGATGCCACTAGGATTCTCAATTTGAAGCTGCAATGCACTGATGTCGATCGACGATCCTTCGACCGAGCTTCCCGCCTTTTCAGGATCGACGTCTAAACGGAGCGTCAGTTCATCCATCGAGTCAACGCCCTGCGCTTTGAAGAATGACCAAAGCTGACCTGCTGTTACCTCTCCGCCTGCGCCGCTGGTTAATACCTCGATTGCCTGAGGAGTCAAAGTCCCATCGCAGGCTGAACACAAGACATCGTCAGCTAGAAAGACAGTCGCATCAGGATCACTGCCAACAATCACTTGGTCCCCCGAAGCCGGTGCACAGACAACCGTCGCGACCAGAAACACGCCCAACGTGATCGATCGAAGAAAGTTGACTTTGGCAGAGCTCGAATATCTGAGGGTCATAATTTTATTGCCGGTACAACGAGTGTGCTCGACAGCATCAATAGGACTAACTTCCCAAAACACATACAGACGACACAACTGCTGTGGAATCGGCACGATTTGGTTACGGCGCAAGGAAGTGTACGCGATAGTCGGATTGTAGTGAGGATACACGGTTGACGCAAACGAATAGCGAAAATTTAACGTCAATCACGCAGACATTCCTCACCCAAATCGCGGTATTTCTCGCCGGCCGCGGTCCAGCTGTCACTTTCATTAAAGGCATCGACACTCACCCCGCCAGCCTTCGCCTCTCAGACGCCCAAGCAAAAATCCGAACCTGCAAATCACCTTACAGACAGAACGACTGTGGGCATCCTGTTGACTAAAATCCCAACGCACGGTGACTTGGGTTCAAACATTGGTTTGAGCCGGTTACACTGCCTTACCCCCTTTCAGATTCAATTCGACCCACCACACGAATTCACTTCGACTGAATTCTTCGCCAGCACAGGAGCGCTGACTTGAACAACGTTATGGCGGTCATACTTGCAGGAGGCAAAGGTTCGCGACTGGAGCCTCTCACACGGGACCGCGCGAAGCCAGCGGTGCCGTTTGCAGGCGGCTATCGAATCATCGATTTTGCCCTGTCCAACTGCGTCAACAGCGGTCTTCGTAAGCTGCTGGTTTTGACCCAATACAAGGCGATGAGCCTAGATCGTCACATCAACGACGGTTGGCGAAAATACTTCTGTAATGAACTCCGCGAGTTCATCGACATCGTTCCGCCTCAGCAACGAATTGATGAGCACTGGTATCAAGGAACCGCCGACGCGGTCTACCAGAACATTTACGCCATTGAGCAGGAACGCCCCCAGTACACACTGATCCTCGCTGGTGATCATATCTACCAGATGAACTATCGAAAAATGATCGATTTTCATCGCGAACAAAACGCTGACCTGACCGTTGCAGCGTTGCCGGTTACGCTCGAGGAAGCAACTGGTTTCGGCGTCATGCAAGTCGACGATCAGCAACGCATCATTGGCTTTGAAGAAAAACCGGATCAACCAAAGACGATGCCCGGTGACGACAGCCGGTGTTTGGCAAGCATGGGCATCTACGTCTTCACCACCCGATTCTTGTTTGAGCAACTGCTCAGCGATGCTACCGCCCGCGAGAGCCATCACGATTTCGGCAAGGATATCATTCCGCGCATCATCGATTCCGCCAGAGTGCTTGCTTACCCGTTTGTTGACGAAACGAGCAAGGCAACCGCTTACTGGCGCGATGTCGGCACGTTAGACGCTTACTACGAAGCCAACATGGATTTGATTCGCGTCGAACCGAGCTTAAACCTGTATGACTCAGACTGGCCTATCCGAACCGTTCAAAGCAACCTGCCGCCGCCCAAGTTCGTATTTCGATCCGAGGACGGCATTGATCGCGTTGGCATGGCGACAGACAGCATCGTCTGCCCGGGCAGCATTGTCTCTGGTGGACAGGTGGACCGCTGCGTGTTGGGCCCGGGCGTCCGCGTCAACAGCTACGCGCAAGTTTCCGATTCCATTTTGATGGGGAACGTCAACGTAGGTAGACACGCCAAAATTCAACGCACAATCATTGACAAGCACGTCAACATACCGGAAGGCGCTGAAATCGGGTTTGATCACGAAGCCGACCGATCGCAAGGATTCACAGTGACCCCATCCGGGATCACGGTGATCGGGAAATCAGCAACTGTCCGCTCATGAACGCAGCGGTTCGGTCAAGCCGTTAGAGTGACTCACGCTTGAGCGTGCACGAACCTCGAAAAGTCGGATCGTCAATGAAGAACGTTCCCAACTGGAAATTTTCTTGAAAGGGAACTTGAATCTCCACCGTCACGAATTCGGCGTCGTCCTCTGATACTCTATTTTGAACATCGATCACAAAGTCGCTTACGCCCACGCTAGTCATAACGAACTGTGTGGCTTCGCGAATCTCGTCTTCAGTGGCACCAGGAATAATCCCGACTCTTGCACCTTCATACGCAGCACTTTCAGCTGCGTGCTTCATTAGGTTAGCGCGAGCCATTTCGTAGCATCCGAAGAGCAATGCGAACAGCACAGGGACGCAGACCGCGAACTCAACTGCAACGGCACCATAGGATCGCTTCGATCTGAGGCGATGCTGTAAACTCGACTGAGGTTTTTTGAAGTGTTTCATTTTAATTCTGGGAACTTCGACTGACATTTGATCGTGTAACATAAAAACTTGCCAACGGGTTGCTACTCGATCAGAAGCACCTGCAATTGGCGGGCGATTTCGCGGAACGCATCTACCAGTTGACTGTCGTTTTCGGCATGCAAGTGAATCCCATTGGCGATGGTCGCAACTTGCTCCATCAAATCTTGATTCGCACCATCGCTGAACGTGATCGTGTGAACCGTCACGTTTTGCCTAGCCGCTTGGCGGGCAATCACCTCAGGTCCCACGCCACGGTTTTGGCGACCATCGGTCATCACGATAATTGATTTCAATGCGAATGGGCGGGCTTCAGGATCCCTGAGAATCGATCTCAAACCGGTCCTAAGTCCATCACCAATCGCGGTAAATCCATTCGGAGTCTCTTCCGCAAACGCGTCACGGATCTGTTGCAGATCGTTGGTCAGATCTTGCGATTTCCGCGCCTTGGTGCTGTACACAGACAGAGAAACCATTTCGTTTTGACTTGTCGCGTCAAGTTCTCGCAGGAATACATCCAAGCCATTTTTCAAGGCATCAAAGCGACCAGAGATATTCATCGATCCAGAGACGTCAAGAACAAGGGCGATATCACGATCCGTTCTGGTTGCCGTTGCGACCTGAGTCGGCTCAAAATTGTCGACACCAAATAGCGGAGCGAAAAATAGTCCGACCGATCCGTCTGGCGAATCTGCGGTCCTTGCTCCTATCACGCGCGCCGAGTTGATAAACGGTGCATCTGGATCGAAGCTAAACGATCCGTCATCCTGTGCGACGGCACCACCAAAAACGATATCAGACGGAACAAGATCAAGACCGTTACCGGCGACGATGTTTCGTTGAGCAATCGCGAGCGCCGCATCGGTTGCGGCCTCAACGCTCTGCTCACGGCCCAAGGCTTCAACGGCAGCTTTCGCAGCTGCGTCGGTTGCTGTGCGTAGCTCACTTCGCGTCACATGAATTCGCGCCACATCGATCGCAAAGGCGGCTGCAATGAAAAGAATCACGAACACAACTCCGATCAAAACCAGCATCGCGCCGCGACGATCGTTGCGTGAGTGTGAAGTGCGTGCCCGCACGGCATCTATTTGAAATCTGGTATTCACGATAGGTCCTCTTTGTGAAGAGTTTGAGAAAAGCGAAAAGGAGGGTATAAAAGGAGGGGGTACTACTCTTTAACCATGACGGCATTCGCGCTGACGATCTGCCCGGTGAACATGGCGAATGGAAACAGCGTGTTTTCATCCGACGGTGCCGAAACGATCACATCGACCACGGTCCCCGCATCAAGAGTCTCAACATTGCTAGGCTGAATATCGATGGTCACGCCGGTCAAATTACGGCCGTCAAGCACGGCTTGGGCGGCTTCGCGAACCTTTTCATCGGTGCTTTCATCACGAATGGCAACTTTGACTCCTTCGTATGCCGCCTGAATCGTTGCCTGTCTCAGGAACAACATGCTGGCAGCCTGAATGGAACCGAATACGACCAGCAACACGACGGGCAGGCAAACTGCGAACTCGACAGCTGCTGCTCCGCGACGCGACTTGGCACGAGCCATTCGATTGGTGAGACGACATTTCATGGTCAAATTTCCGTTTCCTTAATCACTAAACTATTCACGCTAAACACTCGTTATGAGCGTGACGTGATACCTGCGGTGCTCAGTGCCGCCTTCAGGCGATCAATTTCAGCATCCCGGCTTTCAATGTCTTCGCGTTGTTTCTCGACAAGAGTTGCCACTTCATTGAATTCACCAGCCATTTCTGCCCAGTAATCATTTTCACGAAACTGGCAACGATCTGTGTCTCCACTACCTAACTGTCGAAGGTGTCTTCTAAGCCGAGCGATAGGGCCAACAAAGCGGTTACTGAATCGGATGGTGTCTAGCATGAATGCTGGGAACAGAGCCAATAGGATGACCCCCATGAAAATGAATTCTCCCATTTCATTCTTCAGTCGGGACGCCAGCGAGTAAGCCGGATCGCCCAGCATCGCTTGGAGCATTACGACTGACATGGTGACGACAACGAAGAAGATCAACCAATGAATGAAGATTCTTCGCAGCAATGCACCTTGAACGTGCTTGTCGACAAAATTCTGTTTGCGTTGAACTCGCGCCATTTTAAAAACCTTTTACAACTGTGTCCTTGATTCAAATGCAGGCAGGTTTCGACAAAATGCCAGAAACTACCGTGATACCTGAAGAAAATTTAGGTTACGAAATCGAACACGTGGTTGCTTGATTGCCACAGAACAGCAAATGGCTTGCCACAACAAAATTCAACCCACGCGATCTGCACGACCGGTATGTTCCGTCATTCAACCCAATCAAACAGCCGACACATTCGTGCCGTTCCGAACAAACGTCATGGGCGATACGATTCAGATGAGGTGAAAACGAATCGAAATTCCGAATTCTGATGAAAAACCGAAACAGCTTCATTGCCGAGACAGCTGGACCACGCCGAATTTCGCGGTTTCGGTTATGCACAAGAAAACGCTTGAGACTTGCCTTCGATCACGTCTCAACGTGATTCACTTGAAAGCCGATATGAAACGAGAATCGGTCGTTCTCGGCGCGTGTTATTTCGCTCCGATGTTTTCGCACTCTCAGCATCTATCAACGTGAATCGAACATGAGCTTGAAATTCGGAATCTACTTGGTCGAGCAACGCGTCATTAGCCCAGAGCAGTTCTGTGGACTGGTCAAGATTCAACAGGAATCCATGATGACGCTGGCGTCGATTGCCGTAAGAAAAAATGCGTTATCGATTCGGCAAGTGTCAACCATCTTGGATCTTCACAGCGAGAATCCCGAAAAGCTGTTCGGCGATATCGCGCTTGAGTTGAACTTAATTGATCGGGCACAATTGAACCAATTGCTTCACGCCCAACAAGCGACGTGCCCATCCATCAGACAGCTTCTGATTGAGTGTGGTCTTCTGACCGCACGACAGGCTCGAGTTCTGTTCATGCACTTCGAGAAAAACGTGGCCAAAATGGCCAGCGAAGCCGCCCGGACTCGTCCCGCTGATGCCACCGGAACACCAACCCCGTCATCCAACTCGGAAACACTTGCTCCGCGACAGCCCAAATTCAACTCCCGGCCTGCGGCCACGTCCCCGCTACAGAATTCGTAGCGAGACGAGGCCCGTTCATCAGGCCAGATATTCTTCCGGCATAATCTCGGAAGCAATGTCGCCACGAAAAAAGCCGACTGAAATCAGTCGGCTTTTTTTTGTTTTGTTTCGGCATCAATGCCGCAGGTTTTCAGCACTTAACGGCTTTACCGGTTGGCCAGCATACGATTTCGCTTGGCTCGGCGTTCAGCTCGCAAACGAGCGCGGCGATTGGTTTCGCTCGGCTTCTCGTAAAACTCGCGGCGACGCATCTCTTTCTTGATTCCACTTCGCTCAACCAGCTTACGGAATCGGCGAACGGCTTCTTGAATCGATTCTTTTTCTCTTACCAGCAGCTTTACCATTGTGTCTCCAGACAGTTGATCAAAATCATGTTTCCTTTCATGTAAAAGTCATCGGGACGGGAAAGGACTGACGCTTGCCGAACATCTATCGGCACGATGAGGCTGCAAACCCCCGCGTCGAACCTCAAAGGATACACGATTCTAGGAAAAAATGTCTAGAGCTAACCCCGATGATCTCTAGATTCCTTCCTTTTTTGGCCTGAAACGTTGCCGAAATGCAATTGCTGAACCGGTTCGCGTCGCGTTGGACCAACACAACCAGCACAAATTGCCTGAACAGAAAGACCCAGATTCGAGAACGATCCAGCACCCACACGCGACCCAAGAGCCGATGCGTCCAGAGGTTACCTCGTTTTGGTTGCCATCTATTTTCCCAAATTGCTTGCTGCCGACAGTCCAACCCATGAACGACCAGCCCCAAACCGCCAGCTCAACCGAATGCGATTTGATCGAGTCGATGCTGCACCGTCAGGAGCAGGTGCTGACTGGGCTGGATGATTTGTTCGACCGGATCGACGCCGTGATTGGCGAACTGACCGAGCAACGCAAACGCGAGGCAGCAGAAGCCAACGACTTCCTTCAGTTTGGGCCTACACCAACAGAGTCGCCAATACAGAAATTGGATAACTCGGACGAGCAGTCGGATCAACAATTGGGGCGACAAGAGAAAGCCGCCTAGGCACCCCAGCATCGCCACGCGAAGCCTCTACCGACCCCGAAAGTCCGACCCCGAAAGTCAAAAGCTATTCAGGCTGATCTAGATTGCCCGACTTTCTGATCGCCCACAGCAGCCGCAGCCCCATCGCCAAACTGACGAATAGCCCCGTCAGTCCCAACAGCGACAAATCTCGGATCCCCAATGGCCCTTCTCCGGGAAACAATAGCGGCGGAACTTTGTAGCTGAGCATTAACGATGCGCCCATAAACATCGCGCTTGACATCATCCCCAACACCAACCGATTCGCGGTGGGCCCGAGCCGGCGATGGACCAGGTGAACGTCAAAGCTGCCGGACTGAACCTGTTCAAGAATGTTTGAAATCTTTCTGGGTAGCTCGTCCGCCAATTGTTCAACTTCCATGTAGAAGCGACGCATTTTTCGGATCTGACGAGACGGCGACAACCGTTTCAGAAGCATCATTCGCTGGACTGGCTGCATGATCTCCATCAGGCTGAAGTCCGGACTCATCAAACGCCCCGTGCCTTCCAATGTGATCAACACTTTAATCAACAAAGACGCCTCGTTCGGCAAAGTGATGTGATTCCGCCGAACAAGAGAAACGAAATCGCTAAGCGCGCCGCTCATGTCAAAAGACGAAAGCGTCTGAGTCGAATACTGGCCAACAAAATCAGCCACGTCGTTCGAGAGACCTCCCGCGTCCATGTCGATTGGGCAGTTTCCTACACGACGAATCAGCGTCGTCAACAACAGCACGTCCTCATGCGCGATCGCGACCAACATCGCTTCAATGTCTTCTCGCAACTGTTCGCTGATGCGACCCACCATGCCAAAATCGAGCAACCCAATCGTACCGTCGTCCGTAATGACGATGTTCCCCGGATGCGGATCCGCATGATAAAAGCCATGCTGGAAAATCATCTTCAAATAGGCGTTGGCTCCATCGCGGGCCAACTGAGCCGACCGGTCACCAAGCACTTCATGATTGCATAGGTCGCGCAATTTTGTGCCATCTACTCGATCCATCGCGATCATTTTAGGCGAGCACAAAGCTTCAATCGGTTCCGGCAAAGTGATGGAATCATCGCCGGCGAACATGGCACGAAACTGAAGCAGATGATTTGCCTCACGGTCGAAGTCCAATTCACGCCGCATCGCTCGAGACATCTGCCCAACGACCGCGACAGGTTGGTAGCTTCGGAAATCTTCAATCCGCTCGGCAAGCTGAGCCAACCCCGCCAAGATATCCAGATCGGTTTCGACCTTCCTTTCAATGCCTTGGTGACGGACTTTCACGACAACTTGCGCGGACGATCCGGCTTGCTGAAACTCGGGCGCGAGCGTCGCTTGATGCACCTGCCCGATGGAAGCAGACGCGATTGGAGTTTCGTCAAACGAGGAAAACAACTCCGGCAGCGGCCTGCCCTGCTCCGCCTCGATGATCGCCTTGACGGTTTCGAAATCATCCGCCGGCGCATCGGATTGAAGCAACGACAGTTCGTCCGCCAATTCGTTACCAACCACATCGGGACGCGTGCTTAACAGCTGACCAAATTTGATGAATGTCGGCCCAAGTTCAGTCAACGCCAACCGGATTCGCTGTTGATGTGTAAGACTGGCAAGTTGCTTGCCATCACCGCCAGTCAACATACCGCTCATGAAGTCAATTCGAAATCGACTTAGCCAATCCGCCAACCCGTACTTGCTAAGCACGCGCACGATTTCCGTCCAACGACGAACATTGCGGTAAAGCTGCGGGATGGATCCAATGGATCGCTTCATGAGTTCACGTTCTGACTTGTGCTTGGGCAAAAATGACCATGGAATAAGCGACTGCAATTGTTCGTCTAGTTTAGTAGGGATCGAACTAACGGTCACGAAACCACGGACGAACAAAGGCCCCACTTTCAATTTCGTTAGCGACGGCGTTTCATCTTCGCATCACGATAACAAACAGCCTAATCCCCAATTGTTTCACGGCAAACCCGATCCGGCATTTCAAGCATCTCAGCATCACTTATATGGACACCGAATTTCACTAACGCGATTGGTCCTCGACGGCGAACGTTTCCTTGTTGCTTAACCAGACGAGACCTCCGACGGCAGACAGGATCAGCATAAAGAACCGAAACGTGAATCCCACGATGACTCCGTCGCCCCCGCCACCCGCAAGAATTTGGTACAGGAACGCGACGGCGGCTTCCATGCCTCCAATCCCACCCGGCAGCGGCAATGCGTTTGCCACCATCGCAATCGGCTCGATCAGCAAATGGTGCCCGAAGCTCGGATGAACCGCGCCTAACCCGACTGCAATCGAAAAGATCGTCACGGCAAAGAAGACGTTCACTCCAATGCTCAGCAAAAAACTGACGACGATCACACCCCAACGGTCGCGATACACGGACACAACATCCGTCATCTTACGCGTGAAGACTCCCAAATGCGGAATCGCAAACAGCCTTAACAACCAAGGCCGCGACCACTTGAACTTTTGCAGTTCAGGAATCGCAAACAAAACAGCCAATCCGAAAAAACCCAACATCGCCAGCACCATCGTGAATCGGCCGGCGTAGCGAATCGCCGCATCGTTTGCTGATGACATTGTCAACTGGTCAACATTCAATTGCCCAAAGGCCAAGGCAGCGATACCGACCATCGTCAACAGACCAATCAAACGATCGAAAACAACGGACGCAATCACTTCCGTCTTTCGACCGGGCGACTGGCGACAAACATAGACCGCTCGCATTGCGTCACCGCCGGCAACCCCGATCGTGAATACACAAAAGAACAAACCGATGAACCCAAGCCGAATCGCATCGATTAGCCTGAACGGCAGACCAAGGGCGCGAACCAAACCGTGCCAACGAATAAAGCCGATAACTAGACTTGCCAGACAAGATGTAAAACCCAGCAACAACCATTGCCACTTTTTGGGTGAATCAAACAATGTTCCAAAATCGTCGCTCTGGGTCGCCTGACGAAAAAGATAGAAAATTAGCCCGGCAGAAATCGCGAACTTGGTGATGGTAAACAGAAGGTTCTTCAATGGGTTCCAACAACGAAATGCGAGGGGCGGGCGACTGAGGCGATGCCATTGTAGTTGGAACCGCGAATTCGAGGATAGCTTGTGCTTTGTCTAACCGGAAACAGGAATTCGCTAAGCACGCTGCATGCTTGCCGCAAAACGAAGAAGCCGATGCCTCACAAAAAGAGGCGATCAGCTATTTCAAAATGGGATTACTGGGTCAACTGCGGACGATGCAAGTCATAGCAATCTTGGGAGGCTAAACGGCTCAATTGCTATTGGGGCGATTTATCGATATTTGGTAAAACCCAAGTGTTCGGAACCCCACCCAGTGGCCAGAGCAAACGCCAACCGCGAGTAACCAAATGGATTTTGATCAACTAGCTATCTACGCCAATCTCGCACTCACTTGGATTGGTTTCGGCACAGTCGTTGGTTTGGCTGCGAAGGCCGTCATGCCCGGACGAGATCCCGGCGGCGCGATTGGGACGGTGTTGATGGGAATCGCCGGAACGTTGATCGGCTGCGCCATACTGCAGTACTTTTCAACGACAGGCCAGACCGTCCAGCCCATCAGCCTTGAGGGTTTCGCCGTCGGTGCCGGCGGCGCGTTGGTTATTTTGACGTTCTACAAAGTGCTTGGCGGGTACTGGTTCGTCGAAGGCGAATATCAACCTCGCAGTATTCGCAGAAGAAGACGGCGAAGATCAACGACTGCCTACGACGACTAAGAACTAGTTGGACAGCGCCAGTTTTGCAATTTCACCGTTGTTTTTGCCGCAGGTTGTCGTCGGGAGGGCGAGGCTCCATCCGAGTCGCGCGGAGCAAAAAAGCCCAACCATCCACATGGGGCGGACGGAGCCTTCCCCTCCCAACATCGGTTTCATTCATCGAAAGTGGCGCTGTCCAATTAGGCTTTGTCTTAAAACCGTAGCCGGACTCGCCAGAGTTCGGTTGCCCGTTCGTCGATTCCCGAAGTCCGGCGGTCGATTACTTGGACGGAATTTCGGAGGCAAACCTGCGTCGCCAAGAGTCGGTCAAACGCCAGACTGACGTCGCCTTCTCAGACGCTCGCTGAAACGATCAAGAATGCGTTTCTCGTCTCTCGTCAGGCCCGTGATTCCGCTTCGGTGCAACTTGCCGAGAATCTCATCGGCTTGACGTTCTTCATCGGCTTCCATGTCCTGCTCGACGGCATCGCGTGCGTGCTGTTTCTCGAGCAACCATTGTGAATAGGAACCATCGTCGTCCGTTTCACGAAAGTGAAAGAAGTCGCCTTCCTCATACATTGAGTCATACTCGGCGTTCTCAAGTTCATCCCAATCCGGATCATCGTAAGCCGTTTCGCGAGCAAACGAGTACCGCGCCGTGAAGATTAAACCGATGCCTGCGATTAGCAGCACAAACCACGCGGGCTGAATTTCGCCACCATCGTAGCCGCGCAACAGCCATGCCATCCCAAGCATTGTGAATGCAAGCCCGTGCCCAATCGCCATGACGGCGGACTCAATGCGGTGGCGAGGCACACCCAACTGCATCGACTCGATTACCGATCGCAATACTGCCGCGCCATCAAAAGGAAAACACGGTAGGAGATTGACGGCCAACAACTGGAAGTTTACCCAAGTCACTATTTCAAGCGACGTCCGCTCCCAGTTGGAGAATCGAAACCCATGAGGATGCAACGGGTTCACCAGAGATTCAAGACTCGTGTTGGTATGACGAATCAACACCGCGGCACCAAACAGGAAGATCATGCCACTGATGAACGGACCAGCCATGTGAACAATTGCACGCGAGTAGCCGCCGTCTCGGAGAGTGTTTTCTGAATTTCCGCCCCACGGCGTCAGAAGCATCCCATTGCAATGACCGCCAAGGTTGGCGATCGCAAAAAGATGGGCAAACTCATGAATGAGAATGCTACCAATCAGAATTAAGGATGTGACGATTCCCGTGCCAACAAACGTGGGTTCGATTGACTCGCGAAGATGCCACTCGACCCCAAAGATCAACGCCACGAATAACAACAAACTAGCGTGAATACGAACGGGCACACCGAACCAGCGGCCAATGCTAACGCTCCACACTTGGTCTTCTGCCATTTTCAAGTCTCCGCCATGCCTTGTCTCGAGTTGGTTCGTCGCTTCGCACGCAATCGCACGAAAACCCACCGCCATCGGGTCGTTCCGTTCAACCCTTATATTTTTGTAACGGCATCTACGCTGCCGTCGAAATGCCAATTTTTCGAACCCCCATCGTATCCACGACACTCGATTGAATCAATTGATTGCCGGCATGAAGCATGAATCATTGTTGACCAAAACGGGTTGAAAGGCCTCTAGGGTTCCGATTGCGCGGCTTGGATGAAAAATTAGCTGCAAAATGGGGCTCAAGCGACAGCTTGGATGCTAAATCGATGCGAAAAGACGCCCGAGAAAAGATACGCAGCGGCACGCCTTCGGTTCGCGGCTACCTCGAAGCAGCGGTTTAGCTAGCGAGATAGAGTTAGCCGGGGCGATACAGCCGCTCTTGAATCAATTGCGGGGAACCGCCAACCGATCCGTCGCGAACCATGTGCCAAGATTTGTCCGTGGGCAGAAACTTTGGGTCTAATGGCCACGGTAGGAACGGCTTTCGCCCGAGCGTCTGCATTAGCTTCGACGAATTCATGGTCACGTTGCCCGCGCGAGGAGGCATCGGGCCCGCGTCGATTCGAGGACAACCATGCAGCAACTCAGGATCGTAACCGCCGACTCGATTGACGATTTGAGCAATCTGATAGAGTGACAGGTAAACGTCGCCGCCCGCGTGCCAAATCCCGCTCAAATCTGAACGGCAACAGAATTCCTTGATCACCCCATTTAGGCAGTCGACATAGGCCGGAGATCGAACCTCGTCATAGTACAGCGTGGCTGGAAGATTCTTTGCAAACCGATGCTGAATCCAGTCGATCGCACCCGCGTGGCCATTGAAGCTAACACCCATCGGCAACGAGATCCTCAGGATCGCGGACTCGGGCCGGCGTTCAAGCACCAACTGCTCGGCCATCACCATCGTCTTGCCATACATCGTAACCGGGTCGGGCGTATCCGTTTCCACGTAGCGTCCCTCGCCGTCACCCGAAAAAACGAGATCGATAGAAAGATGAACCAGCCGAACCGGCGTTCCCTCGATGGCTTTCAGCAAGTTATCAACGCAACTGACGTTCACCCGATGAGCCATTGCGTGATCAAGCTCACATCCCTTCAGGTGGCAACTGCCACCACAATTGACCACCGTCCGGATACCATGCTCATCGATCAACCTTCGCACATTGTCGGGTTCGCTAAGGTTGCTTCCCACGATGCCGTCCCCGACCAAGCGGTAGGTTTTTTCCGGCCGAGTGCCAAAAACTTGGTCGCCCAATTCGCGACGGAGATCGTAGAATAAGCTGTATCCGGCGACGCCCGAGACTCCAGTCACTAAAATGGGAAGTCGGCAGCTCAAATCCCAATCGAAACCCGCATCGGGCGAGCTTGGGGCTGTGTCGAAGGCGGGCTTTGTGTTCGAATGAACCACGGTAGCGAATCTTGTTCAATTAGGTGATTTTGGGCGTGTCCTCAGAAGACATCGAGTATGACTTGACCGGCTGAACGCCACCAGACCGCTATCCGAAATTCAAAATCGTGCTTGGCTTTCAATCCAACTGGACGGCATGGGTCTCTTTAAAATTAAAATCTGTGGAATTCGGTTCGAGTCCGATCTATTTGCGGCGATTGAAGCTGGAGCCGACGCGATCGGTTTGAATTTTTACTCGCCATCGGTGCGAAGCGTGTCCACCGAGCAGGCCGCATCTTTGGCCAAGGCACTTGTTGATCGTGAAACACGATGGTCCGGCAAAACCGTTGGCGTTTTTGTAAATCACTCGGCCGCCGCGATTGCGGAGACCGTACAATCCGCCAATCTGAATGTTATCCAGCTTCACGGTGATGAACGTCCCGAGTTCATTTCTAAGATCCGCCACCAGCTGAAAAATAGTTCGCTTGCCCCCGACACGCCGATCGTCCGAGCGGTTCGCGTGGCAAAAGACCTAGGTGGGAACGCCGGCACTGCCGAACTTCAGTCTGAAGTCGCCCACTGGAAAGAGGCGGGGGCGTCGATGGTGTTGCTCGACGCTGCCGTTCCGGGCGCGTTCGGAGGAACCGGAGCTCGGCTTGATTGGCATGCTCTGAGGGGTATTTCGCTGGACCTGCCATTTGCTTTAGCGGGCGGCTTAACCGCGGACAACGTGGCGAATGCAATCTCAATCGCGGAGCCTGACGCGGTCGATACCGCCAGCGGCGTGGAGAACTCAGCCCAGCGAAAAGATACCGACGCGATGATTCGATTTGTTGAACAAGCTAAAAGCGCGTTCGCGGGGACGGTTTGATCTCGCTCCTTTTCACACGGGCCAAGCTACGGCCTGAGCAGTTCCCGATTTGTACCCGTTTCTGAAAACCGTTCAGGCTAAAAATCGAGCCATCACTCGATCCGCATTGTGAAACTCGGCGAGCACGGCAAAACAGAGAAACCGGGTGTGTGCGACAGACCGACACATGAGCCCCGATTGCTCGCGGCTCGCACTTGCTGGCGGACTAACCAGCTCAAAATGCTCGAATTTCTCGGAAAAAACGTTGAAAAATCGTTTGACTTGTTGAGCCCGACACCTGTTGCGATGTACACTGTCGTGCGGTTGTTAACCATCTCAAGCTGCATAGGTTACTCGACGTAAAAGATCCGGGCGGAAGTCTCCGTACATGGAGTTTGCAGCAATCCTCGATCGCGGAACGTCAAATGGACGTTTGAGCCGATCTTATACGCCCTTTTTTTTCAGGAGACCTTCCCGTGTCGAACGTGGAAA
Organism: uncultured Pirellulaceae bacterium; assembly: GCA_937929805.1. Lineage (GTDB taxonomy): Bacteria > Planctomycetota > Planctomycetia > Pirellulales > Pirellulaceae > Mariniblastus. The sequence goes on from CALFUT010000003.1 coordinate 37,711, forward strand.
CATCAAAGCAGACTTTCAAAGTCAAAGATATGTCGTTGGCCGAACTAGGCCGCAAAGAGATTGTCCTTGCTGAAAACGAAATGCCCGGTCTGATGGCACTTCGTGAGAAGTACGGAAAAACAAAGCCGCTGACTGGTGCTCGCATCGCCGGCTGTCTGCATATGACCGTTCAAACAGCGGTTCTGATCGAGACGCTTGTCGAGCTGGGTGCTGAAGTCACTTGGAGTAGCTGCAACATTTTCAGCACTCAAGACCAAGCAGCCGCTGCCATCGCTGAAGCCGGTATCCCCGTCTTCGCGTGGAAGGGCATGAGCGACGAAGAGTTCAATTGGTGCATCGAGCAAACGCTAACTGCGTTCCCATCGGGCGAGCCGTTGAACATGATCTTGGACGACGGTGGTGACCTAACCGCCATGGTTCATGACAACTACCCAGAGCTGTTGGCGAACATCAAAGGGATCAGCGAAGAAACCACCGCAGGTGTTCACCGTCTAATCGTGTTGGCAGAAGAAGCCAAGCTTCAGGTTCCGGCCATCAACATCAACGACAGTGCCACCAAGAGTAAATTCGACAACCTTTACGGTTGCCGCGAATCACTTGCGGACGGCGTTAAGCGTGCCACAGACGTGATGCTGGCTGGTAAGGTTGCCGTTGTCGCTGGATACGGCGATGTTGGAAAAGGTTGTGCTCACTCGCTTCAGCGTTATGGCTGCCGCGTGATCGTCACCGAAATCGATCCAATCAACGCCCTGCAAGCTTCAATGGAAGGCTTTGAAGTCGTCACGATGGACGAAGCTGCCTCGCAAGGGAACTTGTTCGTTACAACAACAGGTAACCGCGACATCATCCTTGGGCACCACATGGAGCAGATGCCAAACGACGCGATCGTTTGCAACATCGGTCACTTCGACACCGAGATCGACATCGCTTGGTTGGAAACTCAGGTCGAAGCAGGCAAAATGACCAAAGACAACATCAAGCCGGCCGACATCGGCGCCGTTGACCGCTACACCTTCGCTGACGGACACAACGTAATCGTGCTGGCTCAAGGTCGCTTGGTCAATTTGGGCTGTGCCACTGGCCACCCAAGCTTCGTGATGAGCATGTCGTTCACCAACCAAGTTCTTGCTCAGCTTGAACTTTGGGAGCGTGCTGAGCAGTACGACGTGAGCGTTCACTTGATGCCAAAACGTTTGGACGAAGAAGTGGCTCGCCTACACCTAGATCAGCTTGGCGTGAAACTGACCAAGCTGACTCCAGAGCAAGCCGAGTACATGAACGTTCCAGTCGATGGACCCTACAAGCCGGACCACTACCGGTACTAAACTTCGGTTGCGAAACCGATTGCCACTTGTGAGTCAACTTTTGATGGCTCGCAACTGATCACGACGGTGCTGATTGAAAAATCGGCACCGTTTTTTTGTGCGCAGACCTTCGCACAATTTTTTCGGCAATCAATCGAACCACCTTTCTTGCCATGCGTAACACCGGATTGATTAATCCAATGAGCAACAATCAACATAGCAAATGATTTGCTAGCACTCCCCTTTGACAGCGATTGCAGCGTGCGAGATAACGACGTCTCACACGATGAATCACATAGGTTGGGTAATGGCAGACATACAAGCATTTCGCGGTTGGCGATACGACCTAGCCAAGGCTGGCTCGTTGTCTGACCTAGTTGCTCCGCCTTACGATGTGATTGACTCACAGCAACAAGCTCAGCTTTATGACCAAAGCCCGTACAATGTCACTCGGTTGATTCTCAATCGTGGTGACGACCTGCTGGGTGATCAGACAGTCTACGATCGCGCGGCGGAGCACCTGAAACGATGGCGTCGCGACGATATCTTAGTTGAGGAAAACGTCGGCACCGTTTACGTGTACCACCAGACGTTTGAGCACGAAGGACAGTCGATTACGCGGCGTGGGTTCATCGCTCGGACGAAGCTGGAACCATTTGGGTCGGGGACAATCTACCCGCACGAGCAAACTCATTCGGCGGCGAAAGAGGATCGGTTCAAACTGATGGCGGCCTGCCAAGCTAATCTGAGTCCAATCTTTGGTATTTACCCAGACCCCGATAATGTCGCTCAGGAAGCACTCGAGTCGGCCATTCAAGACCGTACTCCGCTAACGGCTATCGATGATCATGGCGTGCGTCACGAGATGTGGATGTTGACCGACGCCAATGCGATCGCTGCCGCCGCCAACCTGCTCGGGTCCGTTCCGATGTACATCGCCGACGGTCATCACCGATACGAAACCTCATGTGCGATTCGTGACCATCGAAGACAGGTCGAAGAAATCGACGGCGAGCATCCCGCGGACTACACGATGATGATGTGCGTCAGCATGCACGACCCCGGCATGGTTGTGTTGCCGACCCACCGGCTGTTCCGGCAGATCAAACCGTTGACCTCAGCCGATCTAATCGCCAGCTTTGGCGACGCTTTCACGTGCGAGGTCGCCGGGCAAGGCATTCACCAAGCCGATTCGGTTTGGGAAGCCATCGTTGTTGAGGACCGGCAGTCAACGCTAGGCTTCTACTGCCGGCAAGACGACACGTGGGTGCTTGCCCGCCTTTCAGAACAGGGAGCAACGACACTGCAAGAACTCGCGCCTGACCAAAGTGAGGAATGGCGAGACCTTGGCGTTTCGATTCTTCACAAGCTGGCGATCGAGAAGCTGCTCGGCTACTCCGACCTACCGTCTCCCTGCTACGTTCACGACATACCAGAAGTCATCGGACGACTCACTCACGGAGATACCGCTGGCCGCGACGCGACCGGACAAGAGGGTGACGGCGGAGCGTTTGAGCTTGCCTGTTTAGTGATGCCGGCCACCTTAGACCACGTCCAAGCAATCAGCGAGAACGGAGAACGAATGCCCGCCAAGAGCACCTACTTCTACCCGAAGCTGCTGAGTGGTTTGGTGATTAATCCACTGCAATAGTGTCCAGTCAAAAGCCTAGAGTCATCGCTTGGGTGCCAAATCTAGCTTTCTGCCACTTGCTCTCGGCTATGCTGCAAGCCAGTTCGGACAGCCTGCCTTTTCCTCTCCCCCAAGCTGGGTGCCAATTGTAAGCTGAGTGCCAAGGCTTCCGCTTGCGTAAGCAAGCCCAGACGAGGCTGTGATTTTTTGTGACGTCGTTTCACTAAGTGGTTCGCGCCGTTTGTAGTAGCGGCTTCAGTCGCTTGAAAACGACAACCGAAAGCCTCAAGGCTTTACTACGAACCTTGCTCTCTAAAAAAATCGCAGCCCGGGCCTGATTCCGGCATGAAATCGATGTGGCCACAAAAGGAGTTTCACGTGAAACTGGATAAACCAATCCGTTAAGCTGGGGCGACCACAGAAAGTTTCACGTGGAACGGCCACTGCCTGCAATGTTTACGGAAGCATTTGGCGGAAACGAAATTGGGGCCTATCGTCGATAAGATCAACGACCCGTTTTCTTGTTTTCTTAGGCAATTCGTTCGTGGGAGATTTTGGCAATGGTCGACTCACCAAACCAGACCGGCCAAGAATTCGTATGGGCTGTTTTGTTCTTTGGAGCTTGCTGGCTATTCGCCTCTGCTGCACTGCTCGTACACTTCCAGCTAGTCACCCTATCCGTTCTGAATTTGTTCTTGGCGGTCACACTGGTATGGGCAGTAGCCAGCGTTGGCTTGATCGCAACCGGTTGGTCACCGGGAGGAAAATGAGCGGCCGTCGCAAAATGCTGCGGCGCCTCTTGGGTGCCATGCCTTACGCTTGCGTAAGCATGATTCACAACCGGCGCGACCGTGGCCTCGAAGAGAATTTCTTATTCGCAACTTTCGGTGCCATGCCTTACGCTTGCGCAATCATGATCAGGTGTCATTGACTTCGAGGGTCAGGAAGCATGCTCATGCTCATTCTTCGCGTGAGCATGGCACCCAGACTGCGTGAGCATGGTACCGTTAGCATGGCACCCGAACCGCGTTAGCATGGCACCCGAACCGCGTGAGCATGGCACCCGAATCGCGTGAGCATCACCACCGATTGCAGCGGTCCACCCCACCCGTTACATCGGTTCATACGCCCCCCAACGTAGGTCAACGGCAACGGCGGCCGTCTGAACTGATGGTCCAAACGTCATCCATCCAAACAAACATCCCAATCAATCTGTGACACCAAGGTACCTCAGTCAATCGACTTGCTATCACGTGAAAGTTGATGTTTGTTCAATCACCGCCACGTGATACGCTCTTCGGTTCAACAAAATTTCGCAGCCGGTTGCTGCGCTCGGATGGATTCGAGGGATAAGACGTGGGCCGAACATTCTGCATTGCGAACCAGAAGGGGGGCGTGGGAAAAACCACGACCTCCATCAATCTGGCAACCGCACTCGCCCGCAGCGGCCACCACACGCTGTTGGTCGACATGGATCCGCAATGCAATGCGACATCCGGGATCGGCCAGCAACCCGTCGATCGTCATCCGTTAATCGTGGACCAAGCGATCCGCCACGGCGTTCTTTCGACCGATGTCGATCGTCTTGATCTACTTCCGGGCAGCAAATCATTTCGCGACCTAAGCGTGCTAGCGTCAGACGATAGCAACCACGACGAACTTCTGATCGAACACTTAGCCAACGGAGCGGCTAGGTACGACTACGTGCTGATTGACTGCCCTCCTTCGTTGGGAAAACTAACTCGTACGGCTCTGTCCGTCTCGAACGAAGTCCTGATGCCCATCCAATGCGAATACTTCGCGATGGAAGGACTGGCTCAAATGATCGACGTGATTCGCAGCGTGATGCTTGACCGACCGGGTCAGCTGACCTTCGGTGGCATCGTGCTAACGATGTACGACGAATCACTTGAGCTTACGCAGGAAGTGGACCAAGAGGTTCGCGATTTTTTTGGAGAAATTGTTTTTGACACCGTTGTTCCACGTGACGTCCACGTCACCGAAGCGCCCAGTCACGGCCAAAGCGTAATCGATTACGCGCCGCGATCGAGAGGAACAAGGGCATACATGGAATTGTGCATGGAGGTACTGGAACGTGACTAGAAAAAAACGACTTGGCCGAGGCCTTGAAGCATTGTTGAACACGACGGTCGAGTCAGTCGACGCGCCGGTTCGAACTGCTCAGAATTCATTGGCGGCAGTCGTCGCCGAACCGCCGAGAAGTACGGCAACGCAACCGGCTTCCGTTCCTGTGAACGTAAAGCAACTGGATGTGGTTCATTCAAAAGATCCGGTCGATGGCGAGATCGTCCACCTGAATGTTTACGACATCGAGGACAATCCGTTTCAACCACGCCGCGTGTTTAGCGAAGCAGAAATCGGATCGCTGTCGGAAAGCCTAAAAGAGCACGACATCCTGCAGCCGATTTTGGTGCGAGTTGTCAACGGACGGTATCAGTTGATCAGTGGCGAGCGTCGTCTGCGAGCGGCCATCAAAGCAAACTGGAAAACGATTCCGGCTCGTTTGAGAACAGCCGACGACCGCTTGGTCTCCGAACTGGCGATTGTCGAAAATCTCCAGCGTCAAGATCTGAACCCAATCGAAAAAGCGCTTTCGTTTCGCCGTTACTTGAACGAGCACAATTGCACTCAGGATGGGCTGGCCGGAAGACTTAAAATCGACCGCTCGACGATCGCCAACTTGATGCGATTGCTTGAGCTTCCAACTCCAATCCAAGACGCTTTGCAGGAGGGCAAAATCTCTGCCGGCCACGCGCGAGCCCTGCTGCCGCTTGGGGACGAAAACCTGCAAGTAGAATTCTGCCAACGAATTATCCGGGAAGGCATGAGCGTCAGGGCGGTCGAACAGGCGGTGCGAGAGAAGATTGCGGCTGAGGACAAATTCGGAATCAGCCCAGCGACCCGGCGAAAAAGAGCCCGCGATCACCAGATCCAGTCCCTGCAACAGGAACTCAAAACCGCGTTGGGAACCAAGGTGCAAATACGCAACGGCTCAGGCCAAAAAGGGCAGATCGTCGTCCATTTCAACAATGCCACCGAATTCGAGCGACTAAGAGCTCTACTTGGTGGCCGGGATCTTGGCTCAAATAACTCGGATCGGGCCGCCTAAATATCGAACCTTGCCGGGTGAGCATTGTCTTGCAGGAATCGTTGAAATGTGGATTGCAGAAGAAGGGCACTGTCGGTAGATTATTGGCCTGTTGAGCAATCGTGGGGAAGTTTTTTCCTTTCTTATTGGCTCACATTCAAAAAGTTGCGGGGTGTAGCGCAGTCTGGCTAGCGCACCTGGTTTGGGACCAGGGGGTCGGAGGTTCGAATCCTCTCACCCCGACTTTTTTGATCTTAGTTTCTTCCGATAGACTTTGCCGGCTTGTTGATTCGGTCGGCTGGGCATTGAAGCCATTTCTAACGAACGAACGGAACACCGCGAATGGATTCACCGCTCTGCTTCGACGACGTGTCTGTTGGCCAGACATGGACTAGCCCGCGTCGCACAGTAACTGAAGCGGACGTGATCAACTTCGCGACGATGACCGGCGATTTCAATCCACTTCATGTAGATTATCATTACGCGGCAAACAGCCATTATCGGCAACCGGTCGCTCACGGCCTGCTGGGTCTATCGTGGGTTGCTGGCCTCGGTAGTTATTCACCCAGCGTAAGTACGATTGCGTTCACCGCCGTTCGTAGTTGGGAATTCGCCAGACCACTTTATTTCGGTGACACTGTCTACGTGGTCACATCCTGTGTCAGCAAAACACCCACCAGCCGGCGGGCAGGAAAGATCGTTTGGGAACGCAAGTTGCTCAACCAAGACGACCAAGTCGTTCAGCACGGTCAATTCGAAACGCTTGTCTCTATGAAACAAGTCGTTCCTCCCCCTCACGTGACGAACGTTGGCTCGCCTGCGAAAGCGACCTCTGTCGAGTGAGATCATGCCGCCGGATTTACACCGGCGCGTATCAAATTCATCGGTTGAAGGTTCACGAGACTTGATCCAAATCGGTTATTTCGATTGATTTTGTTTTCGTCCGAATTCTTACCGCGTTCGATAATGCTCTCTCGCGCGAAACCTGCTACTGTCTCGACCCACAACTGATTCAGTAAGCTTCCGACGCATTTGCTGTCAGCTCAAATGCTGTCACGTGGTTTAATCGATCCAAGCGGCTTAAGTCGCAAAATCCATTCAAGCCGACCACAGTCAGTCGACGATGGGATGATGACGATACGCCCAGCTTTCTGTGCGCAATTCCGCGTTTTTGCAAGAAACTCGCATGAACACCACAAATGACTATCCTCAAGACGCACCCGTTCTGCGCCAAGCGTCTCGAAAACGTTCCGTGATCGCCTTCTTGGTCACGTCCCTCGCAGCCTTTTTAATGATCGGGCTGACATGGCCGCTCACGATGAAGGGCTATCAATCGGAGGGATTGATTGAGTTCGAAAATCAGCAGGTCGCCTCAACGTTGGTCAACAACGATCTACCCACCGCGTTGAGATCCGCCTTGCATCCAACTGCGATGCGAAACCGTCTCGAACAGATGGGCACCGACAGTAGTCGGCTAAATGCTGGCAACGTCGAGGAACTACACCGTCGAATCAGCGTCGGTTTCCGAGATGGATCTTCGACGCAAAAGCCGAGCCTAAGAGTCGTTTTGGTGGGCAAAGGAACTGCAGACGAAGCCCGTTTCATTGAGTCTTTCGTCAGCGACCTCGCGACGCGTCTTGAAGTCGCCGCAGTCGCGATTACTCGTGCTGATGGAACCGCTCGGACGCCCAGTCGTCCGGTCCATCAAGCTCAGTGGTTGGTCAATCAAATCGAAGAAGGCTTGACCAGCGCAAAGACTCAAACCGCTCACTTGATGGCCCACAATTCCGCTCATTACGGAGCCTCGACCTTTCGCAACGTTGGTCACGTCAAGGAACAAGCTACTACCGGCATGGACAGCTTGCATCGAACGTTGGAGAGCGTGGATGTCTCATCGTTGCGAGGAGTGATCGAACAGCTTGAGAAAAACGGTGTTCAGCAAAGCACCGGACTGGTCCGTTTTGATGCCAATCGTATTGCCAGTCGTCCCGTGGGAGCCGTACCGAACGCAGCTTCGCTGATGCTTGCTGGACTCGTGTCAATGATTCTGGGCGGTGTGGTTGCGTGGAACCTTCAACCATTCGCCGATCAGGGATTTGAGAGTGTCGACGATGTGGCAAACCAGCTGGGCGTACCGGTCGTTGGAACGCTTAACGTGGATCCTCCAGCAATCGTTGATGTCGAACAACCGTTGTTAAACCTATGGGCCAATCGAGCCGTAAGGCTTAGCGGAACTGTGCTTGCCGCAATTGCGATCCTCGGAGTTGGCTTTTGGCTGACTTCCGCGGAAGTCAGGGATTCGTTCGGCGAGAGCTGGTTCCACGGATTCGCTCGTATTGTATGGAAGCTATCCGGATCCTGAGACAACGACTAACCGAGTCACCCGTTGACTCTACACTCGCCCGAATCAGCGAAATGATTCAACCCTTGACAAAAAAGCTGTTTTCGACACAGGAAGTCGTTATGTACCAAGAAATTTTTGATTTTAGCGGACGGCCATTCACGATGGCTCCGTACGTAAAGCACTTCTTTGAAGGCGGCCCCGTCAAGGAATCATTTGACCAGGTCACTGAATCAATCAGTCGTGATGCTGGCCCGGCAATCGTTGTTGGAGAACACGGGACCGGCAAGACGTTATTGCTAACATTGCTGTCCGAGCAGTATCAACAAAAGTTCAAAGTGATTTCGCTGTCTTGCGGGCCGATGTCCGCGCGTCGCGATTTACTTCAAGCGATTCTCTTTGAGCTCAAGCAACCCTACCGCGATCTGAGCGAAGGTGAACTGCGTCTGTCACTAATTGACTTCATCAAGCCCGCCGCCAACTGCCCAAATGGCGTGCTACTGCTGATTGACGACGCTCAGGCCTTAACTTCTGATCTTGTGGACGAACTGCGATTGATCACCAATTTCGTCCGCGACGGAGTCCCGCGAGTTCGGCTTGTTTTTTGCGGCACTGGTCGGTTTGAAGAAATTCTGACAGAGCCAAAACTGGAATCCTTTAACCAACGTATCTCGACCCGCTGCTTCCTTGGAAATCTTACTCGCGAACAGACACAAGCTTACGTCCACGAACACATTGCTCGCGTTGGCGGCAACGCAACGACAATGTTCGACAGCTGCACAACGGAAGCAATTCACGAGGCAACTTCTGGATGCCCTCGGTTTATAAACCAGCTTGCAGAACAGTGCATGATCTACGCTGCGACACACGGCAGCATGATCGTCGAGCCGAACATGGTTGCGCCGGCGTGGGCACAAGTCCAAGGCCTACCAACCGCTGACCCGAACGCTCCGGTTCCAACTGATTCAAACGATGAAAACTGGACCGTCATCGAATTTGGAACACTCGACGACGACGAGGACTTCGCTGAGGATTCGGATCAAACGTCGGCAGCGGCGGATAGCGGTATTGCTTCAAACGATGAGCCCGGCAAACTGTTAAACGACAGTGTGAACGTCGAAATCACCGGCGAATCAATGGATGCTGAAGTAACCGAGCCCGAACCAACCCACGTCGATTCACATTGGGGCGACGTTGGCAGCTCCGATCCATTTGTCGCTCATGAATCGGTTTCGGATCAGGAAGAACTCGGTGCCACTGAAGCCCAGACAGACGAGACTTCCGTGTCGGCGGAGACAGAAGACGGTTACACGTACGAACCGCTCGCCGCCTCGATCGAAGAAGATCAGATCCAAGCCACGGCTGAAACGAGCTCAATACCAATTGAATTCGGCGACTTGGCTCAAGACCAAGAGGACACATGGGCTGCTGCCGGTTTTGCAGCCGACACCCAAGCTGACGAATTATCCGCCCAACTGGATACCTCAGCCGAACAAACATCTTCGGAGCCTACGGAGGAAGAAACAGAGGGTGTTTCAGAAAGCCAGTCGCTTGCCGATTCAGCATTGCCGGCCGTTCCAGCAATTGCCGCTGCGGTGGCTGCGAGCATGGCTAACCCGTTTGCAGAGGCATTTGACTCGGAAGAACCTGTCTCAACCGAGTTCAATGACCAACTGGCGGAGCAGAATGTTTCCTCAATGAGTGTCACGGGTGAGCAGCTTGATCAGCTGTCGCCTCCGAATGAGGACCTGCCAAACAACACTGGAATCCCTGTCGTTAGCCTCGCTGATGAGGCCAGCCCGACGCCAGAAACTTTTTCCGAAGAACCTGCACCCGCTTTCGAGACAACGGTTCCCGTTGACTCAGAAGAATACACAGCTGATCAACTGAATTCCGTATTTGGTTCCATGGAGAACGATCAAACGGCGGCCGACAACGTTGCGGGTCCAACTGCCGAGATGGAACCGGTGGATCGTTCATCGGAGCCGGACCTGAACGTCGCACCGGAAACTGACGACGATGAGAGCAATTTCCATGAGCACAACACCCAACAACCCACAGCCGACATCCAGCAGCAGGCGGACGAGATTTTGAGTTCGATTCGGACACCGGAACCTGCACAAAACGACTCCATCGATGAAGGAGCCAAACCCGCTTCCGAACCATGCGACACCGATCCAGCCGTGGCCCAAGACAATGTTGAAATCAGCGAGGCCCAAAGAATCCTCGCAGAAATTCTCGAACACAAACAACTGCTTAGCGAACAGGTTACGCCGCCAGCGACAGAAAGCCATGCGACCAACATGGCAGAGTTCCCACAAACGCTGCCAATCCAACACTCGTATTCGACTGAAGCACCGGGCGAAACCAGTGACATTGGGTACAACGCTGAGCCAACTTCGCAAGCTCAAAATCATTCGGATCCGACGTCACCAAATAGCACCTACGGCAACGATGGAGCTGCCGTGTCGATCGGACGAGCAGAACGGATGAACTATGAGAAATTGTTTGAGCAGTTGCGCGATCAGGGTGACAAAACTTAAACCGAATCCGCCCGCAACTTGTTTACCAAACGCGAAGATCATTTGCAGAACCAACCTGAGCAAAAATCGATGAATCCAATCGTAAAGACAGCAACGATTCCTCACTTGAACTCGTTCCGAAATCTGCTTCCTCCCGGAAACGCTTCGACGGACGTGCTCACCGCAACCGAAGAACAATTGGCTCAAATGAGCGAAGCGACACTGGACCGACTGAGTGATCGTGTTCATCGCATTGGTTCGCCAGTTGCCGAATTGCAAGTGCCGACCAACGAGTCCAAAACCAAGCTCGCCGCACCTAGCAAGATCGCTAGTGACGCAATCCAAAACGTTGTCAACCAGATTGCAGAACGATCAAACTCGGCCGTTCCAATGATTCTGTTATTCGCAGGCTCCGAGCCAAATGAACATGTCGACGAGATGAGTGCACGGATCGCCGCTACCCTTTGCGACACGATGGACTCGCGTGTACTATTGATCGACTCGGACAATGTTAGCAAAAATCTAACCACGGCTTCGCGCCGCCTGGAAGAGTCCGGCATGACGGAAGTGATCGAGTACAACCGCGATTGGCGTGTGAACCTGCTTAGAAACCAAAGCTCAAATCTGGACTTTCTTCCCGTTGGAAACGGTTCATTCGGCAGGTGGAATCAGAAAGAGCTACTTCGTAAAGCTGCCTGCGAAATGAAAACGGAATATCAGTATATTTGCGTTGCCGTCGGAGACGCACACAGCAAGGCCGCGAAGTTGTGGTCTGACGTTTGCGATGGAAGCTACCTGTTGGTAAGCATCAAAAACTCGAACGGAACGATCGCAAAATCTGCCGTCACCGAACTCAAAACCAACGGCGCACGATTGCTTGGCTGTATCGCCACCGACGCGTAGCTTTGGCAGCGGCCGAACGCGAGCCACCTTATCCGCCGAAACGTATCGTCGCGTGTCCGAGCGTAGCATCCGCAATACCGAAATCCTTAGATTCACCGAGATCAATCAATGCATATCCTAGTCACTGGCGGCGCAGGTTACATCGGAAGTCACACTTGCCTAGAGCTATTGAAAGCAGGCTACGAGGTTACCGTCGTCGACAATCTGTGCAACAGCTCTGAGGAGTCTTTGCGTCGAGTCCAAAAGCTAACAGGCAAATCCCTTCAGTTTCAGAATGTGGACCTTCGCGATTCCGACGCCTTGGACAAGGTGTTTGCTGACAACAAGATCGATTCCGTCATTCACTTTGCCGCGCTCAAGGCCGTTGGCGAATCGATGTCTAAACCACTGGACTACTACGAAAACAACATCACTGGAACGCTCAACTTGTGCTTTTTAATGCAGAAGCATGGCGTCAAGGATTTTGTTTTCAGCTCCAGCGCGACAGTGTATGGAACACCAAAATCACTGCCGATGACTGAGGAAGCCGACACTCCGATCCATGAGGTCACCAACCCCTACGGCCGCACCAAATTGATGATGGAGTATGTCTTACGCGATTGGAGCGTTGCCAACCCGGACGTCAACATTGCTTTACTCCGCTACTTCAACCCTGTCGGCGCTCACGAGTCCGGCCAAATTGGTGAAGACCCGGCTGGAATTCCTAACAACCTTTTGCCATATGTCGCTCAAGTCGCCGTCGGTAAACTTAAACAACTGAGTGTCTTTGGTGACGACTATGAAACCGAGGACGGCACAGGAGTTCGAGACTACATTCACGTCGTCGATTTGGCCAAGGGACACGTAGCAGCTTTGAAAAAGCTGGAGGAAAAACCGGGCGTGGTAACGTACAACCTCGGAACCGGGCAAGGCTACAGCGTTCTGGAAATCGTCGCGGCGTTCGAGAAAGCGTCCAGCAAGAAGGTGCCGTACAAAATTTCAGCTCGTCGCAGCGGAGATATCGCGTCAATGTATGCCGACCCTTCAAAAGCGACCAGCGAACTTGGCTGGACCGCAAAGTCTGGCATCGACGAGATGTGTGCCGACAGTTGGCGTTGGCAGTCTGCCAATCCTGACGGGTACCCAAGTGAAAACGGATAGCAAATCGCTATTCGCGCCGTGCAACCTAAATGGGTACTTCACAACCCGTTCATAAACGATCAATGAACCGAGCCAGTTGCCGCCAGTATTCTTCCGGCAACGCGTCCCAGTGAGTCATTCCGTCAACCGCGAAAAAGCGTTTTTTGGTCGTCGGGGCAGCGTCAAACAATTCGCGTCCCATATGGTTTGGGATCAGTCGGTCAGCCGTTCCATGAGACTGAAACAACGGCCCGTGAAACTCTTTGATCCAATCGACCGAACGAAACTGATTCCGCATCACGTATCGGATCGGAAGCCAAGGATACTGGTTCGCGGCAGGCTCTGTTAACGCGTTGAAGGTTCGCTGTAGGACCAATGCTTTGGCTCCATGTTTTGACGCGAGATGAACCGCCGGTCCTCCGCCGATCGAATGCCCAACCAAAATCACCTCCGACGGAGACTTACCTGTTCTTTTATTCAACCATTTCAAAGCGGCTTCTGAATCCTCGAGCACACCCTGCTCGGTTGGCACTCCTTCACTCTTCCCAAAGCCCCGATAATCAAACACAAACAGCTCCGCGTTCAATGACGTCCGAAGCATGTCACCCATGTACCCGGCCGACTGAGCCACGTTCTCTGCGTTCCCGTGACAAAGCAAAATCGTTTCAATGGGGCGAGCAGCTTCAAGCGAAAGACTTTCTTCAGAGTCACTTTCGTCCGCAGCGCTTTCGCCAGATGGAGCTTCTTGGATTTCTGGCGGCGGCAAATACCAACCGACCAATCGGGTTCCATCGGCCGAGAGAAACTGAACCTCTTCGAACTCGAAATCGGTTGGCGTCCAGTTCCCTCGCGGATATTTTGAACCGGGGTAAACTAACGACGTCTCGTTCGCCATCAGGAACAGCAAGATGCCAACGTAAAGAACGACGACGGTGATCGCGATTCGCTTAAGGGTGCGGATGATCATTTGTAAACTTGGTTAAACCAATACCGATACCAACTTGGATTGCGAACAAGTATGACAGGCAATGAACTTGATGAAAGTCCAATCGATCAAAGCCTTGCGATCATCATTGCGACTTACAATGAAATCGACAACTTGCCGACGCTTGTTGAGCAACTGACTTCGCTACTACCGGAGGCGGAGATTTTAGTGATCGACGACAATTCGCCCGACGGGACCGGCAACTGGTGTGACGAAAACAAGTCACGCTACCCATCGCTCCATTGCATTCATCGTAGCGGCAAACTTGGCTTAGGCTCGGCAACGGTCGAGGGTTTGGGCTGGGCAATCGACCAACGGCATTCTTTCGTCGCGACCATGGACGCCGATTTCAGCCACAACCCGGCGACACTGCCCGATTTGTTTCGAAAGATTTCACAAGACGCGGACGAAAAACTGGCTGTCGCGATCGGCAGCCGCTATGTGCCGGGGGGAGCCATTGAAGGCTGGCCGTGGTTTCGTCGGTTTGCATCCAAAGCCGTCAACCGGTTTGCTAGACTGTGGCTTGGTCTAAGCACTCGCGACAACAGCGGCGCGTTTCGGGTTTATCGAACAAGTGCTTTGCAAGCAATCGGGCTCGAATCAATCCACAGCAAGTCGTACTCGTACCTTGAGGAAATCTTGTATCGCCTGAAGCAAGCAGGTTTTCGATTTACGGAACACCCAATCGTTTTCAAAGATCGAGAACATGGCGTGACCAAAACGAACTGGAAGCTTGGCGTAAAAGTCTTTTGGGAACTTTTCTTGTTTCGATTTACCTGACCCAAACTCGTTCACGCTTTCATCTATCAAAGCAAGCCTGTCGAAACCAATTGATCGGCTTTCATCGCCGCGTTTGATGTTTGATTGACATTCAGCAGCCAACGCAATTAGACTGATCCGATCGAATCCGGTTGGCGTAAGACTTCGCCGCTAGTTTCAAACCACTTGAAAAAGATGAGACCCGTAATATGTCAGACAGTAATTCCGGCCAAATCGACAACGTGATGCAGGAAGACCGGCTCTTCCCGCCCGCCGCAAGCTTCAGCGAGAAGGCGGTTATCAAGTCGATGGACGATTACCAGCAGCTATACGATCGCGTGAAAGCCGATCCAGAAGCGTACTGGGAAGCGGAAGCGAAGTCGGAACTGCATTGGTTCGAGCCCTTCGATTCGGTTTTGCAAAAGGACGGAATCGACGTCCGTTGGTTCGACGGCGGCAAGACAAACATTTGCTACAACTGCATCGACAGAAACATCGATGCCGGACATGGTGACCAAGACGCAATTATCTGGGAAGGAGAACCCGGAGACACTCGCACCCTGACTTACAACCAGCTGCACCATGAGGTTTGCAAGTTCGCTAATGTGCTCAAAGGGCTGGGCGTTGGCCAAGGAGACGTTGTCTCGATCTACATGCCGATGACGCCAGAGATTGCCATCGCGATGCTGGCTTGCGTTCGTATCGGAGCCATTCACAGCGTCATTTTTGCCGGCTTCTCTGCTGAAGCGATCGCCGACCGAAACAACGATGCCTCGGCAAAGGTTCAACTTACCGCCGATGGTTTGTGGCGGCGAGGAAAAATCATACCGCTCAAGCAAACGGTCGACGCGGCCTTGGAGAAATCCCCAACTGTCGAACATTGCATCGTTCTAAAGCGCGTCGAAAACGATTGCGACATGACCAATGGCCGCGATCACTGGTGGCACGACCTGACCTCCGAAGCCAGCGACGACTGCCCCGCTACGCCGCTTGATAGTGAAGCGACCTCATTCATTCTTTACACCAGCGGATCAACGGGAAAGCCGAAAGGCATTCGCCACACAACAGCCGGTTACAACTTATGGGCCAAAAAGACATTCCAATGGGTCTTCGATTGGCGGCCGGATGACATTTATTGGTGCACCGCCGATTGTGGCTGGATCACGGGGCACAGCTACATCGTGTACGGGCCACTGGCTGCCGGCGCCACCATGCTGATGTATGAAGGCGCTCCCAACTTTCCGGCCGAAGACAGATTCTGGGACTTGGTTGAGAAATACAAAGTCTCGATCCTTTACACAGCACCGACGGCAATCCGAGCATTTGTAAAATGGGGCGACCAGCACATCGACAAGCATGACCTTAGCAGCCTGCGATTGTTGGGCACGGTGGGTGAAGGCATCAACCCTGACACGTGGATCTGGTACCACGAGAAGATCGGTGGCGGTCGATGTCCAATCGTTGACACGTGGTGGCAAACGGAAACCGGCGGCATCATGATGAGTCCACTCCCGGGTGCGATTCCAACCAAGCCCGGAAGTTGCACCAAACCACTTCCGGGTGTCGTTCCCAAGATCGTTGACGAATCACTCGAACCCGTGGGCGTGAATCAAGGCGGCATGCTGTGCATCGCTGAACCTTGGCCCGGCATGCTACGGGGCATCTGGGGCGACGAAGAACGGTTCAAGGAACAATATTGGTCGACCGTGCCCGGCTGCTATCTGACCGGCGACAACGCACGGCTGGACGACGATGGTTACTATTGGATCATGGGTCGCATCGACGACGTGATTAATGTGTCTGGGCACCGACTCAGCACGATCGAAGTCGAAAGCGCGATGGTGTCGCATCCAAACGTGGCCGAATGTGCGGCTGTTGGTCGTCCGCACGATATCAAAGGTCAGGCGATCGCCGTCTTCATCACACTCAAGGATGTCGAAGCCAGCGATGCGATTCGTGACGAGCTGAAACTTCACGTCCGCAAAGAGATCGGTGCTTTGGCCGTTCCGGATGACATTCGATTCTGCGAAGCCGTTCCAAAGACGCGTAGCGGCAAGATCATGCGTCGACTTCTTCGCGATATCGCCGCCGGTCGAGAAGCAGCCGGCGACACGAGTACGCTTGAGGACTTTAGCGTGTTGGCCAAACTCCGTGGCGATGAAGATTGATTTTTCGCAATGTCATACTAGTGCCGCGAAAGCCGGTAGCAATTTTAATAAGTCAAACCGGCGCAATGACCAAAAATAAAAATAAAAAACAACGGAAGACTTTCAAACTGCCTACCGAAGGTCCGCTCTACGAATCAGATGATGAATGGGCAGTTGCCTCGCCGGACGGCACGATTTTTGAACCTCCGGAATCGAACGAACCGTTTGGCTCCGAACCTTCCATGCCAACCCCGGCGGAAGCACGTGCGCAACAGTTGGAAATGATTCGCAACGTGTTCGCGTTTGAGAAGCTGGCTTGGAAAGGCTTTCAAACGATTCTTGTTTCGATTCTGTTTTTTGCCACAGGGACTTCTTTGGCCGGAGGTTTTCTTGGCTGGGCGTTCCCAAACTACTGTCGGTTTATCTTCGGAGCGTTTGATCGTGTCGACTTCAAACCGTGGATCGGCGGACTGGCCCATGGGCTCGTGCTGGGCGCTTTGGCGGGTGCGGTGATCGGGTGCGTTGTCGTGGCCAGCGTGGCGCTCTACCAGTCGCGCAGCTGGAAAAACTTGCAGGAACAGCGTGAGCCATAGAGCGCCAACTTTGCGCCAACTTTGCGATAACTCTGCTCTAAGTCTTTTCTAACTCTACGGTGACTTCACGGCGATTCAGCGGCACCTTAAGTCTCCTTCCGCTAAGGTGGCGAACCCAACCTTCATCCCATCCAAATGGCCGGTTATCACCCCAAGTTAGTGGACAGTTTGTGCTGCCTAAAGTAAACTAGAATCGTCGGAGCCACCACTGTCCTCCGCGAATTCAAGAGCTCACGCGATAGCGATTTGTCGGGCAGGAGTGCCCTACGCGAGCGATGATTGTCGTTTAGTTCGCGTTCATACGTTCGGACAGGAAATTGGGACGAAATGATGGGTCAGGCAATTAACTCACAGCGCAGGTTCAAACGGAACTTCTATCGAGCTCAAGCGATCACCGCGACCGTTTGCATGTCGTTGTCGGTTGGCATCACGTCGATTGCATTTGCTCAATCGGGTTCGGATACCAAGAGCTCGTCTGCGGCCAATGAGTCCACAACGGCTGATGGATCGTCAGCTAAGCAGTCTGCAGGCCGTAGTCTGACCACGGGCTTGAAGACACCCCGCTCCACTGATGATGGCTCCAATACGAAAAACTCGAACTCAAGAAGCCTAACCAAAGGGCTGAGCAAAAAGAACTCGAGCGGTGCCGACAGCAAGAACAGCAATGCGAACAAAGGCAGCTCGACTCGTAACCAACCGGGCGGGTCGAACATTGACTTCTCGAAAGTGCCCAAGTACCAGCGTCTTGAGTCAACCGAGTTAAACGCGGACCTTCTGAACGCGGCCCTCGATTCTGCCGAAAAGATCGACGCGATGATCGACAAGGGCCTGAAGGAAAACAAGGTCCGCCCGGAGAAGGTGACCGACGACTACGAGTTCGTTCGACGAGCCTACTTGGACATTTCAGGAACCATCCCCACCGGCCGTCAAGCAGTTGCGTTTGTTCGTTCTCGAAAAAGCCGCGATGAAAAACGGTCGGCACTGGTCGACCATCTGCTGAACTCGCAAGGTTACGTCAGCCACTCCTTCAATCTCTGGGCGGAGATTCTGCGACTGACAGACAATGTTCCTAGAACTGCCAACCTGCGCCCCTACAACGATTGGGTCAAAGATGCGATCGCGAACGACATGCCTTACAACGACTTTGTGTCGCAGTTGTTGTCGGCTGAAGGTCGCATCTGGGAAAACCCACCCGTTGGCTACGCGCTTCGCGACCGAGACATGAACATGGCGATCTTGGACAACTCGATGCGTACTTTTTTGGGTACGCGGATCGGATGTGCTCAGTGTCACGACCACCCGTTCGACACATGGACGCAAAAGCAGTTTTACGAACTGGCGGCGTTCATTCACGGGACTCGCACCAATCACATGGCCGGTGCGATTGAACAAGCGATCGCCCCCTACCGAAGCGAACTGGAACAGCTACCCGAAACGATCGAAACGGCCGAACTGAAAAATCGACTCGATCGCGTTATTGACCAAAGCATCATCGGCGTTATTGAAGATCGAGACGCGCGGCTAAGACTACCCAAAGATTACAAGTACGACAACGCTCGCCCGCGTCAAAAGGTTGAGCCAAAAGTCGCCTTTGGTTCTCCTCCCGTGATTGAACCGGGCGTTCCATTGAGGGCAACGTTCGCCGATTGGGTCACGTCGCCAGAAAACCCTCGATTCGCCATGACCATCGCCAATCGATTGTGGAAGCGAGTCTTTGGGGTCGGGTTAATTGAGCCCATCGACAATCACAACGACGCGACGGAGGCGAGCAATCAAGAACTTCTCGATTTTTTGGTCGCCGAGTTTCAGCGTGTTGGCTATCGGCAGCGTGAGTTCTTGCGAATCCTGTACAACACGAAAGCCTACCAGCGAAAGGCTTTCTTGGGTGACTGGAACCCCAACCAACCGTACTACTTTCAAGGTCCCATCCTTCGTCGGATGACGGCTCAACAGCTTTGGGATTCGATGCTGACGCTTACGTTAGCCGACCCAGACCTTTATGAGCGGCCTCGTGGTGAAGAGTCGCTGAAAGTCGTTGCGCTTGATCCGGACAAAACGTACTCGATGAGTGACATCAAGAAAAAGTATGAGATGTACCGACGCGAGCGTAGCGACAAAGGCCAAGAAGCAAAACTCAACAAGGTTCATTCCCACGACGGCTATTTGCTCGTTCGCGCCTCGGAAATGCCCCAACCTCAACGCCCCGACCATTTCCTTCGTCAATTTGGCCAAGGTGACCGGACGTTGATTTCGGGCGATTCGGTCGAAGGCCATGTTCCTCAGATTTTAACGATGTTCAACGGGCCGATTTCTCACAAACTGCTTTACGAGGGAACGGTTATCTACGACGAAGTGGCGGGCGCATCCACTGCCAGCAACAAAATCGAGGTGATCTTCCTGAGCATTCTCACGCGTCCTCCAACGCGACTTGACAAACGGGTCGCGATGGCTGAGATGGAATCCGCAGGTGCCGCAGGCGTCGGCAATCTGATTTGGTCGCTTTTAAACACTCGCGAGTTCATGTTTATCCAATAGGGTACAGGCTGATGTTTTCTTTTTTAAACACGGACGATCCGAAAGATCTCCAGCGACGAAGCTTCATGACACGGGTTGCGGCGGGTCTTCTTGGCGTGAATCTGTTCGGTCACGCTTCCGGCAGCGGCTTGTTCGGCTCAACGCCACTGGCAACGGGTGCGACGCCACTGTCCAAGCCCAAGGGTAAGGCCAAGCGCGTCATCTACTTGAACATGCGCGGGGCGATGAGCCAATTCGAAACGTTCGCTCCCAAACCTGGTACCGAGGTACAGGGGGAAACCAAAACGATTGACACGAAGGTGTCGGGCGTAAAGTTCGCTGAGCACGTTCCGATGCTTGCAGCGCTGACAAAGGACTTGGCGGTGATTCGATCGATGAACACCGAAACCGGAGTTCACGAACAGGCTCAGTACACGATGCAGACGGGGTATCGAAAAATTGCGTCAACCAGCCACCCGTCTCTCGGACCGTGGATTCATCGTCTGTCGGGGCGTGACAACCCAATTCTCCCGGCGACCGTTGCGATCAGTTGCGGTTCGGGCTATCAGGGAGCCGGTTACTTGGGCTCGCAGTACACGCCCGTGCCGGTCGGTGATCCAAAAAAAGGCTTGCAAAATATCAAACCGCCAAAGTACCTGTCGGAATCTCAATTTAGTCACCGCATGAATTTGGTTGACGCGTTCGACAAGAAGTTCCGCAAAACCGCCAAGAACGCAGCCGTTACCGGATACACCGAACTCTACGATGAAGCGATTAACTTAATGCGAAGCGAGGACCTGAAAGCGTTCGACCTGAGCCAAGAGGCTGAAAAAATTCGCAAGGCCTATGGCAACGATCGGTTCGGCCAAGGTTGTTTACTGGCAAGACGTCTTGCTCAAGGCGGAGTGAAATACATCGAGGTCGCGATGGGCGGATGGGACGATCACCGCAATCTGTTTCGATCACTTCCCAGACGAGCACGGACGATGGATCAAGGTGCCTCGGCGTTGATCACTGACTTGAAAAGCCTAGGCATGCTTGACGAAACACTTGTTGTGCTTAGCACTGAGTTTGGCCGAACTTCAAACATCAATATGAATGCAGGCCGCGACCACAGCCCCGGTGCATTCTGCAGCGTGATGGCAGGGGGCGGAATCAAAGGCGGCCTGCTATACGGCGAAACCGACGAAACCGGTCGGACGGTGGAAGATGACCCGGTCACGATAATGGATTTCAACGCCACAATCGCGTACGCCATGGGCATCGATCATGAGAAAGAAATCACTTCCCCCGACGATCGCCCTTTCACGATGGGCAACGGTGGTGAACCCGTAACCGACTTGTTCGGTTAGCTAGAAAACCGACCTGTTCGGTTAGCTAAAAAACCGATTTGTTCGGTTCGTCAAAAAACCGACCTGTTCGGTTAGCCGGAACCGTCGACTGGTTCGACTAGATTCGGCACATCGTTAGACCACGATCAGATGGGTTTCTCATAGAGCCGCCACGTTTTGTAGCGGTCCAGATCAATCACGCTCTCGATCGCTCCCATCGAATTCGTATTGTCCTCGGCGACCCACGACAGTTCCCACTCTTTGAAGCTTCTCGCTAGATCCGTCAAACGCTTGATCAACAGAATCGCGATTCCTTTTTTGCGGAAGTCCTCGTGAACCCCCAACGCGATGACTCGCGACCGCGGACAGAACCGTGACAATAGCGGAACCTGAATCATTCTGAGCCAGTCAGGACGCCCAACGGTTTTACTCAACACCCAATTGATATCCGGGATGTTGACGATGAATCCGACCAGTTGGTCTTCCCAATACGCAACATGAATCATGTCGAACCGAATGACCCGACGTAGATTCTGGATCATGAAGTTCAACTCGTCGTCCGTCAGTGGCACAAATCCAAAACCGTGCCGTCGCACCACGTTGCCCAGCTCATTGATGTCACGCAGCGTTTGCTCGTACGAGTGCCGATCCACTGCCTTGAAGTGCAATTTTGGATATCGGCGCAGGATCTTTTGCTCAATCTTTTTCAAGCGATTGAAATGGATCTTGCTTGTCGCTTGATCGTCGTGCGGCCGAACACGAAACGCGTAAAACTGCTTCACGACAGAGCAACCGCTGCCGATCAGCAGTCGATCATAAAATTGGGCGCAATGCGCGGTCATGACGTAGGGCGGAGCCCCGTTGCCATCGACCAAAACACCGAACTCACCTTTCATCGATGGATTGACCGGGCCGCGCATCGATGTGCAATCATTCGCTTTCAGCCAGTTAGACGCGGTATCCAAAAGCGAATCCGCCACTACCTGATCATCAATCGATTCAAACATTCCGAAGAAGCCGACGGAATCGGAATAATATTCGTTGTGCAGATCATCTTTGATGGCAGCGATGCGACCTACGACGTGTCCATCTCGGTAGCAAACCCACATCGCCCGGTCGGCATGCTTGTAAAACGGATGGCGTTCCACATCCACCGGCAGTCGCGCCATCTGGTTCAGAGGCCGAACATACGCACGATCATTGCGATACAACCGATCCGGAAGAGCGAAAAAGTCTGCTGACTGTTGAGCCGTTTCGACCTTCTGAATTTGAAACGCGGTGGATGAATTCATGGTCAAAAATGCCGCGCTGTTAATCGAAATCACAAATAAAAAAAACAGCAGTTGGTGGCCAGAGAAGTCTGCGTTGATAGCAAAGTTCCAAGCAAGTCAATCAGCTATTTTTACGATTGCTGTGTTTTGCTTGACACTTAATTTACACGTGTTTTGCCGTGCCAAAACGCAAATTGCCTAGAGAAGATCATAACACTTTTGAAAATAATTTCGCCCCCAGCAAATCTCCCTTGACCCATTGTTTTGCATTTTCTAACCTTCCCGAACCTGAAGCGAAAAGGCCGTTTTCGGTTGCTTCAAAAAGACAAAATATTTCGGTTTGAACTTTGGCAGTTTGTCCGATTGAGTCGTCGCCTGGCAACTCAACTTGACAATCAGCGTTGCAGAACAGCGACACGGATGTTGCAGTTTTTCAGACGTGTTGAAGTCAGACCAAGAGATCGACCTTGCACGGAAGCCGGGTCGTGATCGTCCAATCGCTCTCGGACTACTGAGGTGTTCCCAGCCCCCCTGGAACCCAAGGTGCCGAGGGTGTTTTTTATGCGCTGATCGGAAGGTGGGAACAATGAGCCGCGAAGGATGGACTCGATTTCCGGACCTGTGTAGCTGGCAACTTGCGGTTCGCAGGCGAAGTTTTGAAACGCGGAGCCGCAAAGATCGCAGAGAAGGTGCGTGGACAGGATCTCTGCGTCCTCAGCGACTCTGCGTTTCTGTTTTGGATCGTAGTTGGTGGGTAGCTTGCGTTTGGCAGGCGGCATCGCAAACGGACGTGACCTATCGCCATTCTCGGTGGGCGAAGTTTTGAAACGTGGAGCCGCAAAGATCGCAGAGAAGGTGCGCGGACAGGATCTCTGCGTCCTCAGCGACTCTGCGTTTCTATTTTTGATCGTGCTTGGTGGGTAGCTTGCGTCTGGCAGGCGGCATCGCGAATGGACGTGACAAATCGCCATTCTCGGTGGGCGAAGTTTTGAAACGCGGAGGCGCAAAGATCGCAGAGAAGGTTCTCGGACAGGATCTCCGCGTGCTCAGCGACTCTGCGTTTCTGTTTTTGATTGTGCTTTATGGGTAGCTTGCGTCTGGCAGGCGGCATCGCGAATGGACGTGACACATCGCCATTCTCGGTGGGCGAAGCTTTGAAACGCGGAGGCGTAAAGACCGCAGAGAAGGTACGCGGACAGGATCTCCGCGTCCTCAGCGACTCTGCGTTTCTGTTTTTGTTTTTGTGGATGTCAGTTCGTTCTCCAATCTGCCATGCAGTCAAGAAGAAACCAGAAGAAGCTCTTCACGCTTGCCACACCTGTTTCTCGCAGACGTCAGATGAGTTGCTCGCCGGAAACGATTACTTCGGCAAGCGATTGAATGCCGCTGGATCAAAAGGATCGACGACCGGTTCAGGTTGCTTGCGTTCCAGCTTGGCTGCTTGGCGTTCCTTTGACGGACCGGTAACTGCGCGACCCGTTTTTTGGGCCGCTGACAACGCTTCGGCATCCTCGGATTCCAGCCCGACCAGATCAATCGGTTCCGATTTTTCAGAAACAACTGCTGCTGGCAGTAGCTCGGGCGAATTCTTTGCAACCTGTCGTAGCCAATCCGTTAGCAGATCGAACTGTTTCGACCCGACTTTGATTCCCGGGCTTTTCTGCCCACCGTGTGCGGTAACGGCCTGAGTTACGAGCGAACTGTCAGCAAGCTGGTTCGCGTCCACCCAATCCACAATCGATTGCAGATTTCGCTGCGTAAACCGTTTGGGAACCAACTGACCTCGCCCGCGATGGAACAAAGGCATCGTCGTCGCCGTCGAATTATGGCACTTTGCCGCCAAGCAACCTTTCAACAAAATCGGCTGCACGCGACGTTGAAATTGGTGCAGGTCTTCTCGAGTCAACAGCTCGGTCATCGAGTCAAGTTGACCAAGAACCGACGGTTTCGTCTTGGTGCGAGCAACATCAATTTTGACCGTCTCTTTTGCTTCAGTTTTCACTGGCTCGGTGTGACTAGCCATCGCCACGGCTCGATCGACCATCACTGCCGGCATAAAATTTTCTTCGCGATTCACAGATGGCAGCGAATGAAATATAGGTTCAATATCCAAATAGCTAAGTGATTTGTCTGCGACAACGCGATTTGGCTCGGTGTTGCGATCATTTTTGACCACCGCCAATTTCGAGGGTTCAAACGTTCGCACAAGCTGGCGATCGAGAAACTGCAATTGTCGAGCATCGATCTGAGTCTGCATCAAACGATCGAGCTGTTGTTGAGCCTCGGCTTTCAGTCGGTGCTTCAGACACCAATGAAACAACGACAAATGGCCATCAATGTCTTCGCTACCAAGCTTGGATCCGCGATGTTGAAAGGCGGCACTCAACGAGTCAAAAATTTGATCGACTCGATTTGCCTGAAGAACGATCCGACTGCCGGCTGCCGTTTGAACGTGAACTTGATCGAAAGTTCGATTAACTTGGCCCTGCAATACCCGTCCGTTATTCAGCAAAACAATTTCGTTCAACGGCTGAGCAACTGCTTCGGAAGCCGACTGGGCTAGGACCAATGAGGCCAGAGCTGACACACCAACAAACACCGCGAGAAAACAGCCGGCATTTGTCATTTGTCTCAACATGTCACCATTGGCCCGAAAAGCGTCGGTTGCAAAAATTAGCTATTGCGCGGACGATAGAGAAACGTCGGATTTTCGTCAACGTAACTGGACGCGATTGGTATCCACTCGCAAGCCAATCCATTCACATTCTGCTAGCACGTTCGGTGTAATGACACAGGCCGCACAACTAGAGCGTATTCCGTTTAAATCTAGCGGTTTTTCGCTGCTTTAAACTCGGTTTTCACAACGCCACAGACGCTATCGTTAAGTGCAACATGCATTAGGGAGCCTTGAAGGTTGAACCAAAACAAACCCATCGTGAAACCAACCATCAAAATCTGGGTCGACGGTGATGCGTGCCCGTCCAAGGTCAAGGAAATGGTGTTTCGCACCGCCAAACGGCGCGAGATCCAAACCACGCTGGTGGCCAATCAATCGATCAGGGTCCCTAAGTCGGAGTACATCGATGCCATTCTGGTACCGCATGGAGCCGACGTTGCAGACAAGAAGATCATCGAACTAATGCGAAAGGGGGATGTTGTTATCACGGGCGACATTCCGCTGGCGGCAGACGTCGTCAAGAAAGGCGGCATCGCCATTGGGACTCGCGGCGAGCTGTTTGATGAGTCATCGGTTCAGGGGCGCCTTGCGACGCGCAACCTGATGGATCAGCTCAGAAGTGCGGGCGTCGAGACCTCAGGCCCAAAACCACAAAGCCAGAAAGACGTTCAGGCTTTCGCCAACACGCTCGACCGCATGCTGACCAGACTCTCGAACAAAAAGAACTAAGCCACAAAGCCAGCTACAAACCAACGTGCCGATGGGCAATGGGCAAAAACCTACCTAAAATTAGACAGGATCAACATGATTGACGGGATAATTGCCGAGCCACCAATCATGTTCATCCTGTAAATCCTGTCAAAGAAATCTAGGCAAAGTTAGGTTCAGATTTCCAACACGTTCATTCGTGTGGATTCGTGTCCATTCGTGGTTAACAAGGATCAAAAATTTCGACCAAACACATCGTTCCGAAGCTCTGTGTTCTCGGTGCCTCCGTGTTTTTGAACCAAGCTCGTGCGCGTATCCTTTGGTCTTTCAACCCAGACAAGCAAGAAGGCACTCCGGGGCGAATAGTTGCAAGACTGATAGTGAACAGTTGAGGACAACTGTCCTACAAAACAGTCCTACAAAAACGTTGAGGCCAGCAGTTCTAAGATGATCTACGAGTAATAGATTAGTAGGAAAATTCCCAGCAACATCGCGGCCCAGAACGCCATCGCGTTTGTTGCCCAAGTGCCGCCCATCAGGCCCTTTTCGCCGAAGCCATCCGCCAGTCGGCCAATGAACGACTTACCGCAGTCAATGAATTCGGCTCGCACCTTCTTATCGAACCAACCGATCGCTGCACCGATGCTTCCCAACACCCAAGGCAATGGCTTTCGATAAAACCAATCCGTATCCAAGTTGGTCGCTCGAACTTCGGACGGGTAAAGCTTCGTGGTCATCAACACTACGAATGCCAATACCGCGAACATCAATAGCTGCAACATCGTGATCACGTGAGCCGCCGTGTACGGCTTGTAAGGTTCCTCATGTCCATGGTGCATTGCCATCGGCTCCGTCGGCAACAAGCTGTAAAGCAACGGATAGAAGATCCCCAAACCAATGCACATCGCGGCGGCCAAGCCCATCGCGATCAGCATGTTGAGCGGAGCCTCTTTGACTCGTTTGCCGCTATCGTGAGCAAAGAACGCGAAGAACGGGATTTTGATCCCCGAGTGTTCCATTACACCTGCCGACGCGATCAGCAAGACGATCCAAACCCAGAACAAATGCTCCTGCCCCGCCGCCGTGATGATCATTGACTTACTGATGAAGCCTGACAGCAGAGGGAATCCAGAAATCGAACCGGCTCCGATCAGACAGAAACCGGTCGTCCACGGCATCGATTTATGCAAGCCACCAAGCTCCGTCGCCTTGGTCGTTCCGACTCGATGCAGCACCGCCCCCATCGACATGAACAGCAACGCTTTGTAGATGATGTGGCAAAACGCATGAACCGCCGCGCCGTTGATGGCGAGCGGTGTCCCAATTCCAATTCCCACCACCATGAAACCAAGCTGGTTGTTCAAGCTGTAAGCAAGGACTCGCCGTAGATCATTTTCGATCACCGCGAACACGATCGGGAACAGCGTCATCGCACAGCCGATGTAGATCAATTCTTCAACGCCCGCGAAACCGCGAGCCAGCGAGTAGATCGCCAACTTGGTTGTGAAAGCACTCAGGAAAACCGTGCCAGTCGCGGTGGCTTCCGGGTAAGCGTCTTGCAACCAGTTGTGCAGCAACGGAAACGCGGCCTTGATCCCAAAAGCCAGCAGGATCAGCTTCGCTCCAGTGGATAGCTCAAGAACGCTGGTGGCGTCACCGGCCAAGTGAACAAACGCCAGCGACCCCGTTTCATTCAACTGCAACAACGCTCCCGACAACAGCAGCACGCCGGACAACACTTGCACGATCAAGTACCTCATCCCGCTGCGGTACGATCGTTCTGTTCCCGTCGCCCAAACAAGAACCACGCTCGACAATGCCGTCAGTTCCCAGAAAACAAACAGCGTGACGAAGTCGCCCGCACACGCGGCAGCGATCGCTCCGCCAGCGTAGATCATCGCCGCAATGTGCTGTTTCGTGTCCTGAACATGAAGCGCATAAATCGAAGCTATCACGGCAGCCAGATGGAAAATCAGGCCAAAGATAAAACTCAGACGGTCAATTCGGACCAAGTTCAATTGGTTGCCGAACAGCTCGAGCTGTCCAAACTCGCCCGCGGGCATCGCGCAAAACAAACCCAGCGACAACAGCGATAGCACCAAGGCTGCGGCCGCCGACAATCGGCGTCCTAGCATGGGCAATAGTAAAGCCCCAAGCATCATGATGAAGCCCGGCGGCAAGTGCTTCAGACTATCGATCATAATAGTCCTCGCTTCGTTTGATGATTGGCCTCAAAGCCACGCCCAAGAACACGATCACGACAAACACGACAAACCCAAACCAAGCTTGGAACGCGAACGATTTCTCGATCGGAAAATGAGCATGATCGTTTTCATAGAACAAATCGGCAACGGCCAGACCGATGCAAGCGACGATCAGAACGCCGATCAGCGTTCGCACATTGCCGCGTTTTTCGAACCAGCTTTGAGTTTCGTCTTTTGAAGTTGAATCATTCATCACGGGGTTTTGGTTCCTCCGACGATCGGTTCCATGACCCCGTAAATTTCGTGAGCGAAAAAGAACAACAGCACGCTACCAACGGCCGTGATGCAAAGCGGCACAACACACATCAGCGGAGCTTCCTTCAACGTCATCGGCTCTTGCCCTGCCGGCGTCATGAATGCTCGCACGGGAATCGGAACAAGGTAAGCGATGTTCAACAATGAACTTATCATCAAGGTGGCCGTCAGAAAGTACATGCCTCGCTCGACCGTCCCAACCGCCAAGAACCATTTGCTCCACGACCCACCGCCCGGAGGCAAGCCGATAATGCTGATCGCCGCCAGCAGAAAAGCGCCAAACGTGAACGGCATCGCTCGTCCGAGTCCTCGCATGTCGCTGATGTTGCTCTTATGAGCCCCCACGTAGATCGCTCCAGCGCAGAAAAAGAGCGTGATTTTTCCAACCGCGTGCATCGCAATATGCATCCCGCCGCCGATCGCGCTGGCGGGGGTGGCTAACGCGGCTCCGAGAGTAATGTAAGCCAATTGGCTGACCGTCGAGTACGCCAGCCGGGCTTTCAAATTGTCTTTGGTCATCGCCACCAGCGAACCGACAAGGATCGAAACTCCAGCCACGTAGCAAAGCCACTCGCTACATCCCGTTTCGTTTAACAAGTCGATCCCAAACACGTAAATCGCTACCTTCAACACCGAAAAGACACCGACCTTCACGACCGCCACCGCGTGTAGCAAAGCGCTCACCGGCGTCGGAGCCACCATCGCCGCCGGCAGCCAACGGTGGATCGGCATCAGTGCCGCTTTCCCGATCCCATAGGCGAACAGCCCCAGTAAAACCGCCAGCGCACCCGGACCAATCAGTCCATCCTCAAACGCCGGTCGCAGAATTCCTCCATCGCGAAAATCCGTCGTTCCCGCTAGTTGCCACGTCCACGCGATCGCAAACATAAAGAATGCGATCGACGTGCTGATCAGAATGCCAAGGTAAACTCGCCCGCCCGCTTTCGCTTTTGCGTCTCCATGATGAGTCACCAGCGGGTAGGTCGAAACAGTCATGATCTCGTACGCCACAAACAGCGTGAACAAGTTCCCCGCATAAGCGGCCGCCATCGCCGCAAAAATTGCCGCGGCGAAACAAGCGAAGAAACGCGTTTGATTCTTTTCGTGATGCCCACGCATGTAGCCAATCGCATAAAGCGTCGTCAGCACCCACAGGCCCGACGCCACCAACGCGAACAACATGCCGAGCGGTTCGACCGTGAACTTCAACTCAAAACCCGGCACCATTTCACCAAGGGCTAACTCGGGCCGGCCGCCATCGAAAACCAGTTTCGACAGCGAAATATTCACGCCAAACAAAACCAGCGAGACCGCGATCGAACCCGACTCACGTACGTTTGGGATTTTCCCGAACAGAAACACCCAAACAATCGCCAGCAGGGGCAGCGTCATCGAAATCCAAATCGCATTTGCACCCGTCCACTCGATCATGGAGCACCTCCGGCATCCATGTTGGTGACGGCTGAATCCCAATCGGTCGGCAGCAAGCTTTCGGCAGCCTCAGCAGCCAAGCCGACTGAAAACGGCGTCCAGACACCGAACACAACGACGGCCAAAATAACCAAGTACATTGGAACCAGCATCCAGACAGGAGCCTCCTTTGATTTTTCCACCGCCGGCGACAACTGCTCACTAAAGTACAACGTCTCGACGACTCGCCAAACGTAAACGACCGCCAGCAGGCTGCTCATCAGCATCACACCTGCAACCAAGGGCTGTTCTGCCTGAAACGCACCAGTTAGCAGCAACCACTTACTAACAAAACCGGCCGTCATCGGCACTCCGATCAAACCAAGCCCACCGATGGCCCACGCGAGTGACGTCCACGGCATCGTCTTCGCGGCTCCGCGCCAGTCGGACAACCGAGATGACCCCAGCCGCAGCACAAAACAGCCTACCACCATGAACAACCCGCCCTTAATCAAGGCGTGATTGAACATGTGTACGATGCCGGCCGTCAACGTTTGAGTCGTCGCCATTCCGATTCCCAGCAGCATGTATCCAATCTGAGCCACACTCGAATACGCCAGTAATCGTTTCACGTCGTCTTGAAAAATCGCCGCGATCGATGCCACAAAAATGCCGACGATCGAAAGCCCAATCAGCAATGCGCCCAACGGCATTTGCTCAAACGCAAAATCCGGTTTGAAGATACCGAATACCAATCGGATAAACGCGTACACCGAAACCTTGGTCGCGGTCGCGGCAACGAAGGCCGTCACGACCGACGGAGCGTAACAATAGGAATTCGGCAACCAACTGTGCAGTGGAAACACGGCCATTTTGACGAACAGGCCAACCGTCATGAATCCAAACGCAACCAACAACGTCCGAGGCCCGGTTTCGGTATCCAGCCGACCAGCAATGTCGCTCATGTTGAGCGTTCCCGTCATCTGATAAAGCAACCCGATTCCAATCAAGAAAAAGGTGGCGCCAATCGTGCCCAAGATCAAATATTGAAGTGCCGCCAACGGTGCACGCCGCGTTCGCCCAAGGCTGATCAACGCATAAGACGCCAACGAATTGATCTCAAGGAACACAAACACGTTGAACAGGTCGCCGGTGATGCACATCCCCAGCAACCCGGTCATGCACAACAGGTAGCACGCGTAAAACAGGTAGTGCTTTGAGCGAGGAATCTCCGCATCGATGCTTGGCTTGCCATACAGCAGCACAACAGCCGCCAAGGCCGACACAAACATCATCACAAACCCGCTGAGCGGATCGACAACGTACTCGATGCCGTACGGCGGCTTCCAGTTTCCAATTTCGTAGTGGATGGTGCCAAACTTGCCGACTTGCTGAAGCAGCCCAACGGCAATCGCAAACGTGGTACCACAGACCGTCAACGACAGTAGGTACGTCAGCCACCTCCCACCCAACAGCACACAAATCGGCGCAGCGAATAGGGGGATCGCAACCAGCAGGATCGGAAGTTGAGAAAAAACGTCTATCACGCGGCTCGATCTAGCTCCAGAATCTCGTCTTCTTCTATCGTTCCATAGTCTTCGCGAATGCGAACGATCAACGCCAACGCCAACGCGGTTGTCGCGATGCCCACCACAATCGCCGTCAGCATCAAGACGCTGGGCAGCGGGTTGGAGTAAACGATCGCGTGGCTGTCGTGCGTTGGTTCGTGTGATGAATCGTGCGAGTCATCACTCGATTCGCCTTCTTGTCCGGTCGCCCCAAGTTTTGAGGAGTCGTGATCGTGCGCATGGCCGTCGTGCTTGTCATGATCGTCAGCGTGACCATGATCGTGCTGATCCGCGTCGGCATGCTTGCCGTTCTTTTTCTTAACGCCAGCCGAATGCCCATCGACGTGATGAGCGCTGTGTCCATGACTGGCATGATCCCCATGAGCCACCTCGGTATGGCCGTGGCTGACCAACGCCGGCGGAACAATCGGCGCGGTTCCTGCTGACACCTTGCCGATCGACACGTACAGCAAGATCACCGAAATCTGAAAGATGTTCAAACCGATCACGGTTTTAATTAGATTGTTTCGGGCGATCACAATGTAGAAACCGGTCATCATCAAAAAGATGACGACCCAATAGTTGTACAACCCAAGGAATTGCTCAACGCTCATGCGACACGCCTCCGGCCGGCAAAGGCGTAGAAAATGATGATCATTACCGCAGTCACCGTGATACCGACCCCTAGTTCGACAAGAAAAATACCAAGGTGCTGATCGGTCGGCAAAATGCCCGGCAAAAAATTGTGCCGCAAGGCCGCGTATTCAAGGAAATTTCCGTTCACGGCAACGTCTTGGTTGGGTCGAGGCAAAAACATGGACGCAAAACCGGTCCCGGCGTACAGCAACAGCCCGGCCGCGACCAATTTCTCAATCACCCACGGAGGGGCCACCTTGTGTGCTGCGGGCAATCCAAACACCATCGAATACAGCACGATCGCCGACGCGATAATCACGCCCGCTTGGAATCCTCCGCCGGGCCCGAAGTCTCCATGGAACTGAACGTACAAACCAAACAGCAAGATGTACGGAATCAGCAGCTTGGTGACGATTCGAATGATTGGAAACGAAATCACTTACGGCCTCGCTTCCGTTTTTTGCGTCGAGCCTTGCGCTCTTTTCGAGACGATTTCAGATCCGCATCCGAAAAATCGTCATCCTTATTGGGCCGCAGAATCAACAGCACCGCAATTCCCGCCGTGAAAATCACTGCGGTCTCGCCCAACGTGTCGTAGCCTCGATATCCAGCCAGCACGGAGGTTACCACATTGGGCAAGCCATGCATGTCGTGCATCGATTTTTCCACAAAGCCCGGATCAGGGTACTGATGAACCGGAGCGTTTGGGTCGCCAAAATAGGGCATATCCAAAGTCCCATAGACCAACGCACCACCGGTCACAAGCACCACCGCCAAAGGCAACAACGGAGACGCCGTCGTCGGCTTTTCTTTCTTTCCCGTCAGCGCTAACGTGCCCAGCAACAGCACGGTCGAGATACCCGCTCCAACCGCAGCTTCGGTAAACGCTACGTCCGGCGCGTCTAGGATCAGCATCCAACTGGCTCCCAGAAAACTGTAGATGCCGGTGAACATGACCGCTGCCCACAGGTCGCGAACCCTCGCCACCGCGACGGCCGTAATCGCCAACAACGCCAGAATCGGGATCTCCAAAATCCACGGTTGAAATTCCATCATTGTGAGGACTCGCTTTTCTGGACCGAGTCAATCAATGAAGAACTTTTTCGGACTGAGTCAATCTCCAGCACCGGCTTGACGCCCTGTGACAAAGCCGATCGAGCCAATGCATGGCAGGACGAAGGGGCAGTCATGAACAAAAAGAACAAAATCATTAACAGCTTGACGACCACCAACCAATCACCGGCTGCAAAACACAAACCGATGATGATCAGCGCCGCGCCCAGCGTATCCGTAATTCCACCGCCATGCATCCGCGAGAAAAACTCGGGCAAACGAACGATACCAATCCCGCCAACCACGGCAAAGAACGACCCGCAGAGCAAGAAAAACCAACTGATGATCACTAGGGCAGTCACGATGAATCGCCTCCCTTGTTGGAACCGTCCTCAGCCGCGAACACGCCTTGATCGAGTGATTCCATCGTCTCGCTCAACTTGCCGAAGTGCCCAACCTGAGAAAAACGCAGCAGCGTCACCATCCCGATAAAGTTCATCAAACTGTAAAGCAGTGCTAAATCTAGAAAGTCCGTTCGTCCGGTCAAAAAGCCAACCACGCAAATCAGCAAAACGGTTTTCGTGCCCATCATATTAAGCGCAAGGACGCGATCAAAAACCGTCGGCCCAAGCATGGCTCGGACCAGCGCCAACATCATCGTGACAAGAATGGCAATGGAGGAAACAATCAGCGCTGGTGACATCATGTCGGGAGCGGTTGGCGTCATGTTGCTTGTTTCTCCAACTTGCACACGCGCGCCGACATCTCGCCCGACAAATCCTCTTCCGCGCCTTCAAACGAAAGCGCGTGAACGAGAATCCGATCGTCTTTAAGATTGACCGACACTGTGCCGGGGGTCAGCGTGATCGAGTTCGCCAGAATGACCTTCCCGATCTCTGTTTTCGGGTCGGCACTGACTTCGATTAGGTTGCGTTTGAGTTTCATCTTGGGGGACAAGATGATCTTGGTCACCTCAAGATTGGATTTGACGATCTCCCACATCAACCACGGCGCGAAGCTGATAAACGGCCGAATGCCGAAGTCAGCCGGCACCCCTTCTTCGTCGATTACCCCCATCCGCGCCGACAGCCACAGCGTCAGCAACACCGAGCACCCACCCAATATCAGGATGAACGGTTCAAGGTGCCCCGACCACAGCAACCAAGTGGCCGACAGGGCAACGGCAAGCGAAATGAAGTACGACATTTTCATGGACGAACAATATACCGTCCTTGCCGATTTTTCGAAACGGCGGGCGGTTGCTCGACTCGTTGAACCCGCCAGCATTTCTAACACCGTCCGCGCGAACGACGGCTGAGTCAATTCAGGCAACGCCACGCTCGGCAAAAACGTTTTTTCGAAACCATCGAGGTAAGCCGAGTTAACTTGCCACGTCTATTGAGTGTGCAGTTGAGGCACCCAATTAAACACCAAACCAACCACCAAATTTTGCTCGTAAGGAACACAGAGATGAATATCCGATTTGTAACTCAGAAAATTCACGCGTTGATCGATTACCCTGTCGCAATTACTTTGATCGCGATGCCCTTCATCTTGGGCCTAGGATCGTCCAATCCGCTGGCCCTTTGGCTTTCCGTCGGTACCGGAGTCGCGGCTCTGATCCTTACGCTCCTAACGGATCACGAAACAGGAGTCGTTCGAGTCCTCCCTTATTCGCTTCATCTGGCCGTTGACTTCATGGTGGGCGTCACGTTTGCGATCGCTCCCTCTGTGCTAGGGTTTACCGGAATTGACGCAATCTACTATTGGGCAAACGCGTTTGCCGTTCTCACCGTCGTCAGCTTGCACAGCCCTCAAAAGTCGCCGCGCGTTGCGTAGCGGGGTAACGCCAATTTAAAGCTACACGGGGCTCGCGGCGTTGTCGGTAGAAACACTCGCATGTCGTGAGCACGATCGTCTCATGCTTCTTCGTAGAGGCACGCCACTGTGTTACTTCTCAAACAAGTAATGCCCGACCCACCATTCGTTGCCGCCGTTGAATCCAAACAGCTCGCTGCACGCAAGATGAAACATCCGCCAGCGATTGAACCACCGAAACGCTTCCTCCTGACCATAAGTATCGCCCAGAAGTTTGATCGCTTCGGTGCGGTTGCGATCAAGATTCAACAGCCATGCCTCGCAAGTTTTCTGGTAGTGCAGACCACTCCACCGCCAGCGACGGGCCAATTTCAAATCACGCTGGTAGCGGCCGAGTAAATCGTCGCCCGGCATGATCCCGCCTGAGAAAAAATTGCGGCTCATCCAATCCGCGTTCGAATCATCGGTAAATTTGTACGTAAGACAGCGATGGCAAAAGATATGGACGAAAAGCTTGCCGGTTGGATTCAGCCAACCTGATATCCGCTGCAACAGCAACTGATGGTTGCGCATGTGTTCGAACATTTCGACCGATACCACGCGGTCGAACGTGCCGGTGTTACCGTCTGAACCAACTTCCGGCTGAAAATCGTTCATGTCGGCGGTAATCACCGTCAGATTTTTTTCAATGCCGTCGGCTGCTGCTTGGGCCAGAATGAATTCCCGCTGCGACGCCGAGTTCGATACCGCCATAATTTTTGCGTTGGGGTAGTGCTTGGCCATCCAAAGCGTGAGCGATCCCCAGCCGCAACCCAGTTCAAGAATCGATTGCCCATCTTCCAGCTGAGCCCGTTCACACGTGACTCGAAGTGCCTCATCCTCCGCCGCAGCAAGATCGGCAGTTCCCTCGGGCCAAACGCAGCTTGAATACTTGCGACGAGGCCCCAGCATCAATCGGAAAAGATCCGGCGGGACTTCATAGTGTTGCTCGTTGGCTTTCTCTGGCACCATCGCAACCGGTGCCGCCGAAAACTCGGCAATCAACTCTTCCAGCCGAGCTTGATTTTTCTCGCAGCAGCCCTGATCGACATCGCTCAATCGCTTCCGCAGCAACCGACGGATGCCAGCTCGTAGCAAAAAATCCGCCACATAGCCGCGCTCGGTCCAATCAATCAAACGTTCCATCATTTTATCACCGCGTCCTTTTTGGAATCGCCCAGCAAGCTAATTCCGAACCGTGACGCTGGACGGTTTCTCGAACACGATCTGTGCAAGATTCGTTCGCCGCTCGCGAAACGCGGCTTCGCAATAGCAGAGATAGAAATGCCACAGGCGAATAAATTTTTGATCGTAGCCAAGCCGACGCACTTCGCTTAGTTGGCTCATGAACGCCCGCCGCCAAATTTTCAGTGTCAAAGCGTAGTCGTGCGAGTAATCGTCCATCCGAGTCATCTGGAAATCTGTAACGCGATCGACCGATTGCTGAATCGCTCCGATCGATGGCAGACAGCCACCGGGGAAAATGTGCCGGCGGATGAAATCGGTTCGCCGGATGTAAGCTTGGTAGTGCTGACCAGCGATCAGGATACTCTGCAGCAACATCTTGCCACCCGGTTTGAGCAAATTTGAACAGGTCGAAAAAAACTGATCAAAGTACTGATGGCCCACGGCTTCGATCATCTCGATCGAAACAATCTTGTCGTAGCTACCTGCCAGTTGGCGATAGTCTTGTTGCAAAACCGTGATCTGGTCTTCCAACCCAGCTTCCTGAACTTTTCGCACCGCGTGACCATACTGCTCTTGAGAAATCGTCGTTGTCGTGACCCGGCAGCCGGTTGTTGAGGCGAGGTGCACCGCCATCGCTCCCCAGCCGGTGCCAATTTCCAGCACGTGATCGGAGGAACAAACGTTCAGCTTCTGCCGAACCACGTCCAGCTTGTGGATGGAAGCCGCGTGCAAGTCTTCCAGCGAATTTGGCTCGGTCGAATCATAATCAAGCGAACCCGCCTGATTGCCAAAGATCGCGGACGAGTAACTTAGAGTCGGATCAAGGAACAGCTTGTAAAAATCGTTCCCAAGATCGTAATGCTCGTGAATATTTCGGCGGCTGCCGGCCAGCGTGTTCCTCCGCAGCGAATGACGCATCCAGTTCCAAAAGTTCTTGGCTCGCGACCAGCTGCGATCGACTTTGTGAACCACGCCCAGATTCCGAATCATGATCCGAATCAACGCAGTCAAATCATCGGAACTCCACTGATCGTCGGCATAGCTTTCCGCGGCACCGAGCGTGCTGCCAGTGATCATGCGGCGGTACGCGGCGGGGTCAGCGATCGCAATATGAGCGTGAAGAGAATCGTCTCCGCTGCATTTCGAACCGGTCGACCACGACTCACTGCCTTCAATGACCGCAATGGACCCGGTTTGAATTCCACTCAGCCACCGGCGAAAAGAGGATCGGAAAAACGATTCAAGGAAGTGCCCCTTACGTTCATCCGAATGAATGGCGAACTCGAACTTCACACCATCGGATAGATGATCCAAATTGATTGCTGTTTCAGCAGCCGGGCAGTTGGTTTCGACCGAGTCGAGTGTCGAACAAAAGTGATTCATAGTTGTAAGATAAGAAAAAATCTGTTGGTTGTGAATCAGACACCGAACGTTGCCCGTCAAAACAATCAGTTGACGAGACTTTGCTTGTCAGGATGAGGGATGAACGGAACTTTCTTGATCCACAATCGCAGCGCTTGAAAATAGATCCCGGCAAATGTCTGTAGACTCATCAGGGGATGCCTGACCAACATCCACGCTAGAGTGAAACCGTCGATGTTTCGTTTTTCCAACAGCATTGAAACGTCGAATATCCGATTTCCTGACTGCCAATTCTCCATTTTGACTCCCAGCCGATCTTCCGGCCAAGTGAATATCATGCGGTAATGCATGTCCATTTCCATAAACGGGGAAACATGGAAGGTTTTGTCAACGCGGTCACTGGACACGCGTCGTCGCAGTTGATCTTTCTGATCCGAGGAAACCAAATACAGATGCTGCTGGCCCCACGGAGTGTTATTGACCTCGGCCAGGACGGCCAAAACGCGGCGATCCGTCGGATCGAAGCAGTAATAAAAGCTGACCGGGTTCATGTAGAATCCAAAATGCCGGACTTGAGTCAACAACCGCACCGGGCCGATCGGTCGGGTTTCACCAAGTTCAGCCAACGCTTGATGGACTCGTTCTTTCAACGAGGGCTCGGCCGCATACTTTTTCAGATGGTCGCTGGAGCGAAAGCGAACAATCGAAGGCCGACTGGTCGACCACAGCAACCGCCCTCGAAACACGGTCTCCAGTTCATCCAAATCCAGCAGCAGCATGTAAAGCTGAAACTTGAACTGATGAGCTGCCGTTTTTTTTCGACGGTGCCGCACCGTGCCAACATAGATACAACTATTCAATCGCCGGCACTCCGTGAGCAACATCCTCGATCGACGGTGCAAACTCAGACGGCAGTAATCGATTGACCACTCGCAAGGCACTCACGACCCCATCCTCGTGAAAACCGTTTCGCCAGTAGGCTCCGCAGAATGACGTTCGATTTTGAGCAATTAATTCGCCATGGCGACTTTGCATGTGGCTGCGATTGGTCGAGAACGTGGGATGATCATAATTGAACTGGCGAATAATTTTTGATGGGTTGATTCGACCTTGATCGTTCAGCGTCACGCAAAACGTCTGATTACTTTGCAGCGATTGGAGCATGTTCATATTGTACGTCACCGTCGGCCTGTCCGCGCTACCAGCGGGACAAAAATAGTTCCAGCACGCCCACGCTCGGCGGTGCTGGGGCAACACGGAATCGTCGGTATGCAAGGTTGCCACGTTTGGTTGATAAGGAAACGATGACAACACTTCCTGCTCCTTGGGCGTCGCCTGATCCGCAAGAATCCTCAACGCCTGATCCGCGTGACAAGCAAAAATAACGTGATCGAACTCGCGCGTTTCATCACCCACAATGCCGACTGCCACAGCATGTTCGCGTCGATCGACGCGTGTGACTGGCTTTCTCGTTTGAATCTGATCACGCCAACCGTCCGTCAGCGGCGCGAGATACTGTTTTGAGCCTCCACGAATCACACGCCATTGCGGGCGATTGGTCACGTCCAGCAAACCGTGATTGTGATAAAATTCCGCAATGAAACGAATTGGGAATTGCCCAAAGGATTCAAACGATGCCGACCAGATCGCAGCGCCCATCGGCAGGAAATAATGACGCACGAAGGCATCGGAGAGCCGATGCCGCGTTAAGAATTCGTCCACCGTTTCCGTTGAGTCTTCCGCCGCCAAAGTTGCTCTGGCCAATTTCGCGAATCGGCGAAAGTCAATCAGTAGTCGCCAAAATCTTGGACTGATAAGGTTACTCCGTTGAGCAAATAAACCGTTCAAGTTGGTGCCGTTGTACTCAAGCCCCGTTTCCTCGCACGACACGCTGAAGCTCATCCGAGTCGGTTGAGTCGCGACATTCAGTTCGTCCAGCAGGCGGATGAAGTTCGGATACGTTCGTTCGTTGTAGACAATGAAGCCCGTGTCGACCGCCACAGATTTTTCGCCGTCGTCACAAGTGACCGTATTCGTGTGGCCCCCGATTCGATCGTTAGCCTCGAACACCGTTACGTCGTGGTGATCCCGAAGGTAGTAGCCGGCGACTAAACCAGAGATACCTGACCCAACGATCGCAATTCGCATTCTTTTCTCGGTTTCCGCTTCCATCAACATCGCCCAGCAACTCGTCTAGCAAAAAAAATCGGACATCCTTTTCCTCAATCGATAGTTGTGACTGCCGAGACCGCGTCGGTCTTCGTCACCGCAGAAATTTGCCGACAAGAAGATTTTGCAGATGTGGTGTCGCAGACATTCGATCCGGATTGCGAGTTCGCTGCACCTCCAGCCTTTTGCATCCTCCTCAAAGCAAGACGATAACGTGGCCAAGCAAAACACTTGTAGCCGACTTCTAACAGCGAGCGGATGATTGGCAGTTTGCTAATCGATGTCAGCTTCTGAAACCCAACGCGACTGTATATCTCGCGGAAGACCTCGACACCGACCACCCACCGCCCGTCCGCATGGCGACCGTGAATTTCTCGCATCAGCGTATCGAGTTCCTTGCCAACGAGTGACGAGTCAAAATCTTCGGCAGCAATGTCCGTCAAAATCAGACGATGATTGACGTCCATCCGACGCACCATGTCGATTTCCTTTTTGCACAACGGACACTGCGCATCAAAGAAGACCTCAAACTTTTCACTTTGGTCCGGATTCATTTTGTTAGCCTTCGTTTTTGATTCTAACGCGACCGCCCAAAGTTCTCGAGCGACGACGGTCGGGTGATGGCTCGACATCAACCCTTCCACACGGTCATACCCGTGAATCACACGCTTCTGCAACGCCCAGCACGACTTTGCGTGTTTATCCGGCTTTTTGTGGCAATCCGATTCTGACGGTTGAAGCGCTCAGCCGCCAGTTTGTTGATCGAAGTTCGGCCGCTACCCATCGTGACCTTCGGAATCGACGTATGGTTTTGCTGACTGATCCTGCCACTTCTGATGGACGCTTACCACTCGTGGTTGGGAAAAAACACTCGTGGTTGGGAAAAAAAGTAAAAGACCAAACGAAACGAAACGATCTGGGGCATCATGGTCCGCATCAAACAAACCTCATTCATTCTTGCCACCAGCTACGTAATCGGGCTGATCGCAGCGACGGTGGTCGTCGGCGCGGAGCCAAAAGCGGCAGCCTACCACACACATCCGTCTGCCAAACGGTACACCGTCAAGTTGACATCGGGCGACAATGTTTACGTGGGTCATCCGATTGTCCACAACAAGCGTGAAACTGTTTTGATGCGTCGCAACGGGCGGATAAAACTTTTCAAGGCAAACGAAGTCGACCGGGTCGAGCGAGTTTCCAGTTCGTTCAAACCCAAAACCGCGCGGCAACTACGAGTCGAACTTCAAAAAGAGTTCGGCAGTAAGTACGAGGTTTCGATCACACCGCACTACGTCGTGGTCCATCCACCGGGCGCTTACAAAAAGTGGGCGTTACCGTTCGAGCAGTTCTACATTCGATTTCGGCAATCGATGACCGCCCGCGGGATGTCGTTGCAGCAAGCCGAGTTCCCAATGGTTTCTATCGTGCTGCTCAATCGGGATGAGTACAACCGATTTGCGTCGAAGTACACCTCGTTTTCTTTCTCGACAGCCGGATACTATCGACCGTTCAGCAACCGCATGATCACATACGATGCGTCGGGCGGCAACAATCGTTCGCAAACGAGTCCGTCATTTCAAACCATGACCACGGTCATTCACGAGGCAACCCACCAAGCGGCTCACAACGTGGGGATTCACCCAAGATTTTTCCCTCAACCCAAATGGTTCAAGGAAGGGCTTGCCGGCATGTTTGAAGCCCCCGGGGTCAACAATCCTGCCGAAAACCGTCGACCTGCCGACCGCATCAGCAAAGACAATCTGCGCGCAGCGGCCCGCCTGTTCGAACAAGTTGACAAGCCGGGGTTGGTGGAACTGATGGTTCGCTCGGACGGGCTGTTCGACAAAGATGCGGCATCGGCATACGGGATCTCTTGGGCAATGTCTTCGTATTTGTTCGAGAAATTCCCTCGCAATTACGTACGCTACATCAAGCTTATGAACATGGACCCTGCGAATTCGAGCTGGACGCCCGACGCAAGACTGAAAGTCTTCAACGATTCGTTTGGTTCGCCGGCTCGCGTCGAAGGTGGGCTTCGGTCATACGTCGCGAGTCTTGCCAAGTAAAGTATCGATTGCAAACAGAGTCGTGCTTGTCGTGCTCGGAATCTCCCGGTGCATACGACGCTTGAAACGCTACAATTTCCTGCATTAAGTTTCCCATTTGCAGGAGCGACACCATCCAACGAATCGACGCGCCTTTTGAATCGCCCCAACTTTCGCTGGCGATTGACGAGCAGATGCTGCTGACTGGTTTCCAGTTTGGCGCCCTTCGGATCTGGCAACCCGAACAACCGTTTGTCGTTCTCGGAAGAAGCTCGCCGGCTGATTCGGAGGTGAATTTTGACGCGTGCCAACGCGACAACATTTGGATCGGGCGTCGAGTCAGCGGCGGCCAAACGGTCGTGACGGGATCTGGGTGCCTGATGTACGCGATTGTTTTAAGCTATCAAACGCACCCCGAATTGCGAATGCTCGACCATGCTCATCAGTTTGTGATGACGCGCATGCAAAAAGTCACGACCTCGCTCGGGATCCCCACGAGCATCTCAGGAGTTTCTGACCTTACGTTGGCCGGTAAAAAAGTTTCCGGTAACAGCATGAGATGCGTAAAAGATTGTTTTCTATATCATGGCACAATGATTTGCCAAGACTTTGACCTGTCCATTGTCCCGAAGGTACTCAAGCGGCCAGTGCGTGAACCTGATTATCGCTCGGGGCGAAGCCACGAGGAGTTTCTAACAAAACTTCCTGTTGATACTGAAACACTCAAGCAGGCCATAATGGAACAATGGGATGCAAAAGAATCTCTGCCACCTGATCAAGTTGACGTTCTAGTGCGGGAAGCTGAAAGCCTAGCAGTAGAAAAGTACTCGACCGATCGGTGGACGCGAAAAGTTCCGTGATAAACTCGCTCAAAACTACGCATTTCAACGCCCAACATACCCACACCGCAAACTCACCCCTGCTTTGGCAGTGCGACGACTCACGCTAGTAGGCATCAAATAAAATCAATTCTCGCTTATTGTCCCCTGCCGCTTTGGGCTCACGTAAGGAATGATGGTAGGCAGCGTCCCATGATTCGCAGGCGGCACGAAACGATTTGCAAACTGACGATCACGTAAAGGCGTTTCCTGACACGTGCCGCATTCGCAGCTCCCCATTTTTGAATGATTTTAAGAGGGCTCATAATGAAAAAACTCATTGCCTTTGGGGTTTCATTTCTTTTAGGTTTGGTCACCGCGACCAGCCTTCCCACCAATTCATCCGAAGCAGATCAATTGCCTTCAGCGGAAACTTCTAAACTGGTTTCAAACGAAGTGCTTGGAACTGAACCGGCCGCCTGCCCGTGCCGCGGCAGCTAAGGCGATCTGCGCTTTCGGCTGGGGGGGCTTGGGGGCGTGTCGGCTTGAGATTGAGAGTTTGACACCAGCTGAGACCACGTCCCCGAATGTTGCCGTTCCATAAATGCATGCATCACCTGCTTGCGGAGCGATGTGCGTCAGCTCCTTGCCGGGTCATCGGTGCCTCCTGTGCGCGATCAGAGTAATCGTGCCTGCACGAATTTTCGCAAAGACCCACAAATTCGGAAAAACTGTGTTCTTCCATCCAACCGGATGCCGACAAAAAAGGTGGACTCAGACGTTGAGTCCGCGAGGGGGGAATCTCGCACGGTTCCGATCGATTCTGAAATGCCGTTTTGGTGTTTGCTTGGTCTTCGGAACTGCCATGCTGTATCGGCAACGCCGGTCTCATTGCAGGCGTTCGTGCTTCTCCTGATATAGAAGTTAACCAAGACGGTTTGCCGGACCCCATCATCGGGTAGTCTCGGGCAGCCAAGACGGAACTGGCAAACTAGTTTGACTGCGGTCAACGAAATTGATTCAGGAGGAATCTGATGCGACGTATTGTGCTTGGAATCGCGGCAGCGGTTACCACGTTTGCACCTGCTGCAGTGCAGGCCGATGACCAGCAAATTGCTGACTTCATCCGTAACAAACTTCAAATTGAACAGCGCGAAGGTAACCTTCGTGGTTTCAACGTCGACCTTCGAGTCGATGGTGGAACGGTCTGGTTCGACGGCAACGTATCCAATTTAGATCAAGAAGCCTTGATTCTGCGTACAGCCCAAAGTGCCGGTTACTTGGGCGTGGTTCAAGTGGTCGACGACATCGAGATCGCAGCACCCTCGCCAGCATCGCCTGCAACTAACCGCGCGATTCCCGCAATCGTGCCGGGACCGTCGGCAGCTCGCACCGCAGCACTTCAGACGCCGCTTGGTGTTCCTGCCCGGCAGCCTGAAACGGCAACCCAAGTGCAATATCAGCAACAGCGTCCAGCACCCACCCGTTTCGCCCAAGCTGGCTCAGGAACGCGGAACTTCGCGTCTGCGGCACAAGATTACGCGGCTCCCATCGTGACCGGAGAAGTGTACGGTGCACCGGCTGACTACGGCGTTCCCACCGAGTATGGCGTCCCTGCTGGCGGCGAATATGTCACCGGCGGCGAGCCAATGCCGTTCGCATCATGCGGTGGCGGTGGAGCCTGTGCTGCTCCGATCGAAGGCGTCCCAGTCGCAAGCGGCGGTGGCTACGGTCAACCCGTTTCCGCTGGCTACGGTCAACCGGTTCCAGCTGGCTACGGTGGCGGAGCAGGCGGCCCGAGCGCAGCACCAAATCTGCCCGGCTACGCTTGGCCCGGCTATGCAGCCAATCCAAACTACGGAGCACTGACCTATCCCAAGCAGTATTCCGCATCCGCGTGGCCCTACATCGGACCATTCTATCCGTACCCGCAGGTTCCTCTTGGCTGGCGTAAAGTCACTTTGGAATGGGACGACGGCTGGTGGCAGCTTGACTTCAACGATCACTAATCCCAAGATCGCTTAAAGAACTGATTAACCAAAAACTCGCTTGAGCCAATCCGCTTGAGCGAGTTTTTTTGTACGCGAGTTTCTTTGTACTCAACGGATCCTGAACATCGATACACGGATGTCAAAACCACTGTCTTGCCAACATTTTGAACTTGCCCCAACAAGAAGCCAGCACTTCGACCGCTAGCACGGTATTTTCCGAATCATCGGAATTATCCGCAAGTTCGTCACAGTTTATCACGATATCTCTTTTGACAGTGTTTACAACGCAAAGGGTTTCGCGATGTCCTCAAAACGAATGACGGTTGCCATGT
The DNA here is from genome assembly GCA_937929805.1 of uncultured Pirellulaceae bacterium. Classification (GTDB taxonomy): domain Bacteria; phylum Planctomycetota; class Planctomycetia; order Pirellulales; family Pirellulaceae; genus Mariniblastus. The sequence goes on from CALFUT010000003.1 coordinate 82,572, forward strand.
TCTGCTTGATTGCAGGGTCGACCGTTCTTAATACCGGCTGTTTTACCGTGACCGGGCCCAGCTTGGGAATTTTCAGCGTGCCGATTCCGGTGTCTCCTTACCAACAGAAAAAGTTGGAAGACGAGTTCCATATCCATGAGCGTTATGCACGTGTCCCGATTCTTGGCCCAGTGACTTCCGGTGGCCCGATCAAGGCGCTTGATCCTCCAAGCGAAGACGAAATCTGGCGTGCACTCGAACGAGCCAACCCAGTTCAGGGTGGCATCCCGTTCTTCCATGAAACCCAGCGAAACAATGTAACCATGGTTGTCGACAAGATTGCCGACTACATCGATCCGCCGCGAGTCGTTCCGTTGATTGGACCTGCTCAACTGCACCACGCTCATTACAAGTGTACGATCTACTATACCGAACGGAAGATCGTCGGATGGCCGATTCCACACACCTTGGAAGACGAAGATTCAGTCGAGGTGATTTACATCGACCACAACCACTTCCACATGGTTGGAGATGTTGATTTTGGCGATGCCAGCAAGCACTACTAAACGGCCCAGCGAAAAACATCAAACCAAGTAACGCCGCCTCAACTGGGCGGCGTTTTTTGTTGGCGTAGTCCCAAGGCACGCGATCGCAACGGATAACTCAAATCACCGCCGCAAAAAATCATTTTTACTGAAATCAATCCCGCACGTTAATCGCGCCAACGGATGCCAGTTCTGATGTACCGTTGGTCAGTTTCGGTATTTGCGATTGAAAAATCTGTCGTTGTCTCGTCCAATCCCAACCACGCGTGCTGTCTCGATCAAACGATGGTTTGACACAGCATCGGCAGATTCGTGGCTTTTAAAAACCTATGAACGATTCGAAACAGAACGCGAATACCCCCGATGCGGAGCCTCTGGGTTCGCGGCAAACAGTTGCGGACGAACTCGGGCTAGACACTTCGCTTGAACGAAAAAACACGTTTCTGCAAAAGTACTCCACGTTGATTCTGTGCGTGGCTCTGTTCGCGATTCCTATCGTTGGTCAATCCGCGTTTCGAGCATTAAAGGTCTATTCGTCAGACGTCGAACAATGGCTGCCAAAAAAGTTCGAGCAAGCCGAAACCTACGCTTGGTTTAAAGACGAATTCGGCGTTGACGAGATGCTGGTGATCAGTTGGCCAGGCTGCACGCTGTCCGACCCTCGAGTGCTTCAGGTTCAAACTGCGTTAGAGAACGGTCAGATGAACGGGAAACCAACGTTTGCCCGTGTGACGTCTGGGCCACGCACGATGCAGAAGATTATGGAATCTGGCGTTAGCGAGCGACGCGCCAGAGCACGGTTGCAAGGATTGTTGATCGGCCCTGATCAACAGACAACCTGCATCGTCGCCACGCCGGCCAAACACGTCCTGACCCAACGCCGTGAGGTTTTCGAATCGGTCCAGACAATCGCCTTGGCGTCCGCCGGTTTATCACCGCAGGATCTAAAAATGGGCGGCCCAACGGTGGACGGAGCGGTCATCAACATCGAGAGCCAACTGGCAATCAGGCGATATCTGGGCGTTTCCGTGTTGGTCGTTTTTCTGTTGACTTGGTACCGCATGAGAGATCTGCCACTGACGATCATGGTGATTTTCTTTGCAGTCGTCTGCGCGATGATTAGCTTGGCCGTGCTTTTCTGGACCGGCGGCGAAATGAATCTGACCATGATCATGCTACCAACATTGATCTTCATTTTGGGCGTGTCTGGCTGCGTGCACATGGTCAACTACTATCGTAAAGCGTCGACTCGCGGCTACGGCCTTGCGTCAGCCGATCAGGCGATCAAAGACGCAAGGTACCCGATCGTGCTGTCCTCGTTGACTACCGCTTGCGGCCTTGTATCGCTTGCGACTAGCCAAGTAACGCCGATTCGTTTATTCGGAATCTATTCAGCGGCAGGTGTGCTTTGCAGCCTGATCGTGTTTCTGCTGGTACTTCCTGCGGCTTTGTATTTATTGAAAGGCCGCATCAGCAAGTTCTTCTCGCCGAAAGGAAAGCTGGACCGCCGCGAGCGAATCACCGGGGTCAGTCGGTCAACTTCGATCGTGATCAACTGGGTTTGCCGGACTCATTGGACGGTGGTGGTGCCGGCGCTGATTGGCCTAGCAGTATTGTCGACGGGAATTCTGAAACTCCATGCGTCGGTAAAGCTTCAGTCTCGGTTCGCATCACGAACGGGGATTATTCAGGATTACCAGTGGCTTGAGAAGAATCTCGGCCCGCTGGTTCCCATGGAAGTGATCCTCCATTTTACTCCGGCCAGTGATCTTACTCCGTGGCAGCAAATGCAAACTGTCCGCGTGATCGAGCGAGCCATTCGACAAACCACCGCTGTGAACGCAACGCTGTCCGCCGGAACGTTCGCCCCCAGTCTACCGTCCGGCCGTAGTGTCTTGGGGATGTTCGAACGAAAAGCGCTTGTCGATCAATGGAGGCAACGACTGCCGGCGCTTGAGGAAAACGGTTTAGCCAGCCTGCACCCAGCAGACCAATATTGGCGGATCAGCTTGCGAGTAGATGCGTTAAACGACATTGACTATGGCTATTTTCTAGAAAGCGTTAGTGACAATGTGCGGAATCAGCTGGAAGATCTTGAGGCGACCGGCGTCGAGTCATTTTTGACTGGCGGGATCCCATTAGTGTATAAGGCCCAGCACCAGATTTTGCGTGACCTGAGCATCAGCTTCGTCACGGCGTTTGTCTTTATCTCGATCATTTTGATGGTTGTTCTACGGAGTGCACGAACCGGGCTGATCGCGATGATTCCAAACGTCTTTCCTCCTCTGGTGGTATTTGGCACCATGGGTTGGCTGGGACGCTCGATTGAGATCGGGTCGGTGATGACCGCCAGTGTCGCGTTGGGAATTGCCGTCGACGATACGATTCATTTTCTGACTTGGTACCGCCGAGGCACGCTGGAAGGCTTATCTCGCTACGCATCCATTCGCTACGCGTTCGAACACTGCGCTAAAGCGATGATTGACACCTCTTTGATCTGCGGTTTGGGTGTCGCACCGTTTTTGTTCGGCGTGTTCATGCCGACGGTCAATTTCGCATTGTTGCTAAGCGTCATGCTATTTACCGCTTTGGTGGGCGATCTGATCCTGTTGCCTGCGATTCTTGCCGGACCGGCCGGAACGCTATTTCGACTTCGCAAAAAAAGACATCCAAAGTAGATCGAACTTACTTAAATTGCCGACCAGTGGGACGTGGAATCGAAATCGCGCAGCAATACGCTAACTCTAATCAATGAGCTACCGAACTGACCTCCCGGATTTCGCGCCACATTCGGCTAGACGCAACCCTTCATTCGGACGCCTAAATTCAATCTAGACACGGTTTTGGTCGTCTGAGAAACGATTTTGACGTTGTCGCATCAACCCTTCGTGAATAGACTGCCTGCTCGCTCGGCTGCATCATTTTTTGCGGTTGGAGCGGGAATCGTGAAACTACAACCTGGAAAGCAGGACCCCATGGCTGACGTGTTTGACAAGTGTGATGAATTCTGGACTCGAATGAAAAAGGTCGCTGGCGAGCACTTTGACAAAGGTGTCAACACCTTCTTTCGCGAGTTCCCCGTCACCAACTGCCTGCCGACCGTGACCCTAAACGGAGTCGAACATCTGCAAGTGTCGACCAACGATTACCTTGGATTGGCAACTCACCCGGATGTTGTTGCGGCAGCCACGGAAATCGTGCGAGAAAGCGGAGTGGGCACGCCACTTGGTGCGCGACCACTAACGGGCAACACTAAGCTTCACCTTCATCTTGAAGCAGAGCTTGCCAAGTTCCGAAAGACAGAAGCCAGTCTCGTTTTCAATTTAGGCCTAGGAGCCATGTCGGGCACGATCGCCTGTATGGTTGGCCGCAAAGAGAAGGTCTTTGTCGACGCCTACGCTCACGGTTGCCTTCATGATGGAGCCCGTCTTTGCAAAGGCGAGGCGTCATGGTTTGGCCACAACGACATGGATGACCTCGAAAGCCAGCTAAAAGAATGTCCGCTTGAGCAACCGAAACTGATCGCGGTTGATGGTGTCTACGGCATGACCGGCGACCTTGCGCCGCTGCCGGAATTGGTCAAGCTGAAAAAGAAATACAACGCTCAGTTGTTTGTCGACGACGCCCATGGCACTGGTGTGATGGGAGCCAACGGACGCGGGACGCCAGAGCTGTTCGGTGTTGAGGACGAAGTTGATTTGCATGGCGGAACGTTTGCCAAATCGTTCGGTACGTTTGGTGGTTACCTTTGTGGCCCGAAAAAGGTGCTCGATTTTGTCCGGTTCGTTTCTCCCAGCTTCATGCTGACGAAAGCGTTGCCCGGTTGCATCACGGCCGCCACCATCAAGTCACTTGAACTGATGCAGTCGATGCCAGAAAGAAGGACCCAGCTGTGGGAAAACATCGACGTTCTGCGCACTGGTTTGCGTGACGCGGGCTTCGCCATTGGAAACCCAGAAGGAGCCGTCACGTCAATCTTCACACGCGGCGCGATGGCGTTGACGGCAGTCGATTTACTGCAAAAGAACCACCAGATCATTGTCAATCCGGTCATGTACCCGGCGGTGCCCTACGGAACATCGATCATTCGGATGACGCCCAGTGCGTTACACACGCCCGATCAGATGAAACAGCTGGTCGCAGCGATTGTTGAAGTCGCGAAGACCGTGCCGCTTCATGAGGGCAACGAAGCTGCTGCCCACAAAGCGATCGCGAAAACGTCAACCTAGTGTGTGTGTTGGATCAGGAATCGCAACTGCTTTTTTAAGTGTTGACCAAGTTTGTTGGCCAACCATCGATGAACGCTTGAATGTTGTTGGCGGTTGATTCCATCAGCCGCCGACGAGCCTCCACGGTTGTCCACGCCATGTGAGGCGTCACCAAACAATTTTCGACCGAGCGAAGCGGGTGATCATCGGGCATCGGTTCCGATGAAACCACGTCCAGCAGTGCGCCCGCAATTTGCTTCTGGTCCAAAGCCACTGCAAGATCGGGCTCGTTGATCAATCCGCCTCGGGATGTATTGATCAAAATGGCATTCGCTTTCATACGCTTTAAGAAATTCGCATCAACCATTCCTTCGTTGTCTGCTGTTAGCGGACAATGCAACGACAGAACGTCTGCCTCTTGGCAAAGTTGGTCGATTTTCATCCATTGAAAATCATCCCAACGCGGCGCGTCTGCCTCACGTCGACTCGACGCCACCACACGCATGCCAAAGGCTTTGGCGATCGCTGCGGTAGCTTTGCCAATCCGACCCCAACCAACGCAGCCAAAAGTCTTACCCTTCAATTCGGTCACTGGCTGTAGCCAGAAGCTAAACTGCCCCGATGCCATCCACTTCCCATCGGCAACCGCCTGCGAATGCGCCTCGGGGCGGTGAATGAACGCCAACAGCATTGCGAACACGTGCTGAGCAACCGCGTCCGTGCCATAGACCGGAACGTTTGCAACTGGAATCCGTCGTTTGCGAGTTGCGTCCAAGTCGACCACGTTATAGCCGGTCGCCGTGACCGCGATGAATTTCAAATTCGGCAGCTGGTCGATCGCAGCTCGATCCAAAACGACCTTGTTGGTCAACACAATATCGGCCTCCGCACATCGCGGGACGACCTGTTCTGGCGTGGTGGAATCGTAAACCGTCAGATCACCTATTTTTTCGATAGGCGTCCAAGGATTGTCTCCCGGATTGAGCGTCATACCATCTAGTGCGACGATTTTCATTGAACAATCACCTTCCAAGCAACCCACGCCAGATACGCCAGCCAAACGAAAAAGAGACCCATCGCGACAAGAAATCGCCAGCGATAGCCGTCCGCCGCAGGACCTGCATCACGCTGCTTGGCCGGTTCTTCAAGGGCTTCGACTCGGTTGAGATCTCTTGATTCTGGTGCATTCATTCGTCGAATGTCGACCTTTTGACGGAGTCTGTTGCGAAAAAGCATCATCATAGCGATATCGCGACTGATTTCCTCCCGCCTAAACGCTGAAATCTGGCGGTTTCGCACCCATTTGCGAACTACCTTTATGGGGCACACAAAATGCAACATTGGGATAGATCAACCAATTGCTATGCCATCTGCGCCTTGAGTGTTCGATCGTCCGTTCGGTTCGCTCTGGATCATCCCGTTTAAAGATTACAAGTAGAGCCGTCCATTGACTCAAGCTTCCCTGACAACAACGTCCGCACTTCCCCCAGCTCCGGCGCTCAAGCAGCCAAAAAAGAAGTCGAAACGGATCTTGGAATTGGATGCCTTGCGCGCCATCAGCTGCTTGAACCTTTTGCTCTTCCACTTCACCTATGTCTACCAGAACAAGTACGGATTCGAGTCGCCGCTAGGGTTCGCGTTCCCTTACGGCAAGTATGGTGTTCAGCTTTTCTTTATGCTTAGTGGCTTAGTCAACGCAATGACGTTGTTGTCAAAGCGAAAACCGAGCGACTTTATCGCGGCCCGCTGCATCAGAATTTTTCCAAGCTACTGGTTGATGATCGTTCTTAACTTGGGGTTATTTGCTTTCATGCCGATGTTTCATACATCGCCAACGGCTTCAAGCACAATCGCCAACGTCACCACGATGCCTCGGCTTTTCGGACACGACGTCATGGAGCCGGTTACGTGGACCTTGCAGATTGAAATGTTGTTCTACGCGTTCCTGATGATCACGCTGTTGAACGGCTGGATCAACCGCCCACTGAGATTGATGATGGGAGCGGTGGGCATCTGCCTAGCAAGTTGCCTGTTCTTTGACTGGTATTCCGCTCACCGACCAGAATCAATCTGGAACCAACGGTTTGCGTTTGCCGAAAATCTGTTCTTCATGCGTAATCTTCCGTTGTTCTCCATGGGAATCCTGCTGAACGAGATCAAAAGTGGGCGCGGGAAAGTTTGGAAACACAGTATCGGAATCATGGTGAGTGCTCTGGTCTTCCACGCCATCGACTTGCGAGACCACAACCCCGCCGCAACCACTCTGCTGTTCGGCATGCTGGCCTTGAGTGCCTATGGGAAAATCCCGCTACTTCGTTTCAGGCCGCTGCTATTTATCAGCACGATCTCCTACACGCTGTATCTGTTCCATAACAATGCGGGCTGTGCTTTGATCGCTTGGCTGGAATCGTTTGGAGTCGGGCCGCAGATTAGTGTCTTGATCAGCACAGCATTCGCGGTCGCCATCGGAGCCGCAACAACGTTCTGGTTTGAGCAACCGATCACGGCGAAGCTTCGAAAAGCATGGGCCAGCAGAAGACCAAGCAGCGACCGTTCTGCGAGAGCCGAAGCAAGCCCCGGCCAAATGCCAAGCATCGAAATTCCAAGCATTGCGAACGCTCCAAGAGCAATTCGCTAACGCGACCGATACCCAAATAACCACCACACAAAACTGACACTCAGTCAATCAAATCGACAATCATGAAACTTACACTGATCACCAAGCCTGACATACTGGAACAAAACGCTAAGCAATGGGACGCCGTGGCAGGTGACTTCCCGTTCTTTCGTTTCGCGTGGATGGGAAACTGGATCAAGCACCTTGGCAAAGACTCCGAACTGGCCGTTCTGGTCGCTATCGACGACGAAGATCAGTGGGTGGGGATCGCTCCCTACTGCGTGGTGTACTCGCGGACTCGATCAAAACGACTCAAGTACATTTCCAGCGGAGTCGCCTGCTCTGACTACCTGAGCTTATTCACCAAACCCGGATACGAATCTGAGTTCTCAAGCGCGGTGGTTGACTGGGTGATCGACAATATTGGTGCTGATGGCCCGTTCGGTCGTATCGACTCGATCGAACTGGAGGGTATCACGTTGACTGATCCCGACACGCAATATTTAGTTGAGCAACTATCATCCGCCGGTCTTGGCACCCACACCGTGGAACTTGAAGGCTGTTGGAAGACCGAACTTCCTTCCAACTGGTCCGATTTTGAAATCCAATGCTCCAAGTCCATGCGTCGCAAGACCAAGAAAGCCACCAAACGCCTGACCGACGACCAGACGGAAATTCGCTCGACTCGGAACACCAGCTTCAAAGAACTTTGGTCAACTTTTGTATACCTCCATCAGGTGCGTCGCCAGATGCTTGAACAGTCTGGTTGCTTTGCCGATCCAAACTTTGCAGCGTTCCTTGAGAATGCGACTCGTGAACTGACCGAATCAGGTCATGCCGAAATTGTTCAAATCGACCACCAAGGTACGCCATTGGCATCCATGCTGTTACTCAACGATGGAGAAACGGTTTACATGTACCAATCAGGAAGTTGCGACAAACGCGCAGCATTGGAACCGGGATACCAAATGGCAGCCTACGCGATCCAACGATCGATCGACCAAGGCTTTAAAGCTTTCGATTTCTTGCGTGGCGACGAGCCCTACAAAGCACGTTGGAACACGACTCGAGTGCCATTATCACGAGTCAAGTTTATCCCCCGAAGCATCACCGCCCAGTTAAAGCACTCGTTATGGTTGACTGGCCGATCTTTCAAAGAGCAGGTAAACGCACCCAAGTAGAACGGTGAGAGGGCATTTCAGAACCGCATTTCAGAACCGCATTTCCCAATCCAACCCGTAAGCAAGAAAACAAGATTTCCTCGCACACGCGTTCGGTTATCACTGAACGCTGAATCGATAAGACGAACCTTAACAAGGCGTGGTTTTGAAATGCCCTTCCGTTTCTCCGTCTATGTGTTGCGACGAACGTCGAAATGATACAGCGTCGATTGCCCTCAATCAGTATGATGATGGATCAGCAAGCCGAGCGTTACGAGATTTTGGATCTTTGTCGTCCCACCCCTGCAAACCTTTGTTTTCCATGAAGTTCCGCCAGACAATCGTCAGGATCGCCTGCCTGCTGTTGGCGTTTTGGGCATCAGGTTCGGCATTCGGCCAAATTCTGAAGCAACCTCAAAGAAACTCGACCGAGAAACGTCGCGTCGTCCCATCCGAAATTGCCGCCCGAGTCGGATCGGCAGTCAACTGGGCGACGTCCTTCGAAGAAGCTCGAGAGCAATCGCTCAAAACCGGCAAGCCCATCTTCTGGTACGTGCCGACGCTCGAGAATAGCTTCATGGATCGCAAGGTCGAGATTGATCGCTACATGCGAGCCGGCATGTTCAGCTGGCCGAGGATCATCGAGCAACTGAACGAGAATTTCATCCCTGTCGCGGCTGTTCCGACGCAGAAGCAATCGCGAACATTAAACCTACTACCCTACGAGTTTGTCGAGCCCGGGTTTTTGGTGATGGATGCAACGGGCAAAACAACGCTTCGCTGCGACCGTTTGACAACTCAGCATCCGAGGTGGCTGGAACGATTGCTACGGTCAGTCTCGCCAATTGGGCAACCAAAGAAAAACGCGCCTTTAGTGGACGACGCTCTGGATCACGCTTGGGCGTCGTTTGCTTTTGGAAGATACCACGAAACCTTGGAGCGTCTGAACGTCTTCTATCTGCAGAGCACAGTTGGCCGGAGGGCATGGACGGAGCCACGGATGCTTCACGGCATGTGTCAGTTTCGGTTGGGCAACCATGAGGAAGCCAAAAAGACATGGCAATCTTTGGCGAAAGCTTTTCCTGAAGAACCACTCGCTCAAAAAGCCGCCGCCGAGGCCGAAGGGATCGGACCGTTTGTCCGTGGGTTTGAGGTTCATTCAAACTTGCCGGCAGCCGCTTACAACAACGTCGATGTAGCCTCCGCCACTTCCAACGCCCCGCCAAAAACATACGGCAAAGAAGAACTCTGGCAGCGAGGCATTCAATTTCTGACCGGTATGCAACGGTCTGACGGTGGCTTTGTCGATTGCGATTACGACTTTGGAGGGACTGACAGTCTACCGAACGTTCATGTTGCGATCACATCCATCTGCGGAATGGCGTTGCTGAAGGCGAAAACAAAAAACATCGATGCTGCTCACAGAAAGACTGAATCGGCGGTTGAAAATGCGCGGACATACGTCCTCAACCAAGCCAACTGGAATCCAGACGATTCGGACGAAATTTTCTGGGCTCATGCTTTTCGCGCTCGTTTCCTCGCGGCATCAATCCAACAAGGCTGGAACGGCGCACTGGAACTCCAGCACGCGGTTGATCAGCTCCAGTCCATTCAGCTGAAGTCCGGCAGTTGGTACCACGAATACCCGAACCCATTGGTGACCTCGCTGGCCCTGATCTCACTGAAGGAGGCTCAGTTAGCTGGAGCGAAGGTTCAACCTGAGGTGATCGCACGGGCCGTCGCTTCACTGAATCGCAACCGAGGCCGTGGCGGATTCTTCTACAGCGATGTCACCGGAGTGCCGCCGCAAGCAAGAAACCGAGATCTGGCCGACGCCTCAGCCGGCAGACTTCCGCTGTGCGAACTTGCATTGCGCCGGTGGGGCGCTTCAAGCGACCAGCAACTAGCGAACGCGGTTGCGACCTCTTTTGCTAAGCAATCGCATCTATTGGCGGCCTTAAAATACGACGACCATACATCCCGACATGATTACGGAGGTTTCTTTTTCTGGTTCGACTTGCATGGCCGCAGCTTGGCCGTTCAAAACCTGACCGACCCCGCGTCGCGGACTCGATACAAACAACAGATCCGCGACGTGATTATGAGCCTGCCCGAAATTGATGGCTGTTTCGTCGACTCGCACGAAATCGGTCGCTGCTACGGAACCGCAATGGCATTATTGACTTTGGCCAACACTAGCGGATCGCCATAGCTCCGGTCTGCGTCGCACCATCGGCGATGGAACTCATTTCCCGTAGTTTCATGGCATCCGGCCGTGT
>CALFUT010000004.1 GCA_937929805.1 uncultured Pirellulaceae bacterium
TCTGACACGGGATCACATTCTTTCCAGCTCATTATTGTGGCTCCTTTGGAGCCACAATAATTAAGACCAAAATGTGATACCCATGTCTCCGAACACCTGTAACCTATCTCCCCGGTCTGTACAACGGAGCCTTCCCCTCCCGAGTATCGGTTTCATTCAGCTAAAGTGGCACTGTCCAATTAATCAATCTGCTGATTCCAAAATGCTCGGTGGGGCCTGAGCTGGGATTCGCGGAAGAATGGAAGACGCTGGGTGTCGGCGGCCGTTAAGTAGCATGCCAATCGCGGTGTCTCGTACAAACAGTTGGTAGCTAATCATGCAAATCGCCATCGTCAGTGCAGAGGCGCAACACAGTTTGGCGATACCCGCTATATCAAGTGGAGCAAGCCAGCCTTGTACGAGAAAGAGTACCGGCATGTGAGCGAGATAAACCCAGTAGGATGAATCAGCGACGTATCGGATGATGGCGTTAGGTTGTTGGCAGTAACGAATTGCGACTCCCATCAATCCCCAAATCATGGCCCAGCCCGCCACAGCGGATACGCTCGCCAGAACGAGTGGCATCCATGCTACTTCCGTGTTTTCTTGCATCTGCATTAGTAGCAACATTCCGTAGACAGCCAGAAGAACGACTCCGATGGTCAGGCATCGCCATGATCGGAGTACGATTCGATCCAAGGCCTGTCGGTTTGCATAAAGTGCTAAGCCGTAAAAAAAGTACACGCCGTAGGCGGCAAACACATGGCCCGCGGGAATGTAGGTCGCGTTAGTTTCAACGAATCCAGGCCACGGGTGCATTTTGATATTCAGCAAGGTTGTGAGAACGACCAGCGTGGCAATTCCCGCAGGCGAGCAAACCAAGAATTCTCCTAGACGGCGAACAGTTTCCTGAAGCCGGTGGTTTACCTTTTGAAGTAGCAAACCAGCGACGGCAGTGATCAAGCATAGTAGTAATAGATGCCACAGGAACCAAAGGTAATGCAAGTCGTTCCACAGGAAATGCCACACACCGTTCCGACCGTACGATGTCATGATCGCTGATCCCGGCTGCAGGCAGGCAAACTTTGTCGCCGCGTGCATCAAAGGTAAAAGCAGTAGGACCGCAAGGATCAACGGCAGCGCTACACGCTGTAGGCGGTTGAGCACCATGGCTTTCAAAGAGCGTCTGGAAATCAACAGCAACGTAAAGAACCCGGCCAGCACGAAGAAGATTGGCAGGCGGTAAATATGCACCGGGACGTAAAATACAACTGCCAGCCACGATTCGGCATCGTCATAGAAGTACCAGCGATTGGGGGCTCGCATGCCGGGCTGATTCGGAAAATAGCTCAGACTCACATGAAGAAACACACCCAGCAATAACATGCTCGATCTAAGCGCATCGAAGCCGTGGTACCGTTTACTTTTCAATTTCATCGTGTCGTATCGCTCGTGACTTGCCGATGTCTACGGGTATCGGCGAACGGGCGTCCGTGGTCCGACGGAATTGGGCGAATCCGTACAAGCCTGATTGTCGGTGCGGTAGGTAGCAATAAAAAAACGCTCAACCCGAACAACCCTCTTGGTTGCTCAGGTCTCGCGTTTTATTGTAATCATCGGTTCTGCGTTGTAAAACCGATCTCAAAAATTAACATGCACTAATGGCGCCGACGCAGCAAAACGCCGGCCATTCCCGCTGCCAGTAGTCCGAATGTTCCCGGCTCTGGAATCGCAGCAGTCTCAAATGCCCTGACGGCAGTTCTGTCGAACTCTATTGGATCAATTCCGTTATTCAGGATGATCCAGAATGGTTCCGACGTTAGCTCAAATTCGTCAAGGCTGGTGCCGGCAAAATTGCTTTGCAGCTCAACCAGAATCCCGTAGGCTGCCGGCGGGGCGTTATCATTCAGCAGGTCGAAAACAATGTGCTCGTCAAACTCATCAACTCCGCCCGTGAGATCTGCCTCTGCTTCCGCAATGAATTGGGACGTTGGCCCGCTGACGATTGAGTCACCGTTTAGTACCAAGTCGGCCGTGCCTGCCGTATTGTCAATGATACTGATCTGGCCAGCGGCTTCCAGTTGATCGGTCAGAGGGTTGTAGCGAGTGACATAGCCCAACCCACCGAACAAAGCGCTGGTCGAGGAATCAAGCACGTTCAGGAAAATCTGGTCTCCCACGTTAATGTCGAGTCCTTCGTCCGGAGCAGTGGCAAACCCGGGGTCTTCCGCCGTAAGGTTTCCGGCGTCAAAGAATTCGTCGAATTCCTCGAACGTTCCCTCAAAGATCGGTACGCCAGTGGCAGTCACTTCGCCAACTTCAATTTCCAATTCGGTTCCACCCGCGCTGTAACCAAATTCAACGTCTAGGTGTTCGGGTTCGACTTGTGCAAATGCACTGCTTGCAACCAGTGTTGCAGTAAGAGCAAAAGTTAAAACTTGGGTCTTCATCGTGTCTCTCTCTAAGAAAAAATCTCAAGGGTAAGTTTGAAATGCCCTTTCGGGCGAAAATTACAATGTGGTCATGGTCTTCTGCGATTTTGTCGCTGTATTAGTCGTGAGGATCGAGTTCGTGATGCCATCGATGCCCGTTCAGTTCAGTCATTGCGGCTTTGGTGTACGTCAGTTGGCGTTGCTGTTGCCAAGATTTGCTACCAGCAGGAAAGCGTCGCCAAGAACGTTGACGGTGGCGTCACCATTCAAGTCACCATTACTCCAGCTTGTTACTTGGCTGCCAAGATTCCCAACCAGAGCAAAAGCATCGCCCAATACATTGACGGTTCCATCTAGATTGATGTCACCTGCAAACGTGCCTTTGCCTCCGTTCGAGGTCTCGACCAACTGTTCGTAATGTTGTTGAAAGTCCTCACTGTCGACGACACCATTAGCGTTCAAATCCAAAGCTTGTAGATCTCCGATGGCGTCCATGCCCAGATTTCCGATGTAACGATCTAGGTCCGCTAGGTCCACATCGCCATCCTGATCAAAGTCGCCCAACACAACGCTTGAACCTGCATTGATGAAAGCTGGCAAAGCCAAGTTCTGAAAATCCGCGTTTGACATCTGGTGGTTCCAAATGATCCAGAATGGTTCAGAAGTTAGATCAACTTCCCCATCAGGAGACGGGCCAAAATCACTTTGCAATTCCACCAGTACGCCGTAGGCGCCGGGGAGAGCCGTCGCATCATCCAACAGGTCTATCAAAAGGTGTCGATGGAGGCCAAATCCTGATGAGTTTGCGACTGAGAACCTGCCGAAGTCGACAAAGCGAGAAGTGTCTCCCGATTCGATCTCGCCACCATTGAGAGTTAAGCTAGGGGCTGCGAACGAGTTCGAGCGGAACGCAAGCCGACCACTCCCTTCGATTGCATCCTCTGCAGGGTTGTAGAAATTAACGTATCCAACACCACCCCAGAGCGGATTCTGAGACGCATCTAGAACGTTGGCGAATATTTGATCGTCCTCATTGACCAAAAGATTCAAACCGGCATTGGTGATAAAGCCCGGGTCGTTGGTTCCGAAGTCATCCGGGAGAAATGGATCTGGCACTCCAAACACGTCTTCGAAATACGGAACGGAAGTCGCAGTAAATCCATCCATGGCCGCGATCAAGAGTTCTGTCGGGTTTGATAGGTCGTTATACCCAAGTATGACGTCAGCGGGGTCTGGAGCTTGGGCATGGCAATTCGTTGAACAAAAAATGAGTGCCGTTGCTGCTGCGAGAAAATATGATCGCATTCTTTCGCCTCAAAAAAAATAGAAATGAATTCAGGAGAAGTAAGATTGAAAAACTAGTTGTCCAGTGAGTTGATGTAACCATCATCCCGCCCACCAATCGCCCACCAGACTTCTTGCGAAACCGAGTCGGGCACAAAGCGAACCGAGCCATCAACCATCGCTAGGTTCACGCCGCCATCGTGATGACTGCTTGGAGTGACAACAAAGTTGCCCTCTGATTCTGCGGTGTCGTAGTGACCGATCAGCGAGTCGGGGGTCTGCACGTGCATGTAAGTAGGAGCCACCAATGGCCACCCGCTGGACCAAGAACGACCGATGTATGCGGACTCTTTGACGTCCAAGTGTGTATTGGCCATTTGTGTAACGATCTCACTGAGAGATTCGAATTGTCGCAGGATGTGCATCGACAGAACTCGATCGTCCGTTCCGTTTCGAATTTCATCACCGCTGTTCCCTTGCTGGATTAGTCGTTCAGAAAGCAGCGCCGTGTTTGAAGTGCCATCAGCAAAGTCTTTCGTGGAGATCTTGCTGGTGTGCCACTCCACAGGTGCTGAAGGGTGGATCAACGGAATGGCTCCATTCGCAAGACCGGGAGTGGCTCGTTCTCCGGAGATCCCTGTGGCGTAAGATGGCCAACCAGCGTTTGCGGCATAACTTCCGGGTGCCGGATTCGCCGACCCAAGAAGCACGCTGTTTTCCTGATTTGGAGTGTCAGAGGGACAAAGGAACGCCGGAACCACCGTGTTGACTGCTTGGGCGTTCGCATGCGTGTCACTAACCCGGAAGTCATCACCGTCCCCGTTGCTGCTGCTTAGATCCAACGAGTCATAAACGTTCGTCTGTTCCATGTGCGGCAACAATGGCACCAACCAGCTATAAAGCCCTGACTCGAATTCGCCCGCAGCGGAAGCTTTTTCGTTTCCCGGTCCTATCTGATTGACGGGAAACTTTTGCAACCCAGATTCGTAATTGTGAATTGCCAACGCAAGTTGCCGCACGTTGTTTGAGCAAGCCGTGCGTTGGGCGGCCGAGCGAACTGACTGAACTGCGGGCAGTAACATCCCGATCAAAATTCCAATGATCGCGATCACGACCAGTAGCTCTACTAGGGTGAACCCCGTGCGGGCTCGGTGGGTGAATGACGCCATCGTGAACGATCCTGTAAAGTTTTCGCTACGTTGCTGAAACACAATTAACCTCCTGATACGAGTGTGCTGATCACTTGATCAACATCCGCGCGCCCAGCGATCTATCGAGGGTATGAACCGCGCGTTTTTGATTGGCTTGACGGACTCGTCGATTTCAAAATCACAAACGAGTAACAATCACGAACCGGTTGACACGATGCTTGAAACAGCCGACTAAGGCAGGTGGCAAGTTGAAACCTGCCGTTAAACACAATGAAACCTTGAAGGATTCACTCAATCTGACGGTAAGTAATCTTTTGCCACTTGACTAACATGGCAACGTACAACGACCGGAACATCGATTGGTTCGGTGTTGAGTTGCCTGTCGTGTTTGCCTACCTAGATGCGAGTCGAATGCTTTCGTATCAACAAAAGCAAACAAAAGCATGCTCGATGCACTCAATATCAGTGATCATTCGTCCTGCGAGAGACATAGCGGGCTTCGATTAAAGCTCCGCACCGATCACTTGCGTTGCACCTTTTGCTGCGAGGTTTTTGAGCTCACCCCAAGATTTTCGGAAGCGATCGACATCAATTCCCGGCACCAACAAGCGAAGCCAGTAGCCAGCAAGGTGGATCGAATGAAGCGGACCGAACCAAATCGAAAAGGATGAACCGCGCGCAGCGGCAAACACTCAGTCGACTAAATAGTCGCTGGTGGTCCACGGGCGGTGGGAGAAAAGTGAGCCGCGTTGATCCGAATTGGCTCAACGGCTTCAGCCAGAAAGACGCGATCTTCCGCTTCCATCATGTCAGCATGGCTGACAACTACGTGAAGCTGATCGAAGTACTCACAAAATGCACAGTCGTGATCAGCGTTTGAAGAGACTGATGCTGTTGAATCGTCGGTTTCGGGTTCCGCGTGGCTGTGGCAGCAACAGCAAGAATGCTGAATGTCACCACTCTTCGCAGAATGCGAATGCGAATGAAAACCCAAGAAATCGGCGCGGTGGAGCGACGGTCCCAAGTTCCAAAGCAGAACTAGGTAGCCGAGCAAAAAGCAAATTAAGGATTGCTTGTTCCGCATCAACAACGCCAAAAATGGTCAGGTAAAGTCAGCTTAACCGCTGAACTCAGTGGCTTGAATAGTAAATGATAACGTTCGACGGTCAAGGTCGAACAACCCGATGTTAGGGAAAATTTGTCGGTTCCCAAATACTAATTGCCTTTCTGTGGTACGCCCAACAGCAGGCAAAGGTTCGGCTTTTTTTACTGTGAGTTCTACTACGGCCACTCGACACCGTATTTCGCCGTTCTGAAAACCCGAGCAAACCAAAACCGCAGAAAGCACAGCTCAGGGCAGTCCTTTTGATTTTCGGTGACGAAGGCGATCCCGCGTCACCCAGCTTGGCTCAATCGTCTGAATCCTGCATTTGACCGCAGGGCGTATGACGGCAGTACGTTTTGTACCGCCCCGTCGTGTACCACCCCTCAATAGGAGTGTTGGGGATTAGGGTGCCACCCGCGAACCCCATGTTGCTTCCAAGTGATGTGATGCTTTCGGGCCAGAGTGAGAAGCACTCGCATCCAGATCGCCGCAGCTGAAGCCGAGGGAGTTTCAAAACAGCCGAGGGAGTTTCAAAACTTGTGTCGCAGTTCCATGCGAAAGCCGTGGATGTCTTCGTCATTTCGGCGGAATCCATACATTGCGTCGCTGCGGAAGATGATGGCATTGGTCAGCGGCAATTGGTAACGGAAGCCTACACCGTATTGGTCACCCTGAGCGTTTCGATTTGGATCGTCGCCCATGACTCCCAGCATTGAGGTTTCGACCACTAGTTGCTGTCCGAAGTCGCTGGCGATCAGGTTTAGCCCTAGCGACATTCCGAACGTGTCGTTGGCAGTTGCGTCGAGAGTCGGGAATCCCGTCATGCCGTCAGACTCGAACAAGAGCCCCGTGTTGCGAAGCACACCACCGGCTGCGGCAGCTCGTGCTGCTGACTGCGGACGGTCAAAACCTGCGAAGAAGTTCAGGTACGGAACGACCGTTGACGGCGCGCCGGTGATTAACGAGTTTTCAGACAACAACAGCACGCCGTCGGCAGTGTTTTCTACGACATCCGTCGACTGGCCTGCATTGACGATGATTCGAGTCGAATTGGAAAGCAGGCGACCAAACCGCCGAGTGAATGCAATTCCAATATTGTGGTAGCTTCGATCGTCGGTTGTTCGATCTTCTAGAAATGCGTAGTCAATTTCCCAATAACCGTTGTTGGCTTCGATGAATGAAGCGATCCCGTAAATTTTTGCGGCGCTGTTGTCGCCCGGAAACGCGTCGCTATTCAGCTGATCGAAGCCTGCAAAGAATGTGATATCCATATTGGAGATATCAAACCGAGGACTGTTGCGAGCCGGAATCGTGGCTGCAAAACCAAGAATCGCATCTTCCATCCAAATGCCGTTCTGGAACAGCAGCGGGATCTCCCCGATTGCAAATGGAAAATCGAACGGAAGCGTCTTCCCTACGAATCCACCTACGATCGCACCTAAATCTCCTTCGAAGTAGCCGAAATCGATTTGAGCATCGAACTCGTTGACAAATTCGTCGTCGTCGAACCGGTAACCGGTGTTAGTAACACCGTCATCCAATGGTGACATGAATAGGTGAAACCGTTCGGTTCCTGTCAGTTTCAGGTCGAAGTCCAGATTCAATTCGCTTGCCGAAAGCGTCGTGCTGTTGCCGCCCAATTGATTCGAAGCGATCGCGGTCCGAAAGTCTCCGTACACAAGAAACTGAGGAGTAATGTTGTTGTGGAATCCAAGCAACGAAGAGCCCGGATTAAGTTGGCCAAGTTGGTACCATGGCCGCCCTAGCTCAATGAGTGGTCGCTGATTTGCATTGAGCGTCTTGCCCTCATAGATCTGCATCTCGGCCCACGGATCGACTGGCATATGAGGATCGATCGCATCAGGGGAAAAGTCGGACATGTACGTCTCTGATTTCCAAGCACGCTGATCAACAACGGGATTCTCCAATTTGTAGTGAGCGCCCAACTCAGGTTGAGCCGCCAGCACAAACGAGTCGGCACTCGCCAGTACGCCGGGGGCTTTTTGTTTTTTCTTGGCTGCTGATTTGGCAGCGCCAGCGTTCGTCTTGGAACCCTTGGTTTGTTTGCCGGGCAACGAAGGTAGCGAAGGGAGGTCTTGAGCCATCTTGCGAGTCGACGCGAACCGAAATGGAGAAGTTGGCTTTGAAGACTCGGTCGTTTCGTCGTTTGGTAGATCGGTGGGGAAGTCATTCCAGTCCGCCCGCTGCAAGGAAGGTTCCGATGGCGCGGGTGGCGACAATTCGACGATAGAGTCACCAGTTTGAGGCTTGCTGATTGCCGCGGCGTTCGTATTCGCGGGTGTAATTCGAGACGGATAAATCTCGACGGGTAACAAGGCTGGACCACGTTCCTTTACCGGACGCTCTAAGCTGCTCGGAGCAATCAATGGCATCGCGTTGTCAGCGGCTAAGTCCCTCGTGGGGATTTGCTCTGTCCGGCCACCACTGCCGATGCCTGCTGCTTTCGCCGCACGTGCTTGATGGAAAGCCTCCGGTGAAATCACCTCGTCCGTCTCATTCGAGTCGCCGGTTGGAAACGAACTGGGTTCCACTTGGGATTCAAATCTGGGCCCGGCCTTCACGCCACCGGTTGATTCGGATTTGGAAGTCCGTTCCATGGTCGATGGTTTTGGCGGCGCGGTTTCTTGAGCGTTTGGGCTCACGCCTTCAACGATTGACGATTCCCAAACGATTGCGGCTGGAGTTTGCGATGCTGCTTCTTGGCCCTGAGCCTCATCGCAAAACACTGCGCAAGTTACCGCGGCCATCAGCTGGGCAATTAAGCCGGCTGACATCAGCGTGGTTCGAAATGTAAAAAGCGAGATCATTGGAAGTTTGATAGAGCGCCGGATCAGTGGACCTCAAAGGTGACCGTTTGAACATGGAAGTCCGCAATCCACTCGTTCATCATCCGCTCCATTTCGGGCGTCGAGTCACAGAATCGCATGAAGTAGATCGGTTCGGCTCGGCTACGCATGCGGACCGACATGCGGTACACGCCAGGTTCGTTCATTAGTCGCGATGGAACGACAAACTTTGCGTTGCGTGACCCGAGAGCCGGGATCGAGTGACCTTCCATCCGAATGAATGGAGGGTGGTTGAGAACGGTGACCGGCTGCGCAGGAGGTCTTAGGAATGGCAGTTGGTCAAAGTCGATATTGATCGGCAAATACATTTCCCGATCGGTTCCTTTGACGTTGGTGGTCAAGAATTTCGTTTGCAAGTTGAACAGCTGGGTGTCGAAGGGAACCTTTCGGTCCAGCACATCCAGCGAGTGGTTGTCGGCCAAGTCGCCGTTGGAGTCGACGTACCCGGTTTCCCAGATTCGCTGACCGCTTGGGCCAATGAGCACGACGTTCATCCATAATTGAGGTTGAGCCCCGAGTGAACCACTGGGCATGTTGTGGCCAGAATTGGTGTTGGTCAGGCAGTAACGGAATTTAAGGGGTTGCCCAAGCGTCGGGGTTTCGTGAAAGAAGGGGCCATCAAGTTTGGATCCGTTTTCCAAAACTTGGCGTCGCAGATCTTTCTTGTATTCCAGTTTCTTTAGGTTGGCGTCCACGATTTCACGTGCGTCGGCGCGGTCGTCGGCGTCTTCCCAAACCGGTGGAAAGTGTGTGTGGAACCGGCCTTCGTCGACCGCTTTTTCGAATTCTTCGGTGCCCCAGCCGCTTCGCCAATCGAATTGCAACCACTCGTTTACCGTCCACTTCGTTTTCTTCAGCGTGTGTGGAAAGATGCCTGGGTGAGCAATTGAATAACCCGGTCCGTAGAACGCGTGGTTAGAGTGTTTTCTTTCTGCATTGACGACTTTGTCGTTAACGACAGCCGCCGGGCCGATGGAGTATCCGCCATCAACGCCTGGTACTTTTCCCATGTGACAATCCTGACACGAGACTCCTTCACGGCAGGCGGGCGAGGCTCGATACTGATCCCATACAACCTCCAGTTTGATGCCTGGTTGCACGGCCACCTGATGGCATGACATGCAAAACGTTGACTCGCTCAATTCATCAAACTGAATGGCTCGGCGATGCATCAATTGACCTTGCTTCTTGTCATTCGGGTCGTTGGTGATTTTGAAGAAGTCTTTGTACTTGTTCGCGATTGCTCCACCGGTTCCGTCCGAAGCACCGTAGACAGGGTCATGCAAACCGCCCGGTTCGATGCGTCGTTCGCCGTTGGTCTTCGTGTACGGAGTTTTGACGCGATGGCAAGCAACGCATGTGACTCCCTCACGGAACACTTCAGGCCCGTCCCAGATCGGTTGATCTCGCCGCAGTCCCATCGTAGTGGCAACCGGCGCGTGGCAACGCAGGCAGAAGTAGCCCAGCGTTCCCTGCGCAAGCATGTTGATTTTGTTTTCGAACTTGTGGAACATCGGCGAAATTGACGCGTAGGCGTGGCTTGAGCTGGCCCATTCCTCGTACAGTTGTTTGTGGCAGGTCGCGCAGTCTCGGGCGGATGGAAAAGCCGATCGCGAATAGATTTCTAAGTGAGGGTCACTGTCTGAGTTCTTTCCCGCCGCTTTCTTGTTGGCTTGGAACTGGTTCAAATCAGATTTCGTTTTGCTGGGCGAATGCGGGTTAGGCATGGCGGCCAACCTGTTTTGGGGTGGCGCCGAGTGCATCGCCTGAACGGCTTCAACCGGTACATTGGCGGAAGCTTGGGCAACGAGTTGGCGCGGTAGACGCTCTCGGGCGGGGACGACCTGCGACAGGTCCAGTCCGGGCAGTTCGCTGGTGCACATCGGTGGCAGTTCCCGCAGTGTGGCCTGGTCTTCGGCCGATAGTTGACTGATCGTCTGAGCAGTCACTTGGTTGGAGGCGGGACTTGCCGTTGGAATTTTGGCGATGGAGTCAGCGAACGCTTTGGATTGCACCAGTTCTTTGATTGCTCCCTCGCGACCGACCGGATGCAACGGATATCGGCCAGCTCTTTTCAGCAGGCTATGATTTGAAGCAACAGAATTAGGTGCGGCTTGGTTGCCAGCAGCGGTTGCTTGCATCGGAGGCAACGGCGTGACGTAAGCAACTTGTTTGATTTCGGCTGGGGGCTGACGCGGATCGCTCGGACGCTCAGGAGCCGGGATCAATGGCTGTGCTTTGATTGCGACGGCGGGCGAAGGCGTCGATCGCTGGTAATGGGGCTCCGTCAGCGGTACGGCCGCAGATTCGTCGAGATTTACCGCGTTTTCAGTGCCACCGTCCCGTGTAGGCGCATTCAGTGCCATCACGGCAACACCAGCAGCAATAAGAACTGCTGCGATTCTGGCACGGATACTCAACGCAATCAATTTAGGCTCCGCAATCGGTAAATCTTAACTATCCCGTAGGGTTGTTTCGTCAATCGGGTGGGTTGAAGTGAGCGTTTCTGACGAGAAATTCAGTTTAATGAGCCGGAAGAACGTCGAATTTCGGTCTTGGTGGGCGGCGTTGGGCGATTGGGTCGATGCCAATATCACTCATTTGGTGCGGACTGAGAAAAGAACCGGATCAGCCTCATAATTCGAGCAAAATCTGACGAAATTGGGCCTTGTGAACACTGCCCACTAATCCATATACTGTTGGGCTTCCAAAAACGACAAAATTTTAAGAGCAAAACCGCGATGAAGGTCCGCGCCAGCGTCAAAAGAATCTGTGAAAACTGCAAAGTCGTAAAACGACGGGGCAAGGTGTACGTGATCTGCACGAACCCTCGCCACAAGCAGCGGCAGGGCTAGAGCCGACCTCTTTCGCCAGGGTGATGGTCGGGCAGTGCTCGGATTGGCTTGGCGTGGGCGATCAAGCGTGTTGGATAGGAAGCACGAATCTGATTCAGGGTTTGAATCAGTCGCAGTTCCTGCAAACGCCGGTTACCTGCTCGAACGCCGTTAGGTGAACTCGGCGTGCGGTTCATTGCCAAAGACGTTCAGAATCGGAGACCTAAAACGGTCTCGTTGCAAATACATTATTTATTTTAGCGGCCCAAGTGGGGCCTGGAGAAACTCGAATGCCACGTTTGTTGGGTGTTGATATCCCGAACGACCGAAAGACGGTCATCTCATTGACTTACTTGTACGGTGTCGGTGACCAGACGGCTCGTGATCTGTGCCACAAAGCGGGCGTTGATCAGAACAAGCGGGCTCGTGATATGACCGACGAAGAGATCAGTCGCATCGCGGCGATCCTTGAGCGGGACTACACCGTGGAAGGTCCACTGCGTCGTCAAGTTCAGCAAAACATCGGTCGCTTGCGTGACATCAAGTGTTACCGTGGCATTCGTCATCGTGTTGGCTTGCCCGTCCGCGGCCAACGTACCAAAACAAACGCGCGTACGCGTAAAGGCCCTAAGAAAACCGTTGCCGGTAAGAAGGGTGTTAAGGACCTGAAGTAACGGGTCTGCCGAAGTTGTCAGCTGTTGTGGTTGATGGCTCAATTAAATATTCATGAAGCGCCAGTTGTCTGGTGCTTCGCCTTTTTTCAATTCAGGTATTTCGAATCGTGGCTAAAACGAAGAAGAAGCGGGTCCGTCGTAACGTGACCTACGGGATCGCTCATATTCAAGCGACCTTTAATAACACCACCGTAACCATCACCGACACCAAAGGCGAAACGCTTTGCTGGTCCAGTGCGGGTATCTGCGGTTTCAAAGGGAGTCGTAAAAGTACTCCGTTTGCCGGCCAGAGTGCCGCTCAGGATGCTGCCGAAAAAGCAATGAAGTTCGGTGTCAAGGAAGTGGATGTCCGAGTCAAAGGCCCAGGAAGTGGCCGCGAAAGTGCGATTACCGCCTTGCAAGCTGCCGGGTTGAACGTGAAGTCGATCGAAGACTGCACGCCGATTCCGCACAATGGTTGCCGGCCTCGCAAAAAGCGTCGTGTCTAAGTGTTTTGCTTCGGCAGAACACCGTTTTTGTTTCTTTGACATCCCCCTAATTCCAATAAGCAGTATTGCCGCTGAAAGAGCGCGGCACTGACTTTAAAGGAGAGTTTTTCAGATGCATATTCGTTGGCGCGGACTAGAGCTTCCAAGCATCGTGAACGTCGATCGTTCGACGCTCAGTGCAGAGTACGGCAAATTCACAGCCGAACCATTCGAGCGTGGTTTTGGCATGACCGTCGGTAATAGTCTCCGACGCGTTCTGCTGTCCAGTTTGCAGGGCAGTGCGGTTACTCAGATCAAGATTCGTGGTGCGAACCATGAGTTTTCATCGATCCAAGGTGTCTTGGAGGATGTGACTGATATCGTTTTGAACGTCAAATCGTTGGTCGTTAAAAATCACACCGATCAGATGAAGGTCATCACGATCGAGAAGAGTACCGCTGGCCCAATTACCGGTCACGATATTCAGACCGGTGGTGAAGTCGATATC
The DNA here is from genome assembly GCA_937929805.1 of uncultured Pirellulaceae bacterium. Classification (GTDB taxonomy): domain Bacteria; phylum Planctomycetota; class Planctomycetia; order Pirellulales; family Pirellulaceae; genus Mariniblastus. The sequence continues at coordinate 13,302 of CALFUT010000004.1, forward strand.
ATCAACCCGGATCACACGCTTGCGACGCTGACCGAAGACATTTCGTTCATGATGGAAATGGTCGTCGAAAACGGGCGTGGCTACGTTCCCGCCACTGACCACAGTGGTCGCGATCACGAAATTGGGATCATTCCGGTCGATGCCGTTTACAGTCCGGTGACTCGCGTTCGCTACGATGTCGAAGAGACTCGGGTCGGTCAGCGTACCAACTACGACAAATTGACTTTGGAAGTCTGGACCAACGGTTCGGTCAACCCACAGATGGCGATGGTCGAATCGGCCAAAATTCTTCGCAAGCACCTCAACCCATTCGTTCAGTATGTTGAACTGGGCGCCGAGGTTCATGCTCAGCCTCGCAGTCGTGGTGGAATCGATGCCGCGTTGGAAGCCAAGCTCAGCATGCCAATCGCGGAACTACGATTGTCTGTCCGAGCGTCCAACTGCTTGGAGTACGACGCCATCGAGACGGTCCGCGACTTGGTTAAAAAGAACGAAGACCAACTGATGGAGATCCGAAACTTCGGCGAAACAACGCTTACGGAAATCCAGCAAGTATTGACCGAACTGGGTTTGCATTTGGGGATGAAAGTTCCTGACGCTCCAGTGATTAACTAACGTTTCGGTTGATCAACGAATCATTTAATTCAAAACCACACGCCGCTCGATCGTGTCCACGACGATTCGGCAACTTAGAACTGTTTTGGTGTAAGTAACCATGAGACATAAAAGAAAAGGTCGCCGTCTGGGCCGCTCGTCTAGTCACCGCGTTGCATTGATGCGAAACCTCGCATCCGCATTGTTTTTGACTGAGCGTGATGATTTGGCGTACGAAGGTTTGTTCCAAGCGGACGGCAAAACCAAGGTCAATCCGCCGACTCACAAAGGTCGGATCGTCACCACGATTCAAAAGGCCAAGGAAGTCAAGCCGTTGGTCGAAAAGTGCATCACGATTGCCTGCAAGGCGATTCCGCACGAGCGCGAAGCGGAAAAGTTCGCGACGACTGCCGAGCGCAATACGTCGGATTGGAAGACGTGGCGTGAGAGCGAGAACCATGCGAAGTGGGTTGCCGCGATGGCGCCTGCGGTTAACGCTCGCCGTCGTGTGTTCTCGATGTTGCGTGATAAGGAAGCGGTCGCGATTCTGTTCGGCGACGTGGCTCCTCGTTTTGAAGGTCGTCCGGGTGGTTACACTCGCGTGATGCGATTGGCCAAGCCACGCTTGGGCGACAACGGCACGCGAGCGATTCTCGAATTCGTTGGCAAGCACGATCGCGTTGCAGCAGCATCGGCTCCCAAGCCAAGCTTTGCCAGTGATGATGCACCAGCGGCTGAGGAAACCTCGGCGACCGAAGAGAAGCCAGTTAGCGAAGAAGCAGAAGCGGCCACCGCAACTGCTGAGGCTCCTGCGGAAGAAGCTGCGGCAGAAGAATCGACCGAGAGTTGATCTGCTGATCGTACAACTGAAAATGCAAATAAGCCGTTGGTATTCCCAGCGGCTTTTTTCGCGGTGTGCCTGAACGGAAGAAAGTTGGGAACACCAATCGGCACTGATCTTCACTAATGAGTGGGTGCCTAGACGCACGGTGTCCAAAGGCGGCATTGATTGGAATTTGATACCAGAACGTGATACGATGCCCCCTTTCGCTCTCCGCAATCAGCCACGTTGACTACAGAAGATCACGGCTACCAGAGCATCGACGATTGCGTTTTTGATGAGCTATTCGTTCTTGTTGGTGAAATTTCTCATCTGAAGCCCGCGTTTGAAGTAACTTTGATGGAGGTAGACGCATGAGCACAGTGTTTTGGCTTCCGTATTTTCAGTTGATGGAAAAGAGGGATGTCCCAATAAATGATGGGGTAGAGTTCGGGAAGTCCGTTCGGGTAGAAGAGTTCAATCTCGGAAAAGCAATTGTTCTTCCTGATACCGCCGACGTTTGGCAAAAAAGGATCGGGAGTGATCGCCCGCAATACCTCGAAATGTATCGCGAAGAAGCGTGGGACAGCTCTGAAGATGCGCCGCCAGCAATTGGAACGGCAATCGTCTCCGGTGACGATGATTGGCTTGAAGAGTATGCGGAACGCATCGTTTCCATTCTGTACTTTTTATGCGATAGCAATACGACGCTTCGTCCCGCTGAGTTGTTCAGATATCATCGACTCAGTACGAAGACCGGAGACGGCACCTTCACCGTCCTTCACAATAAGTTTGCTTCGTCAGGCGAGGGCGTATTCGACGAGTCTGGTGGAACCGTTCGCTCGCTTTCGATCTATCCTCCATCAGTCATTCGTGGCGTGCAACGCAAATGTCACGTGGACTTTTCGTTACCGCATAGCACCAAGCTAATCGACCGCTTCAAAAGGAATCCTGCTGACCGACTTTTTGTCGCGATTCGACAATACTTCCGCGCGCGATTCGCCGACCTGTTTTCGTCAACTTTTGAAAGCGACTATGCGTGCTATTGTGCGTCTCTTGAAGCCGCGCTTAAGCTGCCTGAAGGTGAACAGACTGGGAAGGAATTTGAAAAACAGCTTGTCGATTTCTACGACGCTAAAGAGCTTTGTCCATCGAAAGAAGAACTTCGGAAGCTATTCAGCGGATGGTTTGGTGCTCGATCCCTGTATGTCCACGGCGGAAGTGGAGGGAAATCGAAAAGGCGAGATCGGCAAGAGGCGTATGAGTATTGGCAGTCTCTCCAATTCAAGACTTCCGTGGCCAGAAACGTTTGTCGAGAAGCCATTTTACGATCCATTGACGACAAGAATGATCACGACACGGCAGACCAGGTGATTGATTTGGTACTTGCATCGAAAAAAGTGTGGAGTCAGCTGAAGAAAGAGGTCATTCGCGACGCCGCTGCGAAACGGATAACATCGCGGGATGACTACAAGGTGTTTTATGAAATAGCAGAGAACGTATCAAACCGCTTTGATTGGGCATGTGTATCCCCGTTACCCAGCCCTAGGACAATGCACCGTGGGCTGTTGACATTGGTGCTGGTGCTCGGACACTTAACCGATAGTTCAGGCCGAGTTTATGAATTGGTAGTCGAATTGGGAAAAGCGGCGGACGCACGTTCAGATGACGCCGTGCGCGACTGGTTGAGGAATGCGAGTAGCTGGAAATCTGTCAAATGCGAGAACGACATTGAAGTGATCCAGTACCTGACGTGGAAACTTGCCGAGAGTTTTCGGAAGTTGCGTCCCAAGTAGGGCTCGAGAATCATGGCATTCAATTCTTCGCCGGATTTTCGGCCAACATGTGTCACGACGTTCATTCGTAGCTTCGACAGCGGTGCGGGGACTCTGCTAGTGGAGACCGATGCTGGCAGAGCGTACATCAAAGCTAAGGGAAACCCCGGTGGGCCGCATGTGCTGGCATGTGAATACGTCGGAACTCGTCTTGCAACTCTACTCGGCCTTCCCACGTTTGACTACGCGTTGATACAAGTAGATGAAATCGACGAATTGCCGTTTGCAAATGGTAAGGATTTCGCCGAACCGGGCACCGCGTTTGCGGCTCGTTCAGAGACCGGCACGACGTGGGGCCAAGATAAACGACTCTTGGGCAGACTGGGTAATGTCGACGAGGTGTCCCGTTTGGTGGTTTTTGACACATGGGTCCTGAATTCCGACAGATATGATCCTAACGGTTCCCGCATCAATTTGGACAACGTATTTTTTAGTAGCGAATCGAGTGGTTTTGAGGTCGAATTACGAATAATGGATCATACTCATTGCTTTACAAACGGCCGAGATTTGACCGCACGAGTCAAGCAGATTGGGATAGTAAAGGACGAGGCCATTTATGGGCTCTTTCCTGAGTTCAAACCACTGCTTGATCGCGAAGTTGTGTGTGCGACGTGCGAGCAACTTACAAACCTTAGCGTCGATGATGTTGGCGAAATTGTTCATTCGATCCCAAGAGACTGGTCGGTCGGAAAACCTGCACGGGATGCATTGCAGGAGTTAATTGTCCGACGTGCGGAGTACGTCGCGGAAACTATTGAGGAAAGTCTTTTTGGCCCAATACAAGGAGACTTGTTCCAGACAAGTGATTAGCCATGAAACCATCAAAAGGTTATTACAGCGTCATTCAGTACATTCATGATTTGGCCCGAGCTGAGTCCGCCAATATCGGTGTCTTATTGTTCGTGCCTGAGCGTGGGTTCCTCGATGCGCGCGTTGTTCATGACAACGCTCGTGTGCGGCATGTATTTGGCGTTGCGGGTGACGATCTTAAACGACTCAACTCGTTCAAATCAAGTTTTAGCGAACGCGTGAAAGTGGAGCGGTACAACATCGAAACCGTTGAGCACCTGAGTAAGTTTATTGATACGCGGGGGAACCAAATTCAGCTCACAGAGCCACGCTTTGCAAAAGTGACTAACTGTGAAGAATTGCTGGATGATCTTTTCAAGAAGCTTGTGGATGGGGAGGCGAAGAAGAAGAAGCTTAAGAAGTCGTTTACGAAAAACATCGAGAATCGGTTTGTGGCCGCAGGAATTCAGGAAAAGGTACAGCGAAACATTTCGATTCACGTTCCCGTCGTAGACCGTGACATTAGCGTTACGTTTGGCTTTCAAAACGGCGCTTTCAACTTGATGCAAGCCGTGAGCTTTCAAAGCGAATCCGTTGATCGGAATGCAAATGTAGCAATCCGACATTCGTTTGAGGGGCACGCTTTGCAAAGTCAAGCGGACAACGAATACGGGGGATTAAAATACCGAGTTCTTGGGCGTTTCCAAAGCAACAAAGATGAATCAATTCCTGTAGTGCGTCGAGTGCTTCGAGAGAATGCTGTGCAACTCTACACCGAAAATGACCTCCCTGAACTAATCGACGAAATTCGTCGCACCGGAAAGTTTCTCGACGAGCATATCTGAATTACTCATGAAGTGCTGATTCAATCAATCACTCATCAACTTCCAAGCTGCGCCAGAGGTACCAGGATGCGATGGATGCGTAGGGTCGCCAAGGCTCGGCGATCTCGGTGATCTGAGCCGAGTTCGGAAGATCGGGCAGGTCGTAGGCTTTCGCAACCGCTTTTCGGATGCCCAGATCATCCACCGGTAGCACGTCCAGCCTGCCCAGCGAAAACATCAGAAACATTTGAGCGGTCCATTGCCCGATCCCTTTGACTTGAATCAGGGCCGCCGCAACCTCTTCGTCGCTCAGCCGGCTCAGCTTCTTCAATTCCAGCGAACCGTCATTTACTTTCTGGCACAGGTCCAACAGATAACCAGCTTTCTGCCGCGAGATCCCGATCTCCCGGTACCGGTCGACCGAGAACTGGCTCAGACACTCGGCCGACAATTTTTCCGGGGCGACGGCGTCGATTAGACGTTGCTCGATCGTGCGAGCGGCGGCGGTGGAAATTTGCTGACCCAAAATGGATTTGACCAATGCCGCGAAGCGATTGCGACGAGTCTTCAGCGTGAAGGGGCCGACTTGTTTGAGCAACTTCTTCATCACTGGGTCGGACTTTTGCAGTTGCAGACGAGCGGCTTTGATATCTTGGGCGGAAAACGACATGCGAAAATGCGGAACTCGAAGTGGGGAATGCGGAAAAAGGCAGCGGTGTATATGATAACCGCATGTCCGATCCTTTGACTCGTCGAACTGATAGAAACCGCAGGCTTGCGATCCAGCAATGGGATCGAAAGTGTCTGCACGGTTACCAATGCGAGCGACTGAGCCAATTGCTTGCTGCCATACTGCCTGAGAACCGTTTGTACTCGAGTAAGCTTGCCGGTATGGGAACGTCAGTCAGTTCCATTGATGAACTTAACTCATTTCCGTACACGACCAAGCAAGAATTGAATGGATCCGCTGAAGGAGCAATTGAAGACGCGACCGCAGCAGAGGGCCGGGCGGCAGAAAATGATTTTGCTCGGAATCTCACTTGGCCCGTTGAACGCTATATCCGTTTCCACCGAACGTCAGGAACTCAGGGCCGTCCGATGATCGTGCTTGATACGGCGGACGACTGGCAATGGTGGATGGAGGCTTGGCAGTATGTGTTGGACGCAGCCGAGTTAACCAAAGCGGACCGCGTCGTGATGGCGTTCAGCTTTGGACCGTTTATCGGATTCTGGAGCGCGTTTGATGCAGTCAAGGAACGAGGCGCGTTGGTGGCTCCAACGGGAGCCATGTCTTCGGTCGCAAGGTTGGAGTTAATATTTTCGATCGATGCCACGGTCGTCTTTTGCACTCCCAGCTATGCGTTGCACTTGATCGAAGTTGCGGAACAACAGCAGCTGGATTTACGAAAGTCTGGCGTTCGAAAGATCATCGTCGCGGGAGAGCCGGGTGGATCGATCCCTGCGGTTCGCGATAGGATTGAAGCTGGGTTTGACGCGCGGGTCATCGATCACAGTGGGGCCACCGAAGTGGGACCGTGGGGATTCGCCAACGAACAGGGAACGGGTATTCTCGTGAACGAAGCGCAGTTCATCGCCCAGTTTCAATCGATCGAGACAGATCAGCCGGCCAGCGAGGGCGAGCTTTCTGAACTAGTCCTGACCACGCTCGGTCGGACAGGCTGCCCGGTGATTCGATACCGAACGGGAGATCTGGTTCGACCATCGTGGAGCCATGAATCCGAAAGCGGGTTCGTGTTGCTTGAGGGAGGCGTGCTGGGCCGGACGGACGATATGATGATTATTCGCGGCGTTAATGTGTTTCCGACATCGATCGAGCAGATTCTGCGTGGCTTTCCTGAAGTTGATGAGTTTCGCATGACGGCCTTTAAGGAATCAGCCATGGATCGATTGAAAATTGAAGTGGAGGATCGGGCGAACGATCCCGATCGCATCGCGAAAGCGTTACAGTCTCGGCTAAGTTTGCGGATCGAAGTCTCCGCAGTCGCATCAGGCAGTCTGCCTCGATTCGAAGCCAAAGGAAAACGATTTGTTGATCGGCGTGAGTCATGATTGAACCAATGAACGAGCATCCTCAACCGATTGAATTAAGGAAGACGGACGATCGCAGCCTAAAAATTGTCTGGAGCGATTCGGTTGAGCAAACGCTTTCGTTCCGAAAGTTAAGAAAAGCGTGTCGCTGCGCCAATTGCATGCAAGAGCGTGAGAAGGCGATTCAGGAGCCGCAATCTTTAGGTGCGTTGCCGGTGTTGTCGGCGGCTGAAGCGCGGCCGTTAGACATCGAGCAAATGCATCCGGTAGGCAACTACGCGTACAACATTCATTTCTCGGACGGTCACAGTGCGGGGATTTTCACATTTGAAATGTTGCGCGCGATCGAGTGAGGGTGCGCCGTTGCTGCAACTGTGTCTACCGTTTGAGGTTCAAGGTTGTGTTTGAGCAAGCGGTTCAGTCTTTGCCGGTGAATCCGAGTGGGCCTTCGCGACAACTTTTGCCTGATCCTGCGCTTGACCCAGCAAGTATTCGACAGCAGGATCGCGTTGAGATCTTTTTGACTTGAGGTCGTTCAGCAGCTTGATTGCTTGATGGAAATTGTTCGCATCAAACTCGGCCTGCGCTCGCTGGTAAGCCGACAAATAATCCGGTGAAAACGTTGGAGTTCCCAAGGGTAGAGCTTGAAACAGCTCGATCGGCTGCTGAATCCCTTTGAGGACTGATCGGCCAATTTTTCGGACGGGTATTGCTCCTGAGATCCGCTGGGCGGTGGCGGCCGACACAAGCAATGGGCAGCCTATTTTCTGAGTCATCCCTTCAATTCGGCTGGCGACGTTGACGGTATTGCCTTGAGGACCGTACTTCAGCCTCGAACGACTGCCAGAATTGCCAACTTGAGCCATTCCGGTATGAACGCCGATTCCTATATTGATCGTTTGCCCCAATCGGTTTTTCCAACGTTTGTTCAGATCGATCATTGCCTCGAGCATTTCAGTGGCACACAAGCAAGCAAACATTGGATGTTCAGTTTGCTCGATGGGGGCGTTCCAAAATGCGGCAAGTCCGTCGCCAAAGAAGTCGATGACGACACCATCGTGATCGGAAATAATCGCACAGAAGCAATCCATGACATCGGTCAGCAATTCGTAAGTCATCTTCGGGCCGATCTTCTCCGAGATCGATGAGAACTTTCGCAGGTCAACAAACATGACGGTCACTTCGGTCGTCTTGCCTTCCAAGAAGCGTGGGTCGTTTTGCAATTGACGCGAGACCTTCGGCGAGAACGTCTGATCAAGTAGGGCTCGGGATCTTGCGGCGCTAGCTTCTGCTTCCATTCGCGCCATGGCAGCTGAAATGGAGTCAGCAATGACTTGCACGAATTGAGCCTCTAAGAGTCGGATGCCCTGACGATTGTTTTGAGTGCCGGGGTTGCGAATGCCGTAGATGGCGGCAACAGAATTGCCTTCGTTATCAAACACAGGAGACACGACCGCACTGTGAAGCTGGCAACTGCGGAGCTCTGGATGAAAGTTCTGGGTATTATGAAAGATCGTCGAACGAGTCGAGACTGCCAAGTCAACAAGATCTTCGCGATAGTCGATTGTAGAATCAGAGGATGTGGAGTGCTTGGCCGCGACTTCCCAACCGTCACATGAACGCAGCAAGATCAATCCGGCTTCCAGTCCGCCCGGATCACGAACCGCTCGCGCAGCCTGCTCGAAGAACGCCTGACTTCCTGCAACCGATCGCTGTAAGTCTCCCAACGCGCGCAGCCACAGCGACAAGGTTCTGGCTCCCGGAGCGGGTCCTTGAGGCGTATTCATGTTGACGCCAGATGTCGGCTGTTGAGGCAGCGACGTCAGGGACGCGTCGAGCATCTTGATGTCCGGGCTTTGGGCCACGAAATATCCAGTCAAAAGAGGGAGATTGTGGTTCGATTACCCAAGTGTAGGTTGAGAATTTCCGGCTTGTCGCCGTTGCTTTCAAGGAAATCCGGGCCTAGGCCGATGAACAGACTACACCCGGCTGAAAATCAGCAGGCGACTTTAACGATTCTGCGGGTTGCGGTAACCGGCAGGGTTCTGCTGTTGAAGACGATATGGACAAGTAAATGGCGTTGTTGGAAAACAGTTTGTTGATCATAGGTATCGCCATGTGCGCGCTGGCTTTGCTGCCGCTTGCATTTTGGTCGGTCCAATCGTGGGCAGCACTACGCCACAACCAATTGCAATTTCGTGAATCTCAGCGGTTGTTGCGTCAGCAGATTCTGAACGCGAATGTTCATCGCTCCCAAACGCCCGAAGCACCTCGCTCAGATGATACCCATGCGGCAGCAAATCAGATAACTCCCAAAGCTGCCTCTCCAGTTCCACACCCGATCGTGGCGAACGAAGTTATTCCTGCGGAAGATACCGGTGCGGCTGTTTTGGCGGATGGAACGTGGAAGGGATTTCGCAAGTTTCGTGTACAGAAACTGGTCAAGGAAACGCTCACCTGTACATCCGTGTATCTTGAGCCGGTCGACGAAAAACCAATCGCCCATTTCCAATCGGGGCAACATTTGACGTTGCGGTTTCAGATACCGGGTCAACCGAAGCCGGTCATCCGCTGCTACTCACTTTCAGATGGCCCCGGAAAGCCCTGTTACCGGATCACCGTGAAGGCGATCGCGGCGGAGCAGCCCGGTGTGGTCAGCAACTTCATCAACGACCATTTACAGCAAGGCGACGTGATCGAGTCCAAAGCCCCTGCCGGTTCGTTCTGCTTGGATTTGAATGATTCACGGCCGATCGTCATGCTAGCCGGAGGGATCGGGGTCACTCCCATGATTAGCATGATTGATTCGATTCTGAACCATTCGCCAAATCGACTTGCGATTCTTCTTTACGGTGTACGAGACAAGTCAGAATTGGCGTTCGTCGAAGAACTGCGTCGGACAAAGGAGACGAACAAGAATCTACACGTCGTCTATTGTGTGTCTGCCCCTAGTCCAGACGATGGTCAGGACAAGGGCTATCAAGTGGAAGGGCGGGTGTCGATTGAGCTAATCCAGCAATTGCTGCCCCACAACGACTGCCAGTTCTATCTGTGTGGTCCGTCGACGTTCATGCAGACGCTTGGCGAGGGATTGAAGGAGTGGGGGGTGCCTGATGATCACGTTCACTCAGAAGCGTTTGGTCCGTCATCGATCAGCAAGTCGCGTTCGGCGCCCACTGTCCCAGAGGTCGCCGGAGCGATTGAAGTTGCGTTTACCCAATCGAATCAGACAGTCAAATGGGATCCGAATTGCGAATCGTTATTGGAGTTGGCCGAATCGAACGGCATCAACATCGATTTCGGTTGTCGCGCAGGAAGCTGTGGCACATGTGCAACCGAGTTGTTGGCAGGCGATGTTACGTATCCCGAAGATTTGCAGGTTGATTGCGAGCCGGGGCAATGTCTGACTTGTGTGGCGCGTCCTGTCGGGTCAATCAAACTAGGAACCCTACCATGAACCTTGTCAAAACAGGATTGTCGGGAGTCGGTATCACGTTGCTGGTGTTCTCTCTGGCGTCAGGGCAACCGCCTCAATGTGACCCGTCCAAAGTCAACACGGCAGAGACTTGCGCCAAGTGTCACTCGAACGAAGTCCAGACTTGGAAACAGACGCCGCATTTCCAAACTTTCGAGCAACTCAGTCGAAACCCGGAAGCGAAACAAATTTGCAGCAACCTTGGCTTGAGGTCCGTCAAACGTAGCGATGTGTGCATCGATTGCCACTTTACAACGAAGGAAATAGACGGCCGTGTCAAAGCGATCGCTGGAGTTTCTTGCGAGTCGTGCCATGGAGCTTCTGTTGATTGGATTTCGATTCACAACGATTACGGCGGGCCAATGGCGACCAAAGAAGACGAAACACCCGAGCACCGCGCGGCGCGGCTGGACGAGTGTACTTCGCTGGGCATGAGGAACACTCGTGATTTGTACCTGATCGCGAGCAGTTGTTACCAATGCCATACCGTGCCTAATGAACGGTTGGTTAATGTTGGTGGCCACAATGCGGGCAGCGAAGATTTCGAACTAGTTCGCTGGTCACAGGGGATGGTGCGACACAACTTCCTGCGAACCGAGGGTGAGTACAACGCTGAATCAGATTCGAGCCGGTTGCGAGTGATGTACGTTGTCGGCTTGATTGCGGATTTGGAGTTCAGCACCCGCGCGACAGCCAACGCAACCGAAAAATCAAATTACGGATTGAAGGTCGCCAATCGAGCTGCCAAGGCCGCAGTGAAGCTATACGAAGTCCAACAACGAATTGATAACTCATTCGTGCAGTCGGCGCTTGAGTCGTTTGCGGGAGCAGAGTTGCGAGTTAACAATCGTGCGTCGTTGTTGGTCATTGCCGATCAAATTCAGGTCGCCGGTCGTCGGTTCGCGATGTCGTCTGACGGAAGTGAACTGGCTGCCATGGATGAACTTTTACCGGACCCAAGCACGTACAAATAGGAGTAAACCCTTAGCAGTAAACCTTCAGTAGTAAACGTTGGGCCATGGAATGGCCAAACCCGGTGAGCATTCACGTGAAGGCTCACGAAGTTCGACGACAATGCAAGGATGCATTCGCTTGAGTAAACAGCTTCAGACAATTCGACGTCCTGCCCGATGGGATGAACCGCTTGATGCTCAAATGGATGAGCCGTGCGTTCAATCGTTGTTGACGACCGAACCATTTGCGTCGATGGATGCGGCGAAGTTTCCACAACGGAGTCCGCTTGCGGGGATTCTGCAGAACGACTGTCGCATCCTTGATCTCCAGCGTGGTGACATCATCGTTCGCGAAGGCGACTACGGGAGTAGTGCGTTTTTGATTCTTGCGGGCGAGGCGATTGTTTCGTTGCAATCGTTGCCGCCTCAGTTGCTGGGCCGCCAAGGCAAACCCAAGCACAGCTGGACCCGCGCGATCGCAAAGCTTTTGGGCAATTCAAAACACGCCGAAGTTCGTGACTATAGCGCGACCAGTGATTCGGCGGAAATTGGGGCTCGTGTAACCGGCGAAGGGCAGCAGGTTTTTTTGCACGATATCCCACGCGTGATTCCACCGGGCAAGTCGGTGACGCTAACCGAAGGCGAAGTTTTTGGCGAGCTTTCAGCGCTGACGCGAACGCCGCGATCGGCCACCGTCGTGGCAGGCTCGGAGATGAAGGTGTTGGAAATTCGCTGGCAAGGGTTTCGCGATTTGATGAAGTCGGATCCAACGCTTCGCCAGCACGTGGATCAACTTTATCGCCAAAACAGCTTGCAGGCTCATCTTCGCGAGACGGAAATTCTGGCGGACCTGTCAACCGAATCGATTACCTCGGTTGCGGCGACAACACAATTGGAAACCTTCGGGCAATTTCAATGGAACCATGATTTTGGCAAGAACCAGAAAGAAGATATTGGTCGGAGAATTTTGGGCGAGCCACTCATTGCCGAACAAGGACAGCCATTGGATGGTTTGATCCTGATTCGAAACGGTTTTGCGCGGCTAAGTCGACAGCATGGCGATGGTCATCAAACAATTGCTTATTTGGGCAAGGGCCAAGCGTTTGGTTTACGTGAGCTTGCCCATAACTGGAAAACCGGTCAGCAACGCCCGGCCATGTTAAGCTTGCGAGCAGTCGGCTATGTGGATGTCTTGAAGATTCCGGTGGCGACGGTCGAACAACTGATCCTGCCCGCAGTGCCATTTAAGAAGTTGCCGCCTGAGTTGCCGGCTCTCGTTTCTGAAGGCCAGCAACCGAAAAACACTCGCAGGATGGTGCAACGCGAGCAAAGCATGGATCAAGGCTTGCTGGAGTTTCTGGTCGAGCAACGATTCATCAATGGCACTCAGACCATGATGATCGATTTGGACCGATGCACTCGATGCGATGATTGCGTTCGAGCCTGTGCGGCGACGCATGACAACAACCCTCGCTTCATTCGGCATGGAAAGCAGCACGAAAATTGGATGATCGCCAATGCGTGTATGCACTGTTTGGACCCAGTGTGCATGATCGGCTGCCCGACGGGAGCGATTTCACGTGACGCGGAATCAGGAAGTGTGACGATTAATGATCCGACGTGTATCGGATGTGGAACTTGTTCGAATAGCTGCCCGTATTCCAACATTCAGATGGTCACCATCAACGACCGAAAGGGGCTGCCGATTCTGGAACAAACATCAGGAAACCCCATCCAAAAAGCAACCAAGTGTGACCTGTGTGCCAGCACAAACCACGGTCCGGCTTGCCAGTCGGCGTGTCCTCATGATGCACTCGTTCGAATCGACATGACCTCGCCCGGCGCGGTGACCAACTGGACCAAGTAGAACGAATTATGAAATCAGACGTGAACATCCCAACTTCGAATACGCCTCGGTCGAAGCTGCGCGGACGCCGCGTTCGCAACGTCGCGTTGATGATTTTCGCGCTGATTACGATTGGGTCGTTGGTCGTATGGCAAAACCAGAACCTGATTCACTCGACTTTCACGACGGGCTACATCCTGCTGGGCAGCTTTCTGTTATTGACGGCTTTTAATATGCGCAAGCGGATCCCTTCGATTGCTCAGTTGGGTTCGGCGGCGTTCTGGATGCAAGTTCACATCTACGTGGGGCTTGCGACGTTTGTCTTATTTGGTCTTCATGTTGGCTGGAAGATTCCAAACGGACAGTTCGAGCTTTTGCTGACCATGCTTTACTTGATCGTGGCCGTTAGTGGGGTTTACGGCCTTTATGTGACTCGAACGATTCCAAAAAAGTTGTCCGCGATCAACGATGAAGTCATCTACGAGAGCATTCCAAATTTTCGCGTGAAACTGGCTGCCGAAGCGCGGGGGTTGGTCTTGGAAGCCTGTCAGCATTCGGATGTGCTGGCTCGATTCTATCGCAATCGCTTGGCGGAGTACTTTGAACGACCTCGATCGTTGGCGTATCTGGCCAATCCGAACGGGCGGTTGCGTCGCCAGTTGACCTCGGAGATCGATGATCTTGATCGCTACCTTTCAAGCGATCAACGTTCACTCAGCCAGCAACTTAGCCTGATGGTTAAGAAGAAAGACGATCTCGATTATCATGCGGCTCAGCAAGGGCGTTTGAAGATCTGGCTGTTTGCACACATCGGATTTACTTACAGCCTGCTACTACTTTCAATTTTTCACGGCGTGATGGCGCATGCGTTTGCCGGAGGCCTGCGATGATTCGCAAACTTGGCAAGGAAGCACCAAAAACGAAAAACGATTACCACCGGCCTCATGACAAATGGCAAGATCAACCGCTGGGCTACGGTGGATCTGAGACGGGTGGAGCGACCCAGCGTGTTAGGAGCCTGCGTTCACGGCGAAGGATTTTCACGTTGGCCGTCACGGCGTTCACCGTTGGGGCGCTATTGATTCTTGGGACCTCCGAGTACAAGAACGATTTTTTAGCACCGGGTCCGTTGTGTTCCAGTCATGCCCAGATTTTGGCGGGGCAGGGTGCGGATCGATGTGCGGCATGTCATGGTGCGTCCGACAAAAGCTTGGCTGTTTGGTTAACGGACACGCTGACGGGAGGCCGGACGATTCCGGTCAGTCAGTCTGAGCTGTGCATGAAATGCCACGAAAATTCAATCTCGCCTGACTTCGCTTTGAATCCTCACAGCGTTGCCAGCAGCGAATTGAACAAGCGAACCGAGAAGTTCAAGCAAGCTTCGGTTACTTCCTCGAAATCAATGTTGGGGTCGTTCGGGGCGATGACTGGTGCTCATTCAGCGGCTCATGCCGAAATCGCTTGTAGCGCGTGTCATCGCGAGCATCATGGCTCGGCCAGTCTAACCGCAGTCACGGATCAACAATGCCAGACCTGTCATACCCAATCGTTTGACAGTTTCGAAGGGAATCATCCCGAGTTCACGAATTGGCCTCAGCAGCGAAGATCGAAGATCGCATTTGACCATTCGACTCACGCGATGAAATATTTTCCCGGCAAGTCAACCGAATTCAATTGCAATCAATGCCACGTGGATGGGCCACACGGAAACGTAAAGCTGCTCGCGTCGTTCGAGCAATCGTGCGCGGTGTGTCACGAACAGCAAATTCATCAGAGCGGGGAAGGTGGATTCGCAATTTTCAGTTTGCCTTCCATCGACCCGGAAGCGATCGCTGATCTGAATCTGGACATTGGCGGTTGGCCTCTTGCGGCGACTGGCGATTTTGATGGTTCCATTCCGCCCGCGATGCGACTTTTGCTTCAAGCCGATCCAGAGGCTCGAAAAGTACTGGATGGTTGGCACCAAAAATTCGGCTCAAAGGTTGACTTTGCAGACGTCGATCCAGAGGCTGCCGGCGATGTCGAACGGGCGGTCGAGTTGGTTTGGGCGATTAAGCGATTGCTATACGAGCTGGCAACAGATGGCCAAGAAGCATTGCGAGTGCGATTGGGAGACGCGTTGGGCGGCGATGTTTCGTTGGATCAGGTCATGTTGTTGGCCAGTCAGTTGGACAAAAGTGTGTTTCGAAACACCGTGCGACGTTGGCTGCCGAACCTGCAAACCGAAATCGCTCAACACGACGCGGGTGGCTTAAGCCGATCGAATGGTGGAGCACAAGGGACAGATCACGTTGATCGGCTAGGTTCCGCGTTTCGCAAAGTTAGATTTTCGAAGCTCGTTCGGCAGGATGATGGGCTGTTGGTCGAAAATCCGCTCCGGAAATTGTTGTCGGGTGGTAGCTTTGCTGATGAACGGACGGCGCAAGCTGGGCAAGAGTCGGCTGCTTCGTTGGATGATGCCGACTCAAGCCAATTGGCTCTCGATCAGCCGTCGACGCGACCTTCAAGTGGGCCTTCGCAAAAGAAGCAGTCGGTGAAGCAGTTGGAACTTCGAAAAGAAGCAGTGGGCAAAGTTCCGGCGGATCCCGATTTGTTGGCGGTGAACCCATTGGCAGGCGGAAGCTTGTCCGAGGACACGTTGTTGTCTTCCGATGATCTGTCGGGAGAACCATTGAGCGAGGAAACTGGACGCGGGAGGAAGCCGGAATCCAAATCAACCGCTGCGACGTGGGAATCGCCCGGGGTGACTCGTGCCGGGTGGTATCGAGACGATGACCTGTTTCGAGTGTTCTACCGTCCCGGTGGTCATGAAGATGCGTGTGTCAAAGCGTGGAGTGATCTGGTTTCGTCTGCTAAGGGTGCGAATGAGCAGCCAGAGTTGCAACCTTTATTTGAGCAACTATTGTCTGACCGAGGGATCGGCATGTGCGCGACTTGCCACACCGTAGACCGACAGCGGAATGCCTCGTTTGTGGTGAACTGGGGTCCCGAGTATCGCGATCCATCGATTGGAGCGTTCACAAAGTTTTCGCATCAGCCGCATACCTTGCAGCCTCATCTGCGAGACTGTTCAGCCTGTCACGACATGTCGCAGCCCGTGAGCAACAAGGACTCGTTCGTGAGTCACAATCCGCACGAGGTGGTCAGCAACTTTGCCCCAATCTCAAAGATGAACTGCGTCAGCTGTCATCGCAAGGGCAGTACCAGCAGCGGCTGCAGCCATTGCCACAGCTACCACGTTGGAGCAAACTCACTTGCCACCAGTGAAGACGATGGCCGTGAAGTTGAATCTGAAACGTCCGGCGACTGATGGACGTGAATGCTTGACGCCCGCCGACTTACAGCAAGCCGCCGGCAGAATCGCCGTAGCTGTCACCGTAATTGTCGCCGAAACCTTCGTTGGTACGATCGGTGTTTTGATCGGCTGAACCGTCTAGGCCAAGGTCGGTGCGAAGTTGATCGAACTTTTGGGCGTATTTTGCGGACGAAGAATGAACGTGCTCCGATTCAGTAACGAATCGAATGTCGGGATTCTCTTGAACTCCGGCACCGTCCAAGATGAACTCGTAAGGCTCCAAGGGACTGCCATAGCAGATCAATAGCTTGTGCTCTTCGAATTGAATCTCTTGGGGAATCGAAGGGTTCAGCACGGCGATACCCGTGCAACCGTCGTTCAGAAGCAAGTCTTCGTACTGCCACAAGATGCTGGTCAAAACTGGCATGTCGATGTGTTCTCGATAGAAGTCTACATGCCCTTTGGATTTCGAGTCGTGGCTTGACTCGATCACAACATCGACGACGGAGCCAAGTCGCTGAATCAGCTTCATGAAGGTCGCAAAGATTTTCTCTTGCGAAACAGAAGCCATGATCACCGGAATTTTTCCTCCAGTTGTCTCGTCCACATACGTGTCGTTGCGAAAGCCCTCGCTCGGCACGATACTTGAATTCTTGGACGGGCGAACAGCCGATGTGGGGACAAAGACGGATGGCTCGCGGCGGCTTGGTTGGACAGGTGAATTCAAACCTAACGGAAAATCAACTGGTTGATTTGTCGGGTTAAATTCCTGACCAAAAAAACGATTGAGATAACTCATTAGTGGGATCCTAGGTCTAAGGTGCGACTCGGCAGCATCGGGTACATGAATGCCGTCCGAGCCGATATGACAAATCTAGGTCAGGAATCGCGTCCTCTTTCCCGATGGCTGGTGGAGAACGGATTTTTGATCGAGAACCGCTCTTTATCGCCGTTACAACCCTAACGCCGGTGTTGGAAAGACGAAACATGACGACAAAAAACACCCAAAACACGAAAAAAAATGCGTTTGGCCGCAGATCCTCGCGATGGCCCGCCCGCAGGCTTCTTTGCCTGTTGTCGATCGGTTCAAAATCATATTTGCGGTAGCGGGTGGATCAAGGCTTCGTCAGATCGACGGCAATGATTTCTTTGTCGTTGCGAATGTATGCCGTACGGTTGGCGTAGGCCGGGTGGCTCCAGACAACGGCGCGTCCAAAGGCCTCTTCCGTTGGTTCCACCGTTTTGAAACGCCCCAGCGACTCAAATTTCTCTGGTGTCAATCGTGCCATCATCAGATCTCCGGTTTCGCTCATGACGAAATAGCGATCCGAGTCACCCACGCGCGTCAGAAACGCGGTGCCGTGTCGCAGCATTCGGTCCTCGGATGGATCGGTAGCTTCGAACGTCTGCCACAGGCGGCTTCCGTCTTTCGCATTGACCGCCATTAACGCACCAACGATACAGTCGGTTCCATAAATTGTCCCGTCGACGAACATTGGGGTCGAGTTGGAACAGTGGACGGCCTTCTTTGGGTTTTGGTCGCTCCAGAGCAGCTTTGCTTTTGGTGATTCACTCTCAAGTTCGATCAGCATCGCTTCTTGTTTCATCGAGCTTGCGTAAAGGAGGTTGCCGTCTTTCATTGGACGCGTAATGGACATGTCGTACTTGGCATCGCCAGGAAAACTCCAGTACTGCGAACCGTCGGCCGGATTCAGGCTGGCAACACCTTCAGGGTGAAAAATGATCAGCTGACGAGTTCCACCTGCTTCGATTATCGAGGGCGGGCAGTAGCCGGCTCGGGCATCGAGTGCTTTCCATTTGACTTCACCGGTCATTTTGTCGAATGCGATTACTCCTTGTCCCTTACCACCAACCATGGAGTACACAAAATCTCCGTCGACCAGCAGGTGCGATGCGAAGCCCCAGATGGGCACTTCGGCCGAAAAATCTTCTTTCAGCGTTTTCTTCCAGACCAGTTCACCATTGGCTACTTTTAGGCATCGCAGGTCGCTCTCGCTGCCAAGGATGTAGACGTGTTTCCCGTCGACAGTCGGCGTGCATCTTGGGCCGGCGGGATATGAAATGCTGTACGGGCAATCGTAAGCGTGCTCCCACAGTATGTCGCCGGTTTCTTCGCTCAGTGCCAGCAAACGCTCTTTACCTTGGACGTTGGCCCGTTTGATCGGATCGTTGAAGGATTCTCCGGCAGTCTTCTGATAATCGAACACGAACACTTTTCCATCCGCTACCGCAGGGCCAGCGTAGCCACCGGAGATCGATGTACGCCATTTGACATTCAAGCCAGATGCCGGAATCGCGTCGATGATTCCCGATTCACGATAAACACCGTCGCGTTGGTTGCCCATCCAGCCAGTCCAGTCGTCGGCCACGATGTCCACAGCCATCGCTCCCATCAGAATGATGGCGGTGATGAATGTCGCTAGTGGTAAAAAAGAGTGTCTTCGCATCGCCTAGGCTCCCATTAAATTACTTAGCAGACTGACTTGAAGCAAAACGAAAGCAAATCGCAATCGCGTCTTGTTGTTTGCCATGCAAGCAGTAGAGTCGATTTGTCGTAACGCCCGTGTGTCACGTGGTGGCCACGAACTGGGAGTAATTAGACGCGAAAATCGCTGCCCTTTAAACCGCTGGCGGCATTGGTAAAGCGAATCCACAAAGCGATCGAAGTCATCGTTTTCGTTGGATCTGTTTGCCTTATTCGATTTTGCCCTTGGGTAAATTTCAGATAGTCGGTTTGGGTTTGCTTGATGAGTATATTGATCGGATTTACCATCAAGTAAGGTCTGCCTTCGCTCGTGGTGGCTCGCCATCGCGATTCATTGCAAATTGATAACCGGCCGGTCAACGCTTGCCCGCTTTTTTTCGAAAGTCGCCAGCTTCGATGGTCTGCCAGCACTTTTGACTGGCATTGATTGATTAACGATGCTTGCACTACAGTCTCGTTCGGTTCGAATCCTGATTTTGGAAAACGTCCGATCGGGAGATGTTGATCTTGCTGTTTCTGAGAAGTCAGTCAAATACAGCCGGGTCTGAAAATCGATCGAATCTCGAATGTTCAAGCGGACGGATTGAGTGCAAGAGCGAGTACGATTGTGGCTGGAATCATGTCAATCCTATTTTACTTGATTGCCAGCTTGGCCATTTCTCTTTCGATCAAGCCAAAAGGATTGACTCAGCTTTGTACCACGACCTTGATTGCTTTCGCAGCGATGATTCTGCTGGGCGGTTACGCAACCAGCTGGACGGATCAGTTGGGGAACGTGAACGCGTGGTTGCTCTGTTCGGTTGTCTGCCTTAACGTCAGTCTCGCTGCCGCAAAAATGAGCGGCGTGAACCCTAGGCGTCAGCTTGGCGAGACCTTTAAAGCTGTCGCATTCAAAGTAATGGCGTTCAGAGTTGCCCATCGTAACAAGGACTTTATGGTTCGGCTTTGCGGTGCTTTGCTGATCGCATTCGTATTGATTCAGGTGGCTCAAATCGCATCTTGTCTGGTGCCGACGTGCCACTACGACAGTCTGTCGTACATCATGCCACGCATGGCTCAATACGTGCAGCAGAACAATCTGGACTTTTATGAAAGCAACTTTCTTGCTCAGACAGTTCATTTCAAGAATGCGACGATCCTGCAGATCTTTGCGTTTTTAAGCACGGATCGAAACGAGTCGATGGTGCAAATGGTCGCTTTCGTCAGCAGCATCCTTGCGACGCTAAGTGTATTTGGAATCGCACGAACCCTGTGGAAGAACGAGGTTGCCGCGTTATCGTCTGCTCTGATCTTTTCGATGTTTGTTAACAATTTGCTGATCGCGGTGACTCCTCAATTGGATATGCCGATCACCGGCGCGATCGGGGCCGCGACTTTCTTCTTGACCTGTTTTTTCGAAGAGCGAAATCTCAAATGGGTGCCATTCGCTTGTCTTGCAGCGGCCATTGCATTCGGGATCAAGGCAAGCGCATTACTATTAGCACCTAGCCTTGGGCTAATTGGTTTGTTCTGTCTGTGGCGAATCTATCAAGCGGATGGACTTAAAAAGGCGACTGCCGGGTTTGGGTTGGCTTCCGCTTCCACGGTCATCTGTGCTGCATTGTTTATGTTGCCAGCGGGATACGCCGAAAACGAAGAACGGTACTCGCACCTGATGGGGCCTGAAGGATGGCGTAAGCACCACGAGCTTACCGATGTCACGCCAACTGAACGCTTGGTGGTCGGCACGGAAAACATGGTCAGATACGGTTTGCATTTTATCAGCTTTGAGGGAATGCCTGAACAGTTCGAGTATGTCCAGTTGGCGATAAGAGCACCTATCTCATGGTTGTTCAACACTATCGGCATCGATGTTCACTCGCAGAAACATGTTCGCCAACCTTTCGACGTCAGGCATTTTCCCGTTTTGTCTCCCGACGGATCATATTGGGGACCGGCAACGTTACTTTTTGTCTTGCCGGCAGTTGTTGTTGGATTGATGCGTTATCGAAAACAACGACTTGTGGTTGCGCTCACGATCGCCGGAGGACTGTATTTTGTCTGCCAATCGTACTCAAGTCAGTACGATCCGTGGCGAGGCCGTTCTTTCACCAGCCTTGGCATCTTTCTTGGTCCCATGATCGGCTGTTTGTTCCTTGAACGAATCGGACAACTGAAGGTGTCCCTAAATCACCGCTCACGAGTGCTGCTGACGATTGCGACGGCCATGATCTTAGTATCCGCTCTGACCGTGACGGTCAAGCGATCCAAGCACACGTCGAGAGGGTGGGCAAAAAGTGGTGATCGCGTCGGATTCATCAATCGAAGTTTTTCTGTCTATGCCGATCGGTTTCGTAAGTACGAGTCACTGGTTCCGCCCGGATCAACCGTCTTGATGTCACGTAGAACCAGCCACGAGCAGCATTACCTGGTGTATGGCGAAAAATTGAATCGCCGAGTTGTCTTCGACGAGTCAGCCGCAGACGGAAAAACGATTGACTTCAAGATCATCGCAAGCAAGTTCGAAAAGCCGTTATCAACCGATATCCCGTTGGATGAAGTGGACAGCCCCAGTTTTGACGGTAGATGGTACTTGCGGCCGCTCGCTGCCGATCAGCAAGACGCAGATCGATTTGCTTCGCGAAACTCTTCAAGCGTGGCCCGCTCGACAGAAAATAGGTGAGATCAGGTTATGAAAATTCTGATTACAGGTGCATGCGGATTTGTTGGCATGCGGGTCGCGAAGTACCTCGCCAATGCTTTTGCCGGTTCCGGACGCTCGCTTGAGTTACTCGGCATCGATAATTTTTCTCGGCCGGGTAGCGAGCTAAATCGCAATGAGTTTTCCAAAATCGGCGGTCGTCTTTTTCACGGCGATCTTCGGATGGCAAGTGATTTGGACGCGATCCCACGTGTTGATTGGATGATTGATGCTGCCGCCAATCCCAGCGTGCTGGCCGGTGTCGATGGCCGCACCAGCAGTCGGCAAATCATCCAGCACAATCTTGAGTCCACGATCAACATGCTGGAGTACTGCAAGACTCATTCAGCAGGATTTGCGCTGATTAGTACCAGTCGCGTTTACTCGATACAAGCATTGAGCCAGATCCCGATCGTGGAGCACAAAAACGGATACGCAGTCAACGTGTTCGAGAGCCTGCCGCAGGGGCTGTCCGCCAAAGGAATCGCGGAAGACTTTTCGACCTCAGCGCCGATTTCACTCTATGGCTCCAGCAAACTAGCAGCCGAAGCACTTGCTGTTGAATACGGGGCTGCGTTTGATTTTCCAGTTTGGGTTAATCGCTGCGGGATCCTTGCCGGTGCAGGGCAATTTGGACGCCCGGATCAAGGGATTTTGAGCTACTGGATTAATTCGTACTGTCAGCAGAAGCCGCTGCGGTACATCGGTTTTAACGGTCTGGGCTACCAAACGCGGGATTGTTTGCACCCGGACGACTTGTCAGCACTCATGATTCAGCAAATGAGCAGCAACGACGACTCGCACGACAGGGTTTTCAATCTTGGTGGCGGAGTCGATTCGACATTTTCGTTGGCCCAGCTTTCCGATTGGTGTGCGGACAGATTCGGACACCGGAAAATCGATTCGGAACCCGAGCAACGAAGGTTTGACATTCCGTGGTTGGTCATGGACTCAAGCAAGGCACGGCAGCGTTGGGGTTGGTCGCCCAAGATCAGCCGTCAACAAATCTTCGAAGAGATCGCCTCGCACGCGAGCGCTAATTCAGAATGGTTGGAGGTGTCGGCGGCATGAGGCTCCCGTTCTTCAAACCAGCACCTAACTCAAAGCCCACCGTGCTTTCTGATGCCGCACGTGCTCAGGCGACGCCGTTGGAGCGCCTTTCGATTGTGATCCCTGCCAAGGATGAGGAGGGTTGCATTCGTTCAACCGTCGAACACCTGCATCTGGAATTATCTTTGAATGGCATCCCGCACGAAATTCTCGTCGTGGATGACCACAGCACCGATGCGACGTTGGAAATCTTGAATGATGTTTCGGAACGCATCCCCGAGGTTGTTCCCGTTCAAAACAAAGGTCTGGGAGGCTTTGGGCGGGCGATTATTTGTGGCTTACGGCAATTCAAGGGCGACGCAGTTGTCATCATGATGGCTGACGAATCAGACGATGCTCGTGATGTCGTGCGCTATTGGGACCTGCTGTGTGAAGGTCACGACTGTGTGTTTGGCAGCCGCTTCACCAAAGGCGGTGGTGTGATTGACTATCCGTGGTTGAAATTGCAGTTGAACCGTATCGCCAACACGTTCGTCAGGATTCTGTTTGGCTATTCGTTGAACGACACGACCAACGCGTTCAAAGGGTATCGCCGCTCTGTCATTGAAGGTTGCGGCCCCTTCCTTGCGGCTCATTTTAACTTGACGGTCGAACTACCTTTGAAAGCCATCGTGCGAGGCTACTCGTGGACGGTGATTCCGATCACGTGGCAAAATCGAAGAACTGGGATTGCGAAACTGAAAATCAAGGAAATGGGTAGCCGCTATCTTTTTATCTGCCTATACATGTGGTTGGAAAAGCACCTGACATCCGACGACTACTTGAAGTCGCGGCCAGTTCATTCGCAGCTTGATCCGGTGGAAACGAATGTTTCACGAGCCGCCTGATCGTCTGGTTAGACGTGTAACGCACTCGCGGTCATGCATTGTGCGGCGGACGGCGTTCCCAATGCTTGGCCAAGTGTTCCAGTAAACCGTCGATGGTTTTCTTCTGAATCTTGTGCGGTGGCGACCAAGGGTGCCACTCATAGCTCTCATGTTCGGTAACCACAATGTCAACATCACGAACCAGTTCGGCAAGGTAGACGATCAGCGTTTTCATGACCGGTTTATCGCCATACCGTTTCAGGTTAACCTCGTACTGGTGCTGGAACAGGAAATTGGTGTCGATGTTGATATCCGATTCCGTGATCCCCGTTTCCTCAACCAGTTCGCGCAAGGCGGCTTCTTCGTCGGTTTCGCCCGGATCGATGTGACCTTTGGGAATGTCCCAACGGTCCACATGCTTCATTAGCAAAACAGAATGCTCTGGCTGGCTGCGATAAATCAGAAAACCACACGATCTCGCAACTTGCATTTCAACCTCCGGTATCAGAATTTAGACTCGCTAACTCTCACAGACGACCGTTTTCGGCTCGTTCGATTCCATGAAAATTTATACTCGCACAGGTGACGATGGTGAAACCGGGCTGCTGGGGGGCCGGCGTGTTTCAAAGTCCCATCAAGTGATCGAAGTTTGTGGATCATTGGACGAAACAAACAGCTGGATTGGGTTGGTGCGGTGCGAACCACTTGATGATCGGATTGAAGAACTGCTGACCCGAATACAAAGCCGTCTGTTTGACCTTGGCAGTCGGGTTGCGGCTTGCCTGACCGAATCCAGCCGCGCGGCGGATTTTCCGGCGGCTTGCGTCGCAGATCTGGAATCGGCGATTGACCATTGGGATTCCACCTTGAAACCTTTAGAAGCATTTATTCTGCCCAGCGGAAGCGAAGCGGGAAGCCGCTTGCACATGGCTCGGTCGGTCTGTCGTAGGACGGAGCGGCAGCTGGTTTCGTTGATGGAAATGCTCGATTCTCAGGAGCTGAAGTTGGAGATGATGTACTTGAACCGGCTGTCCGACCTGTTATTTGTGTTGGCACGATCGGTCAATCAGATGGCCGGCAACCAAGAAACAAACTGGACTGCAAACCGGTTGAAAGGCTCGGACTGACCAATTCTCTCGGTCAGACCTCGCCATTACTGGGGGTTTAAGGGCAATTACTGAACAAGAATTACATTTAAGGTGCTCAACGAATAGATTTTTCGCCTCGTCCAACCGATGTGGGTGAGTAATTATCCCGCATGAGCTATAATTTGAGGG
This sequence comes from uncultured Pirellulaceae bacterium, assembly GCA_937929805.1. Lineage (GTDB taxonomy): Bacteria > Planctomycetota > Planctomycetia > Pirellulales > Pirellulaceae > Mariniblastus. Next base: position 38,161 of record CALFUT010000004.1, read on the forward strand.
AACCGTTCACGGTGGTCGATTGGTCTGTTTCCAGTCGGTGGTTAGCTAAGGGGTAGTCGGGTGCGACGCTGCCGGGATATCCCTACGTTGTTTAAGCGTTTTAGAGAAAGTTTTGCAAATGAAAAAAGTCGAAGCAATTATTCGCCATTTCAAACTGGATGACATCAAAACGGCGCTGACCGAAGTTGGCGTGGAAGGCATGACCATCACAGAAGTTAAAGGCTATGGCCGTCAGAAGGGCCACACTGAAATGTACCGTGGCAACGAATACGCCATCGACTTTGTCCCAAAAGTCAAAATGGAAGTCGTTGTTGGCGAAGACATCGTGAAAAAAGTCGTCGACACCATCATGTCGAAGGCTCAAACTGGTCAGATGGGAGACGGAAAGATTTTCATCTCTGATCTATCAGAAGTCATCCGCATTCGAACCGGTGAAACTGGCGGCGATGCAGTGTAGTGAAGGCTGCGTTGCGACTCTGCAACGTGCCCTAACCGTTTGCCATAGAAGCTGAGTCGTGAAGTTGGCTGTGATGACCACGTCAGCCACCGAGCGAAATAAGATGCAGAGAATCGAATGACAACATTGACCACCTGTTGTTTTCGATTCCATCTGCATTGTCTCAGTTTATGGTTTAAAACATTCAACGATCATGATTCGGTATCAAGAGCCGTTGTTAGGCATCCTGATTTTGAAGCATCTCATTTCGAGTCGTATTCGACTGGAAACTAAGATACGCGCTCGCCTTGTCTAAACCGTCGACCTCTGAAACCGTCGACCTCTGAAGCCGTCGTTAACCGGGGAGCTATCCAATGAATTACTCCAGCATTGGTATGCGACCGGCAGTGACCGCTGCGCGTCAACGTTGGGCGGAAGGCCGCGAGGAAATTCGCAAACTCCATAACGGAGGTGCGCCGGGACGGGTCGTTTGCCATCGCATGAGCGATTTGCTCGATGCGGTGTTGATTGATATCTACAACGCAGCGCTGCAAGACTATTCGGACAAACTTGCAACGCGAGTTTCCTTGGTTCTGCTGGGCGGCTGCGGTCGGCGAGACATCGCGCCGTGGTCGGATGTCGATTTGATGACGCTTTATCAGGGCACCCTGACGGACGAGGTGGTTGAATTCTCACGCCGGATTAGTCAGGACGTGACCGATTCTGGCATGCATCTTGGGTACAGTCTCCGTACGCCGCGCGAAGCCTGCTCGATGGCGTTGCAGGATGCCTATGTGCTGTCTTCGTTAACGGAGGCAAGGTACCTGTGTGGCAACGAACCGCTGGTGAAAAAATTTAAGCAACGATTCAAACGGATCGTTGGCCGCCGTGCAACCAGCATGATTCGCGGCATTCTGGCTGCTCGGCAGGAAGAGCGTGTTGAGTTTGGTGAAACGGTTTATCTGTTGCGACCAAATATTAAAAAGTCACGCGGCGCGTTGCGGGATGTGCATTTGATTCGATGGCTTGGTTTTGTACGGCATGGTGTTACCGATCTCCAGCAACTGCTCGAAAGGGGCGGGATCTCAACGGCCGACACGAAGCAATTGAACGAGTCGACTGAGTTCTTGCTGAGGGTGCGAAACGAAATGCATTTTCACGCGGACAAGGCCGAGGACCTGTTGGGGCGGAACGAACAGGTACGGCTGGCTGAATTGTTCGGTTATTCCGGGTCCGATGCGTTGCTGTCCGTCGAGACATTCATGCGAGACTATTTTCGATATACCAGTCGCATTAGCTACATTTGCAATCACTTTGTTTCCAAAATGGTTGCTCGTAAACGCGGGCCTGCTTCAACCGTGCTGCAACCCCTGCTTGCGCAGCAAATTGACGACCACTATGTGATCGGGCCGATGGAAATTGGTGTCAGGCCTTCGTCGATTGACGACGTTAAATCAGACCTCGAGCGAGTGCTGCACTTGATGCAATTGGCGTCATTGCACGGAAAAGATCTTGAGCATGACACGTGGATCGCGATTCGGCACGAGATGCTGAAGAATCCAGAAGTTGCTTTTACTCGCGAATGCGCCCAGCGGTTCATGGCGCTGTTGTCCGGAACGGCACGCTTGGCAGGTTTGTTGCGCCGGCTGCACGAAATGTTGGTTCTACAGAAAATCATTCCCGGATTCCAGCACGTGCGAGGGCTGTTGCAGTTCAACGAGTATCACAAGTACACAGTCGATGAACATTCTCTGCGTGCGGTGGCTGCTGCGTTAGATTTTCAGGATCAAAATTCTCAAGTCGGCCACGTTTATCGAAAGATCAAACGCAAGAACATTCTCCATTTGACGCTGCTGCTTCATGACTTAGGCAAAGGTTTTGAGGAAGACCACAGCGAAGTGGGGCGCCGAATTGCGGAGGAAACTGGAAAACGGTTTGGCCTATCGGATGATGACACGGCGGACATCATGTTTCTCGTGCACAATCATCTAGTGATGTCGCATCTGGCACTCCATCGAGACATCAATGACATGTCGTTGGTGGCTGAATTCGCGTCAAATCTTGGCTCGATGGAAATGTTGTCGATGCTCTATGTGCTAACGTGCGCGGATATCACCGCGGTCGGCCCGGGGGTTTTGACACCGTGGAAACAGGGGTTGCTAGATGATCTTTTTGTCAATGCTCGATCAGTTTTGACTGGAAAGAAAGGCCAAGCCGCGAAGTTGAGACTCGCGTCGTTCTATGACGAGGTGGCTGAGCAGGCTGAAAACGAGCCTACGTCAAAATGGCTGAAAGAAAAAGTTACAGGTTTACCCAACAACTATTGTACGACGCACTCGCCCGAGATCGTTTCCGCTCAGCTACTGTTGATGCAAGGCATGACCAGCGAGAGTGTTTTTTGCTGGGTGAATCCCGTGCAGAATACTCGGCTGCACGAGGTTTGCGTTGGCAAAAAATTGAGGCCTCGTTCGGGCAACTTCTATAAATTGACGGGCCTGCTGATGTCGATGGGGCTGAGGATTCAGTCTGCTGATATCAAAATGATTGATGATGAAATTCTGTGGTATTGGTTTCAGTTTGAAGACAGCGAAAACCAGAACCCTTCTACCGCTCGATTGCAGGAGATCCGTCAAAGGAGTCTTGACCTGATCAACGGAGTGGAAGACGGTCCGCCCAAGTTCCGAAAAGTGTGGGGCGCTGAAACGGATGAAAGCCGTGCCGCCCAGCTTTCACGTCCTAAAATTCAGGTGCGAATCAACAACGAAACGGCCAACAACGCGACGATTGTTGATGTCTTTGCCTACGACAAGCTCGGTTTACTGTACCGGATTACCAAAAAGATCTACAAATTGGGATTGGACCTGCGTTTCGCTCGAGTTGCGACTTATGGGCATCAGGTCATCGACGTGTTTTACGTGACGGACGCCGACGGAAACAAAATTCGCAACTTGAATCAGATTCAAATCATTAAGCAGGAGCTTTACGATACCGTGACCGACTTCCTCGCTTCGGAAGACGAAAGCTAAGCAACATGAATTCGTCTCGTGTACGAGAGAAATTTGACCATCCCGTTGCGACAGCGCTGACGCTAGTTTTTTTCGCGTGCTTGGTGCTGGTGCCGACACTGTTGCGATACGAGCCATTGAAATGGCAGGCCGCACACGCCATGGTGCAATACGAAAGAGGCGATCGTGACACCGCAATTAAGTCGCTTCAACAGGCTGCTTCGAAACTGACAGGTGACCAGCACATCCAGTTCACACTGGTCGAGTGGTTGATCGAAAATGGGAGAGCTGACGAAGCGGTCGAACATTGCAATCGGCACCTTGAGCATGCCCCGGAGTCCGCTACATGGTTGAAATTCAGGCGCGAATCGGAGTGCGGTGCTGGAAATTTTCAAGCGGCGTGGCAGACACATCAGGAATTGAAACAGCTCAAAGCGCAAACGTTAAGTCGATCGGCAGAGGACCTCAATGAGCAAGCGTATTTTCGAGCGTTGGCCGGAAAGGATTTACCAATTGCGTGGACTGAGATCCAACAAGCGGTAGCCAAGGTTTCTTATGACTCTGGGGTCCCGGGCTTCGACGTGCCGTTGCCCAGCCAAGCGATCATTGCGGCCAGCTTGCTGTCCCGTCATGTTGAGGCTCAATCGAGTGTTTTGCCGCAGTTGCACCGACGCATCGGTGATGTGCGTAAAGCTCTGGAAGACCGAGAACGTTTGCTGGTGGATTCACTCGGGGAACTATCGAAAGAGTCGTTCCCGCTGAATGAAAGTCGCGAACTTTTACTCCAAGACAGACGCTCGACTGTCAATTTTCGCCGACAAGAATTGGCGTTTTTGATGGTTTGCAGAGCTCTATTGTTTGAAGATCTTGAGGATCACGATCGCTGTGATTCCGATCGCGTAGAAGTTTCTGAACTGGGATTTCAGCCGCAGACGGTTGCGGACATGCTTCCTGAGGATTCCCTTTGTCATCCCATCGCGACCAGAGCAATTGCTTACCTCGACACCCGTGCATTGGTTTTGACAAAAATGTTGTCGGACGATCTGGGGCGGCGGATCGACGATAGGTTGACCGGAAGCGACGCGTTGGCCGACTTAGACATTTCGATTGCGGTGTGCGAAGTGATTGATCGCCAAATACTAAAATTAAAAGAATCGACTGCGCAAGAACTTAAACAATTTAGAAAGGTCTACGCGGCCGTGCTGCACCATCGAGTGATTGCCCACCGGAAATTTGGAAATGCCGAACAGGCTCAGTTGGATCGCGAGCGAATAAAGTCGCTGGGAGTCAACCCAGACGCGCACCTTTATTGATTAATGGTCATCTGCGGCACGATCGTCGTCGCTGGCAACGTTGAGACAACGCATTGTTTGGTCTGTCGATTGGTGGCTGCATCCAACTTGGTTTTTCTTGCGCCACGGAGACGGTAGTCGAAAGCCAATGCACTCTAGCGAGCGATCATGTTTCCGCGAAGCCAGTAGAAGCCTGTCGCGATGGTTAGAACTGCCAATAGGCCTGCCATTTCACCATCAAGCTGCTGCGCCATCTGCGCTAGCTCAAATTGGAGTAAGCGGAAGTAACGAAAGATAAATTCCATGTCGAGTTCCGATACAAGAAAAAGACAAAATGAGGCGAACCAAAGCAACAATTGAAAAGACTGAACGGCTGTGCCGACCTTAGCACTCTGCCTACTTGTTGCTTTGAATGAGTGGACACTAAGAACGAGCCTTCTATTGAGAACGTACAACTTGCTTTGGCCGAGGTACGACCATTTCGTTTTTCCGAATTAAAGTTTGCCGTTTGGCGATTCTTTGATGGCCAAAATTCACGGTTGTATCGATTGTAACGCGGCCTATGGCATTTGGTGGGTGGATGCTGGGTAGCTCAGCCCCGAAGCGGATGTTGATTCTGTTCGTGACTGACGCATTCTCTTATCTCGAATGTGGGGGGCGGCTACGGCGGTTTTGGGCTGGTCATTCCAGAACGAGGCCGAGGCTGAAATCAGCAGGTGCCGGATTTGGATCGCCCGCCGCGCGGCGGCATGATCGCCCTCCGTCAACGGTCTTGTCGGAATAGGCCTGAAACGCGGTGTTTCGCAAAATTGTTCGGCGAAATTTCTTGGTATTGGGAGCGCAGACGGCTTGCAAATCTGGGTAATTCCAGATATTTTCTTGAACTTCGATCGGGGAAAACTCGATAGAAAATTCGAGCGTAACGCTCGGAGAACGCCATTTTGGCGCGGTAGCTCAATTGGTTAGAGCCCCGGACTGTCGATCCGGAGGTTGCGGGTTCGAGTCCCGTCCGCGTCGCTTAGAAAAACCCCATGAAAACCAGTGTTTCGTGGGGTTTTTTCGTGGGCTGAGGCTTTCATCATAAGAACGGGGAAGTGTTCACTAGCAGCGCCCTCGCGTTCGACGACATGGTGGATCGAGTCCTAGGTGCCTTCACCTACGGAGACGCTGAACCAGTGGCCAACTTTAACATGACATCATGATTGTGTGCGGAAGGAGTGGTAGCGCAGAAACGTGGACGGAGCACAGTCATTGTGAGCGCACTTCCTCTGCCCCTTGTTGCGTCTCTACGCTTTAAGCCTTCCCAGGCCGAACTTGGCTGCATGCTCACGCTCGTTCACTAAGTGAGAGCCAAAGAAGTTGAGGTATCGCAAAACTTGCAACCAAGCATTCCAATACATAATCTTTGAATGATCGCGTAGAACAAAAACAGATGCCAAACAACCACCAAGAGATCGCGAACTTCATTTGGGGAATTTGCAACTTGTTGCGGGGACCGTACAAACGCAATGAGTATCGCAAAGTAATCCTTCCTTTGACCGTTCTGCGGCGTTTCGACTGTCTGCTTGCCGACACAAAAGACGACGTGCTGGCGGAGCATAAGAAAATCAAAGCCAAACCCGATTCGGTCATCGAGCTGAAGCTAAGGGCCATCACGGGGCGACCGTTTTACAACCTGTCTCGTATTCGCGATAAACACGGAGCAGCTTTTCCAAAGTTACTGGACGACCCAAACCAACTCGCTCCCAACCTGAATAGTTTCATCAACGGGTTCTCGAAGAACGTTCGAAACATTCTGGACCGGTTCTCTTTCGACCAGCAGATCGCAAAGATGGCCGAAAAGGACCTGCTATTCGAGGTCATCAAAGCCTTTGCCAGTCCCAAGCTGGACCTCTCCGAAAGCGCCATCGACGAGACCCAGATGGGCTATGTCTTTGAGGAACTTATCCGAATCGGAGCGGAACAATCCAATGAAGAAGCAGGAGAACATTTCACCCCGCGTGAAGTCATCCGATTGATGGTCAACCTGCTACTTGACCCGGAAGAGGACCTACGCAAAAGCCACGTCGTCAAAACCATCTACGATCCCTCTTGCGGAACCGGCGGCATGCTCAGCGTCGCCGAACGCTACATTAAAGAACTCAACAACGAAGCCGCCCCCAAGTTGTTCGGTCAGGACTGGAACGACGAAGCGTGGGCCGTTTGCAAATCGGACATGCTGATCAAGGGCGATACCGCCGACAACATAGTGCTCGGTGATACCTTTACCGCTGACGGTTTCGCCAAAGACGATCAGGACGAAAAATGGCAATTCGACTACATGCTCGCCAACCCACCCTTTGGCGTCGAATGGAAACAGCAAAAACGCTACATCGAAAAAGAAGTCGAAGACCATGGCTTTGACGGCCGCTTCGGAGCCGGACTGCCGCGAGTCAACGACGGAGCCCTGCTGTTCCTGCAACACATGCTCGACAAAATGCGAGCCCCACAGGACGGAGGCAGCCGCATCGCCATCGTCTTCAACGGCTCGCCCCTGTTCACCGGCGACGCAGGCAGCGGGGAAAGCAACATCCGCCAGTGGATCATCGAGCAGGACTGGTTGGAAGCGATCGTCGCCCTGCCGGAGCAACTGTTCTACAACACCGGCATCTCCACCTACATCTGGGTGTTAACCAACCGGAAAGAGAAAGCACGCAAAGGCAAAGTTCAACTGATCGACGCCCGCAACTTCTGGCTGCCGATGAAGAAGAGCCTCGGCAACAAGCGGCGAAAGATCGGCGACCCCACCGACACGCAATCACCCAACGATCCCGACCACGTCGGCGAGATCACCCGCATCTACGGGAACTTTACCGACGACGAAGAACGCAAATTCGCTTGGCGCACCGTCCATCCTCGGCGAAAGCAACGCAAGGGCGACCCTGACGAACTCTCCATGGTCGTCAGCAAGATATTCGACAACGAAGACTTTGGCTTCCGTAAGATCACCGTCGAGCGGCCCTTGCGACTGAACTTCCAAGTCACCGATGAGCGGCTCGCTCGGATCGAAGACGAAACCGGCTTCAAGAATCTGGCCACCAGCAAAAAGAAGAACGCCGCCACGCGACAAGCCGAAATCGAGGCGGGCCGCGTGCGTCAACAGAAGCTACGCGAATTCTTCAAGTCGCTACAAACGGAGCTCAGCGAAGACGGACAGCCGATGCTGTTTCGCGACCGCAAGGAGTTTTTGCAGCGACTGAAAGCCATCGACAAGCAAGAGGGCATCAAGCTCACCGCCGCCGAACTCAAAGCCGTGCTCGCTGGCCTGTCGGAGCGAGACGAAGACGCCGAAGTCTGCCGCAAGTCAGGCGGCCAGATCGAAGCCGACTCCAGCCTCCGCGACACCGAATCCGTCCCGCTGAAGGAATCGGTGGACGAGTATTTTGAGCGCGAAGTCAAGCCACACGTTGGCGATGCGTGGATCGACGAGTCGAAGGAGAAAGTCGGCTACGAGATACCGCTCAATCGCCACTTCTATTGTTATGAGCCGCCGCGCGAATTGGACAAAATTGAAGCCAACATCAAAGATTTGGAATCGGAAATCGTTCAGTTGTTGAGGGAAGTCACTGCATGATTGCCCCAACGAAGAACAACGATTTCGCCAATCTCTCACTACCGAAAGATTGGGATTACTTGCCGCTGAAGCGACTTGTAACTGAGCCACTGAAATATGGAGCGAACGAGTCCGCCGAATATGACGATCCCGCTTGGCCTCGTTATGTCCGGATTACGGACGTAACCGAGAATGGAAAACTCCGAGAAGAAACTTTCAGGTCACTGCCACCAGCAATCGCTAGTGATTACCTCCTAAAACACGGAGACATTCTCTTCGCTCGAAGTGGCGCAACATCTGGGAAATCGTTCATGTATCGAGACGAATGGGGACCCTGCGCTTACGCAGGCTACATGATTCGGGCTCGTTTGAATCTCAAGAAATGTAACCCAAACTTTCTGCGGTATTTCACAGCGTCAACTCTTTATTGGGCGTGGATTTCGTCGAGCCTAATTCAGGCCACAATCCAAAATGTAAGTGCCGAAAAATACAATGACATTCGTATTCCACTTCCCGACCCTGACGAGCAAAAACAGATCGCTCGTTTTCTGGATTCGGCGGTGGGGAAGATCGACACGTTGGTGTCGAAGAAGCGAGAGCTGATCGAATTGCTTCAGGAAAAGCGTCGAGCGTTGGTCTCGCGTTGTGTCACTCGCGGGCTGCCGCCCGACGCCGCCCGCGCCGCCGGACTCGATCCCCAACCAAAACTCAAACCCTCCGGTGTCGATTGGCTCGGCGATGTGCCGGAGCATTGGGATGTAGTCCAACTTCGCAGGAAATGGGATGTCCTCGATTGCAAGCACAAGACAGTCTCATTCGTGGATGACGAAGATGCGTTCCCGCTTGCAAGTATTCGAGAGGTTAGTTCCTTTGAAGTCGATCTGAGCAATGCGAAACGTACGACGCGAGAAGAATATCTCGACATGATCGACGGAGAACGCGACCCAAGAATTGGTGACATCATCTACAGTCGCAACGCGACGGTTGGCGACGCTTCCATTGTCGCAACTGAGAAACCTTTCTGTATGGGCCAAGACGTGTGTCTTATCCGATCAGTTTCTCAACATCCCCGCTACGTGATTTACATGCTGCGTTCAATTCCGCTCCTTGAACAAGCGGAGTCGATGATGATTGGCTCTACGTTTAGACGAATCAACGTCGGTCAGATCAAACAGTACTGGACTGCTCTACCGCCGCACGATGAACAAGTTGAAATCGCCAAGTATCTCGATACTGAAACTAGTCGGATTGACACACTTCTTGCCAAAGTAGACGAGGCTACCGAGCGACTGACGGAATACCGTTCCGCCCTCATCACTGCCGCAGTCACCGGCAAAATCGACGTTCGAGAGGTAGAGGTATGAGCGCCGATTTCATCGTCAACAGTTTTGAAGCATACCTCGACGTGATCCAATCGGGATTGTCGAAGCTCGACGGACGCCGGTACAACCAAACCGTGAGCGGCAAGGCACTAGTCGCCGCTTCGTTGCGCTGGTTACCGGCGGCTAGCGCCTTGCCGCTCACAATACGTTCGCACTCCACTCTGCGCCCTCCGCGTCTCTGCGTTTCCAACTTCACGACGGGTTTATTAAACGCAGAGTCGCAGAGAACGCAGAGATTTTCTCAAAATCGAGAGGCCGTTTTATGAAAACAGCTCAAGAACTTCTCGACGAACTCAATGCGGCCGACGAAAGCACACGCATCGAAGCCAAGCGTGCCTCCGAGATCGGCAAAAGCATTTTAGAAACCGTTTGCGCCTATGCGAATGAACCGGGCCTTGGCGGCGGCTATTTGTTGCTGGGAGTGGTGCCGGTCGAGAACTCGTTTTGGCCCATGTACGAACCGGTCAATATCGCAGACCCTGACAAGATCCAAGCCGATCTGGCGTCTCAGTGTGCGTCGATGTTCAATGCCGCGATCCGACCGCAAGTTCGCGTCGATCAACTGTCTGGAAAAAATGTGATCGTCGTTTTTGTTCCCGAATCGAGTCCGCATGAAAAACCGGTCCACTTTAAGAATAAACCGCTGCCGGCAAGTGCTTGGCGACGAATCGGATCGACCGATCAACAGTGTACCGACGATGACATGGTCGTGTTTTATCAAAGCCGCAAAAGCGAGTCGTTTGATGAACAGGTACTGGCGGATGCTCGTCGATCCGATATTGATCCCGAAGTGGTCGATCTTTATCGCAAGCTACGTCGTGAAGTCAATTCCTCTGCCGAAGAGCTAAATTGGTCAGATGATGATTTGCTGGAATCTTTGAAGGCCGTACGCCAAACTGAGCAGGGGCTTCAGCCTACCGTTGCGGGCATTTTACTTTTCGGCACGCCAATGGCGTTGCGTCGGTTGTTTCCGATGATGCGAATCGACTATATGCGTGTTAATGGAACTCGATGGGTGGAAGATCCTGACCGCCGATTCGATACGGTGGAAATTCGGAGCCCATTGATTCGGGCGATCAATCGTGCTCGTTCAGCCGTGCTGGATGATATTCCCAAAGCGTTTTCGCTGCCGGCAGATCAAACGCAAAGCATCGAAGAATCGACGTTGCCCGAACGCGTTGTGCGTGAGGTTGTTGCCAATGCCGTGATGCACCGCGACTATCGCAAACACGGCTCGATCCAGTTGATTCGGTACTCAAACCGACTGGAGATTCGCAATCCGGGTTATTCGCTGAAGGCTCCTGAACGTTTGGGCGAACCCGGTTCCGATATCAGAAACCCCACGATTGCAGCGGCGCTATACGATTTAAAAATGGCGGAAACCAAGGGCAGTGGAATTCGCGTGATGCGTTCGGAAATGGAAGCTCGTGGACTTTCGCCGCCGCTTCTGGAATCTGACCGAACTGGAAATCAGTTTATGGCGATGCTGTTGTTTCATCACTTTCTCGGCGAGCAGGATATTGAGTGGCTGTCTTCGCTGGGGCAAGAGCTGACCAACGAAGAGCGTCGAGCGATGGTGCAAGCGCGTGAGGTAGGTGCGGTTGATAACTCGACCTATCGAGATCTGAATCGGGACGCGGATACTCTTACGGCCAGCCGACACCTACGAAGACTTTGCGACTTGAAACTGCTGGAGAAAAAGGGAAAAGCAGCGAAGACCTACTACATTCCCACGGATCTTGCATTGGCCAACTGGCCTCCAAAGTCGCCTGAATCACCGGAGCTCAGGGGCAAACCACCGGAGTCTGACACCAAACCACCGGAGCTCGTGGGGAAACCACCGGAGCTTGAACTGCCTGAAGCGATCGCCGCCAAAATCAGTAGCTTGGGTGGCAAAGCGGCAAAAGGGGACTTGGTGACGGTGATTATGGAATTGCTGGCGTGGCGGGAACTGTCATTGGCGGAAATTGCGGGTTTCGTCGATCGGAATCCTGATCACATTCGCAAAACGTACTTAAATGAAATGATCCGGGCTGATCTGATCAGGCCAATGTCAGATTCTCCAAATGATCCGCGGCAAACCTATCGAGCTACATCTGTCATAAAACAAATTGAACGTGATGAACAAACAGACGACTGAAAAAGCCTTTGAAACTTACGTCGAAGAGATTCTGACGACAACGTCTGGATGGACTAGAGGTGCGGGCCACCAGTGGGATAAATCGATCGCTATGTTCCCCGATCGAGTTTGCGCGTTTCTTGAGCGGACTCAGGTCAAACTTTGGGGCGAAATGCGTGAACTCCACGGCGATGCTCTGGAAGCGATGATCGTGAAGGGGCTTGTGAAGGAACTTGAAATCAAAGGGACACTGCATGTTCTCAGACACGGCTTCAAGTTCTACGGCAAGCTATTCCGGATGGCATACTTCAAACCTGCCCACTCGTTAGCGGACGACGTCTCAGAGTTGTACGAACAAAACGAACTAACCGTTACGCGGCAAATACCTTGCCACCCCAAAGACAATAGCACGGTTGATATCCTTCTGTCACTCAATGGCCTGCCTCTAGCGACCATTGAACTGAAGAACCCGCAAACCGGCCAGAACTGGCGAAACGCAATTAAACAGTACAAGGAAGATCGCCTGCCGTCTGCTCCAATGTTCGGTTTCAAAACTCGCAGCCTCGTACACTTCGCTGCCGACAGCGAAGAAGTCTACATGACGACGCGGCTGAGGAAAGAAAAGACCTACTTCCTTCCGTTCAATCGAGGCAGTCACCCAAACAAAATTGAATGTGGTGCCGGTAACCCGGCGCACAAGTCCGGCTATCGAACCGGCTACTTTTGGGAAGACATTCTCCAACGGGATAGCTTCCTAGAAATCATCGGCCAGTTCATGTTCCTCGCTAAGAAGGACGAGAAGGTAGATGACGGCAAGGGTGGTAGCAAAAGAATTACGACCGAGACGATGATCTTTCCTCGCTACCATCAACTTGATGCGGTCAGGAAGTTGATTGCGACCGCCCGCGCGGAGGGGACCGGTAACAACTATCTGATTCAACACTCGGCTGGTAGCGGAAAAACGAACAGTATCTCATGGCTTGCCCATCGACTTGCCAGCCTTCACACCGCGTCTGATAAGAAGATCTACGACTGCGTCGTCGTCATTACTGACCGTCAGGTTCTCGATAGCCAATTGCAAGATGCGGTCTACCAAATTGAGCATGCTCAAGGCGTGGTGCAGGCGATCGACGAGAACTCGAAACAGCTCGCCGAATCTCTCGCCGACGGCACGAAGATCGTCGTCACGACCCTCCAGAAGTTTCCCTTTGTGATGAAGGGGCTGCTAAAAGTCGCCGGTGCCGAAGACGTAGACAATCCTGATGAACAATCGAAGGCCAAGGCCAAGGAATGGGAGGCTCAAATTGCCAACCGAAAGTATGCGATGATCGTTGATGAGGCCCATTCGAGCCAATCAGGTGAGTCTGCCCGGGAAATGAAGGAGATTCTGGGAGCCAACGCTCAACAAGCCAAGGACGAAGCCGAAGAGGACGATGGTGATTCGGAATCAATGCTCAACGCGGTGATGGCATCGCGTGGTCGTCAGCCCAACCTCAGCTTCTTCGCATTTACCGCAACACCCAAAGGCAAAACGCTAGAGCTTTTCGGAACACCGGGAAAGGACGGAAAGCCAGAGGCGTTTCACACCTACAGCATGCGGCAAGCCATCGACGAAGGCTTTATTCTCGACGTACTTCGCAACTACACCACCTACGAGACTTACTTCCGGCTGGTAAAAGCCAACGAAGAAGACAAGACGATTCCCAAACGCAAAGGCGCGAAGGCGCTAGGGAAATTCATGGTGATGCACCCGCACAGCATCGAACAGAAGATCGAAGTGATCGTCGAACACTTCCGGCGAAGCGTACGGCATCACCTCAAAGGACGCGCTAAAGCGATGGTGGTGACTTCCTCGCGTCAACTCGCTGTGAAATACCGGCTGGCCTTTGATCGTTACCTGAAAGAGAACGGCTACGACGATATCAAGGCGTTGGTTGCCTTCAGCGGAAAGGTCGAGCTGCCTGCTGACGACTCAGATTACACCGGGCCGGATTCATCGACGTACACCGAACCCCAAATGAATCTTGACTCAAACGGCAACACGATCAGCGAGAAGCAACTTCGCGAGAAGTTTGCCACCGATGATTTCCAAGTGCTGCTGGTAGCAAACAAGTATCAAACAGGTTTCGATCAACCTTTGTTGATGGCCATGTATGTCGATAAGCGACTCGATGGAGTTCAAGCCGTTCAGACCCTCTCCCGACTCAACCGAAAGATTCGCGGAAAGGAAGAGCCGTTCGTTCTGGATTTCGTTAACAATGCCAACGACATCTTCAAGGCGTTCAAGCCCTACTTCGACGCAACGCAGCTTCAGGAAAAGGCTGATCCAGCCCAACTAGGCCAAATGAAGCACGAGCTGGACGCGCAACAGATTTACCATTGGAGTGAAGTCGAAGCATTCGCAAAAATTTTCTACAAGCTCCCGGATCGCCAACGAGCCAAAGACCACGCCGACCTCAACCGTTGGGTTCAGCCCTGCGTTGATCGTTTCAAAGCGTTTGATGACGAAGATGAGAAGAAATGGGAATTCAGAGACAGGTTCTCGGCCTTCGTACAGCTGTATTCATTCCTTAGCCAAGTCATGCCATACCCTGACCCGGAATTTGAGCGACTATACAGCTTCGGGAAATTCGCCCTGCCGCATCTTCCAACTGGTCGTGATTCATCGTCAGTTAATCTGGCCGACGACGTATCGCTGGAGTACTACAGACTGTCACGCGTGTGGTCTGGGGCCATCGAACTTCGCGAAGAGGGCGAACCATACGTAAAGAGCCCTACAGACGTTGGAACTGGTCGATCCAAGGAAGACCATGTCGAGCTTTCGGAACTCATCAAGACCCTGAATGACAGGTTTGGTACCGACTTCAAGGAGGAAGATCGCTACTTTGCCAAACAGTTCTGCGAAAAGGCCGCAAAGAATGAGCGGATCATTAAGACTGCTAAGGCGAACCCTTTGGACAAGTTCCAACTGGGCATCAAAGAGATGCTCTCTGAATTCATGATCCAAGCGATGGGAGATAACGATGAATTTGTGACTAAATACATGAGCGATCCCAAGTTCCAAGCCGCGGCGCTACCGTTTCTTGCGAAAACAATCCACGATTCAGTGAACGCGTTCAGCGAGGAATAGTTGCTTCGTCGACCCGCAGCAATTTTGTTTGGTGTGCGTTTACGAGCAATACGTTCGGAAATGAAAAATGCCGGTGCTTTTTCTCGCTATTTTTTTCCTGCTAGCGGGGCCTCTCAATGCTCGTGCCCTGATCAAATTTGCTTGATACACTTGACGTGATTTCCTCGGGCTAAGGCATCGCTGCCGTTTGATTCATTGCAAGGTTAGAAAATGAGCTTGGCAAACAACGAACCTAATCCAAACCAGAAAATGGCGTCAACTCTTGGACAGACGTTTCGATTTGATGAGGTCGATTCAGAATCACAAAAGACTTCTGCGACGAAGGCTTTTCTGAACGTCATTCGCAGTCGCGCTGATTTGGGTGCCTATGTTTTTATCAATGGGCCGGTTGTGGTTGGACGCGATCCAAACTGCAACATCCCTCTTCAAGACTTAGGTGTTTCCCGACGCCATGCAATGATCTCGCCGACCACCGGTGGTGAATTTGTGTTGACAGATCTGGCGTCAACCAATGGAACTCGCGTCAATGGTATGCCTGTCGCACAAGAGTGTGTTTTAAGAGACGGCGAGAAAATTATTGTTGGTGATACGGTGTTGCGGTTTGGCTTGGCCGATCAAATGGATATCGATTTCCATAGCGAAATGTCAACGCTTGTTAGCACGGACCCGCTTACAGGATTACCGTCCAAACGCCGTTTCGATCAAGCCCTTGAATTTGCAATGGAACACTGCGGGCACAACTCGCTGCCTCTATCGTTACTGATGATGGACATGGATGGTCTGAAGAAAATCAACGACACTCACGGCCATCTGTTTGGAGCCTATGCGATTGGCGAGACTGGGAAGGTGATTGACCGAGTGCTGGGCGGAACAGGGCAAGCGTGTCGATTCGGCGGGGATGAGTTCAGCGCATTCTTGCCGGACCACGACATCAAGACAGCAACTGCGTTGGCGGAACAAATTCGCTTGGCGGTCGAGACTGCTGGGCTAGAGAAAGACGGTATTTCATTAAAGCCGACGATCAGCATTGGATTGGCATCCTATCCGGACACTGGCAAAGAACTACTCGATCTTGTGGCCTGCGCCGACGAAGCTTTGTACCGCGCCAAAGCGATGGGCAAAAATTGCGTGGCTTCGTGATCATTGTTGAGATTCCCCATCGGGAACGGACGATTGCTTACGGAACGATTCCGTTACCTGCAACCGATCAGCCAACCGCACCTTTAGGTCTCAGGATGCCATGCTAGGCACCCGGTTCGTCGCTTGCGCAGTCTTGGAAAATCCAAGGTAGCGATGTGCCCGCGCAGACGTGATTTTGCGCCCCTCTACAGCAAGGGCTCAATGCTATGTGAAAAATTTCTGAAGTCGAAAAGTCCCTAAAACGCTTGAGATAGACGTTGAAGGTCAGTGAAACGGAATCTTTCCATTTTTCTGTGCAACAAATTTTCAACGGCTGCGACTGTCCTCTCAAAGCCTTTGATTGGTTTGGCAAAACGGCCAAGATCGGGGCTTCGGCCGCGTTTTTGAGGAGACGGTTCACAATGTTTAAGTTATTGAAGTATAGCGCGGGGGCTGTGTTGGCTGTGTGCTTAACGGGGTTCGTGGTTTTCGGGTCCGATCTGACCAGCATGATCACCACGACGGCAAAGTCTGTCCAAAAGAAAGTTAAGCGAAGCGTTCCGATGGAGTTCGAGTTGCAACGCGCAAAAGAGAAAGTCAATCAGATCCTGCCGGATTTACAGTCGCAGGTTCGAATGATCGCTGAAGAAGAAGTCGCGGTTACTCGGCTGGCGAAGGAAGTTAAGGCGGACGAGGCACGCCTAGAGTCGCAGGAGACGAAACTCACGCGGTTGCGTGAAAAAATGAGAGATACTCAAACGGCCTATCGGGTTGGGACCGTGGATATGAGTCGCCAGCAAATGACGGATCATTTTCAGGCTCGGTTTAATCACTTCAAACAGTTTCGTGTGTCGTTGCACGCCAAAGAAAAATTGCTGGACAAACGGAAGGAAGGTCTTGCTGCCGCAGTGGCAATGCTCGACCAGATGCGTTGCCGGCAGTCGGAGCTGAAACTGAAAGTGGAAGCGCTGGCGGCCCAGCATCGTTTGATCAAGGCGGATCAAATCCAGTCTGGAACTCTGATCGATGGCAGTCAACTTTCGCAAGCCGACCAGTTGCTGGAGGAGATTGAGACTCGTTTGCAGGTGGCTCAGCGAGTGATGGATTATCAAGACGATGGGCTTAGTGAGTCGAACCTTGATTTGGTAAGCAATGAGCAGGATGTCCTGTCAGAATTCGATGAGTACTTCGGCACGGCGGTCGATTCCTCGGTGGCGAAGCTAGAAGCTGATTTGATTCATCAGGATTGAGTTTGGGTTGTTTCTGAAGTGCCGCAAAATGGTCCTTCTGGCCGTGAATGTCGCAAAGATTCTTGTGCCGTAAGCGAATACTGTTCGTCGTTTCTTTGCCAGCCTCATCCAACCGAGTGAATTTCGTGTTTAACCTTGACTTGAAACGAGCCGAAACCGCATTGCACGCGGGTCGACTGGAGGATGCTTCGCGGATCTTGCAGTCGGCGTTCGTCAAAGGCCACGCCAAAGCACAAGAGTTGACTGACCAGTTGATTGCGGCGCTGCTGGATCGAAGCGAGAAGCACTTGGCGGCGCAGCACCTGCCGCAGGCAAGGAAAGACGCAGAGTTGGCAAAGAAGCTTGGCGGACGACAGCTGAGGATCGCTTCAACGCTGCAACGGATTGACGCTGAGATATTCTCGGGTGCCTCGGAAGCATCCGACCAGCGCCAACAAAGTGCAACCGATAAGATTTCTTTGCTAGTCACTGCGGGGAGGCATGAGGATGCGATCGCCGCCTTTGGTGGCTTGAAGCGACCTGTGTCCGACATCGATGCGATCCGAGAGCTAGTTGGCCCTTCGGCGCAGCATGTGCTTGAGCGTGCCCGAGCTGATCTCGTTTTGGGGAACTTGGATCGGTGCGAATGCGCGTTGCGGATGCTAGAAGCAGCTGGTTTGCCGGGTCCATCTGAACAGGAACTGAAGCTTTTGCTTGAGCGATGCTACAATGTCCGTGGCGCGGTTGAGCGTTCTGATTATGTTGAGGCGTTGCGGGAATTGAAACTGCTTGCTCGAAAACTGCCAGACGCGACGTGGGTCACGGAGATGATTGATTCGGTGCAGGTTTGCTTAGATCGGGTCGAAGGCGTGAAGGCGGGGCCGTTTGGTTTGCTGCAGCGGGCTCGCGGCACGTATCCAGCCAGCAACAGAAAACTGGTGCCCATTCGAAGCGATGAGTCTTTGCTTATGAAAAACCATTTCGGCGACAGTGACTTCGTGCCAAACGGGAACGCGGCAGCGGTGCGTTCAGTATTGCAAGTCGATCGGTTGGGAAGTTTGTTGCTGGTGCAGGGAGATTTGTGTTCTGTGGGCGGCGCGACGGCCAAGCGTTGCGATGTCGTGTTGCAAACGGAGGGGGCAAAAGACCCGATCTTGATTTGCCGCGATGGGGAAGATTATTTCGCGAGTAGCCGAACAGCGTTTTTCGTGAACGATCTGTTGGCGGAACGACACTTGCTTCAACATGGCGACACGATTCACGTCGGGAAGCGTGGGCGGTTGAAATATTTGCGACCCGTTGCCGCAAGTAGCACCGCGATCTTGCAAATCAGCGGCAGCAAAATGAAACGACGTGACATTCGTGCGATTGTTTTGGTCGACGACGCGATCATGTTCGGGCAAAGCCGAGGTCATTTTCGCTTGCCCAGTTTCAAGCCTGCGGTCATCCTGAGGGCTGCGATGAACTCCAAAGGAGATTTTCTAATTCACCAAAAAGGCCAGACCGAACACCAATTGCTTCGACAGGATTCAAGCATGCAGATAAACGATTGCCAGTTTGCTCTTTCGTCCGTTTATCATTCCGGGAGCACAATTTGATGTCCGGTTTTCGATACAACAAGGGAGATCGGCCGCTAGATGGGTATTCGATTGAGTACGGTTTAGGCCGAGGCGGTTTTGGCGAGGTGTATTTTGGTGTCAGCGATTCGGGGCGTGAAGTGGCGCTCAAGGCGGTTCAAAACTACGAAGAAATTGAGCTGCGCGGTATCAGTCATTGCATGAATCTGAAGTCGCCGCATTTGGTGACAATCTTTGATGTGCGGCACGATGTCCAAGGGACGCCTTGGGTGATTATGGAGTACGTTTCAGGTCCTTCTTTGCGAGACATGCTCAACGAACCGGACGCTCGTGGCGGCATTGGCGAGGATCAGGCGTTGTACTTTATGCGTGAATTGATCAAGGGCATGAGGTACTTGCACGACGCGGGGGTGGTTCATCGCGACTTGAAGCCACACAACATCTTTTTCGAAGACGGCGCGGTGAAGATCGGCGACTATAGCCTTAGCAAAGCGATCAGCAACACGCACCAAACGGGGCATACGACAACGGTCGGTAGCGTTCACTACATGGCTCCGGAGATCGGCGAAGGCCGGTACGACAAAGCGGTCGATGTTTACGCGCTGGGTGTGATCCTGTTTGAGATGCTGACTGGTAGTCCTCCTTACGTTGGCGAAAGCATGGGTGAGGTGCTGATCAAGCATATTACCAGCGAGCCCGATGTCAGCGGGATCAAAGAGCCATTTGCCAGAACGATTAAAAAAGCGATGGCTCGTGATCCGGCGGAGCGTTTTCAGTCCGTGGATGAGATGTTGCATTCTTTGTCGCCGGATGATCATTCTAGCTATCTGCCTCCGCCCGCGTCGCTGTCAATGATCGGCGATCGAATGGCGAACAAGCGAGCACGTCAGACTGTCCCCGATGCGATTGTTTTGGAGGACGATTTTGATACTGCGATTCCAGTTGCTTCGTTGGTCGATACGAACAAGGACTCAGATTCACAGCCGTTTGAGCGACCGGGGATTCCTACTTTAGACGGCGATTTTGGGCGGCGTTTGAATCATGCAGGGATTTGGTGGCTGCGTCCACAGAAAAAGCTGACCGGTTGCGATTCAGTTAGTCTCGGCCGCCGGGCGTTCATCGCTTGGCTTGTCTGTACTGTGATTGTTGTTCTTACTGCGGAAGCAACGCATACAAAGCCGAATGGAGTTGTGTTTCTGATTGCGACGCTGCCGATGGTTGGAGCGCTGTTGACTTGGCTGTTTCTGCAAACGCTCCCTCGGAGCCCAAAATTTCGATGGACGTTTGTAAGCCGATTCATGACGACGGCGATCTTCATGTTCGTTGGGGTTGTCTACGGCGGTATTCTTGCGGAGATCGCTGATCTTCGATTCGATGACGACTGGATGGTGGGATTATTCTTCATAGGGTTGTTGGTGGAGTGGCGATGTTTCATCTCGGCGGATCGCTATCCTCGTGTCGGATCTTTGCGAACACTTTTTGCAACGAGCGTGTTTTATTTGAGCCTTTTGATGGTTTCTCATCGTCGTCAGGAGCAGGAAACTATTGTCGTAGCCGCGATGGTTTGTGCCGTTGTGATCACGATCCAATTGTTTGCGCCCCAGTATCAAATCCTGAAAGAACAGGGGCGAGATGTCGCGAACAGTGAAACCCAAAATAAGAAACAGCCATGGGCAACGTGGCTGACCCGGGCTGAGGCTTCATCTGACGTAAAGGACGAGATCCATGTGTAATCAAATGATGCTCCAATCGTCATTGGGAATGCCTGAGCTGTTTCTGATTGTATTGCTTTTCGGTTTTGTGATTTGCGCTGTTATTTGGATCAGATGGTGGCGAAGGCCTCACGAAAGTGCTGTGGTTCAAGTGGAAAAATCGGGCCTAGGCTGGCCGTACGTCGCGATCGGGATACCGGCAATATTCGGAGTGGTAATGTTCTTGTCTTTGCTCTCCGTAGATTCTCCAGTGAATTCAGTGCCCGTTGCGCTGAATGATGGTTTGCCGACGGTACAAGTAAATCGACGGCGGACGCTACCGGGGACCCATCTTGACCGAGGTTTAAGCGAGGCTGGTACAGGGCGTTTGTCTAGCGCCAGCGTCTCGGACATCGATCCGCCAGCAACTTCTGCATGGGACGAGAACATTGCTCCCGTTGCGAATATTTATCCGGGCATTCCCGAATGTGGCAAGCCGTTGGCGGCGAAGCTGATAACTCATTTGCAAGACGAACAAAAAGTAAGAGAAGAATCACCGCAGGCTGAGGCGGAGGCTGTCCCCAAGTATCGCGTTGCACTAAAAAACAGCGGGCTCGATCAGCCTGATTTCCTCAATTTTCTGATCAACTTCCGCAAGGAATTCACCGCTGCATTTCCGGGCAGTTTCGTGGATGACATGACGGCGAGTGAATATCCAGCTCGCCAAAACCCGGACAAGGAGAAAAAGCTCCAACGTCTTTTCGTCACTGTGTATCACTCAAATGATGGGCAAGAAGGCTTCGCAAAATGGGATGATGGGACACCACAGAAGGCTTTGGAACGAAGTGGTCAGATCGTTTGCCAATTGCGAGGCAACGGCCGCATGGGGCAAATAGAATTCGCGGGCGACTTTATCGAAAAAGCGTGGGTGGCCGATGCCGATAAGTTTGTCAGCCGATGGCCAAAACGAAAATTCATCATTGGATTTTCTCCCCGGCTTGCAAGAAGTGAGCAGGAAGCACGTGTGTCTGCGTTGCGGGATGCGAACGTTCGACTGGCCAAATCGACCAACAAAATCTTTTCGCCTAACTACGACATGGAAAGAAACGTCGTCGACCGATTCATTCAGAAGTTGACCATGCCATATGGAAGCGTCTGGCGCGAAGCGGTTCTGGTTGACCATGGGTTGCCCACTACATCGTTTCAGCAGTTTTACGGGGACAATCGTGTCGCCGTGAATATCGCCTCGGGCGAAAGACAAAGAACTTCATCTGCTAGGTCCGCAACCCCGGCGGTTGTAAAATCAAAGGGAAGTATCGACCCAGAAGCGATGCTGGCGGGGCTGATGATCCTGACGGTCACTTTGGGTTGGATTTCCAATTGGATGACGCAAGGTTATTATCGAGGGCAGGTCTGGACAGTCGCTGGGACACTTTTCTGTCTTGGGGCCGCGGCATTTGTTTTACTCGTGATCTTCAACTGTGCATGAAACAACGGAACGAGTCTCAGAAGCAGATCGCCATCTGTTGCAACTGGTAGCGGTGGGCGATGAAAACGGATGGCGAATGTTGGTTTCGCGATTCCAGCAACGACTGCTTGCGTTCAGCCGCGGCAAATTGAGTTCGGCCGATCGGACGGCCGTTGCGGAAGACCTTGTCCAAGAGACGTTTGTTGCGTTCCTAAAGGCCGTTCAAACGTTTCGCGGTGAATGCTCTTTGGAGACATTTCTGTTCCGCATTTTGCGATACCGCCTGAACGATCACTTTCGGAAGATCGGAGCTGCTTCTTGGGTGCCGGGCTGCGAGATCGCGTCGGTTCCACTTGAGGCACGCGATCTTTCAGTTAGCCAACACGCGGTGCGTCGAGAGCAGCTTCAGAAAGTGGAAAATCAATTGGGCGATGCAATTTTTGATCTGACTAACGAACTGAAAGAACAGTCGAAGTTCCGTGATCTGAAAGTTGCCGAGGGTCTGTTTTTCGCGACGCTTCGCAATCAGCAGTTGGCGGAACTGATGGAGGTGCAGGAAAACGAGGTTGGCGTGGCGAAGCATCGGCTGCTCAAACGGTTGCGTTCGTTATTGAGCAACGACCTGAAGGATCAAAGTGGCGATGCTGAGATCGAGTCGAAGCTTCTGCCCAGCCTGCATCAAGTTTGGGAAAACCTCCGTCCCAGTTGTCCGAAACGAACGACGCTTGGAAAATTCTCGCTCCAGCTTTTGCCAAATGACTGGACGGACTTTGTTCACTTTCACGTTGAGTTAATTGGTTGCAGTTACTGTCGGGCGAACTTATTTGAGATGGAAGCTGAATCCGAAGAATCGACTTCGGAGGATTTCAGTCAACAGCTGTTTCAATCAACGATCGGATTTCTAGGTCGGCCAAGTTCGTCGTAAAGTTCGCGGGCGTTAATGTTGCGGCGTCACTTTACATAAATTGCCCAGCCATCGGCTGCCGTTCCGTCTTTGATCGCCGCTTGGTTGTGCATGAATCGCCATGCGTCGACACTGCCAAGGCGACTTTTGGGACCAAGGTATTCAATGATTCGATATGAGTCTGGTTTCTGCTGCCAATTGCTTGGGCAGAAGTTATCGGTAGGTTTGACCAAGAATGCGTGATAGTGGGTGTGAGTTCGTTTTCGAATGGCTGTCATTTGTCGCTCCGCAAAAAAGGCATCAAACAACTGGCGACCCTGCCGACGAAATTGCTCCTCTTTGAACCGGGAGTTGTTTTGAATGTCGACAGAAGTATCGCAAGGTCGTTGACACATCTGGTCCTTTGGATCGAAGTGCCAATGAATTCCCTTTATGAGCCGCTTTTTCTCGCATCTTCGTGCGTCGAGTGGGCACTTCCATGTCAATAGTTTGCGTATTTCTTTTGCTGCAGCGCTTCCAGAAAAAGGGGTTTTGGCGATTCAGTTGCAAGTAGAAAGATAGATTCCATTTTATTGGAGCGACGACTGCATTGAGGGCTTCCCCAAATAGATCGCGAAAACGCCCGCTGAGCTTGAGCTGGCAGAACTTCCGGCCGGTTTCGGATTTCAATATGAGCTCAAACTTACCGACACGACTGAAAACGAATTCCAACCGTTTCTCGACTTGGTCAGACTGAATTTTTGAGCTACTTGAACGCGCACGTGAGCCAACCGTGCGAATCGGTTCAGCCTAATGACTTTGAGCAGGTTGCCTCGGCATACCAATGGTCCGCCAATAGTCCGATAGTCGACTCTCAATCGAAGGGTTTTGTCCGCCGTTGAAATCCGAACATTCGGCACACGTGTAATATGCGGTCGACTCTGACTTCTGATTCGCAGTTTGAATGACTGCCTCCCCGTGCGCCGTGGGGAAAAAGGTACGGTTTTGACGCGTTTGGATTTTACTGCAACGCACAACCTTCCTTTCCTTATCTCTGCTGTCGAGCACCCACATGGCCAAAATTGCCGTCGTACACGACTGGTTCAACTGTATCGCTGGATCTGAAAAAGTCGTAAAAGAGATGATGCACTGTTATCCGGACGCGGATGTTTTTTCGTTGGTTGATCATTTGACCGATCAGCAGCGGCAGGCGCTAGGAATTCATAAACCAATCACCACGACGTTTATCAACAAGCTTCCTTTTCAGGCGAAGTTTAGAAATTACTTGCCGTTGATGCCAATCGCGATCGAGCAACTTGATCTGCGAGGCTACGACATTGTTCTTTCCTCAAGTCATGCTTTCGCACGGAGTTGCTTGACTAATTCACAGCAGTTGCACATCTCCTACCTGCATACTCCGATTCGCTATGCATGGGACATGTACCATGAATACCTCGCGCAGCAGAAAAGAGGTTTGGGCGTCAAGAATGCGATGTTGCGTTGTGTGTTGCACTACATTCGCAATTGGGATCGTTCCACGGCCGACCGGCCCGACGTTTATATTGCCAATTCCGGTTACGTTCGAAATCGGATTAAGAAAACGTACAACCGAGAAGCTCATGTGGTCTATCCGCCGGTTGATGTTCATCGAATGAAAGTCGAACGCAGCAAGGATGACTTTTTTCTGGCGGCCGGGAGGTTAGTTCCCTACAAACGTTTCGATCTTGTAGTCGAAGCCATGAAGCACCTGCCCAATGAGCGTTTGGTGCTAATTGGAGACGGTCCCGAGATGAAGAAAATCAAATCATTGGCAGGCTCGAACGTGGAAGTGATGGGGTACCAGTCGGACGAAGTCATGCACGATCACATGCGGCGAGCCAAAGCGTTTGTGTTCGCGGCGATAGAAGATTTCGGGATCATGCCCGTTGAAGCTCAGGCGTGCGGAACCCCCGTGATCGGCATCAATCAGGGGGGCGTTGCCGAGACCGTGATTCATAGGGAAACCGGCTTGCTGTTTCAAGAACAGACAGTGGCATCGCTCACGGACGCGATGGCGACTCTTGCCGAAGTGCCGGCTGACTTCTTTGACCCGAACCATATTCGGCAACACGCGGAAACATTTGGCTGTGAGGTGTTTCGGGATCAACTCCAAGCAGTTGTCAGCCAATCGTCAATTGAAAGGGCGAAGGAGATGCGGATCCGAAAACCGGGTGAACGGCTTTCTAGCGACGTTGAGAACAGCACGTCGTCTACGTCTCCGCAGTCGGAGTTGGTTTAACATGCGTCTGCGTGACTTGGACATTGAAGAGGTTGGGAAGTGCTTCTTTCGGCACTGTACTGATCCAAAAGCACTTTATGTGACCCTGATCGAGCGATGGTGGGTGCTTGCCGTTTGCTGTGTGATCGGCGCGGTGGTGGGTGTGGCTGTCATTAAAACTAGCACCAAACAGTTTGCTTCACACGGCAAGTTGTTGGTGTATCAAAAGCTGCCTACGTTCATGGACGACGCCACGCGAGTTCCAGATCCCAAAGCATATGACAGCCTATTTGCGACTCATGTCCATTTGATGGGAAGCCCGCTGATCGTTGACAAAGCCGTTGCCGATTTTGGATTGGCAGAATTGGAATGCATCGACAACCTGCACGCGGAACATCGTGAGTTGGGTGACAAATCGGTTGGCGATATGATTCGCGAAAAACTGCGTGTCGGCAGAGCTGGAGCCGGGGACTCGGCCGGGGCCTTTGTGATTTCCGTCGAATTCAATCACGTTTCAGCCAAAGAAAGTCCCAAAGTTGTTGACGCAATTTTGCGAACCTACAAGTCGTACGTTAACGACTCTGTTCTGGATGACCAAAGCAAGGCGGTGGGGTTGATGGAACAGTTTGAGGAAAAACTGGCAACCGAAGTCGGACAACGTGCTCAGGCATATCGCGATTTTCTCAAACAGGCTCCCAATGTTTGGGATCGAGATACTCAAACGAACACGCACCAGAAGCTTGTCGATGCATTCAAGGTTGAGTTGACAGACTTGGAAATCAAGCGTCAGGCCGTTGAAACGAGAATCGACATACTTGCGTCAAGTTCCAACGAAGATGGCTCGAGTCAGCTAAGTGACCTTGAGCGTTTGGCTCTGGTCGATGATATGCATTTGCCTCGCCTTGAGATTTTGGTCTCCGTGAAGCATGGTGATACCGATGAACGTATTCAAAGTGCTTATCCACAGCTCCAAGAAATCGCCAGCGCGCGATTTGATTCGCTGATGGAGCGTCGGGTCGAGCTGAATGCGGTGTCGGCAAACGTGGGAGAGAATCATCCAAGCTATCAAGATGCGGTGGCTGAGATTCAGATGTTGACCGAAGAGATTAACAAGCGGGCGACCGAGCGAGAGATTGGGCAAACGAGTGAAAACATTTCGGCGGAGGATTTGGTTTCAGCCTATGAACTACTGCTTCAACAGGAAAAAGATTATCTGGACAAGAGAATCGATTTTGTAACGACTCGTATCAATGAGGAAATCGCTCTGTCAAAATCGTTGTACGACTTCAGCATTCAAGCGGAATACTTGAAGGATGAATTGACACGCAGTCAGGAGCTCTCGCACGAGCTGTTGGACAAAATGCAGAAGCAGTCGCTGCTGAGTCAATTCGGAAGTTACGTTGCCGAGATTGTTGAGCATCCTCACAAAGGTCAGTTGACGTGGCCCAAGAAGCCGGTGATTCTTGCGCTGTGTACCCTTTGCGGATTTTTTGTGGGCTCGTTTCTAGCTTTGCTCTTGGACCTAGTGCAGGTTTCGCCGTTGGCTCGATTGTTTCGAATTCTTCCAGATTTCCTGATTCGAGAACAATTTCCTTCGTCAACCACACCCGCTTGATTTAAGTGCACGCGGTGAATTCATTATCCTGCGATATTCTCCATGCCTGATTTCGCTACCAACACGATTGATGCTGCCAGCGATGTGGAGTGCCGGCGTTTGGTTCGTGTGGGTGTGCCGGGAGTATTCGACAACGCAGTTCGCTATCTTTGTTCTATTGAGCCATGGTTTTGGTTGGTCGCCGCGTATGGGTTTTTAATCCCGGTCGTCGCGTTGAACTTGCCGGGCGTTGGCGGATTGGGCGCCGCCGATTTGCTGATGCCGATTGGTGCGATGACGTTGATGTTTGGCAAACGAACGGGAAAAATTCATTTGTCCCACATTGCGATCGCTTTGTTTTCGCTGATTGCGCTGATTTCTTTGCTTCAGATTGACCAGTTCAAACCTGCGGTTGATTGCGCCATTCGCTGGATCAGACTGTTCGGCATTCTGTTCCCATTCTTTTTCGCGTTGTTCATCAAACCGACCGACACGGTGGTGAAGACCGCATTTTTCTCATGGATGATTGGTGGATTGGCGGCCATTCTGATTGGGATTTTTCTGCACGTTTTTCAAATCGAGGTCCGTGCAGGACAGCAACGGCTTTGGATGAACGGGGCATCGATCCTTCGAGCCGGCGGATTGATTGGGAACTCGGGTGCTTTCGGGCACATGACGTCGACATGGGCGGTGATCTGCGTTACCTACTTTGCGGCTGTCTCCAAAAGCCGATTTCGCATGTTGTATGTGTTTGCAGTTGTGTTTTTCACGTTTTACGTGATCTACATTTCTTCCTCGCGTGCGGCGATGCTGCATCTGCTTTCTGCGTCGGCCGTGTTCGTCGTATTGTTCCGTGTACCCCGTCGTTTTATCCAATGGCTGGGTCTAATCGGGGTGTACGGAGTCCTTGGTTTGGCCCTGATGGTTTGCGTGGCACAGTGTTTACCTGCTTCTCAGTCAGGGGGCAGGTCGAACGCGCTGGAAACGAACTTGAAACGATTCTTGCCAGGTTATGGTGGCGGCAGTGCCAGCGAGTTTACATCCAATCGAGCGGACAACTGGCCCGAATACATCGCCATGATGAATGAGAAGATTCTCACTGGCTGGGGATACAAAATGGGTGTGCGGCTGCATGAAGAGTCGCCCGATAACTCTTACCTTTCAGTTTTGCTTGAAACAGGAGTGCTCGGCTTCGTCTGCATGTCGATGTTTGTTGTAGGAGTATTCTATCGCTTGATCAATCGTTACTTTGCTGGCGACCCGTTCGCTTGTGTTTTGATTCCGGTTTGCGTCGGTCAGCTTGCGAATTGCTTGACCTCAGATATTTACACGTTCTGGATCACGATGCCGGTCGTATTCATGCTGCTAGGCTTTGTGACCCAGCGAACGGGTGACGAGAAACCGGGGCGGCAGCAGTGGGCCAATGCTGCGACTTGATTTTGGCGATGGATACTTCGTGATCAGCTTGACCGCTATTGAACGATCGCCGGGCCGTTTCCTAAGACACGTGACAACGTGAAGTTCAGATTGAAAAGGTTCAGTGCGAGATTGCCCGCCAGTTCTTTGCCCTTGAATTTCAGCACGATCAAATCTCCGGGAGCGATGCGGACCCGTTGAGTTGGGTCATCTAAGCATTTTTTCAGATCGACGCAGATTTTATATTGCTCGGTTTCCGAAATACGGCGAACGATAACGACATCCGTCGGAGGAATCAGCCCGCCGCCACCGCCCTTAAAGTTGGGGCTTCGGGAACCACCTGCAGGGCCAAAGTTTGCACCCGTGGAGATTGCAATCGCTTCAAGAATTTCAAGGTCTCGATCGCGAGGAAGCGGGAAGCGACCGGCCGGCAACATGCCTCCTGTCATAAATGTGTCCCCGTCACGACGGGGAAGAAAGACGACATCACCGTTACCCAACACAACATCATCTTTGGAAAACGGTAGAGCCTCGCCCAGCGTGTGGTGCAATGGAATTCGGACGAGTTTAGAATCCTCCTTCGAAAGCATGATTGGGGCAGGGCCTTCAAGCTTCTCGATAATTGGCAAGCAAGCCGTTTCCAGATTTTCTTCTGGGACACCTTTCATGACCCAGATTTCATTCATGGCGTCGATTCCTGGCAAACCGCCCGTCATCATCAGCGAAGTCAAAACACTCGCTTCCTTGGGCTCAAGGTATAGCGTCGTGCCCGACCAACGTCGTGAAATTTCAAATTGGTCAGGTGCTTGAAGGCCCGGAACGTTGTAACGAGTATCCTGACGGACAACGTAGATCCTGTGATACTTCGGGGTGATCAGTGACACCGCGACGTTGTCGCGCCCCGGCTTGATCAGTTTTTTATCGGCAACGTAAGTGTGAATGATCGCTTCTCGAACATCGGGGATCGTTAGGCCCTCGACATGAATGGCGTCGACATAGGGAAGATGCAGCGTTCCATCTGATTCGACCTTGAAGGGCAGCCCAACAAATGGCTCGATCGGTGCGTTCTTGGTTCGAAATGAAGGGTAGGAGACCTGCGGAAGCTCGTCGCGTTTCCCAACGATATCGGCGATGTAGACACCAAGGACATCACCCGCCATGACACGATGTTCGTGCTCGATCGGTGCGCCAAGATGCCGGTGGTCGATCGGAACACGTCTAGAACGAGATTCTGGGATCGCTTCGATCGGAATCTCGCATGGTCTGAGCGCGTTTTTCGTCAGCGAATTGCACCCAGCGCTTCCGCAAAGCACCATGGCTAGCATGATGCAAAATCGAAGAGACGGCGAGTGATACGGCATGGGTATGAGCGCGCAAAATTGGAACTAATCCCCCGGGAATACTTAGTAGATTTCTGATGTAAACGCGTCAATGCGCATGCCCCAGCTAGCACGTTGGGATTGCAGGTAACGAGTTGGTCGCGTGCGGCTTTTGACCGCGGATCTTAAATGTATCCACCCAACAAGGTGGTTTGCAGGAAGCAGTTTGCGTTGCCCCGACATTTACCCGTGGAAATCCGAATACAACTCAAATTATGAAAGGGGGTAAAAGTGAACGTCAGGAGTTTACGTTTCCTTTACGCAACGCAGCGGATTCCCATCAGCCATAAATTTTCAGTTTCTAAGAATGATTCCCTCTCGAGGCGTTTGATGACATATGTTTCAAGTTGAGCGAAATTGCGTTCCTTTTCTGTCGCTCCTTGCACCAGCACGACTCCCCCTTTTCCTGTCGACCAGTCTGAGATTGCGCTATGTCAACACAAATCCCACCCGTATCCGAACCATCGGGCATACCCACGTTTGTTCCAGCAGCCCGAGTCGATAAGTTTTGTTCGCCTCCGTCTGAAACCGCTGCAATTGGCAGGGACACTTGCGGGCCATTTGACCAACCGACAGTTCAACAAAGAGTTTGCTGTGAGTTTTTCTCGGCGTCAGCGCCATTTTTCGTGGTGGATGTCATCTCGTTTGGACTAAGTCTGATGCTCGTCGCCACGGCGACGAACTACTATTGTGGCGGCGTTGAAGACTTGCTGCGACATGGCGTTACCTCTGCAATCGCATTAGTTGTCATGCTGTTCGCCTATCGTTTGTACCCGGGGATCGGAATGAACCCGATCTACGAGTTCCGGCAGAGCTTGATGGCGGTTGGTGCCACATTCGTGTTGGTTGCGAGCGCCGCGTTGACAGGAGGATCCAGTACCGCTGTGCTACTGATGTTTCCGATCCTAGTGATCTTGCTTCCGTTTTTGCGTTCCATAGCTCGCCGGGTGATGGCTCAGTACGAGTGGTGGGGAGTCAAGTGTCTGGTTTTCTCGGCAGAGCGACGAGTGGGTAGGTTGTTCAAAGAGCATCTTAGAAATACGCCGTCAGGTTTGCGTCCCGTTGGCTACATCCAAGACCAAGCTCAAACTGACAGCGAAGAAATTCGTCCTTTTTACCTAGGTGATCTGAAAACCGTTAATCAGCGAGTTGAAGAAACTGGATGTCAAGTCGCGATTGTCCATCGTTGCGGCCGCCCCGATCATGAGATCGCGGAGTTTGTTGACCGTCATTTGGGCGCGTTTTCGAAAGTCGTCATCGTGCCTGACGACGATCGCCTGCCATCGTTGTGGTCGATGGGGCGAGACGGAGGAACGGTGATCACCGATCGCTTGCAGATCCGATCAAATCAGATCTTCAAACGTGCCATGGATATTCTTTTCTCTTCCGCTGGACTGATTTTCGGCGCTCCGGTGTTCATTGGTATCGCTGTCTGGGTCAAGATCACGTCTCCGGGGCCTTTGTTTTTTGGCCACGAGAGGATTGGAAAGAACGGTCGTCGATTCAGTGCGTGGAAGTTTCGCTCAATGTGCGTTAATGCCGACGAAGTTTTGAAGAAGACTTTGGATGAAAATCCAGACATGCGGAAAGAATGGGAAGCCACCCAGAAACTTCAAAACGATCCCCGTGTCTCCTCTTGCGGGCAATTTCTCAGGAAAACGAGCCTTGATGAGTTGCCGCAGCTCTGGAATGTACTGGTCGGTGACATGTCACTCGTTGGCCCACGACCAATCGTGGCATCCGAAATTAAAAAATACAAAGACTCTTTTGCAAAGTACCTACGTGTCCGACCGGGTGTGACCGGTTTCTGGCAAATTTCAGGACGTAACTTGACGACGTACAACAGACGTGTCGAGCTGGACGAGTATTACGTCCGAAATTGGTCGCCTTGGTTCGACATGTACATTCTCATTCGTACCGTTCGGACGGTGCTGTTCCGAGAAGGCGCGTTCTAAGCGATCGCCAAGGAATTGATGACGGATTTCTGTGATGTAGGCTCCCGTATTTTCGCGGCAACCATCCAGTTAGTCCACAAGTTATCTTTTTACAAGTGCTTGAGATAAGTTCTGAATCTGCTGTACCTGCGACCCCCCGACTCACCGCCGCGACGATCAAAAAGCCATCGGTCGGCTAGCGATGAGAGAATTTTGAGTTGTCGATGAATGACAATGCAACCAACTTGAAACCACTTCGTAAATCGATTCTAAGTCGATTTTCATCAAGCGCTTTTTGCGTGCTTGTTTCTCGAATGCTGGCCTTCGTCGCCGTTTTTGGTTTCAATGCCGTACTTGCTAGAGCACTCGTTCCAGCTGAGTTCGGACTATTTGCGCTCTTGTATTCTCTAGCCATGTTGACCTGTTTGGTCGCCAGTTTGGGAATGAACCGTGCCTTGGTGATGGTTCTGGCGGATGAGCGGTACCCTCGCGATCGAAATCACGTCCGGCAACTGTTGATTCTTGGAACGTGGGTTTCAATTCTTGGTGGCATATTCGCAGCCGTTGTATCTTGGTTTAGTGTGATGATGTTTCTGCCGGAACTGGAAACCGGCTCTCGATTCACCGTGGCGTGTCTTTTTGCTGTGATCGTTCTGCTACGCAATCTTCACTTCGTTCTGGCTGAAACAACCCGCGGATTTCACGAAACGAACTGGTCAAATTTGTTTGGCGGTTCAGCGGGCGGCCCGCTGCCTCACATGATCTTCTTAGTTGCATTGTTGGTGTACGGGGTAACAGATCTAACGGAAGTCTTAGGGGTATACTTGGTCTGCTTTCTGATCACATTACCACCCTTGGCGTTCAAGCTTTTCGCCCTTGATTTCCCCTCTGGTGAACCGGTCCCTCGATGTTCACCGGCCACTGAAAGCTCATCAATGAGCCTGCCCAACATTTGGGCGCTGGCGATTCCAATTATGTTGACTCAGGCATTTGGGTTAACCATTTCCCAAGCGGATATCTGGTTGGCAGGAGCCCTGTTGTTGCCCGCTTCCATTGCGATCTATTGTTCGGCTCAAAGGCTACTGGCGTTTTTGACCCTTCCGTTGCAAATTTCTGGAACGGCAATGATTTCGTTCGTCCCTGAACTGATGTCGCGCGACGCAAAGAAAGAGCTGCAAGAGATCGTTGGGTTGGCGACCTTCGTGTCCGCGATTCCAACAATCGCAATTGCCGTCTTCCTGATTCTTTTTCCGGTGACGGTCTTAACTCTGATCTACGGAGAATTCTATGCAGCGGGAGCATTGGTGCTGCAGGTTCTGGTCGTTGGCCAGCTAGTTTGCGTATTGGCTGGGCCATGCGAAATGGTGCTGATGATGGCCGGTCACCAAAAAAAGACACTGTACGTGAACGTTGCGGCTGCGATCTGTATCGGGGCTTTAGGCCCACTGGCAATTTCTTGGTACGGGATCACCGGCCTTGCCGTCGCGATGGGTGCCGTGACGATTGGGCAAAACGTGTTCAATGTTTGGTTGGTTCAGCGGTTGGTTGGTATCGATACGCGATTCAGTTTTTCTTATTTCCAAGCGTTGCGGATGAAATGCACGGAACAGATCTTGTCCTTAAAAAGGTCCTCAAATGTCAGCGTCTGAATTTCCCAAAGAGAACTTTCCCAATACGTTCATCGTTGGTGCACCCAAATGCGGGACCAGCGCGATGGCCAGCTATTTAAGTTGCCACCCCAATGTTTTCTTGCCTGATGTCAAGGAACCGTTCTACTGGTCGATGGATTATGAGCGACTACGCATGCGGCATTCAATGACAACCCTAGAAAACTACTTGGAATTGTTCAGTCCGGCCTGTCCCCAACATTCCGTGATCGTTGAGGGATCCACCAATTATCTGGCGTCTGAGGTTGCGATCCGTCGAATTCTTGAAAGCCAACCAAACGCGAAGTTCATCGCCATGCTTCGGAATCCGGTTGATGTCGTGCACGCATTCCACTCGGAGATTCTTTTTAGCGGAATTGAAACAGAGCCAGATTTTGAAACAGCGTGGCAGTTGCAGGATCAGCGTAAAGCGGGGCAGTTGATTCCCGCCCATTGCGAGGCACCTCAGTTTCTGCAGTACGCCGAGGTCGCCAGTTATGCGCCGCAGTTGAGAAGATTCTTTTCAATGGTGCCCGAGGAGAACCGCAAGGTTATCCTGTTCGATGATTTTGCGGCAGATACCGGTGCCTCATTCCAAGAGGTGTTGGATTTCTTGAGTCTTCCAAGCTTTCAGATGGACGAATTTGCAAGAGTCAATGCGTCTCACGATCATCGGTTCAAGCTTCTGTCGAAAATGATTTTAAACCCGCCGGCTCCGCTACGACCTGTGATGGAAGGCGTACGTCATGTAGCGCGGCAGTTCAGAGGCGGCATGATAGACCACGTTAAGCATTGGTTCAGAAAACCCGTCAAGCGAACTCCATTGTCAGAAGATTTTCGCGCTCAGTTGAACCAATTCTTTGCTGGCGATGTTGCTGAAACGTCAGAACTGCTTGGTCGAGACCTGACTCATTGGGTTGGAGCGCGACTTGTCGAACAGAACACGGAACACGACGCGCGCCCGCTTGAACTTCAGGTGACTGGTGGATAACGAAATGAAAAATGCCAAGAAAATCCTACAGTTTGTCTGCGATGGGGCTCCCGGAGGGGGCACCAATCACGTGCTGCAACTGCTCAACGCGAACTGGAGCGATGCCGAAAGCGTTCTGCTGACGCAACAGGATTCATACCTGCACCAGACGGCACAGAGCAATGGGACGACCGTTTTCGTAGGAGACTTTTTTCGCAGTCGAATCGATCTGTCCGCGGTGAAGCGAATTAGAGAAGTCATCTCAGACGTGCAGCCTGACTTAATTCATTGCCATGGTGGACGAGCCGGTTTTTTCCAAAGTTTCCTGTCCCGAGATATTCCAACGGTATACACCATTCATGGTTTTCACCATGCAAGAAAATCTCTCGTAGGTCGCTCGCTGGGTTGGGCAGCCGAACTTAGAACCTTCCGAAAAATGGACCGGGTCCTATTTGTGTCTCATTTCGATCAGCAAATGGCGGTCCGCCAAGGCTTGTTGGCGAATGGAAAATCAAATCGAGTCATTCACAACGGAATTAAGCCACTCGAGCCGCGGACAACCTCAGAACGCTTGGGGGTCGGGTTCGTCGGCCGCTTTGTTTTTCAGAAGAACCCTCAGCTGTTTCTTGATGTCGTCGAGCGAATGCCGGACGTCCAGTTTGTGATGGTGGGCGGTGGTGAACTGGACGACGAAGTGAAACGGGAGATCGCTAACCGAGGAATTGAGGATCGAGTGACGTTGCTTGGTGTGCTCGATCACGCTTCCACGCTGGAGGTTATTTCCAAGTTGGACGTGTTGTTGATGACACCGCGATGGGAGGGACTACCCCTATTGCCGCTGGAGGCAATGTTCATGAAGGTTCCGGTCGTTTCAACTGCGACCGGCGGCATTCCCGAGGTGATCTTGCACGGTGAGACGGGTTTGCTCTCCGATTCAGAAAGCGCTCAGCAGTTGGCGGATCACGTCCGATTGATTCTGGACGACGAAGAGTTTCGCACATCGTTGGTCGAACGTGCCTACGAGATCGCAAACGCGGATTTCTCGCAGGAAGTGATGCTTCGATCGATCAAAGAAAGTTACGATCAGGTTTTCAGTTGCCGTGACGCCGCTCCGGCAAGCGACTTGGTGCGGTCGTGAACTTGGAAGTCGGCTTTGAGCGGACGATGTCGACGTCTCCAAGCTGGAGAGAGGTCGACTCACGAATCTAAGCTGAAAACTCTTTCGTCAACACTTTTCTGACATGAGTCAGCACTTGATCGCGAACGGCGTCTAAATCGTTGCTGTCGATGAAAGCACCGGCGGCGGCTTTGTGTCCGCCTCCGCCGAATTCCTGAGCCACGACATTTGCGTGAGATTCACAGCGGCTGCGGAAGCTCATTTTGTAGCCACCATCCACTTGGCCGACCATGATGACCGCGAATCGAGTGCCCTCGATCTCCAATGCCAAATTGATCAGGTCTTCGGTGTCGGTTGGCTGGGCACCGGTCTTTTCGTAATCGTCAGGCAGAATGTAAGTGTGTGCCAATCGCCCATCGAGTTCTGTTTCCAGCCGCGCCAGAACGGTTCCTCGTAGACGGACTCGGCCAACGGTTTCACGCTCGTACAACGCACCGTAGATTGCCGGAGGCGACGCGCCTCCCTTGAGCAATGCACTGGCGGCTTCAAAAGTGACTTCCTTGACCGAGCCGAATCGGAACCAGCCGGTGTCGGTTGCGAGCGCAGCGAAGACGGGCGTTGAGATCTCAGGCGTGAGCTCAACATCCAAATGCTGGGCTGCTTCGACGACCATTCGGCCAACGGCTTCCGCGGTCGTGTTCTTGAAAAGCTCCGCATCGATATCATCTTCGCCTTGATGGTGATCGAAGATGATTTTCTTGCAGGTGCTGTTTCGAATCACGTCCGCCATGTCACCCAGCTGAATCCAAGCACTGGTGTCAAGAATCATGTGTAGGTCGGCGTCAGCCAGATCTTCGGCTTGAATATCTTTGCCGATGCACATGATCTGGTTTTTTGGATCGATGAACGAAAGATTTTCAGGGACTTCCTGTCCGCAGACGATGCGAGTTTTTTTGCCCAGCGCCTGCAGAATGCCGGCCATGCCTAAGCAACTTCCTAGGGCATCACAGTCGGGGCGAATGTGGCTGGTCAGGATAACGTTGTTCGCGTCGCGGATGACTTCGCAGAAACGGGGCCAGTCAACTTGCATAGGAATTGCCTTCGAGAACGAAAAGGATCGGGGAATAATCAGCCACTGAAGTTTCGGCCGACTTCGCGAGTGGATTCGACATCAATTTTAAGCTGAGATTGTAATTGGTCGGCAGAATCGAAGGCCTGAATATCCCGTAGTCGGCTGAGAAAATCAACTTCGATCGCTTGGCCGTACAATGAACCGTCATAATCGAGCAAATGCGATTCGACTTTCAAAAGCTGATCGCCAAACGTTGGGTTGGGACCGATGTGGATCGCTGACCAGTGAGCACGGCCGTCGACCCACGACCTGCCCGCGTAGACGCCTTTGCCGGGAACCAGTGTATCGATCGCGTCCAGATTGGCCGTGGGGAAGCCAATCTTGGATCCTCGTCCTGCACCGTGCGTGACCATGCCACGAATCCGATACGGTTGAGTCAACATGCTGGAAGCTTGGTCGACGTCGCCTTCGGAAATCAAGTTTCGAATGCGGCTGCTTGAAATCAAGTCTGGACCTTCGATTCTTGCTTCCATGATCTTCAGAGAGATGCCATTTTCATTGCACAACGACTCTAGGACGTCCGTGTTACCTTCTCGTCCCTTGCCAAAGTAAAAGTTGGGGCCTTCGACCATCGCCGAAGCGCCAATCTGATCGACCACTATTTGCTGGAAGAAATCGCGAGCCGAAAGCTG
This sequence comes from uncultured Pirellulaceae bacterium, assembly GCA_937929805.1. Taxonomy (GTDB): domain Bacteria; phylum Planctomycetota; class Planctomycetia; order Pirellulales; family Pirellulaceae; genus Mariniblastus. Next base: position 75,161 of record CALFUT010000004.1, read on the forward strand.
CAGCAATTGCCTGTCAGTCGGGTAAGCGACCACCGCGTCAACACCAAGGTCAGCCAGCAAGTCGGCTTTGCGGTCTGTCCATGTTAGCGGAGGCGGCGTCTGATCCGGGCGCAAAATTCGAACCGGGTGGGGATCGAAGGTGAAAACGATCAGCGGCGCATTCTTAGCGACCGCGAATTGCTTCAATTGGTCGATGATGACCTTGTGCCCAAGATGAACTCCATCAAAATTGCCAATCGTCAGCGCACCGCCACGCAGTTGGTCAGGAAAGTCAGCAAGTTTGCGGATGAGTTTCATGGCGAGCGGTTTTAGGTTTTCGGTGTGAGGTGAGGAATCGTGATCGGAAAAATTCCGCACTCCGCATTCCAACTTCCGCATTGACTCAGATTCTTCTTGGTGTGGGGAATTCGATCGTAAACTGAGTGCCACGATTCACCTCGGATTGAACGTTAATCACGCCGCCGTGGGCCTCGATGATCTTCTTGGCGGTTGGAAGACCCAACCCGGTGCCTTCGTCTTTGCTGGTGTAAAATTCTTCGAACATTCGCAGCAACGCATTGGACGACATCCCGCAGCCGGTGTCGATCAGGTCCAGCGCCACGCCGACTCGGGTGATGCGTGTTCGCGCGACCAGTTCGCCACCGTTGGGCATCGCCTCCAAAGCATTTTTGACCAGATTCAGCAACGCCGCGTGCAAGGTTTGAGGCTCAAGGTTGATGCTGGGGAGATCCGGATCGAAGTACGTCCGAATGGTAACACTTTGTCGATGTGCAAGTGGCTCGAAGAAGGTTAGCACCTGCTGGACTTGGTCATTCAGCGAACCGGCAACCAATTCAAGATTTGTTAGTTTCGCGAAGTTCAGAAAGTCGTTGAGCATCGTTTGCAGACGCTCGCATTGGCGGTTGACGGTTTCGATCTTGGTCAGTGCTTGGCGAGCCTCGGGTGTCGAGATCGCCTCGAAGTCCTCGTGCAGCAGTTCCATATTCATGCGAATCACCGACAGGGGATTCTTGATTTCATGCGCAAGCGACTTAGCTAAGGTCGCCATGTCGTCGTACTGCTTTCGCAGGGAATCGAGTTGTGAGTCGTTTGTCACCGATCGCCGTGTCCGGAATAGAAAAAACGCTCGGCAATCAATTCGCCGAGCGTTTGAGGCTCTGTGGAACAATACAAGCACGACGCGCGAGCGAGTGAATTTTCCCGCGTATTCGCTACACTCGCTTGCGCGTCGTGCTTGTATTCGCAGTTGTCAAACAGAGCCTAGTTTAAGTCATGCTGGCTGGATCAGCCAGAGTCAGCGAGTTCATGCCCGAGGCATAAACTGTGCGACTAACGACGGCCTCGACCGCCACCACCGCCGCCGCCACTGCGACCACGTCCACCGCCGCCGCTGCGTCCGCGACCACCGCCACCGCCGGATCGTCCGCCGCCCGAGCGACCGCGATCTCCGCCGCCAGATCGAGAGCCACGATCGGAATCATGGTCGTCGCCACTGCCGCCGCCATCATCGTCGCCACCACCAACGGTTGCGGGAACTAAATCGTCTTCCAAGCCAAGTTCTTCCAACGCCCGGCGTCGGCTGAGTTTGACTCGGTCATTGTCATCGACATCGATCACCAAGACTTTCATTTCGTCGCCGACGTGACAGACGTCACTGACGTTATCAATGAAGCCACCGGCTAGTTCACTGATGTGGCACAAGCCATCGCGACCGGGCAGGATTTCAACAAACGCACCGAAGTCTTTCACGCTGCTGACCGTTCCGTCGTAGATCTTGCCGACTTGGACGGTTGCTGTGCAAGCTTCGACTCGCTTAAGAGCTTCTTGAGCCAATGGCCCGTCGGTTCCAGCGACCGTGACGCGACCGTCTTCGGAGACTTCGATGACAGTTTGAGTCTCTTCTTGGATCGCGCGGATGTTCTTTCCACCCGGGCCGATCAGCATGCCGATTTTGTCGGGCTCGATCTGAGTAACCAGCAATCGAGGCGCGTATTCGGATAGCTCTTCGCTTGGTCGCGAAATTTCGGTCAGCATCGTGCGAAGGATGTTGATGCGAGCTTCACGAGACTGAGTCATCGCAGCTTCCATCACCTCAAAACTGATACCGCGAATCTTCAGGTCCAACTGGATGCCGGTGATACCGACTTGAGTTCCAGCGATTTTGAAGTCCATATCGCCGAAGTGATCTTCGCTGCCCAGAATATCAGTCAGCAGTTCGTACTTGTCACCTTCTTCGACTAGGCCGACAGAAATACCTGCGACCGGGTTTCGGATTTTTACACCCGCAGCCATCAGTCCCAAGGTTGTTCCGCAAACAGTTGCCATCGATGATGAACCGTTGGATTCCAGAATGTCCGACACGATTCGGATGGTGTAGGGGAATTCATCGGGATCGGGAAGGATCGGCTTGATCGAACGTTCGGCAAGAGCACCGTGGCCGATTTCACGACGACCGGGGCCTCGAATCGGACGACATTCGCCAACGCTAAAGCTTGGGAAGTTGTAGTCGAGCATGAACTTCTTGGAGTACTCGTCCATCAAGCCATCGACGCGTTGCTCGTCACGACCGGTACCCAGTGTCACTGTGATCAACGCTTGTGTTTCGCCACGTTGGAACAACGCCGAACCGTGAACGCGAGGAATCAAGTTGGTTTTGCACTCGATCGGGCGAAGAGTTTTTCCATCGCGACCATCGGATCGAACACCAGCCAGAATCGAATCGCGAATGACTCGCTCTTCCAAGTCATGAATCGCAGTGCCAAGTGCTTTCGGGCAGATTGCGCCGTCGGCGTCTGCGTCAGGGATCATGTCAGCTTTGATTTGATCCTTGACCGCGTTCTTGGCGGCTCCGCGATCGTGCTTGCCGGCGATGAGGATCGCGTCCTTGTATTGGTCGTAGTACTTCGACTTCAGCTTTTCCAGCAAGCCATCGTCTGCAGGCGACTCAAATTTGACTTTCTCAACAGGGAACTTCTGAGCCAACTCTTTTTGCAGATCAATAACTTGCTTACAAACGGTGTGAGCGAACTTGATCGCGGCCAGCATGTCAGCTTCAGGCACTTCACGAGCGAAACCTTCGATCATGGTGACTTTCGCTTCGGTAGCCGAAACGATGACGTCCATGTCGCTGTCTTCCAACTGCTCAAATGTTGGGAAGCAGATAAACTCTCCGTCTACCCGAGCGATTCGCGTTGAGGCGACCGCGTCTTGGAAGGGCAGGGCACTGATAAAGCAGGCTGTTGATGTTCCGTTCATCGCCAGCACGTCGCCATCGGTTTGCTTGTCGCTCGAAAGCACGAAGTTCTGGCACTGGACTTCGTCTTTGAAGCCAGGAGCGAACATCGGGCGGATCGGACGGTCGATCAAACGCGAAGTGAGCGTTTCCTTAGTTGTTGGGCGACCTTCACGCTTGATGAAGCCCCCCGGAAACTTACCTGCGGCACAGGTTCGCTCGCGGTAGTCACACATCAGCGGGAAGAAGTCCAAGCCCGGACGTGGGTCGCTGGTCGCAGCGGTGGACAGCACCACGGTGTCGTTGTACTGAACGATCACGGCGGCGGCTGCCTGTTTGGCCAATTCGCCTGTTTCAAACGAAAGCGTTCCGTCGCCAATTTTCTTTTCTACTCTTACTTTCACAATTCAATCCTACAAAAAATTCTTCAAAACTATTTTCACTACTACCTACATTTGATCGTCTGCCAAACAAAGCAGATTGATTCGATCATGAGCCCGTCAAGTCCGCAGACTGCTGCAAACGATCCGGACAAAATTGAACTAGCACCAAATGACAGGTGCCAAATTCAATGGGCGTCAGTTCAAACTAACGCCACTAAACGGCTGAACGCCGAACATTTCAACAGAGATGCAAACGTTCAATCTTGTCAGAGATAGAACGTTCCAATGAGAGAGGGTCTGCCGCGGGCAGATCGAATACCGTCCGTCTTGAGATCGAGCGGAGTCAAGCGACTTTCGGGTTTCGAGTTCTCTAGCCTGAGTTCTCTTGACCACGTTCGATCGAACCGGGAGATGCGTTAAGCATTCCGGTAAATCAAGTGCCCAGAAAAGTCGGGCACCTAGCAAATGAGCCACGCGTGAATCGTGGCCCATGGAAAATCTGAATTACTTACGAATTCCGAGTCGCTCGATGATGTCGAGGTAGCGATCGGGGTTCTTGCTGCGAACATAGTCAAGCAAGCGTCGCCGACGCGAAACCATTCCAAGCAAGCCACGACGAGTGCCGTAGTCTTTCTTGTGAGTGCGCATGTGCTCGGTCAACTGATTGATCCGAGTGGTCAGAATTGCTATCTGGACATCGGGAGAACCGGTGTCGCCATCTTGGTTAGCGAACTGGCCAATTACTTCTGCTTTTTTCTCTTTCGTGATTGTCATAACCGTTGTCTCGAGGGCGAGCGAATATCGCTTCTGGCGTTTCGCTACCCGTCCCCGGAGAGGACTCCTGCCTTTTCTTACTTCACTTGATTTGAATGACTTGGGCCCGTCTGTGCGGTTTTAACCTAGGTGAAAACCACTGACCCACCGAATTTTCTATCTCTGACAAGCGGACAAGTTTACCGCAGCACCGAGCAAATGCAATAACAGAAATCTGTTTCTGCCCCTGCCCACGAACGCGTGTCTCCCGGGACTCGGGCGGGCCAATGCCGGGAAATCGTCGAATCGACTCGGAAAGCCGTCTGGAACCAACAAATCTCCCCAAAACTGGGGATTTAACGCCATTTTGAACCGGGAAATGTCGCCAATCGGTCAGCTGGCCCGTTTATTCTTATCGAGCCGCGAGCCCTAGCCGCTAAACTGAAATCTTGCGGGGCAGGTCGATACCAGCATCCGGCCTGTCAGCCGCTTCGGATTCGGTTTTTGTTTTAGGAGTTCCAGTCATGCGAAACACTCTTTCGGTTCTGGCGATCGCCCTCGTGGCGACGTGGGGAGCCATCAATCTGGGTTGTGCACCAGCTGAGTCACCGCCAGCAGCATCCAGCGATTCATCTTCTTCCGCCCCGGCGACCACGCCTGTGGTATTCAAAGTCGAAGGCATGACGTGACCGGGCGGTTGCGGAGCTGCAATTAAGCGGTCTCTTGCAGGTCTACCGGGTGTAGACGTCGACAAAGTGGTGATGGGCGAGGTTGTTGTCTCGGGCGAAGTTGATAACGCTGCTGTTATCGCCGCCATCGAGGGTGCTGGTTTTACAGCAACCGCCGCGAACTGATGATCGATTCGAGATTGGCTTGACCAATTTTTGATAAACCAAAATGGCTCAGTGTTCTTGTAAGAGAACGTTGGGCCATTTTTTGTTGAATTGCGAACTCCAGCACGCGTCTTGGCGCGGTTTCGTATTCTATGGCACTCTCAACCGCTGAAAACGTGCTGACGTGCTCTCGCGCTGCACGACGGCAGCGTCTCTCTTGTGCAAGCACTCCGCACCAAGCTCCGCCTGATTACATCGTTCTTCCGAAACAGCTGTACCCGTTCACACAATGTTTCGCAGAACTTGTAGGCCTCCACACAGTCGCTTTGAAAAGCTGTACGCGCCTGCACAATCGCTTGAAAGATTGATCGAGCATCGAGCGTCCGCAGGCTTATGCCTGCGATGCAGATCGCCGCTCGATATTTTTTTCAACATGGAGAAACGATGAAGATTCGATTTTGGAGTAACCTATTTTATTCATTGGCTTGCCTGACCGTCACGGCGGGTTTCGGATCGGTCAATGCTCAGGTGCCACAAGGTGCGGTCTATGTGCAAACCAATGCCTTGGATGGAAATGAGGTTGCAGCATTCGGTCGAAATTTGAACGGAACACTGTTCCACATCGGAGATTATGCGACGGGAGGTCTTGGTTCCACCGAATTTGACGGGGGAGAAGGGCTGGACCCTCTCATTTCTGCCGATTCGGTCATCGCGGTACAGAACGAGCAGTTCATCGTCACCGTCAACGCCGGTAGCGACACGGTTACCTCGTTCCGCATTGAGCCAGATTTTTCCCTGACAAAAATCTCGACGGTCTCTAGCGGTGGCGTCGGCCCAAACAGCTTGGCCTACAGCAATGGCTGGCTTTTTGTTTCCAACATCGACCGAGACGGTTTCGCTTTGGGCGACCCTAGCACGCCTCGCGGCGAGCCAAACGATGAAGGCAACATTACTGGATTTTTCATGAATGACGCAGGGGTCCTCGTCCCACTAGCCAATTCCACGATTGATCTCGATAACCGTCCTGCCAACCTTGGCTTCTCAGCAGATGGCACCAAGTTGATCGTTAGTTCGATCACCGCCGGCTCAGCTGCCCTCCCCGGTCCAAACGCCGCTAATTCAGTCGCCGTCTACGAAGTCAACCCGGACGGCTCAGTCGGTGGGATGGTTGGCTCGGCAACCGGCACCGTGGTTGGCAACCCCGAAGGTCGAAACCTTGCCAGTGCGATCGACTTTGATACGACCGTGGTGAACGGGCGAGAGTTTGTTGTGGTTACCGAGGCCCGAGAATTCAACGCCGCGGGAGCACCGCCAGCTTTACCTGCTCTTCAAGCGGGATCGGTTTCTGTCTACGAACTGCTGGCCAATGGAAGCCTTGTCGAAACGGAATCTGATTTTTCAATCGGCAACCCGGCTGGCAGCCCGTTCGATCCGTCGAATCAATTAACGACATGCTGGATCGATTTTGCTCCTGACGGTCAAACCTTCTTTGCGAGCAACGCCATCAACGCGACAGTCAGCAGCCTGTACGTAACGGAAGAAGGCGGATTGAATCTGCTGGAAGCAACCGCTGCGGAAGGCGTTTCAGGCTTCTCAACTGGCGGCACAACTGGGCCTGAAGTATTTGGAACAACCGACGGCTTCATCGACCTTGATGTTTCAGCCGATGGACGCTACCTGTACCAACTGGAAGGGCTCAGCGGCGAGATCAGCGTGTACGCCATCGAAGGCGGTTCACTGACGCTGGTTCAGGAGCTGGCTGGCTACCTGCCCGAGATTGATACTCAGGGCTTGGTCGCTGTTTCCGGCCCGCCGATTGAAGGAGCCGTTTACACGATGACCAACGGGCTGCTTTCCAATGAAGTTGTCGCTTTTGGCATCAACCCCGGAGGCCAGTTGGCTCATTTAGGTAACTTCCCAACAGGAGGAGCTGGATCCACCGAGTTCGATGGCGGTGAAGGGCTTGATCCGCTGATCTCAGCTGACTCGATTATCGTGACTGAAAATGAGTGCCTTGTTTGCGTGAATGCGGGTAGCGATACGATTTCGTCGTTCACCATCGAAGACGATTTAAGCCTGACTTTGGTCAGCACGATCAACTCCGGCGGAGTCGGCCCAAACAGTTTGGCCTACAGTAACGGACGGGTGTTCGTATCCAACATTGACCGCGATGGCTTTGCTCTGGGCGATCCCTCGGTGACGCGGGGCGAGCCAAACGATGAGGGCAACGTCACCGGATTCAACATCAATGCGAATGGAATCTTGACCCCGATTCCCGGATCAACTTTTGATTTGGACAACCGACCGGCTGACCTAGGTTTCTCGGCAGATGGAACCAAGCTAATCGTGACTTCGATCACTGCGGGGTCGGCTGCTTTGCCGGGGCCAGACGCGGCCAACTCTGTGGCGGTGCTAGAGGTTGACGCGACCGGAGCGGTTACCGGCATGGTCGGTTCCGCGACAGGTACTCAGGTTGGCAACGCAGCCGGACGCAATCTTGCAAGTGCGATCGACTTCGACACTGCTGTCATCGGCGGACGAGAGTTCGTCGTCGTGACTGAGGCTCGCGAGTTCAACGCGTTGGGGGCACCTCCTGCACTTCCTGCACTACAGTCCGGTTCGGTATCGGTCTACGAATTGCTGTCTGATGGCTCGCTGGCGACCACCGAAGAAGACTTTGCTTTGGGTGATCCGCTGGGCAGCCCGTTTGATCCCGGCAATCAGTTGACTGCGTGCTGGATTGATTTTGGTAGCGACGGATCAACTTTCTACGTTTCCAACGCGATCAACGCATCGATCAGTCGCTTGGAACTGTTGAGTGACGGCACCGTCCGTTTGCAAGAGCAGATCGCAGCAGCCGGTGTTTCTGGTTTTGCCAACGGTGGAACGACCGGCCCTGAAGTGTTTGGCACGACTGATGGCTTCATCGATCTCGATGTAACCGACGACGGAAAGTATTTGTATCAGTTGGAAGGTCTAAGCGGTGCAATCGGTGCCTATGCGATCAACGACGACAACAGCTTGAGCTTCGTTCAGCAAGCTGTGGGGTTTCTTCCGGAGATTGATACACAAGGACTGGTCACTTTCCAACGATATGGCGTCGAAGATGAATCTGAAGGTGAGCAATTTTTGCTGGGCGACTTCGATCTGGATGGTGATGTCGACTCGAACGATTTGGATCAATACAACGGCAACATTGGTGCTTCTGCAGTGGGAGCCTTGGCTGTTCTTGATCTGAATGGCAACGGAACCGTTGATAGTGGGGACTTCGAGCAGCATTACACTTCTTTGGTTGAAACATCAAACGGTCAAACCGGAACCTTCGCAGGTGACACAAACCTCGATGGGGTCGTTGATGTGCTCAACGACGCATTCTCTTTCATTGCGAACCTTAACCAAGTTACAGCCAGCTGGAGCGAAGGTGACTTCAATGGAGACGGATTGACGAATGTGCTGGGGGATGGTTTCCTCTTGATCGCAAACCTTGGCAATAGCAACCAATGAAGTTGATGCGTTAAAACACTCGGGTTGACGAACGAGAGACAGTCTTGAGGCCCGCCTGTCTCCAACGGCCTTGAATATCCGCCTGTTCTCTCGCGTCTCAATCAAAATGCCGCTGGCTCTTTCGAGTCAGCGGCATTTTTTACGCTTCGTCCAATTTGTGCGCTTTCAAGCAGACTGTAGTGGTTTCGCTGTTGCCTCAAGCTTGGCTGTTGCGAAGCAGTCTCGGCTGTCGCAAATGTAGCGCAGCCGTCCCGGCTGTTTCGTTTTCATTTTGAGTAGTAAGCAGCGGGGGCAGCTGCTCAACACTGACAGCTGCTTTTCTCAAAACTCACGGTTGCCAAGACGCGGGAAATGTAACGCCGACCTTAAACGCGCGTCTCGGCAGAGTGTTGGCTACGACACCAGCTGGAAAATCGTTTTTTCCTTCGGTAAGAAGAGTAGTTATGGCGCGTCTTACACGTGACCATAACGTTCGATCAATCGAGCATAACTAACCACCTCTTACTGCTTCCAAACTGGAAGACGAAAGGCTACTCACGATGACCACACGTGCGAAACTCAAAATCGCGATCGCATGCCTCACTCTACTTGGCTACGCTGGAACGGCGAACGCACAGAGCGCGGAAAAAAAGATGAGCGACAGCGGATCTCACGAGAAAACCGCGATGACCGAGTCCGTTTCTCGGGCTTTCACCAACGGCTACAACGTGCCAAGCAGCGGTGTCGCGATGGAAGGATACTGCCCTGTTTGCTACCTTGCTGCCAACAAAGCAGTCAAGGGATTGCCTAGCATCACACACGACTACAAAGGAGTCACCTACTGGTTCGTGAACGAAGGGGCGCGCCAAGAGTTCATTTCTAACCCAGAAAAGTACATTCCTGCGTACGGTGGCTGGTGTGCTCTGGGCGTAGCCATGGGACAGCGTTTCCCAGTGGACCCAACGAATTTTAAGATCGTGGATGGGCGGATCATGCTGTTCCTGAAGAATGCCAATGTCGACGGAGCCGAAATCTGGAATCGAGACGAAGCGAACAATCTAGGCAAAGCAGAACAGAACTGGAAAAAGCTTGGCAGCTAAACTGCCAAAAATTCTAACCCTCTGGGCGATGAAAGATGTTTTGAAGGCTGGCTTCGGCCAGCCTTTTTCGTTTTTGTGCGGTGCTTGCTGAATCTTAATCGTGGATGTCACTGACACTTTTCTTGATTCAGCTTCCACATCAAGGTCTGCCGCGTGTAGCAGTTTCAGAAGTAGGTTCAACATCTTCGCCAACGTAACCGGCTTCGGTTAACGTCGTTGCGTCCCCGATGGCAAAAGGAACATTCAGGGTCCGAGCGAGCGTTCGAGCCAAAAGCGTTTTGCCTGATCCGGTAGGACCAACCAACATCACGTTTGACTTGTCGATCTCGACTTCGCCATCGTTATCCCAGCCATGAGAAAGCCGTTTGTAGTGATTATGGACTGCGACCGCCAAAGCCCATCTTCCGTTCTCACGGACGGCCTCGTTTACCCTTCATTTTGCGTGCGATCTGAGTAAGTTCTACTTTTTGCAAAAGTTTTTTGGATAAAGTGTAAGGTCTTCCTCGTCGGCTCGTGTAACCTTGCGAGGGACGGATAAAGTTCGTTACCGTCATTGCCCAAATGGACGAACGGCCCCTCGGTTTGACCATTTTACCTGCCGCAGGCTTTTTTAGTTTGACCGACGTTTCCAAAACACGAATCAGCCTGATCTTGCGACTGCAGCGGCCATCAGATGCCGAGGCTTGGCAGCAGTTCTGCGAGATCTACCAGCCGCTTGTGTTTCGCATCGCTCGATCCCGCGGACTGCAAAATGCGGATGCTGACGATCTCACGCAGGAAGTTTTGGTGCGAGTCGCAAAATCTGTTGGCAGGTGGCAGCCGGAGGCCGACCGGGGTTCATTTCGCGGTTGGATCAGCACGATTGCTCGTAATTTGGTCATTGATTTTCTCCGCAAGCAGTCGGCGGGTTGCCCGGTAACGCAGCATTCTGACGTCCACCGATTGCTGGCTGAAATTCCCGAAGGCGGATCGGTGGACGATCACGCAATGGCCACCCAATACTTCGATGCAGAGTATGAAAGGCAAATGTTTTTTTGGGCCGCCAACAAGATAAAGTCCTCATTTCAGGATCGCACTTGGCAGGTGTTTTGGGAAACCACCGTCAACGAACGCCCCGTGTCTGACGTTTCCAGAGAGTTGGAAATGTCTTGCGGTGCAATTTACGTGGCTCGATCGCGCGTGATTGCTCGACTGAGGAAAACAATCGAATCCGCCAGCGTGGATTGTGCAACACATTCAGAACCAGCAGTAGACCGGAGTGCCGGACGATGAAAACCATTCGCAATCCAGAAGGTCAGCAGCCCTGCGGCCAGAGTAGACTTCTTCCATTGTTGTGGGAGTCCCCCGACGAACAACATCCTGAACTGGAGGACCATCTTTCCAGTTGCGAATCGTGTCGCCAAGAAATCGAGTCGATGGCTGCCGATGACGGTTTTTGGAAGAAAGCGTCCGTCCTTTTGGGTGAAACAGCGGATTTGAAGTCTGGCGAGGCGACTGCACTTGATGGTCCGCAATCAAGTGTGTTGATTCAGCTCGACCCGCGCATTGAGCGGCCCGAATTTCACCACGTCGATCAGAATTCTCCAAGCGATGAACTGATTGTGTCGCATGTGGATGAGCGCTCGCTGCTGGATCCTCCGCTGCATCCCGAAATGCTGGGGCGGATCGATGGTTTTTCGGTTGAACAAGTCATCGGTCGCGGTGGCATGGGGATCGTTTACAAAGGTTTTGACGCAAATCTAAATCGGCCTGTGGCCATCAAGTTTTTGTCGCCTCACATGGCAGCACACGGGGTCGCAAGGATGCGGTTTATCCGCGAATCGCGAGCCGCAGCGGCCGTGGTTCACCCCAACGTCGTGCCCATTTTTTCCGTGAATACTTCGTCGGTGCGTCCGTATCTGGTGATGGCGTTCGTGCCGGGGCCTTCGCTGCAAAAACATGTTCAAGATCATGGTCCTTTGCCCGCCGAAGATATCGTCAGAATCGGCCAGCAGATCGCTCGGGGGCTGGCTGCTGCTCATCAGCAGGGCTTAGTTCATCGTGATATTAAGCCGGCCAACATCATGTTGCAGAACGACGTCAGTCGCGTTCTGATCACTGATTTTGGGCTGGCACGTGCCGCAGACGATGCCGGACTGACGCAGACTGGTTGGCTGGCGGGCACACCGCATTATATGTCGCCCGAACAGGTCAAGGGTGAGCGGGTCGACGATCGAAGTGACTTGTTTAGTCTGGGCAGTGTGATGTATTTCATGGCGACCGGACGTGAACCTTTTCGAGGTGACAACACGTTCGCTGTGTTGCAGAAGATTGGCGGGACTGACCCCGCGACACCCCGTTCGATCAACAGCGATGTCCCTCAATGTTTAAACGATTTCATCTGCCGTTTGCTTTCCAAGAATCCAGATGATCGATTCGGTTCCGCTGACTCGGTCCAAGGTGCGTTGACGGATTATCTGGCTTACTTGCAAAACCCAACACAGTGTCAGCGGCCCAAGTTTGCAAAACCTCGTGGCACTTGGCCTCGCTGGAAGAAGTCTCTAACGGCAACCGGATTGGTTGCTGCTCTGGCGCTGGTCATTGCGGGCGGTGCGCACTTGTTCCGACACAGTGAGCAGTCGCCGAGTGACACCAAGTCGTTGCAGCCATTGAGAGAATCTGGCGTGGCGTCGTCAGAGGCACCCAACAGCGAAAAGCTTTATGTCCAGTTCGCACCACCAGTTCCACAAGTAATCCCCCCTGCTTCCGCGCAAGTTTCAAAAGAATGGTTTGAGCCCCGTACGCGGTGGTTGCCTTTCGAACAGTTCGAAGCGGAGCGAATTGACGTAGAGCAACGGATCGAGGTCATGGAACGATCACTTGGAGTTTACGTTGGCCCCGAGTAGTCCATGTTGCCGTGGTTTTCGAGTTTAGCGTCTGCTCATTGATCGCCGAACTCGGTGTGGCCAATCATTTGACTGAAACTTAGCACTGTCAGATCCGTGTCGCGGATTTACATTCCCCAAACTTTTTTAAGGATCACAACGTGTTTCGAACTTTCCAAGCATCCTTTACTGCCGCGGCTGTTGTTGCGGTTGTATTTGCATCGGTCGCCGTCAACAGCTTCGCGATTTTTCAGGCTCAATCTGGCCCCCACAGTTCAGCGGACGAAGCGTCACAATCCGACTTGGGAACGCATCAAAGTCAGGGCGCACAGTTCGAGCTGGCTGAAGAGCTTCTGACACACTGGGTGGATTCACAGAGGCGTGGTAACCCGTCCCGCTCAATCGAACAGCTTCAGCAAGAACTTGGTGCTGCCGAAGGCGAGACTGAAAAAGAGGCGATCAAAAAGAAGATCAAAGATCACTTGTCGGCCGAGTACGACGAATTTCTTGTCAAGAATCAGTCCGAACTGAAGCGATTGGAAGAACGCGTGAAAAAGCTGCGACTTGACCTTGATCGTCGACGCATAGCAAAGGCTCAATTGTTAGACCTTGAGGTTCAGCGGGTTTTGAATGAAGCGTCCGGTTTGGGATGGCCAAGTACTCCAGCGAACCAAGGCATGGCGTCATCGGTGCAAGCCGCAGTGCCTCGCCGGGTAGTTATTGACACGAGAAATCACTCACACTCTCGGCACGCCCAACATCACGATCATCCAAGTGGCGTGAATCACGCGCCTGCTGATGCTCTAGACACTCCAGAAGATCCGAACATCATTGAATTGTCTCTAAAATACCGGCAGGAAGACGCTGCGGGATTAATCTCGCACGTGAGTGACGCCCTGATGGAAGAGGCGGAAAGCTCTCTGAGGAAAGAGTTGGAACAAGCCGAAGATAAGGATCCGATAGAAGCGATTGATGCGTATACCGTTGCACGAAACATCTACTCCGGCATTGAACAAAATCCCAAGCTGTCCCAAGAGCTAATCGAGCGCACAATTTCATTGATCGATCGAGCAATCGAACCGGATGCCCATCGACCACAAATGCTCGATATCAAGGCGCGTCTCCAGCATGCCGTGGGTGATATTGAAGCGGCCATTGAAACTCAAACCAAAGCGGTCAGTCAACCGACCGCGGGTCTGGACGAGAAGGAAGCTTTCCTGATTCAGTTGAAAGCCAAGAAAGCCAGTTCAACTCCTTAGAAGGTAGAAGGTACAACGAGATCTGATACGTGGTCGTCTTGCGGTAAATCGCAGGAAATAAAGTGCTCGGGTTTGCTTTTTTTCCACGGGATGGCTTGCCCCAAAATAGTTGGCAGTCTTCCGCCGGCGTCTACAAACAATACGACTCGCACGCGCCCGTAAATTGATTCGTTGCGCGTGCCCACCCAAAAAAAGGTAGCGTCCGAGTGCCAACGGACAGCTCGCCCCGAATACGGCAACTTTTTACGTTTTGTTAGGAACCTTACGTCATGGATTTTTTTCGCCCTTTTCAATGTCATGGTCGTCATTTATCGAGCCGCAACGTTATGGTTACCTGACCATGACCGAGGGCAGGCTCAGTCATTTTAACTCTATTGGAAAATTTTATGAATTTGGTTTTTCCTCGTCTTCAAGCCGGCAGACTCTTGGTGGCTTTCGCTTGGCCGCTGATCTGCCTCGGTTGGTCAATGTCTACTGCGACGGCGCAACTGACGATTACACCCACGAGTGATATGGAGCTTGATCCCAGTGCCTTGGTGATGGGGACTCGCGATGTGACCAATGGTTCGATCAATGGCCGCCCGTTCCAACAAGAGGCGTTGGTGACCTTCAACGGCTATCAGTTTGCAGCGTGGTACCATCAAGGCGGCCTTTCACTGCGTCTGGGACGGCGATCATTAGATAGCGAAACGTGGGAGGTGGTAGACACCGGATTCCTTTTTCAGAATGGTGCTCAGTTTTGGGATTCTCATAACTGCGTTTCGATGGGAATCTCTGGCGACGGTAGGATCCATCTCGTATTTGATCTTCACTCAGATGTGCTTCGCTACGTCACCACGGAACTTGGGTATGCAACAAGCTCTTCTGCTGTGTGGGCTGAGGGTAGATTTGTTGCTGAACGAAATTCTTTGAATCCCGGGGAGCCTCGGGTGCCGGGCGGAATAACCTATCCGCGTCTTTCAAAGCTTGGGGGCGGAGACTTAGCCGTCACCTTCCGCGAGGGAGGCGCTCCAAACGGCGAACACCTGATTGCTGCCTACGATTCCAACACTGGACTGTGGGGCGAGTTGCGAACCTTCATCGATGGAGACACCGGCACGGGGGTGTACGACGATGTCCAAAACAATCCGTCTCCAACTCGCAACTCGTATCACAATGGTTTTCACGTTGACCTCAGTGGGCGACTACATACCACGTGGACATGGCGCGAGGGGCCGAGTGGTGCAAATCACGACATACATTACGCTTACAGCGACGATCGAGGGATGACTTGGCGTAACACTTTCGACCAATTGATTGGGGCGGAGGGTCTTCCGATTACACTTAATTCACCCGGCATTGAAATTGTCGACCTTGACCGTCGACAGGCATTGATCAACCAGCAAGGGCAGATCGTTGATCAAGAAGGTGGCGTGCATGTATTGGCGTATCACCGACGTCAGGAGCCCGGATTTGAATGGCAGCCGGGTGACGGCAACTTTTTTAGGGGCGATTCTGCGTATCATCACTACTATCGAAACCCCGTCGATGGGCAGTGGCAGGCAAAACGTTTTCCTAATAATACGCCCGTCGGCAGCCGGCCTCGCGTGACCGTCGACGCCAGCGGAAACTTGTATGGCTTGTACACTCAAGGCAGCCAGTTGTTCATTGCGGGGGCTGAGAAAATTTCGGGCGGTTACTCAGAGTGGCAAATTCTCCACCGCGAAACGAGGCATCGCTTTGATGACGTGACACCACTTGTCGACAATCAGCGGTTGTTGGACACGGGAATTCTTTCGGTGTTCATTCAAGTTGAACCGACAAATCCGCAGCCGTTTACGGCCACCAGTAGCTCGCTGCGAGTCCTTGAATTCAGCACGCTTCCGCCGCCACCAGTGCCGCCGGTTCCCCCGAGTGCCCTCGTTGCCGGATGGGAAAGATACGCATCAACCGGAATTAGCGCGCCAACTCAAACGGACGGCATGACGACCGGCACGACTGCAAAAGACGGTTTTATTCTGGATTCAACTCGTCGGGCAAGAACAGACGGCACTTGGGGAAGTCTTGAGACGCCTCCCGCTGATGCAACCGATGACGGTGTGGATGATGCAGCCGTTCTGTTGAACGGAGCCGAAGGTTACTTCGATTTTACGATCACCGATACCAGCGGAACCGATCGTGCATTGACCGTCTTTCACTTTGATTCGGCCACCTTCCGGCCCAGATCATCTCGTGACTTTACACTTTCGGTGATCGCGGGCGATCTTACCGTAGGAACGGTCGCCAGTGACATCGTCCCGACGGTTGTGGGAGGCCAAATGGACTGGTCCGACTTTGACATACGACTAGATTTTCTGGATGACAATGTCCTAGATGCGAACGGGTCAGTCACGTTTCGATTAGAGTTTACCGGTGGATCTGCTGGAGCCGGGGGGCACCATCAGTACTTGGATAACGTGGCAATCACGGCAGCGGTTCCGGTGGGCGATTTTGACGATGATGGCGATGTCGATCTCGCAGATCTTGATCGCTACAGTGGAAACGTTGGCGCCGACGCGGTGGGTGAGTTAGTGCCTTTGGATCTTGACGGCGACGGTGTTGTGGGAGCAAACGACTTCTCCCGGCATTACGGTGAATTGGTCGAAACGTCCAATGGCCGTCAAGGGACATTTGCAGGCGATGTCAACCTCGACGGCAAAGTTGATGTTCTGGGCGATGCATTTGCCTTGGTCAGGAACCTTGGTGCAGCATCAGCAAGCTGGAGCCAAGGAGATTTAAACGCCGATGGAGTCGTCGACGTTCTTGGAGACGCATTCCTCCTAGTCAGAAACCTCGGCAATAATAATGCCGACGAGTAATGGCAGAAAATTGACAGAAGCAGCCAACGCTCTGCCAAGAAACTGAATGGTCTATGCAAGGTAAACTGTGCTCGGGTTCCTTGCCTAGCCCGAATAATTCACTTGCTTACCGCAAGCCGATGATGGTTGTTTTTTTCGCTGCCTGAAAAACAGTTCGTCGTAGAGAACAATAAAGCCTCGCCAATACCAAGGCGAAGTGCCAGTTCGAAAACCGTCATGCAATATTCGGGCTAGATCGTGTCGCAAATGCCGTTGACGACCTTCCCTTGGGCGTCTTCGATTACCTCAAGCTCTTACCCCGCTTTTTCTGAACAAGGCGATTCAGTTGCCGTCGGGGAAACCGTAAGCCCTCCAAGTGAGCGCGAGATCATTTTTTTCGGACGCGCAATTGGACGGGCAAACCCATTGATCTAACTTCTTGGTCCCGTATGTGCGTGTGGGCAGTTTGCCTCGGCGAGGATCAATGGGTGTGAAGGTGACAAAAAAAGTCCCTGCCGATTTTACCCGGCAGGGACTTCACACCTCTTGTTCGAAGCGTTCTCGTTTCAAAAGACCCAATGCAAAAGCAGGCCAGTTGTCAGATCAAGTTGTCAAATCATTGGACCAAGTAGTGCAGCCAATCAAGTTGTTAAATCAAGGGCCGATCAATGTAGCAAATCAAGCACTTTTGGATTCTGGCATTTGAAACGAAGTTGGATTCGTCGCCGAATTCACAATGTTTTCGTCGATCACGACCGTCGAGCCTTTGGCTCGGTCGGGCAGGTCGTACATGATGTCGAGCATCACCTGCTCCATGATCGAACGTAAACCTCGTGCTCCGGTTCCTTTCTCCATCGCAATTTGAGCAATCTTCTGCAACGCACCTTCGGTGAACTTGAGCTCACAGCTTTCCATTTGGAACAGGGTTTGGAATTGTCGCACCAATGCATTTTTTGGTTCTGAGAGAACCTGCAGCAGTCCGTCCATGCCCAGCGGAGCCAACGCGGTGGTGACTGGCAGACGACCAACCAGTTCCGGGATCAACCCGAATTCCAGAATGTCGTCGCTGATCACCTGAGGCAGGATCTCGTCCATCGCGCCATCCTCGCGGAAGCCCTCGGCAGATCCAAACCCAATCGTACGCTCGCCCAAACGCTTGCGAATGATGTCGTCGATGCCAACAAAAGTTCCGCCACAGATGAACAGAATATTCGTGGTGTCGATTTGAATGTACTGCTGTTCAGGGTGCTTACGACCACCTTGCGGAGGCACGTTCGCCACGGTCCCTTCGAGCATCTTCAACATCGCTTGTTGAACGCCTTCGCCTGAAACATCACGGGTGATCGAAACGTTGTTGCTCGTCTTGCCGATCTTGTCGATCTCGTCGATGTAAATGATGCCACGTTGGGCAGCTTCCACATCAAAGTCTGCCGCGTGTAGCAGTTTCAGAAGTAGGTTCTCAACATCTTCGCCAACGTAACCGGCTTCGGTTAACGTCGTTGCGTCCCCAATGGCAAAAGGAACATTTAGGGTCCGAGCGAGCGTTCTAGCCAAAAGTGTTTTGCCTGATCCGGTAGGACCAACCAACATCACGTTTGATTTGTCGATCTCGACTTCGCCATCGTTATCCCAGCCATGAGAAAGCCGTTTGTAGTGATTATGGACTGCGACCGCCAAGCATTTCTTTGCAGAATCTTGACCAATCACGTACTCGTCCATTCGCGAGACAATTTCGCGCGGTGTTAAAATCTTGTTGAATAATTGTTTTGACGGACCACGACGACGTTGCTCCTGTTCCAGAATAGACTGGCACAGTTCAATGCAATCGCCACAGATGTAGACGTCGCCCGGTCCTTCGACCAAGGGACCGACATCGCGGTAGTTTTTCCGACAGAACGAACAGTGCGCGTTCTTTTTGGTAGTGCCACTTCGGCGGCTACCGGACAAGTCATTGCCTGCGGGCATTATCACTCCTTAAAGCTTTCTGAGAATCTTCAGAACCATTCCAGGCGATGCCTGCTGTCGTTCCTCAGATTCTTTGCTCAACCGTTGTACGTCCCAGTTGACCGTTCGAACATTGGAAGATGATTACGAATCAATCCCCAACGGTGCTTCCTTGCCCGCGAACTTCGAACTCTTAGTTCTTCTGCGTTTGTGCTATCACTTCTTCATCAAGTGACCGTGTTGTGTTTTTATCTGTTCAGCTGCCACGTTCCAGAGATCCGGAACAGATACCCAGCTGTCAGCTCTCGTTTGATTTATCGTCCGGCTCCAAGTCCGGCAAAAACTCTATCTGCTCGCTACTGACCGAATCTTCCCTCGGCCTTGAATCCTTATCATCCGAATGAGCGCTCGGAATGGACTGCTTTAACCGTTTGTATTCTTCGTCGTTGACTTTTCCTTCGTCGCGCAACTTTTGAAACTCAGTCAGAAAATCCGTAGATCCGGCAGAACCGAACGACGTATTTCCCAACGCCATGTCACGCACCAGTTTGAACAGGTAGAAACCAACTAGTAGCACCACCAGCAATCCTGCAGCCGCCATAATCCAGCGAGCTTCTCGGATCGCCATTGCTTGGTCCCAGAATTCGCGAATTGATAACAGCATGGGATTCAATGTTTGAGCAAGAAGATGTTTCTTTCATTTATATCCCAATGATCGGGTCAAGTTTACCTCAATTTTACTCAAACGTTGGCCGTAATACCCTAAGCGATTTGGTTGCCGCCTGTTGGTTACACGGGCTTTTGCTCAAGCGTCCGTTTTGCACTGGTGGTACGGACTTCCGGTCGTAACAGTTCGGGACAACTTTCCAATTCGGCCGGAAAAGAATACGAGTTGTTCGTGCGGAAAATCCGTCGATAACCGTGAGCCTGAGGATCTGCGGATCAATAAGTTGTTGAGTCGAGCGATTTGTCGCCGGTGGTTCCCGATTGACTTCGGCTTGGATCCCGCAATTTATTGTTGGGCAAATCCTTCCAACAATTCCGTCCCAGCGACCCGAACAACCTCTGCGTTCAGAAATTCGCCGCTGGAGCTGATTTCGCCGTCTCAGTAGGTCGATAGCCAAGAAGATACGAAGTCTTCCCATTAGGTTCGGCAGAATGAAACCTGCCGCTATATCGTCCGAATCTGTCGAGATTTCAATATCCGAATGGGGGTAGGTTCAGCTTTGCCTTCTGCCTTGGCTTCGTTCAATTTTGAACCTGATTCCCTGATCCGAGTTTTTCGTTGATTCAAAAACCATGTTTGCCCGCGTGAAAATGCCTGAAATTTGCCGCACTGCGATGATGCTTGTGTGCCTAATCGGGGCGTTCTTGAGCTTGATTAGTGATGGCGTTTCTCAGACCAAATCGGTCGCAACGAGCATGCGGGGCTTTGGCGTTCCGTTCCGCGTCAACGCCAACGATGACTCCTTCATTGAGGTGCAGCTTTACGTTTCACGTGACCTTGGCAAGACGTGGCAATTCCATTCGCGGCAAAGCACCGACTTGGAAGAGTTTCCTTTTCATGCTGAACAGGATGGGACCTACTGGTTCGCACTCAAGACGCTCAACCGGGACCGCCGCTTGGTCCCGGACGGTGACATCGTGAAGCCGGAACTGGAAATTATTGTTGATACGAAAAAGCCGGATCTAGACTTTCGGATCGAAACGGATGCCGCGGGCCGCGTCGCTTGTCGGTGGCGAGCAACGGACGAAAACATTAGACCCGATAGCTTGGAAATTCTTTACCAGTCCGGTTTGCCGGGGCAAGTCAATGAGAACGCTTGGCAGGCGGTCGACGTTCAACTGGCCGACGCAAAAGTTCCCGCCAATGGTATCTACGCCGATCAAGTCGCGTGGTGGCCGGAACCCAACCTGCGACAGATTTCGGTTCGCTTGAAAATTTCGGATACGGCCGGCAACGCGGTTTTCGAAGATCGAAACGTCATCCTGCCACTAGTCGCATGGCGCAACAAGTCAAATTCGACAGCGCGACCGCAGGGCCGTGAAATTTCTGGAAAACAGATTCCATTGAGCCTGAATCGTTTTCCGAAGGCTAAGAAATTCCAGACGAATCAGGGTTCTGCAAGCGACCATCCGCCGGGCGTGGTCTGTGAAAACGGCGTTTGTAAACTCGTGAGATCGTCCGATCCACCGCATGTGCCGTCCGCTCCAATCGAACGGAGGACAACGGATGACAAAGTGGCCAACGCCGATCGCAACCAGCCTGTCGCCTCGGAACTTTACGGGATGGCAGTGCCAAAACCCAAAGTGAGCAACTTGATGGCTCGTGCGGCGACATCACAGAAGCAAGCCACCAAGCAGTCGACCCAAGGTAACCAGCAGCGTCAAACGCAGCGACCTTCACACCAGTTGCCAGTGCGTACGGCTCAATCGAGCCACCCGCAAACGCGGGCCCCCGTTTTGAATTTGGTTGGCTCGGAAGCGCAATCAGTCGCACCGCCTGTGCCCGATGGCTACGTTCGTGTCGCTGCGAAACCTGCTGTCGTGGCAGCTCCGCAACAGGTGCAATCCCGTTCGGCGGTTACTTGGGAAAGTGATTCGTACCGATGGGGGCCTCGCAACCAATCGGCGTTTTCCACGACCCTGAAACCGGACCCGTCGCTGATTCCTTTGTCGCAGTCAGCCCGGTCGTCAGATATGCGACCGCAAGTAACTGCAAACCCATCGATCCAATTTCAAACAAACGATCAGCAGGTCTCGCAGTCTTCGACGAACTTCCCAAACAATCAATACCAAGGTGTTGTGCCGACGGTTCCCTCAACCCAGATCAGCAACCATCCTCCTCAGCTGATGCCCGGGACGAAATCTGGGCAGCCAATTGCGACGAATCGACAGCTCGTGTCGAAGCCGCCAACGAATCCGCCTCGTAGTTCGGCAAATCCAAACAGTTTGGGTGCGCTACAAAACTACTCGGACAATCGTTCTCCGATTTACCAGCCATCAGCCTACGCAAAACCCCGGCCGAACTCACGCTCGCTCGCGCCCGTGGTCGATCCAAACATCCTCGATCGCAATCGCTCAGCCAACGTTGGTTCAAGCCAAACACTTGGTGGCAACACGGCATTGCAAATGATTTCGACCAAGCGTTTTCGGTTGGACTACGCGATCAACGCGATCGATCCTTCTGGGGTCGCCAAAGTTGATTTGTGGATGACTCGAGACAACGGTCGCGAGTGGACTTTGTGGGGCAGTGACCCGGACAGCGTCAGCCCGTTTCCAGTTCAGGTCAACGATGAAGGCCGCTACGGTTTCCGCGTCGTGATTCATTCGAAGGACGGACTGACAGGGCAGGGTCCAAGCCGCGGCGATCCGCCCGACATGTACGTGCACGTCGACAGCCAGCCTCCGTTGGCGAAGATCACGTCCGTGCCTTACGGTCGCGGTAACGAAGCGGGGCGGCTGGTGGTCAACTGGAGCGTTTCCGATCCGTTTATTTCCTTGCGTCCGATTCGTTTGTCCTACAGTCGGGGCGCGACCGGGCCATGGACCGTGATCGAAGACGGCTTGCGAAACGTGGGGCGTTACGTGTGGAAGGTGGAACCCAATGTGCCCGAGCGAATCTTCTTAAAGATTGAAGCGACCGATCAAGCCGGCAACGTGGGTGTGCACCAGCTTTCTCAATCGATCGACATTTCGGGCCTTGTTCCTCGAGGCACCAT
>CALFUT010000005.1 GCA_937929805.1 uncultured Pirellulaceae bacterium
CCTGCATCCTGAAGCACCGCGTGAACCAGATGAGCCTCGGGGACATCCACTGCCGAGTAAACTTCCAGCGGTTGCGAGTCCGTCATGATATCACCTTGTGGGTTCGGTCAAAATTGTGACAGGATTTACAGGCTGAGCACGATCCGGAAATCCTGTTGAGCGTGCTCGCCCAGTTTAAAAACAAGCCGCAAAAAAAGCGAGCCAAACGCAGGAAGCCACTACTTTTTCTTATGCTGCTTCTGTTCTTGCTTCAGTCGTTCGGTTTTCTCGCGGTCCAGAATCGGTTGGACTTCGTCTACGAAATCATGGATGTCCTTGAATTGTCGATACACGCTGGCGAAACGGATGTAGGCCACGTCGTCCAGTTGCATCAGTTCTTTCATCACCTTCGTTCCAATGATGTCCGCTTCGATCTCAGATGAACTGTGCGAGTAAACATCACGGATAATTTTGGTGATCGCTTCTTCAACTTTGTCGGTCGGAATCGGTCGCTTCCAACAAGCTCGTTCTAGGCCCTTGCGGATCTTGTCCGGCTGGAATCGTTCTCGTTCGCCGCCCTTTTTAACAACGCGAAGATCTAGTTCCGCGACACGCTCAAACGTGGTAAACCGTTTTGAACAAGCAAGGCATTCACGTCTTCGGCGAATGGCGTATCCTTCGTCGCCAGCACGCGAGTCGATCACCTTATCGTGGTCTTCTTGGCAGTAAGGACATTTCATAGACGGGGCTCAAATAGTTTTCGCTGGGTGGTTAGATCTCGTACGTCGAGATCGTTCAAGCGCGAAGGCAATGAGCGTTGGCCATTGAGATTCCGCTCATCATGGCCCCGATGATACCAACAAAACCTTGATCCGTCCCGCATAAAAAGACGTTGTCGAGATGAGTTGTGCCATCAAGGACCTTGTCCGGGGCTCCATAGACGGCTCCGTTGTCATGCCAAGTAAACCGTTTGATGGTCGTTGGAGTAAAAACGTCGGTATCGATCACGTAAGAACGGAAATCTGGCGTGAAGTTTACGCTGGCGGCGACGCTTCGATCGTACCATTTCAGTTTCGCCAGCCGGTATTCTTCCTCACTGAGCCCGTTCCAGCGATCAAAGTCCGCGATCGTGGTGATTCGGATCACGCCTTCAGGTAGTTTTCCGCTCTCATCCGGGTAGATGTAATTGTTGGGCGAGCAAACCACGCCCGTCCGCAGGTCGCACAAGTCTTCGGTGGGTCGTTCCCAATGAAACTTCTCTGAGTCGTTGTAAAAAACGATCGTGTCTTCGTTGCCAAGCGTTTCTGGTTGTCGGTCGAGCACCGAGATCGATTCGATAAAAGTCAGCTGACCGGCCGTTCGAGGATCGGGTTCGCTACTGTCGCTGCACAGGCGTAAAGTTTCCAACCGACCGGCGGAGGAGAGGATTCGCTTGCCTTGCAATTCCGTCCCATCATCCAGTTCGATATTGACGGCCTGTTTTTGGTCGACGTGAATGGTTTTAACGCCACTGCGAAGTTTCAGTTCCCCACCAAGTGACCGAAAACGTTTGACAAGATTTTTCAGGATCAGCCGCACGCCTTTGTAGGGACGCGCGAAGCCTTCTAAGAAAATGCTGCGGAACATGATGCAGAACTGGCCCCACGCCATGTCGTGTTCGGCCGCGTTTCCGTACCACATCAGTGGGCAGAGGATCATCTCAATCAGCAATGGCTCGCTGATCGTTTCGTTTAGAATTTTGCGGCCGGAAAGCTCGAACGATTCCTGATCCAGATCGTCGTAGTCGCTGATCTTTGCGACCAGTTGATCAAACTCGTCGACGTTGTTTGGGAACTCTCGCCGTACTTCGCTACGCAAAAGTTCTAGGTCGTTGTCGAAACGAAGGTTGTGACCGGGGAACGCGATTCGTGATCCCTTTTGCGGGGCCAACGCGAAATCGTCCCACTTGAATCTCAGCTGACGCAGGATCCGAGCCAGCGGGCCCTTTTTGGCTCCCTTGGCCGTGAAGTTGGTGACCGCGTGTAGGCCGACATCGTAGTCGCGACCATTCATGCGGTAGAACGAGTTCAAGCCACCGATCGTGTAGTGCTTCTCAAGGATGCAAACTTTTTGATCGTAATGAGCCAGCCGGATTCCGGCCGCTAGACCAGACATCCCAGCGCCGATGATGATGGTGTCGTACATGGCGGACGCCGGAAAGTGATGTTGATCGAGCGGAGCGGAACGGCTTCTTGAGGAAAAACGGGTTCGGCTGCCGCTGCGTTTTGTAACCGAATTACGTCGCGACGCAGTCGACCATTTTAGGCGTCAGGTAAGTCACGGTGCTGTGCATCGAATCGAGATTCGGATAATCCTCTTCGGGGACTTGGACGCGATAACGCTTGCGTAGCTCCATGACGATGTCCAAGAAGTCCATGCTGTCCAATTCCAGCTGATCACGGAAAGACACTTCGTCCTTCAGATCGCTAAGGTCTTCATCGGGAGCAATGTCGCCAAGAATATCAATAATTGCGTTGCGAATTTCGGCGGGTGCCATCGCGTGTTCTCCATCCTGATTGGTTACTATTTTTTGTCTGGGCGCGAATTTACATCCGCTTGATGACTGTGGCCGAATTGATGCCCAGCATCCCGAACGAGTTGTTCAAAATGTAATCGACTCCATCCAGTTGCCGCGGCTGGTTCAGAACCAGCTGGTCCAACTTACACTCAGGGTCGATCTCATCGACATTAATGGTGGCGTGAACGATGTTGTCATCGAAAGCCGCCAGATTTCCGGCCAATTCTAACGCACCGGCGGCTCCCATCGTATGCCCGATGAAGCTTTTTGTGTTGTTAATATAAGTTTTTTCGCAGTTCCCGAAAACTCGTCTGACAGCATCGCACTCCAACGCGTCTCCCATGCCGGTGCCGGTCGCATGAGTACTGACGATATCAATGTCGTCGGCGTTGATACCCGCTTTTTTGAGCGCCATATTCATGCACTGAGCCTGACGTTCCGGGTTGGGAAGCACAAAGTCGGTGGCGTCGGTGTTAATCGCGTAACCGACAATCTCGCCAACGATGTTCGCTCCTCGAGCCTTCGCGTCAGAAAGTCGCTCCAGCGTGTACAGGCAACCGCCCTCGGCGACGACGATCCCGTTACGATTTTTATCGAACGGGCGTGACGCCTTGCTGGGGTCGGTGTGTTCGGCAAGAGCTCCTTGGCTGGCGAAGCCGGCAAAAATTCCAAAAGTATGAATGCTCTCTGAGACGCCACCCGCGATCGCAAAATCACACTCGCCCAATCGCAACATTTGCAGGCCCTGAATGATCCCCGCGTTGCCCGCCGCACACGCAGCGCCGATCGTGTAATGAGGCCCCGTGATCCCCATGTTCAACGCGATTTCGCCCGCCGGATTATTCGCGACCGTGCGAGGATTGTGGTGATGCGACCACGTCTTTACGTCGTAGTCGAATTGTTTGATCTCGTGGATTTCGCTTTCCGTTTCCACGTTTCCGTGTTCGGTCACGCCCACGTACACGCCGACTCGATCGAGCGGCATGTTGTCCCATTCGATCCCCGCGCTGGCGATTGCCTCACGCGCACAATAAATCCCAACGCTACCGGCACGCGTTCCTCGCCGAGCATCGCGACGACTCTGATGACGTGTGGCCTCGAAGTCGCAGATCCCAGCTACCGTGTCGCCGAAGTAGCGGATGTTGTATTCGGTGACGCCGCTCTTACCGTTGAGCAAGTTCTCGCGGAACTCGGTCAGATTGTTCCCGTTGGGCGAAGTCAATCCGATGCCGGTAATGACAATTCGCTGATCGTCAGGCAGTTTTTCAGTTGAAGCAGGAGCGATCATACAGAGCAACGGGCCGCCGAAGCGTGCCAAGTGGTTAGGTGAAGCGAATGGGGGCTTTGGTCAATCCGGGCCGCTGGCGGAGCAATTGGACTTGGTGCTTGTGTTGCGAAAAACCGCGTTAGGAATCCCAACGCAACAATCGACAAATAGTAGTAACCGAGACCGGCCTGTTTGCCCGGCTTTTGGCCGCCCGAGTCCGTCAGTTTCTCGTTCCGCGAGTGCTTAATTTTGGCAGAGCCTACCGCCTTAAAATTATCTGTTTGAGGCCGGTTTGGCAACCGCTGCGACGTTTCGTACGGCGATCGGGCCAAGCATTTTTGTTGTGTGAAGGACGGCCCCCTTGAGCGTTTGGTCGTTGGGGCCTTGGGCCGGAAGGTGCTTCATGCATCGGGATTACCAACACGTTTACCGCTCGCACGATCAGGCTTGGCTCAGCAGCGAGGCCTGCAACAGCTTCATTCCCTCCGCGTTGGAGATTTTAGGGTGGTAGCCGAAATCACGCTTGGCTCGCGAGATATCAAAATGGTGGTTCTTGGCAAGCTGTGCGGCCAAAAACCGAGTCATCCGGGGTTCGCGTTCAATGTTGAACAGTTCATGGTACGTCTCAAGTGCCGCACCAGTTCGCCAAGCCCATGGGAACGTGATCGATTGTCGCACCCGGGGCAGCCCGACCAACCCAAGGATCTCATTGATCCAGCCCCAACAGTTGACCGGATCGTCCTGCGAGATGAAGTACGCGCTGCCGCAAACTGGCGAGTTCGGCTCGAGCGCTTCGGCTGCCAGCACGTGAGCGTCGGCGGCGTTTTCGACGTAGATCGTGTCGACCATATTCGAACCGTCCCCGACGCGTCGCAGCTGTCTGGATTTGGCTCTTTCGATCAGACGCGGTACGAGGTGACGATCGCCGGGCCCCCAGATTAAATGCGGTCGCAGCGAGCACGTCATGAGCTCGCGGTGGTCATCCATCTCAAGCACATGCTGCTCGGCCAGCGCCTTGGAATGAGGATAATGCGCCAACCATTTTTTCGGATACGGCGCGGATTCGTCGATGTTGATCTGATGATCGCCGTTGAAGGTGACGCTGGGGCTGCTAGTGTAAACCAACCGTCGAACACTCGCACGCAAACACGCTTCGACCACGTTCCGCGTCCCCACGGTGTTGTTGCTGTGGTAGTGTTTCCACGACCCCCAAATGCCCGACACACTGGCCGTGTGGAAAACGACATCATGTCCCTCGAAGGCAGGGACGATATTTTCCAAGTTGCGAATGTCACCGTGCACGGTCTCGACACCCATCCCGATCAATGACTCGTCGCGTCGGCGAGACATGGCGGTGACTTCATGCCCGGCATCGATCAATTTTCGGACTAGGTGGGAACCAAGAAATCCGTTGGCACCGGTGACGAGTGCTTTCATGAAATGTGACGTGGGACTGAGATGAATGAGTGACCAAGATGTGTCGCGATATTGTACGCGAAAAACATGGCTCGGCGAACCACGTGACGCCCTGCTCCGCGACGAAAAAGGCGTCCGTTTTTCTTTGGTAAGGGGTGGGGAGCGAAGGAATGCCAGTGAAATCACTTTCCAATTTCGGATAGGCCATTTCCTTGAGCCGGAAAGCGCTTTCGATTCGAAGAACCGAGCGAAAGGTTTTCCCAAGGCGATGCCTTGGGCTGACATAAAGCTGGGCCTTCGGCCCGAGTGGTTTAGCTGAACGGAGCGACAGCGTCACGAATGGTGCTTGGCGAATATCCCCCGGTTCTCCAAGCTGGTCGTGCTGCCAAGACGAAAGTCGAATTCCATTCCGGCCCGATTCTTCTACGTCAAAAACTCTTGCCAGACACCCTCAATCAAACGCTCATTGGGCAGAAATCGAGCTTTGTAGTTCATGTGGGGCGAGCCCTCAACAAAGTAGCCCAAGTACAGATGCTTTAGTCCGTGAGTTTGGCAGTAACGAATCTGGTTGAGTAGCGAGTAGGTCCCCAGTCCGAGGTGACTCTGGCCCGGATCGTAAAACGTGTAGACGGCAGAGATCGAATCGTTGCCTTGGTCGCAGATCGCGACTCCGACTAGGCGGTCCTTAAGCCAATAGCTGAACTCGAACGAGTCAAAACAGCTGCGAACAAAGCCCCAGCTGTATTCCTCAAGGTCGATATCATGGTCCCCTTTGGCAAGGCCACGTTCTTCCCGATGCCGGTTGAACAGGTCCAATCGCGTTTGGTCTGCAATCAGCCGACTGCGCCGGATGGTCAGATGGCGATCGCCCCGATTGAGAACCCGCCGGTGGTTTCGACTGAACGAAAAATTTTCGACGCGAATCCGAATCGGTTCGCATGCTCGACAACCCGGACACTGAGTTTCATAGATAAACTCGCCTGTTCGACGATGGCCCAGCTCAAGCCGAACGTCCGCTTGGTGGCCTGTAATCCGAGCGCTCGGCATACGTAGCGGCATCCGAGCAATCTTGCCCTCGAGGTATGGGCACGGCTCGGTTTCATCGATGATGATAATGTCGTTGGCGGAGTTCGGTTTCATCGAACGCTCGATCGAATCGCGAATTGAAATTAGCCTAGTCGCATAGCTCGCACAGCAAGTGTTCTCGCCACCGCGACCAGCAGTGGCCAACATTAAGTGCCTCTTAATGATCGCGCTTCGGCGTTCAGGGTCAAGCAATTTCTAAGAAAAAATTTGGGGCTTCCAAATCGCCACTAAATTGAAGTCCCTCCGCCGACTTACCCGTTCGCGATGAACCCCCTCGATGGAACAATTTCAGAACGTGGCAGGTTGAGCATAATCATCGAATGCGTGATGTCGCTCGGGCGCTTTGTTTTCGAATCGAGTGAAATCTCGGAACCAGTTCAGTTCGACGTCACCCGTTGGGCCGTTACGTTGCTTCTCGATAATGATCTGAGCTTCTGTTTCGTCACCTTCGTAGTCTTTGTCACCCTTGTGATAGTAACTTTCGCGATGGACGAACATCACCACGTCGGCATCTTGCTCAATCGCGCCTGATTCACGTAGGTGGCTAAGCTTCGGGCGGTGATCTCGCGAGTCTTCGGCCTGACGATTCAGCTGAGAAAGACACAAGATGGGGGTTTTCAGTTCACGCGCTAAACCCTTGAGCCGTCGGGCGATCTTGGCGACCTGTTCCTGCCGCGGATCGTTGGCGCTGTCAGGCTGAATCAGCTGAAGGTAATCGATCACCACCAAGCCCAATGAACCTTGATTGCGTTTGATCCGACGGGCTGCACCCGCGATTTCGGACACGTTGCGTGTCGGCGAGTCATCGATAAACAAAGGAACGGAACTAAGTTCGCCGGAAATTTTGACCAGCCGCTTGCGATCGTCGGCTCCCAGCGAGCCATTTTTCAAACGATGCCCGTTGACCTTGGCGACTGAACAAAGCATCCGCTCGATCAATTCGATTGCCGCCATTTCCAAACTGATGAACAACGTTGGGGCGCGTGATTTGGTAACCACATTTTCGCAGATGTTCATCGCGAACGCGGTCTTTCCCATCGATGGACGAGCAGCAAGGATCACCAGTTCCGATCCGTGCAGTCCACCGGTCATACGATCGAGGTCCGTGAAGCCGGTTTCGACAGTTCCTTCTTGCTGTTCGCCCTTCAGACGAGCTTCCACTCGATCCATCGCCAGTTCCAAGACTTCGTCGATCTGAGACAGGTTGCTCGACTGCCGACTCTCGCGAATCGCAAACACCTTCTGCTCGGCTTCATTCAGCAACGCATCGGGATCCGTTTCGGGCAGAAAGGCATCGGACAACAGGTCCGAACAAGTCGAAATCAAGTTTCGGGCGGTCGCCTTGCTCCGCACGATGTTGGCGTAGTAGTTAGCATGAGCCGCGTGAGGAACGCTTTCGAAAATCTCGGCCATCGCCGCAGCGCCGCCGACCAGTTCGTAAGCGTTTTTGGATTTCAGTCGCTCGCGAAGCAACAGCAAGTCAATCTTCTGACCGCTGGAGTGCATGTCCATGATATTTTCGAACAGCACCCGATGAGCTTCATCATGAAAGTCTTCTGGTTTGAGCAGATTAACGATGTCATCGCACGTTTCGGGCATCAACATCATGCTACCCAACACGCCAACCTCGGCCTCCATGCTGAACGGCGGTTCGCGGTCGATTAGGTCCCGCTTCTCTTTGCGCTTTTTTCTTCGCCGGGAGCTTGTGAAGTTGTCTGTGTGAGGTTGATCCATCGTGTCGCTCTGAAACGTCAAAAGTTCGAAGGTGAATCTTATTGCTTTTGGGAAAATGAGCAAGCGTTACCAACATCGCTGATAGCCAAAGCGGTCGCATGAGGCAGCCATAACACTGTTTAGCAGAACAATTCCGAAGCAAAGGCTAGCGAATGTACAGAGCCATTTCCTTCACTCTAGCGCATAAAAAATGGCTGACATGTGGATAACAGGTCAGCCATTTGTTGTGATTGTGTCAGGGACAAAAACTATGCGTTTTCGTCGACGGTTGGAACGACCCAAACCTTGAGGTCGGCTTCGATTTCCTGATGCAGGTGGACCTTGACGGTGTACAAGCCTAGCTCCTTGAGCACACCTTCCAAGCGAATCTGGTCAGAAGTGACCGTGATATCCAACGCTTTGAGAGCGTCAACGATCTCAGGTGCGCCAACGCTACCGTACAGGTGACCTTCTTCGTTCGCATTCGCTTCGATGGTGATGCTTTGCTTAGCGATGTGCTTGGCGTGATCACGCAACGACTTCAAACGAGCGGTTTCGATTTCCTGAAGCTTGACTTTATGCTTGTCGACCATCCGTTTGTGATGATCGCTGGCGATAGTTGCGAGCCCCTGAGGCAACAAGTAGTTGTTTGCAAAGCCAGCTCGGACTTCAACAACTTCGCCTTGTTTGCCTAGGTGGTCGACCGATTGGATCAACAGCAGCTCAATTCCGCCGTTCTTGCCACGTGGCAGTCGTGAATAGCTAGAGCGATTACGTTTTTGCTTTTTCGTTTTTGTACTGGGCATCGATCGGTCTCGAGAAAAATGTATCGTGTTCGTTGAATGAAATTAATCGTTTTATTGATTTAGAATGTTAGAACGGGACATCGTCGTCCGGCGGAGCACCTTGGCTTGCTCCAGAATACGCTTGTTGATTTTCTGCTGTCTTCTGAGGGGCACTGCTGCTCTGGTTTCCGGAGCCTCCAGAAGATCCACCAGACCGGCCACCCAGCATTTGAAGCTTTTCAGCGACGACTTTGACCTTGCTTCGTTTTTTGCCTTCTTGTTCCCAAGTTTCTTGCTTCAGTCGACCCTCGATTAGAACCGAGGAACCCTTGCTAAGGTACTCGCCGGCGATTTCGGCCAGTCGTCCCCACAAAGTGACGTCGAAGAAATTGGCCTCATCCACCCACTGGTCATTCCGCTTCACACGCTCGTTGACGGCAAGCCCAACGTCTGTCACGGCAGTTCCCTGCGGCGTGTAGCGAAGTTCGACATCGCGAGTCAAATTGCCGACAAGGACAACGCGGTTAAAACTGGCCATGATGAAATCCTCCTCAAACTCTTCAAACGACTGAGTAATCGCTAAACAATAGCCGTTCGACTTGTTTGACGATTAAGTGGCGAAAACTTTGGGTTCGTGAAATCAAACGAGTTACTTATTACTTGGCGAATGCTAAACCAGAAAATTAAGTCAGACGCCGAAGGGTGGGCGGTCGAATCCGCCGCTGTCTTATTAAGTTGCCGCCGGTTCTGCAGCTTCTTTTGTCTCCTCAGTTGCTTCCTCAGCCACGGCAGCTTCAGGATTTTCACCTTTGGCGACAGCAACCATCGGATCAACCAAACGCGGGTCAAGCTTGACAGCCAAATGACGCAAGATGCTGTCATTCAGTTGGCAGGCTCGATTGAATTTGGCCAAGTTGGTACTTTCAACGCGAACGTAGGAAAGCCAGTAGGTACCTTTGCGGTGCCCGTTGATTGGGTAGGCGAGCTTTTGCTCGTTCCACAATCGGCTAGCAAGCAATTCGCCGCCAGCGGACTTCACGATTTCTTCAACCGTGTTTCCAGTCGCCGCAGGATTGCGAGCATGGGCGTTCGCACTGAAAATAAACATGCACTCGTAAACTGTCTCAGCCACGTTCCAACTTCCTTATTCAGGTTTTCCGGTATCTTGTGTTCTTAAATCGATTGCCGCGAGCGATTTATTGCTCGGCGGCGGGTGGTTCGAGATTCCCGATTTTTCGGTCGTCTCTGTTTTTGTCTTGTTTCTTGTTTTCCTTCTTCGCTTTCGAGGGATCGCCGTTGAAATGGTTCATGGCCGTTTGAGGCCCGTCGCTTATCCACGTTTCAACTGCATCCGCCGCTCGAGCGATTCCAACCTCAAGGTCAGCGGCGTCTTCGGGTGTAAATTTACCCAAGACAAAATCCGCTGCATCCCAACCGCTTGGAACTTTGCCGATTCCAATTCGCAATCGGCAAAAATTTTGATGACCGAGCCGTTGGATAATGTCCTTTAGCCCGTTCTGACCGCCCGCCGAACCACTCTTGCGAATCCGCAGCCGAGCAAGTTCAAGGTTTAGGTCATCGCAAATGACCAACAGGTCTTCTGCTTCACATTTGTAAAAATCAATCGCTGCTTTAACGCTTTGACCACTTAAATTCATGTAGGTCAAAGGCGAAAGCAAAATCACTTTCTCGTTCTTAAATCTCGTTTCGGCGACTTCGGCGTTGAATTTTGAACGGGGCTTATCCACTTCAAATCGCTTCGCCAGCGTCGCCAGTACCTCAAACCCAACGTTATGCCGAGTTCCGTGGTACTTACTGCCCGGATTTCCGAGCCCAACAATCAGCTTCATAGGTTAACAGCCGATTACTCGTCGCCCGACTCCTCTTTTTTCTCGCCAATGACTTCTGGTTCTGAAGGTGCTTCTCCGTCGTCGTCTGCTTCTCCAGCCGCTGCGGTTGGAGCGTTGCACGTGACGATCACATCGGTTGCTTCGCCAGCCAGTTCCGCACCTACGGGAAGCTCGACGTTTGCGGCTGTCAAAGACTGGTCCAGTTCCAAATCATTGATCTTTAGTGTGAGCATGTCGACGACTTTGTCGGCCGGGCAAACAATGGTCAGCTCGTGAAGCAAGTGAGAAACGACACCGCCGTTCTTTGTTCCGGGCGCGTCACCCTTGAGTTCGACCGGAAGGGTAACTTCCACTTTCTCTGTCGCGTCGATGCGAGTCAAATCGACGTGCAGGATCGAGCTACCAAAAGCGTCCCACTGCACTTCCTTAATCAATGCACCTTCTGAGACGGCTCCTTTGAGTTCCACAATGTGGCCGCCATGACCGACGACGCGATCAATCTCTTTTTTCGCCAAAGTCAACGAGACGCACTCCTCACCATGTCCGTAAAGGACGGCAGGAATCTTGCCCGATTTTCGCAGGCGTTTCATGCGAAGCGTTCCGGTTGTGTCGCGAGCTTCGACGTTCAATAAGTCTGCCACTGTCTAACCTTATTCTCTTATTCCGTTGTGTTCAAAATGATTGAATCTCAATCAATCGCTGAGACCTGCCGATCAAAACCCTGCGGCAACGTTATTTGGTCTCAAACGTGACGCTTTCTCTGTTTGGCCTCGATGCGAAGCGGTCGAAAATGTTCGTCCAAGTGCCTCCATCGCCCGTTTCAAATCGACCTGTGAACAGGGAGAATCTCTAGGGCCCAAAAGCCGCCTTATCGGCAAACATCCGTGTCGGCAGGACAATTTCATTTTAGAATCGAGAGATTCTCCCAGAATCGATTGAATTCGCAAGCCCATTTGCTGATAAAGCTCGGAAAATACGCAGGATTCAGGCTCGATCGATCCTTGACGGTTGACGCTAAAGCCTACGTTGAACTAGAAACGGTCGCTTGGCACAAAGGTAGGGGCAGGAAGCGTTTCGCGAGTCCAGCCTTTGCCGCGCAGGTAAGTCGCATGGGCAAGTGGTATGGGGAAGGCGCGAGGGCTATTTTGGGGCACATCGCAAAAACCGGCGTTCGGCGGCAAACGTCGAGTGTTTTTAATGGCCGTCCCTAATGGCCGTCACTGACGCATTTTGAGTGCTTCAGTTTAGAGCGTCTCAGGTTACAAAGTGGAAGGATAGGAAAACAGGAATGGCCAAGAAGCCAGAAAGCGGTAAGAAGCGTGCTCCAAAGTTCGAGTACGTGGAACCGATCGGATTTCGCGTGCTTGTCCGCAAGGATGACCCAAAACGCGAGACAAAGGGAGGTATTGCGCTTCCGGACGCTGCCGAGATCCCGACGATCACCGGGCGGATCGTAACGATCTCCGCCGCCATCGAGAACGATGAAGATGTTCCATTGCGGCAGTATGATAAGGTTCTGTTTCACCCGAAGAACGCCATTCCGGTCGATTTTGAATCAGATAATCAGTTGTTCGTGGTGCCCGTTGAGGATGTGGTCGCCGTTTTTCGCCGTGACGCGCCTCGAAAAACGGACTCGGATGAAGGTTGAGGACAGCTGAGAGTACAAGACCACGGACAAGGATCTGGGGAACGCTCTGCTCTATCGTTCCCTTAAGATTATCCCCGCCGAGCCAAGCCCGCGTGTCGCGTGACGTTCAAGGCGTGGAACTCTGCGGTTGGGTCTTGATGCGTTCGATTCTATTATTGAACCCGTTCTGGCGTGAATATGCGTCAGGCAGCGTTGCCGCAAAGGTAACCAAAAGTATCAAGTGAATCAAAAGAGCAAACCGCCCGGCGTTTGGGGCACGCGAATGATTGCGCACGCGATAGCGATACCAGAGGAGCGTGCTGGCGGCCACGGATCCGAGAAAGATCAACCGATTTGTGAAATGCTGACCATTGAGGAGCAACAAGAAGCAAGTGCCGACAAACAACAAGATTCCGGTTAACAATCGCGGAGGCGATGGATGATCGGTGATCGCAGTCTCTGCGGCGACCGTCGATGGTGCAACGTAGCGGTGTTCGTCAACCATTGGAATGCGATGCGTCCGATACTCTACGCTTGAAAGATCGAGCTGATTGATTCGTGATGATGAATTCGCTTGATCGCTTCCCCAAGCATCGGCGCTACGCTTAAGACGTGCATGTTGGGTAGCATTTTCTCAGGAGGTACCGGAATCGAGTCCGTCACGACGATGCTGTCCAGCGGCGCGTTCCGCAGACGCTCAATCGCGGGGCCCGCCAGCACGCCATGAGTCGCCGCGACGTGAATCTGAGCGGCACCTTTCCGTTTGACCAAATCTGCGGCTCCGCAAATCGAGCCCGCCGTGCTAATCATGTCGTCGAACATCAAGGCAACCTTGCCCTCAATCGGCCCGCCGATAATCGTCTCTTGGGAAACCGTGTCGGCAGACAGTCGACGCTTGTCGATAATCGCAAGTTGACCGCCCAGACGCTTTGCGTGGCCAACCGCTCGTTTGATGCTTCCCTCATCCGGACTGACAATAACGAGGTCCTCTTTGGGGATATTCAAGCTACGAAAGTGGTCGGTCAATACCTTGCCGGCGTACATGTGATCGACCGGCACATCGAAAAAACCCTGAATTTGTGCCGCGTGCAAGTCCATCGCAAGGACTCGATCGGCACCAGCCCGAGTGATCATGTTGGCGACCAATTTGGCCGTGATCGGAACACGACCTTCGTCCTTTCGATCCTGTCGAGCGTAACCATAGTACGGAATGACAGCCGTGATTCGTTCCGCACTGGCCCGCATGCAGGTGTCGATCATGATCAACAGTTCCATCAGCGTATCGTTGACCGGTGGGCAGGTCGGTTGGACCAAAAACACGTCTCGCCCGCGCACGTCCTCGATCTTGCAGTGGATTTCCCCGTCTACAAACGTTTCAAACTTGCACGATGCGAGTTCCAGTTTCAGGAAGTCGCAGATGCTTTGCGAAAGGACCGGGTTGCCGCGTCCACTAAAGATTTTAAGTTCCGGCATCAGCATGAAAGTTTGTCCGAAGAAGCTTTTGTCTGTGAGAGAATCTTGAAACGCGTTCGTTTCGCAGAAGACGACTTTCTACGCCGACCTGCGTTAGTTGCCTGCCGACTTCATGGCGGCTTCGACATCCGCTAGGTGCTCGACCGTGTTCACGCTAAGCGCCTCGATGGGCTTAAGCACCGGCAAGGCTCGAACGTCTTGTCCGTCTTTCAGCAGGATCGCCGGCAGGTCGGTAATATAGTACTCCTGCTGTTTGTTGTCGGAAGTCAATTGGTCCAACGCACTCAGCATTTTCTGGCAGTCAAACACATAGGTGCTCATGTTGACTTCGGCGACCTTGCGTTGCTCGTCCGTTGCGTCTTTCTCTTCGACGATTTCTGTAAAGTTGCCATCGGCGTCGCGAATAATCCGCCCCAAACCGGTGGGGTTCTCATGGATGAGGCTTCCCAGCAAGCACGCCGGCTTGTTGGCTGAAAAATCATCCAGCAGCGTCTTGATCGATTCCGATTGCAGCATCGGAGAATCTCCGGCCACGATCACGACCGGGCCGTCATGAGATTTCAGCTGCTCACGGCACATCATTACCGCGTGACCGGTGCCCAGCTGTTCCGATTGAGTCGCAAAGTCAACGTCGTCCTGAGATCCCAAACGTTCTCGCACCAATTCTTCCTTGTAGCCGACGACCGCCAGTACTTTTTTGACTCCCGCGGTGCGAAGTGAATCGAGAACGTATTCGATCAGCGGTCTGCCGTTGGCTTCGCAAAGCACTTTCGGCAGTTCAGATTTCATCCGAGTGCCTTTTCCGGCAGCCAGAACAACGGCGAGTGGAGCGTCCATGATTCGGTGTGTGGGTGGGGATTAAAGTCTTGGTTTGGTCAGAATCGGCATTGAAACGCCCGAGCTTTCGCTCAAGCAGCACCGAACTCGCGTATAGTAATCGGAACAAGGGCGTTTCACGAGCCCTCGTCGCCATCTTGCCCAATGTGACGCCGGTTCGGCGTGCCACCGCGTCTTTTTAGTTGCCAAGTTTCGCGGGAAGATGCCGATGTTTAATCCACTTCAAAACTTCGGGTGAATCGAGCCGATCGACGACCGCGTCCGCGTGTGAGTAATCCTGATCTCGGCTGAATTCGGTTGGAATGGCGACGGTGAAGGCGCCCGCCGCAACGGCTGCACGACTGCCGAACACGCTATCCTCAAGCACCAACATGGAATCGGCAGCCACTCCCAGTTTGTCGCCCGCCGTTAGGTAAACTTCTGGATCTGGTTTTCCATTCGTGACGTCCTCTGCGGTTAGGACAAATTGGAAGCCGGGCTGCAAACCAAAATGGCCCAGCGCTCGATCGGCGAAGTTCCGATGGCTGCTGGTGGCGACGGCCCGAGGCAACCCCGCATCGTCGATCGCGGCAAGTAGCGTTTTCAAGCCGGGCATCATCTCAATCTTCTCTGGCAGCAAGGTTTGAAAGATTTGGTCCGTTTCAGTTTGAAGTTGCTCGACCGAGTCATCCAGATTGCAGTGATCGATCATCACGGCGAACGCTTTTTTTCCCGGCAGCCCCATCATGGCCAGCTTTAACTCACGGGTGAATTTTTGCCCGCGTGGTTCAAGCAATCGTTCTCCCGCAAGGTTGTAAAGGTCTTCGGTGTTAAACATCAGACCGTCCATGTCAAAGACGACGGCGTTCAGAGGAGAATTCAAAAAGGACCTTTCGAGAAGAAACAAAACGAAACGCCGGCGCGAACTAGGTTCTCGTCCCAACACAAGCCCGAAGCCACAGCGAGTGAGCTGCGAGATTTAGCCGCGCTTTTCACGGAACCGTGATTCATGCCCTAGCAGCCATTGTTTGTGGTTGATTCCACCGGCATACCCACCTGTTGAACCGTCGGCACGGATGACTCGATGGCACGGGATCATAATCGCAATTCGATTATGGCCGTTGGCGGACCCGATTGCTCGACATGCCTTCGGAGCAGCAATTCGCCGGCCAAGCTCCTGATAACTGACGGTTTCACCGTACGGAATTCGGGTTAACTCACGCCAGACGGATTCCCGGAACGGGCTGCCCTTGATTTTCAGACGCACTGAAAAATTTGTCAGATCCCCGCCAAAATATGCGTCCAATTCTTGCTGAGCCAATCGAAGAACGGCATTGGACTCGTCCACGATCGGACGCGAGTCAATCAAGCCGAGCGTTTTCAGTTGACCGTCCAAATCTTTGCGAGTCCTAAACTCCAGCAGCGACAGCTCGTTGTCATCGGCGATCGCCAGCATTGCGCCCAGCGGAGTCGTGAGCATCTGGCGGCAAAGGTAATCGGGGAAAACGGCGGTTGCAGACATGCCAGGATTCTATCGAGTTTTCAGTTTTCGAAACACTATGCGGCTTCGGGTCGTTGAAAATCGACCGATTGAGTACAGTATGAAGCTCCGTGCGGCATCGTTGATGCCGATTCGCTCAGTTGTTCGTTTGCATCCATCGCAGAAATGACCGGAAAACTATCCAACTATCGACGTATCGTCGTCAAAATCGGCTCGGCGCTGCTGGTCGATCTGGAGTCCGGGGTTCGCCGTACGTGGCTCGAGTCGTTGGCTGCCGATTTGGGAGCGATCTGGGAACGCGGCGGCGAGATCATTATCGTTTCGTCAGGTTCCATCGCGTTAGGGCGGCGGCAGATGAGCACGCACGATGCGTCGCTTGCGGGACGAGCTTTAAAGCTTGAGGAAAGCCAAGCGGCTGCTGCGATTGGGCAGATTGCATTGGGCCGAGTCTGGTCAGAGATGCTGGGCGACTACGGGATGCAAGCCGGGCAAATTTTGTTGACGTTAGGTGACACGGAAGAACGTCGGCGGTACTTAAATGCTCGCGATACCATTGGTCAGTTGCTTGCGTGGCGTTCCGTACCGATCATCAACGAAAACGATACCGTCGCCACCAACGAAATTCGCTACGGCGACAACGATCGGCTTGCGGCCCGAGTGGCCTCGATGATGGATGCGAATCTATTGGTGTTGCTTTCTGATATCGACGGACTGTACACCGCCCCGCCTAGCGAAGATCCGAACGCGAAGCTTCTGGAGACGGTCGATGCGATCACTCCGGAGATTGAGGCGATGGCGGGCGAGAGTGCGTCAGTGATTTCTAGTGGCGGTATGCGGACGAAGATCGCCGCTGCGAAGATTGCGACTCAGGCGGGCACAGAAATGGTCATCGCGTCCGGCAAGGTGGCTCATCCGCTTAAGGAGCTAGATCAAGGAGGGCGCAGTACGTGGTTTGCTGCGTCAAAGAACCCGATCAACAATCGCCGGCGCTGGATTGCCGGCACGCTTGAGACATCGGGTGCGCTGACCATCGACGCCGGTGCCATCACGGCACTCAAGTCGGGCAAAAGTCTTTTGCCCGCAGGCGTGACGGATGTCAAAGGAGGATTTTCTCGCGGCGACACCGTTCTAATTTTGGATTCAGGCGGCAGAACGATCGGTCGCGGGCTAGTAGAATACGATTTCGAAGATGCCAAAAAATCGAAGGGACGGTCCAGTGACGAGTTGACCAAATCGCTGGGCGAAAGTTATCGCTCAGTTTTAATCCACCGAGATGACATGGTGATTGAGTAAGCCTGAAGCCTAGTTTGAACTTTACGCAGTACAGTTAACAGTCGCCAATTTGTGGCTGAAAAGTTTTTAAAGCAAAAAAACATGACAACGACTTCCCAAGAAACATCCGTTGCCGAAGTGATGGCCGACGTGGGCACACGTGCTCGAGCCGCCGCGCGGCAGATCGCAAATGCGTCGACGGAGCAAAAACAAGACGCGCTGCGAGCGTCCGCGAAGCAGTTGGACTCAAACCGTGCTGCGATTCTTGCCGCCAACGCGAAGGATATGGAAGCGGGAAAGTCTTCCGGCCTTTCCAAAGCGATGCTGGATCGTCTGAAATTGGATGACAAGCGTATCGATGGAATTCGCGACAGTTTGCTCGCGATCGCGGAGCTGGCTGATCCCGTTGGACAGATCATTAGCGAATGGGATCGTCCCAACGGATTGAAAATCGAACGAGTCCGTTGTCCACTCGGGGTGATTGGCGTGATCTTTGAGAGCCGCCCCAACGTGACGGCCGACGCTGGAGCCCTTTGCTTGATGGCAGGCAATGCAGTGATCTTGCGAGGCGGCAGCGATTCGTTTCACAGTTCCGGTGCGATTCACGGGTGCATGGTCGATGGCTTAAAGGATGCGGGCTTATCGGCCGACATCGTGCAGTTGGTTCCGACAACCGATCGAGCCGCCGTAGGCGAATTACTGGCCGGACTTGGTGGAAACGTTGACGTCATTGTTCCACGTGGCGGCAAGGGATTGGTCGGCCGCGTTCAAAACGAAGCTCGCGTGCCTGTGTTTGCTCATCTGGAAGGCATTTGTCACGTCTACGTGGATGGGGCAGCTGAACTAAAAATGGCGACCGAGATTGTTCTCAATGCAAAAATGCGTCGTACAGGAATTTGCGGAGCAGCCGAAACGCTCCTGATCGATCGCGCGGTAGTTGATAGCCATCTAAAACCAATTGCGGATGCATTGACGGCGGAGGGCTGCGAACTTCGAGGCGACGAACAAGTTTGCAAAGTTGTTGGCGAAGCCAAGCATGCGACGGAGGAGGACTGGTCCGCCGAATATCTGGACTCGATTCTCTCGGTCAAGATTGTGGACGGCGTTGACGAAGCAATCGCTCACGTTCAAAAGTATTCATCTTCTCATACCGAGGCAATCGTGACCAACGATGCCGAGGTCGCTGAGCGTTTTCTCAATGAGATCGATTCTGCGATCTTGCTGCACAATGCTTCGACTCAGTTTGCCGATGGCGGTGAATTTGGCATGGGTGCCGAAATTGGAATCGCGACGGGAAAGATGCACGCGCGTGGTCCGATTGGTGTTGAGCAACTCACCAGCTTTAAATACCGCGTTCGTGGCAGCGGACAAACTCGCCCAAAGTAAGTTTTTCCTGCGGTGTAGGAATTTTGCTTGGCTGCATGCACCGTGTTCGCGGTGTTCAGGTAAATCAAAATTTGCAGCGACTGGAAGACAGCATTTCCAAGTGTGGTATCTTGGGGGCAATCTTGGCCCAAGCAATCGACGGACGGTTGCTGCCGTGTGATAGGCTTGCCGCGCATGGGTCAAACTTGAACTGTACCCTGTCTACCGTCAACTTTCGCAATGTCTTCCGATCGCACGCAACACCAGTCGTCTGCTGACTTGCAGAAAACTCGAGATCTGAGTCTCGAGCCAACACGGCCACCGGCTGACGTGCCGGGGTACACATTGCAGAAGTTTCTCGGTAGCGGCGCGTACGGAGAAGTTTGGGCGGCGATCGATAAGAAAACCGGACGGCGCGTGGCGATCAAGTTTTACACGCGTAGATCGAGTTCGGATGTCAAGTTGTTGGCCGCCGAGGTCCAGAAACTGGTTGTGTTGGCGGCCGATCGCTACGTCGTTCAATTGCTGGACGTTGGTTGGGATGCTGATCCTCCGTATTACGTGATGGATCTAATCGAACACGGTTCTTTGGAGCAACGGTTGCGGGGTGGAGATGGGATGCCGGTCACCGAAGCGGTCGAACTATTCACCGAGATCGCCACCGGGATGATGCACTTGCACGGAAAAGGAATCCTGCATTGCGATTTGAAACCCGGAAACGTCTTACTTGATCAGGACGGCAAACCACGAGTCGCCGACTTTGGCCAATCACGCTTGAGCACCGATGAAACGCCGGCCTTGGGGACGCTTTATTACATGGCTCCAGAACAAGCGGATCTTGAGGCATTGCCGGATGCCAAGTGGGATGTCTATGGATTGGGTGCTCTGCTGTACAGCATGTTGACGGGGAAGCCGCCATATCAGTCGACCGGTCTGACCAACAAGATTGAATCGTCAGTCGACATCGTGGAGCGTTTGGCCGAGTACCGTAGTGCGATCATGAACGCACCAATGCCCACCGATCATCGAAACGTGCCGGGCGTTGATCGCGCGTTGGCAGACATCATTGATCGTTGTATCACTCCCAAGCCGTCGCAGCGGTTTGACAGCATTCAAAGTGTGCTGTTCGCCTTGCGCCAGCGTGAAATGGCTCGGGCTCGGCGACCGGTGATGATGTTGGGGTTGTTGGGTCCACTGTTGTTGACAACCGTTGTGACGCTGTTTGGTTGGTGGGCGTTTCGCGAGGCGGTCGCGCGCACCGACATCGCGATTACCAAGAAAGCGGTCGAGAGCAACGCATTCGCGGCGAAACTTGCTGCCCGATCGGCGTCGGAGCAAATTGACGAGTACTTTCAAGTCGTCATCGAGTTGACTCAGGATGAAGATTTTCTGGAGGCGTACGACTCGTTTCTGGACGACGAACAGGCGCAGCGGCTGGCTGCGCAAGTATCCCATCCGAAGTTGAATACAAAACAGAATTTTAAGCCTCGTCAGGATTTCATCCGCAACGATTCTAGGAAAGCACTCCAACCATTTTTGACCAAACGGATGTTCGACCGTACCGGAAAGTACCCGTACGCGGCTAGTTGGGTGGTGTTGGATCGATCCGGAAATCAGGTGGCTTCCGTCTTCCGTGGTATGAATACCACCTTAGGTAAAAACTACTCGTACCGAACTTACTTTACGGGTCTCGACCGTGATCTGACGTCGCCGAGCGAAGATGGTGCGATCGAGTATCGTGTCAAGGATGAGCCATCGAAGCGGCAGATCATCGACCACGCCCACTTGTCGGCGGTTTTCTCCAGCCGCCAGTCCAACACTTGGAAGATCGGTTTTTCGGCACCCATTTTGTTGGATGGAAAGGTCTTGGGAGTAGTCTTGGTCACCGAAGAGCTGGGTAATTTTATCGAGTTCGAAGATGGAGAGACTCAATACGCCATGTTGGTTGACGCTCGTGAGGGTGATTACACCGGCGCAATTCTAGAACACCCACTGTTCAAGTCGATCATCAAACGAGGCGAGCGTGTACCAGACGAGCTAACGAGAGCGCGGGTCGACGTATCGGCTAATTTGGGTGACGAAGAGATTCGTGATCCGATCGGCACAGCTGCCAAAGATCTAGACGGCCAACCGTCGATCTACGATCGGGAGGGACTGGCCGCTTGGGCGCCGGTAACGGTAAATGAAATGCTGGTCGCCGCGATTGACTCGCTGCCGGCCTCTGATGACGTGACACCGAACGATTTCAACGCAAGTTCCTCGGGGCGTGAAGCAATTGCCCAGAAGCGTGTGAATACTGGCTTGCACGTGGTCGCGGTCGAGGACAAAAATGACGTGATCAAGCCGGCTCACGAGCTGGGGCAGAGACTAGGCTGGCTCTCGTTGGCTGCTCTGATGTTATTGCTGATGGTCGCCTTGGGGATGTGGTTTCTGGTCAACCAAATGCTTAAAGAGTCGCGAGAACGAATGGCTAGAGCCTTCACTGGCTCGGGAACGACCGGCGCCGATTCGTTCATGGACCTGCCGACCTTGGCTCAAACGCATGACGCGAACAAGACTGAGGTTCGTCCCTAGCGCGAGTCAGCCTGTTCGGCAGACATTTGGACAGATGGCGGGCTCAGTCTTTCGCGGATCGGATTGTAAACAGCCCCAGTTCCGGCATGCTGTTCCACCGAATGGGTTTCTCGGCGGAGACTCCTCGGCTGACGTGCATCAACATCTTTCCAATTTGAAACGTGCCCGCCGCGTAACGAAGGCCGTAGCGACTCGGCGCGATGATGGGCCCCACAACGGGGAAGGAAATCTGGCCGCCATGGTTGTGGCCTGCGAACATCAGATCGAACTCGAAGGGCCGAGCCCACTTCAACTGATCGGGGCTGTGGCTGATCAGTATTTTCATGCTGGCGTGCGGTTCAGGCGTAGTCGTCGTTTGCTGGGCAGAGGAATTGGCGGACAGCGGCAGGTACTCGGCTCCCGAAAACCACGGAAGCTCGTTACCCGCAATCTGAACAGTGACTCCATTGATTTCCAAGGTTCGCCAAATCCCACCCACATGAATCAGTCCAGCCGCTTTCAGACGTTGGCACAGATCGTCAACATCCCCGACTCGCAAATCATGGTTTCCAAGTACGAAGTAGCAACCGTGTTTCGATTTCAAAGCACCAAAGATTGAATCGATCCACTCAAGGCATTCGGGTTTGTCGACTAGGTCACCAGAAATAATCACCAGATCCGGTTCAAACGAATTGGCTCGGGCAACTACTTGCTCGAAAAATCGTCGATCGACATAGCCAGTAAGATGAAAATCGGAAAGATGCGCGATCTTCAATCCATCGAGCGATTGCGGCACATTCAACTGGACCGTTAGACGATCGACGGACAGATTTAGAGTCTCGTTTATCGGTAGTTTGCCAAGAAGTTGAGCCAGATTTCCATGCAGCAAGTTGGTGCCGTCGTGGGATTCGATTCGCTTGCGGCTTTCAGAGAACTCGATGACCGCCGCTGGTCGTTTGGGCGAAAGTTTTCGAGACATCCACAACAGTACCGTGGGGATTGCGATCAACGAA
Source organism: uncultured Pirellulaceae bacterium (assembly GCA_937929805.1). Taxonomy (GTDB): domain Bacteria; phylum Planctomycetota; class Planctomycetia; order Pirellulales; family Pirellulaceae; genus Mariniblastus. The sequence goes on from CALFUT010000005.1 coordinate 22,274, forward strand.
GTTACAACTGAGTACGCTCGTCCGGCGACGTTGCTTCCGATTAACGTGAAGGCATTGTCTCCTCCGCCGATCCAACCGATCAGTTGCCACATGGCGAAGAAAACGGGGAACACCAAAAACAGCAGCACAAGGATCTCGGATGACTTTCGAGCCCATCGTACCAACGCGGTAGAGTGAAGAAAGTTGAACGTGGCGCACCAGAGACCCACGTGTCCGATAAAGGAAATTCCCCAGTAGACGAATTGCATGTTGGGCCGAAGGTGGAAGTGATGACGCTGGACTCATTCGATAACATCGACCGAATCCAGCAGGGCGAACAGATCGCTTGCAATCACTTGGCAGGAGACTGGGCGTCACGAGTCACGGTCGCCTGAACAATCTCTAGCAACTGATCGAGGCGGAATGGCTTAAACAGCACTGCGTTGGCTCGCAAGCCCGCCTGCCGAGCTTTCACGATCGAATGTCCCGGATCGTAACCGAATCCAGTCATCAGAATCAACGGCGGATCTTCGACCAGCTGTTTCAATTGGATCAACAAGTCGTATCCACCAATATCCGGTAGGCGAATGTCAGCAATAATCGCGTCGTAGGGCGAGTCAGTCGTCTTGCAAGACTGCACCATCAGAATCGCCTCATGTCCCTCATGAGCCGTCTCTACCACGCAACCGGCTCGCTCGAGCAGGCAATGTGCGGAGGTGCGAACTTGTTCGTCGGCGTCAATGACCAAGATGCGTTTGTCGGCAAGTTCCGGACGCTGCTCGGATCGAACGATGAATCTGCGATCCGAATCGGGGACGGCTTCTCGACCAATCTGGTGGATGTGTTTTTTGACCTCTCGCGCATGAGTCAGAATCGCTCGCAGACGCTCTGTGACGTCAGGGTCGTGGCCGATGTAGCTTTCGATGGCGTGAACGGTGTCGTTGAGAATCTCGTCCAGCGGAAGCGCGACGGCATCACGGATCGCTTCCACGCTTTCCAAGGTCGCGTTACTGCGTTGAGCATCAAGTAACCGCAGCGTGTTCAGTGAAACGGCAATGTCATCCGCAAAAGCCTCGATGAACCTTAGATCCGACTCGTCAAAGGCTCGCGGGTTGGGGCTTTCAACATTGAAAGAACCGATGACTTGGTCGCCCAATTTCAGCGGAACGGTTAACGAGCTTTTCGCTCCTACGAGGCCATCTAGATACAGTGGGTCGTTCGTGGTGTCTTCACACAAATAGCTGGTGCCGGTCGCCACGACAAACCCTGTGACTCCATTGCCCTTGGCTTCTGCCTTGAGCGGTCGGCCCCGTCCTTCGTCCGAGTTGATACCGTAGGACAGCAGGATGGGAAGGTCCGTGGAGTCCGGGCTGAGCAACCGAATCTCAACAACGTCATACTTCAGAAGATCCAGCGCGAAGTGAAGGATGTTCTCTTTCAGCAGGTCGATCCGCTGCTCGACATCCATCTGATAAATTTCTTCAGGACGGAGGTCCGCCAGTCCGTTGCCGGCTGAGTGCAAGGCATCGAGTTTCTGTCGATGATTGTGGGCGACGGTCGTGTCGGCCATGGTGACCACGACGTTTTTGCACTGGCCATCAGGGCCAACAATCGGGACAGCCTTCAACGTGAAAAAACGATCCCCGCACGACAGCAGCGATTCGAACTCTTCGCCCGTTCCGATCGCTGATCGAATCGGGCTTGCCTCGGGACCAACGATCGCGGAATCACCGATGGCTTCATAAAAATCAAGGCCCGCCATGTTTGGGTTATCAAACCAACTGGCAAGCCTTTTGTTTACTCTGATTACGATTCCCTGATCGTCCAACAGCGCGACACCATCAGGCATCAGCTTCAGGATCTCCGCACTATGGACCATCCCGGAAATGGCGTCGTTGCACGATTCTTGGTCGACGAAATAGACACCATCGTACGACTCATCAGCCAGCCGTTGAAGAGCTTCTTGCGTGCTGGCGGCCACGGTGACCTCGCACTTCGAGCCATCGAAATCAAGATCGGGCTGATTCGAGAATTCAGGACATCTTTTAATGCAAAGTACTTTTCGCACGGCGTTCAAATCCGGACGTGAGGCTCAGGCAGCGAAGATGTTTAATCATGGGCCCTTGCCCACTCGAAAGCAAGGTGGAAGTCAGCAAAACCTCTCAAACTTCTTCATCATGAAAACACTCCTTTCGGATCAGTTGGGTCAGGAACCATGAAACGATTTAGCAAGTGGGTGGAAAGTGTTACCAACAGTCACCGCGGTTGAACGCACCTGTGGAAGTCACCGGTTGGTGGAATCATCGTTTCAGGCGGCCGAGTTGAACTGACGCAATACCGGATAGAACGTGATGCTCGACACGTGCGGCAAGATGGCGTACCTTCTGCCGGTTTAATGGCAGGTAGAATCACTCGCGATATCGTCAGGTTGCATTGAGGTTCGTAAAGCGACGCGTTTAAGTAGCCGCGTCACTCGCCGATATCCTCGTTCCACAGCTCTGGATGATCGGCGATGAACTGTTGCATCAGCTCAATGCAACGGGGATCGTCAAGAATTTTAAGACTCGCGCCGCGGCTGCGGACGTAATCTTCAGGGCCCTGAAAAGTTTTGTTTTCTCCGGCCACAATTCTCGGGATTTTGTACAACAAAGCCGCTCCGCTACACATGTCGCACGGTGAGAGCGTTGAATAGAGCGTGGACTTTGCGTACTGCGACGCCGTCAGTCGTCCCGCGTTCTCGAGGCAATCCATCTCCGCATGCAGAATCGCGCTACCGCCCTGCACTCTTCGGTTGTGCCCTCGCCCGACAATCTTGTTATCGATCACCAGCACCGATCCGATCGGAATTCCACCTTCGGCCAGCCCCTGCTCGGCTTCTTCGATTGCTGCGGATAAGAACTCGTTCATGCTTCGCCTCGCTAAGTTTGAGTGGCAAGTGTTGCACCCCGCCAACATCTGTTTATCGACCACGAAATATACGAAAGACTCCATAATCGTGCACGCGATTTCTCGCCTTTTGTGGTTTTCTTCGATAGAAAACGTATCTCTATTCCTGGCGCGTACGGTCTTGAAACACGTTACAATATTCCTATGGCGAAAAAGAAAAAGGGAAAACGAACCGTTCGTGCGGTGTTTCGAAAGCGGTACGACGGACGGACTCGTAAGAAAGACTTCACGCGCGAGTTCGCGGATGATGCGGACGGTTTAGAGAAAGAGTCAAGCGGCGAGCGGGTTTCCGGAAAGGGCAAATTGACTCGCAAGCGAACGGTCGCCGGAGCCACCAGCGACGAGGAGCAAGCGGGATTTCAGATCGACCTGCAAGTTGATCCAGAACTCTGCCGCCAAGGACGAGTGCTTCGAGTTCATGGCTTGACCAGTATCGTTCAGGCCGGAGACGACCAATACGAATGCACGGTTCGAGGAATCTTGAAATCGCTGGCGACTGAACTTCAGCACGTCGTGGTCGCCGGGGATTCGGTCACGATTCAGCTGCAGGCCGAAGGCACTGATGCGAATCAGGCCGTGATCGTTCGCGTCGAGCCTCGTCGCAATTTCATCAGTCGAACCAGTCGGCAGCGGCAGCAGATCATTGTTTCCAACGTCGACCAAGTGTTTATCGTTTCCAGTGCAGCCGAGCCAACGTTGAAACCCAACTTGGTGGATCGATTGCTGGTCTCGGCCGAGAAAGCGGGGATCCGCCCGGTGGTTGTGATCAACAAAGTGGACCTTGTCGACCCTGCGGACCTTCAACCGGTCGTTGGCGTGTGGGCTCAGCTTGGTTACGGCGTGCTGTTAACCTCGACGGAAACCGGGCTTGGGATCGAACGATTGCGAAATTGGGTAACGGGAAAGGACTCGGTGGTGACTGGCCAAAGTGGCGTTGGAAAGTCTTCATTGCTTAACGCGATCGAGCCCGGGTTGCAGCTTCGCGTTGGCGTTGTCAGTTCAGAAAACAGCAAGGGCCGGCATACGACGACCGCCGCCAGCTTAATTGCGTTGGCGGACGGAGGGCATCTGATCGACACGCCCGGCATTCGCTCGTTTCAATTGTGGGACGTGATCCCGGAGGAAGTCGGCGGGTATTTTCGCGACATCCGGCCTTTCATCAACGACTGCCGCTTTCCCGATTGCACGCATACTCACGAAGAAGACTGCAACGTCAAATGGGCGGTCGCCGACGGAAAACTTGATGCACGAAGGTATGAGAGTTATTGTCAGATGCGAGAGAATGATTTTTAGTTGCGCCGCGAAGTTGCTTGTGACAAGAGATGATGTCCTACGCTGGCTATGTTTGGAGTGCTTAATCCGTGAGGGCGTAACTCGTGACGGCGTAGCGCGGGAGGGCGTAGCGTGGGAGGGTGAGGCTCCGCCCGAGCCAAACGGAGGAATAAGTTCAAGCATCCCAAGCGGCTCGGACGGAGCCTTCCTATCCCGGATTGTCTCAGTAGCTGGTGCTTAACTGGATCAAAAACGTGCTGGCCAAGGGGACTTCGAGCGTCTCGTTTTGGAATTCTAAATCACGCGAAAACGCGTAGCCGATCGAGAGCGAGTTCTTTCTTCCGATCGAAAACGACTTGCCCGGTTCAGGAGTTGGACGCGACTGCAAACCGAATAGCACTCGCCAGTCGCCGTAGCTTAATTGGTCGTCGACTCCGTCGGTTCGTTCGACGCCCCAAGTGTTTCCGCTCAGGCCGATTCCCAAATAAGTCCATCGCTGCCGCTGGCCATCGTCAGATAACAAATAGTTGGCCTTGATCGTCGGCAGCGTCAAATCAAAGCGATGTCGTTCCGTCGGTTGCCAGATGGCTCCAAATGCTGGCAGCACCGGCAGGTCACGTCGCCCCAAGGCAATTGCGCCGAATGTCCACTTCCATTGCGGGCTACTTTCGTAGATCCCGAACGCTCCACCCCGAAACTGCCACGCGTCACTGGAGGTGTTGTCGTGATCGGTAGAAAACGCAGTTCCCAACATCGTGCGAACGGCCCAACGATCGTTGATGCGTCGGACCGATGATACTCCAATCGAGTACGTGTAGAGATCATCCGGCAGGCCGAACTGATCGGCGGCGAACAGGTTCGTGTAATCAAATCCGATTTTAACAATCGGTGGCGGGCTGCCAAAACCTCTCAGCAGTGGAGCCTTGATGCTAACGCCAGATGTTGAAAGCCCGGCGTCCGGATCGCTTAGCCATTCCGTTCGGAGCCCAATCGGAATGCCACGAGGCCGGCCGCTTGTTGGGGGCGGCACGTCGGCTTGAGCCCCAAAGTGGTTGGCATCAAGTGGAAACGGATCGCTTTCCACTCGGTAGCGAAGTTGATCGGAATAGGAATTGTCAGACGCATCAAAAAAGTCGGCCGAAGCTTCGGATACTTGGGTGGTTTGGAATCGCTGCGGATAACCAGAAAGCTGTTGGCGGGCACAGCATTCGCGCGAACTGATCGTCATCGCGATGATGAAGAAAATGAAAACGAATTGGCTGCGGGTAAGGCTGCGAACGGGCATCAAGCTTCCTGGTACGTGCAAAACAAGAACAGCTTATGGCAAACTGCGTGCAAGCCAGCAAGGTTAACTGCAAGCACACAACTGAATGCGTTCGCTCGAACCCAAGAGCCACTAAATCGCCCGTTTCGCCTAAGTCCATTCAATACGACCGTTTACATGCGACAGTTTTTTGGTTGGAAATGCCCAAGCTGTGGAAGGCAGAGTCCAAGCGGGGTCCGAATCTTTGGCTCGTGATGGTCTTGCACCAACCATTCGTCAGGCAGCGGCGTGAAATGGAAAACACAGCGGCACGGAGCACAATGAGTTCGGCAGCATGGCTCTCTGTGAGCTCTGTGCCTCCGTGTTTCAAATTTACGATCAGGAACTTGCAAGCTAACTAACTGAGGCGGTCATGTTTTTGTGAAACCTGCGAAATTAGTCGAGACCTACAGTGCCTCGCCCTTCAACTGTTCCAACAACTCGGTCGTGCCGTGCTGGTCGGTCCAGTGGCGGACATAGTTCCAGTCGAGTGAATCCCCTGAAACGCTGAGTACGTTGACGATGTCGTCTTGGTCCTTTCGCCGAGCCCATCGGAGCTTCTGAATGATGACATCCTCCACAGTCGGAATCCATGTTTCGACATCGAGTTCAAGGATGATATGACGCTGCTTGCGGGCAAACCGCTCTTGGTGATGTGAGTCTTTACCAAGCCGGAAAAGCTCAATATCAAACCCTGATTCGACGTGCGTTACGACGTTTCGAGTCGACCCCGTAAACCCTTCCAGCATCATCTGGCGGTCGAGCGAAAATCCGGAATCCAGATGACTGCAAAATTCAGCGACTGAGACATCTTTGAACTCAACAACAATGTCCGCATCCTTGGTCGCTCGCGGGACGCCATAAGCATTGCTGGAAAACGCACCGACAAGCATGTGATCGATCCCAAGCTCGGATAGTTTGGAAAGTACGTGAGCAGTCGCTTGTTCACCATTCATTGGAGAAGGCTCCAGCTTAGTCGGTTATTAATGCAGCTGATCACCAGCGTTGCCGTTGCAAGTTTCGACGATCGTGTAGACATTTTTTTCTTCACAAGTTTTCTGTGCGGCCAAAAGCTGTAAAAACCGTTCATGAATCTCGTTTTCACTCAGTTCAGGATTCTTCGTGCGAATACCTGCTTTGATGCGTTCCCGTACTTGATCAAACAGCCTTACGCCATCAAACAACTTGTCTCCGACCGGCTGCAGTTTCGCCCGTTCCACTTTAGATCGTTGGATTGAGTCTTGCAGTTTCTTGATTTCCGGATCGACGTTCATGGCGAGCGGCAGTCGTTAAATGGAATAGGTGATGGATGCTTTGGGGAGAGCCAAAATTATATCATAGTGACATGCTGGCGGCGAACTTTACGTTTTGGTCACGCCAGCGATTTCCGCATCAACATGCCCTCGGCCACCTGCTCAAAACCAAGCTTATGAAACACGCCCATCGATGCCTCGTCCGACTGACGCGCCTGAGCCTCGACTAGGCCGATACCGTTTTGCATTAACCTGCGAAGGGACTCACCGACTAAAAACGTCGCCAAGCCGGTGCGTTGGAGGTCCGGCGATACGGCTAAATCGTAGAGCCCTTTTGCGGGGCCTCCCCACTGGCTGGCCATTGGCTCGATGTCCCAATAGGAAACGGTGCCACATTCTTGCGGGCTGGTTTTGCTGGCGATCGTGAACCGGTCTCGATCTGCTCCGCCCAACGTGCAACTCTCCCACCAAGAGCGTTCCATCGGGTCGCCATCGGCGCTGATCACGTATTCGCGTCGTAGCTTCATCTGGTTTCGGTTGACGATTGTGCGAAAACCAGTCAGCGATCGTTCGAGCACGCAGATCTTATCATGCGGCTCGAAGCCGGCGGCCAGAAACGCATCCAAGGTCACTCGGTCGGGTGCCATCACGCCCGGGATCCGGCTGCCTCCGTAAAGGCCCAAGTAAAATGGAGAGCGTGGAAAATGGCCGCCCACATGAGCGATCGTGGATCCTTGGCTGGTAAGATACTGACACGCATGATTCAGCAACCCAGCGGCCACTTCTTGTTGTCGATCGTCGGGAACCATTTTGAGTTGGCAGACGATTCCGGTCGAATGATCCAAATCGTCCAGTCGTTCGTTCACCGAAAAGCTGGCGTGCACGAAACCCAATGGTTTGGGCTGATCGCCCGAGCGGTCGACGGCCAGAAACATTCCGTGACGATCGAAGTATTGCTTCGAGAAAATATGCTGCTCAAGCAATTCTGGGTTCACCCGCGATATTTGGCTGCGGAACGTTGGCTGCTGGTTCCAGATTTCGGCAACCAGCGGAGGGTCCGTGTTTAGAAACGAGCGGTATTCAATCACGGGAACACGTTTTCAATGGATTAGGCAATCGCATTTAGCACTCGCCAAGGAATAAATGAACGATTTGAGCACACGAAACCCAAATGTTTGCCTGCCCGATCGTTGAACAAGTCGATACGGTATTGTTTCGCGAGTACTCTGTTCGGTGATTGAAACGTTGGCTGGAGACTTTGAATTGGCTTCCATATGCCACAACAAGTTTGAGCCGCCAGCAGTGGTGACTTTGTGCTGACCGTCTTCCAGATCATCGTAACAAAACCTCTATCGTGGACTAAGCCCACGTGCGCGATCGCTTGAATCAAGGATCAGAATCTTTCGTGTCAGGCAGCTTTCGTCGCCTTGCTTCGGTTTTTCTTTGTCTTGCGAACCGGTTTCTCTTTCCAGCGTCGGTGGAGCCACCAAAATTGTTCGGGATCTTTGCGGATCGCATCAGCCAGTCGGTCGTTGTACCACTGAGTCAACCGAGTCACATCCTTCAGTTCGTCTGGCATGTCCAGCGGATCGGTGACTCCTGTGCAGCCGATCTCAAAGTGCAGCGGTTTCTCCGTATGCTTGGTATAGCTGACCATCATCGGCGCGTTTCCACTTAATGTGAAAAGCGCGACGGCTTTGTGACAGGATGCTGGCCTGCCCAGAAAGTCGACCCAGCAGCCTTTGTTGCCCGCGTGCTGATCTCCCAGCAGCGTCAGAATGCCTCCACTGTCCATGACTTCCTGCACCATCGTCGCACTGCCCTCTTTGGGAAGCAGGAACTGTCCGTTGAAGCTACGAAAGCGATTGATGAAGTCGTTTAGGTACGGATTGTCCAGCGTCCGAGCCACCGTGTAGCTGGGCATTCCAAGCAAGCCCGTGACGTACCCGCCCATTTCGAAATTGCCAAAATGCCCCGAGACAGCGACCAACGGCCGGTAGTCGATCAGGTATTTGGTCATCAGAACTTTGTCGCGGATGTGAACATATTTCCGCCAATTGGAGTCATGAATCCGCCGCGGTGCGTGGGCCACTTCGCACGCCATCAGGAACAAGTGGTACCACATCTCGATGGCCATTTCGCGGATGCGTTCGTTGGTCGCGTCCGGGTACACGCCCAGAATGTTGTCGCGGATGATTTTTCTGCGAAAGCCAACGACATCGGTCACCAACCACGCCAGCCACCGACAGACTCGAGCGCACATTTCGATCGGCAGGATCTGGATCACGCACAGGATCGCCTGCAGCAATAGCGCCTCAAGTCGTTTCTTCAGCTGCACGTGGTTCTCAATCCGTTGAGGTGGTTTTTGTTATGTGTCGGAGGATGATTTGCTGGGCATGGAAAGTCAAAAAGTCATTCCGTGCCTTCGCTGAATCTCCATTGTGCCAACAATCTTGAATTCTTGAAATACGAGATTGAGGCGGCATTGGGCGGACCAAGTTGATTGGATCCGATCCTTGGGCCACGCGGAAATATCCGCAATGTTCAGCGCTTTGCTGATGTGCGGCATCTCTAATTCGCTTTGCTCGAATTTAGCAAACGCTTTTTCCACGCGTCGTACTTTCTGACCGCGAAACTGATCAACAAAAACGATCCGAGCGTGATGGCGATGCAAATCCCGATGTTTCCGACTAAGTTGGCGACATTCCATCGCCGTTGCTCGCCCGTCACGGCCGGGATGGGCCAACTGTACAGCCGCCTGCTGAAAAACAATTTCGGCTTCTCTTCGAGATCGCGTTCTAGATAGACCAACGGCCAACCGTGATGACTGGTCGACAGCAAACGCTCTTCATTGGTCAATGAACCCGCATGAGTGGCTCGGTCGAGGTTCACGATCGCCAGCAAGCCCGCGACAAGGCTGGCGAGTGTCATGGCGATCAAAACGTGCCGATCGTCACGTTGGTGCAGCGGCTGACTTGCAGCTTGAGCAGCGCGTTCCCGTTCGCGGCGGGCGCGTTCTCGCCGCGCCTTCTTATCTTCCTTGCGCTTCTGGGATCGTTTAGAGGCTGTCATCAAGGCAGCTTATCATAATTTTGATTGCCGATGGTCTAGGCGTTGGATCAACTAGGCGATCGGAAGTTCATGCCACGAGCGTTTACCTGCTGTCGTCAAGCAACGTGAGTCTTCCCTTGTCGCAGTCTGGGCAGACCTCTCCACCTTTGCCTCGACAAACTTCGCATGTGTCAATCTCGGTATTCGAGCGAAGGATGGGGGTGCCGTGAATCGGATCGGTTCCGACCTGCCGAGTAACCTTGTGAGACACTCCACCTTTGTGACACCTCCGGTTGGGGCAATCAACATACCCCTTGCCCGAACAACGCATGCAGACAAGGTCTGGGTAGAGCCTTTTTTCCCGCAGCGTGGCAAGTTTGACAAGCTTAAGTTGCGTCACATCGGATCGGAATCGCGACGATGCGCTTCTGGTAACCAGACTGGTTGGAGGAATCCAAGATTTGATCAGCATGACAGAGCCCCGAACACTTTCTACCAACTCCTGATTGCTTGAATAGGGCTTTTGGTTCACTTCTGGATAGACTAGGTCGGGAGCGGCGACGTTCAAAAATTCCTTGACCGCTTTGTTGGAAACGGAAACCCCTTCTCTGATGTGGCGAATCCTCAACCAATGACTACCAAGCAAGCCGTATTTTCGATAGTCTCTCCTCGCAAACGTAATTCCAACGACGTTTCCACTCATGTCGACCGTCGGACCACCGCTGTTTCCTAACGCCACTTGATTGGTAGAAAAAAACCAAGGCTGTTCCGTGTCGTAGCGGATAAATTTTCCGCTGGCCGCAGCAAGGTGCTCCCCGCGTGAATCGATTTCCGGAAAGCCAAGTACCGCAATCGGCTGATCGTCGTCCAGCGGTTCTAAGTTCAGCGGCAATGGGACGGCATCCATTGGTTGGTCCAGCTTGATCAAAGCGAGGTCTTCCTCGTTTACAGCTGACCATTTGATGATAGAACCGCCAACGAGGCGTGGTTTGCCGTCGGTTTGGTATTGAGTAATCGTGTACGACAATGAATTGTCTGCCGACTGAACTACGTGTCGGTTGGTGAGCATCAGTTCGGGCGAGATCAGAACTCCAGAGCCGCTGCAATACTCGGAATAGCCGCGATCGGCAAGCTGCTTCTCGCTGCTAAAAACTGCTCCTCCAAGTTGGTTTCGCTTTGAGTGGGCAGTGGCCAGAGCCGCGCCACCACCTTGGATGAACCGGTCGAGTTGCGAGACTGACATCGGTTCATCCCACTTAAGCGAGTAGAGAAATCGGGTGGGCACTTTTCCACCCGGGCTGGCCGGGGCTTTGCGAGCGAGAATGCCAACCAGTTTCTTTCGATTGTCACCGTTGAAGCTAATATAACTGCCATGGTCGCGAGTCACCTCCATTAGCAAGGTTGCGTTGTGGTAGATGCTGAAAGGCACTCCGGAATCGGTTGTTCCTTCAGACAGGAACTTAACCGCCGTGTTACCTTTTCGTGCTTTCAAGGCGCTGATGGCAAGATTGTTGCTAATTGAGGTAGCCGTTTGTGGGTGGAAACCGTCGCCAAGTATCTTTCGAGCACCGCGAATGGAATTTTGTGCTCGTTTGAAATATCGATCTGCTTTTTTGTAGTCGCCCATTTCTGACGCGTAGGCAAGTCCGGTCATCATTGAAGCGTAAGGACTTTCCGGGTGCTGTTTGCTGATCTCTTCGACAATCTCGATGACCGCAGCCGGGCTTTCGCTAAAACGTTCCAAATGAGGAAGCACCAGATCGTACTGAGTTCGCTCACGTTCAATAATCTCCATGCCTTCGACAAACATTTGATCTTTGGCGCATAGCTTTTCCAGCGGAACTTCCCTCGCGTCGCCACTGTCTGTTTTGAGCAGAACCGAATCCTCAGATCGACCGACATAAGTTGCTTCGACGGTGAACTTTCCGGACGCGGAATTCCACGTGCGGCGGTAATTGTCCGCCGAGAAACAGGCGGAGGAGAATAGGAATTGGCATGCAAGAACGTATGCCAACGCGCGCAAAAGTTTAAAAAGCCTTGAAGCCTGCATGATTGCCTCGGGAAGTGGTGCAAGATCGACAGGCGTGCAGTATACGCAAAGCGCAAAGAAATTAAAAATGCACTTTTCCAATCGCCTAACGTCTCAATGCCAGTGAACATCGGCTGGGATAGATGTTAAGAACGTTTTCGCCATTGCGACCGGTTAATTTTGACATGGCCGGTTCAAATTTCGACGAGAAAATCGTCTACGCTTTCTTCGCGTTCTTCTTTGCCTTCAGCACAGGGTCCTTAGCAAGAGGCAGCTGAACGGCCTTGCCGGTTTCTGCCGCTTTGTAGATGGCAAGAATGACTTCGACGCTGCGGCGACCTTCTGGTCCGTCCACGGCGGGTGCGGTGCCCTTTTTGATCGCTTTGATGACGTCACGAAACTGGGTTGCGTGAGCCTCGTGCCCGATCGCAGACGGATCCGCAGCACCACCGCCGGTTTCGGTCATCGCACCGTACTCCGCCGCGATCTTTTTGTCCTTCGCGGTCATTTTTGCAAACTCCCACGTCTTGATATCTTCTTCTTCAATCGTGGCCGAACCATGACTGCCATGCAGCTCGATCTTTTTGAGGGCTCCCGGAAAGGCAGCAGTGGTTGCTTCGATCACTCCAAGTGCGCCGCTTTCAAATTTCAGCGCGGCAGTTGCCACGTCTTCCACTTCAATTCGCTCGTGAGCCAGCGTCGCCGTCTGGGCCGAAATCTCGGCGACTGGTCCCATCAGCCACACCAAAAGGTCGACGCTGTGAATCGCTTGGTTCATCAACGCACCGCCGCCATCGAGTGCCCATGTTCCTCGCCAAGCACCGCTGTCGTAGTACTCTTGAGTCCGAAACCATTTGACGTACGAGTCACCCAAAGTCAGTCGGCCGAACTTGCCTTTGTCGACCGCCTCTTTGAGCAACTGACTTGACTTATGAAATCGAGAAGGAAACAAAGTCGAAAGAACAACTTTGTTCTTTTTGCAGGCTTCGATGATTTTATCGCAACGCTTGAGCGTGATCTCCAGAGGCTTTTCAACGATGACGTGCTTGCCGGCATTGGCGGCTGCGACGGCCGGCTCCATATGAGCGCCGCTGGGCGTGCAGATGCTTACAACATCCACTTTTGGATCGGCCAGCATCGCCTCAAGGTCATCGTAGGCGGTGATTCCGTGTTCATCGGCGAACGCAGTTGCAGATTCGCCTCGGCGATCAAAACACGCGACCATTTTTGCACCCGCGACATCCGCGAGAGCTTTCGCGTGAAAATGAGAGATCATTCCACAGCCAACAATTCCGAATCCGAGTGCCATTAGAGTCGTTTCCTATCGATGATTTACTGAAAGGTGTTTGAAAACCAGATTCTTAGTCCCGCTGCGCAAGATCAAGTCGTCCTCAATCGGGACGCTCATGTTAGTCGCTGATTCCCGGTCACGGAAGATCTCCCGTTTCTCCCGTCAGAATTTGCATCGTCAGCCAGAAGACGCTGTAGCCATTGTTTAGCATGTGCAAACCGATGCATGGCAACAGGCTTCCCGTTCGTTGATACAGGTAGCCCAGCAACAGGGAAAATCCAAACAGCGGGATGGGTGCGAGCCCCTGCCCAAGGTGCATCAATGCGAAGACCAGCGAAGTGACCACAATCGCGGTCCAATTGACGACCGGGTCGTGAACCGGATTTGCAGCGGGCGACACTTTGTTGATCTGGGCGAGAGTTTCTTTCGGCCCGGAATGAACCGTGGCTGCGTATGGGTTTGCGTCACCGCTGAGGTTTGAGCCACGGTCGAAATCAACTTTTTGGGCGGCCTCTGTTTCAACGATCGATCCGTTGCTTCGGGTTTCTGATTGCTCTGATTCAAGAACATGTTCAACCCGCTCGACCGCCTGAGTCCACTCGGGGTCGGTCGGGTTGTACCAACCTCCTTTGATCGACGCAGCAAATGCTCGTGGACGAAACGAGACCCTCTGCAGCCAATTTTGCATCCACCCCCGGAAGACAATTTCTTCACCGATCGGAGCCGCAACCACCGCCGCCAACCAAACTGCGACCACGGTGAAAGGAGTCGCCTCTTCCACCATCGCATCCATCGCCGGATGCTTGTACTCGACCAACAGCGAGAGCAACGTCTGAAGCACCAGCACAACCGGAGCGGCCAACAAGAAGCCCACGAATGCAAGTTTTAGATCGATGCGAACAAAGTCCTCGTACCAACCGGCGACTCGCACGTCTTTGTATCGCAAAATGAGGATCGCCATCCCCAATGCGACCGCAATCATCTGTGCAATTCCGGCGATCAACATCAGCACCATCATCTGACTACCGCTAACCGATTCAAGGCTTCCGATTTCCACGCCGGATATTTGCGAGAAAACGTTGACGGCCAGAATTTGCGACGTCAACCAGATCGACAACAGCACAATCAAGTCAATCAATCCCATTGGCGACGCGAGTTGTGGCCGACTTTCAAGGAGGGGTTTGTTCTGTCGGTATCGAGAATAAATCGACCGCCAAATTGGGACGCTCGCTATAAAAATCAGCGCCATGCAGACGTAAAATGCGGTCGCGACCATGAAGCGGGCTCGATTATTTGCTGAACAAGAATGAGGAAAAGAAAACGCAGGCCGAACAAAATGAAAGGCGATTCAAGCGGCTTCGACGGATCGCAATTGCTTTCGAAAAATCAGCCTTCGCCGTCCTGCCCCGGCCGCAGTGTGGCTGCTGCGATCTGAACGTATAGCCAACCGGAATGTACGGTCGAAATCACGGACGCCCACGTGGAAACGATCACCGTCGCGAATAGCCAAGTCGGAATCGGTTGCTCGGGGGACTCGTGTTGCAGTGCCAACGCGACCAAGCAGGCACCCACGGCAATGCACTGGAACCACATTTTTAGTTTGCCAGCCATCTTCGCCGAGAAGTCTCCGCCCGCTCCTTCGATCATCGACCTCAACACCGTCACCAAAAGTTCTCGACCCACCACGACGACCGCCATCCAGCCAGCGATCTGAGCGTACCACGGAAACCGCCCGTTCATCTCGACGGCCAACAAGATGTAGACGCCACAAACCAGAATCTTGTCACAGAACGGATCAAGGACTCGGCCAAGTTTGGTCACTTGATTGTATTTTCGGGCGTACCAGCCATCGACCCAATCAGTTCCGGCAGCGATCACGAACGCAATCAACGCCGCCCAATATTGCTGCATGGGGATCAAGGCGAAGACCACAAACGACAGCACCAGTCGAGCCGCCGAGATCTTGTTGGGAACGTTCCAGATTTCATCTTGAGCTTCATTGCTTCGATTTTGATCGTTCACCGGACCTCCACTGTTTGCGCATCGAGTTTATTCGTTCGCACTTTAACATTGTATCTTTGTATGTTATCGATGCAGTTTAAGCCTTTCCGCTTCGGGGTCCAACTGGATGTGAGCAAACTGTCCACGCGGCGATTGACGGCGGTTCAGTCGGCTCAGTCAGTCGTGTCCGTTGAATTTTCTTGAAAACTGTTAGGATACATCGTTCGAACATGTGATCGTTCGGCATCGCAATCGCGAAAAGTTTTAAAACTTGAGTTTCAAGGAGCCCAAAATGGACGCCAACCAACTACTCGAAAACCTGTTGCAGTCTGCCAAAACGATTGCCGAAGACGGAAAGACATACGCTTCGGAAGGCCTAGGCATTGCCAAAGAACAATTGGCGGAGCTAAAGGAGCGAATCGAACTTGAGATTCCTGAAGCCGGTCCGGAACGTGACGCGATGCTGAAGAATCTTGGCGTTGGAGCCGCGGCCGGCGGCTTGCTGGCGTTGCTGGTTGGAACCAAGGGCGGACGCAAAGTGCTATCGCCTGCCGTCAAGCTTGGGTCGCTTGGTGCCTTGGGGGCAATTGGCTACAAGGTTTACAACGAATGGCAAAAACAAAACCAGTTGTCTGAAGCCGGTAATCCGATCGCCAATCTGGCCGGTCCGGCGGTCAACGACCGCAGCGTTGCGATTCTTCGCGCGATGATCATGGCGGCTCAAGCGGACGGCGTGATTGACGAAGAAGAGAAGAAAAAGATCGCCCTTCAAATCGATGAAGCTGGTTTCTCGGCGGAGGTTCATGACCTTTTGATCCCAGAACTGGAAAAGGCGGTGGATCTGGATGCCTTGGCCAAAGCCGCTGACAGTAGCTCGGCGGCCGTCGAGATGTATCTGGCTTCGCTGACGGTCGTGGACGTGCAGAACGCGGACGAGCGATCGTATCTTGATCGTTTGAGCACGGCTCTCGGCATCGATCCGCTGCTGCAACGCGAGCTAGAACTGGCCGCCATGACGGCTTAGTCACGATGGCTTAGTGAAGTGCCATCGAAACGAAAGCCAATTGGATCGACATGATTGAAACGGAAGATCCGAATCCTCACATCGAGAGCGCGAGCTCGAAAGTCTTGCGCGTTGGGTTCGTGATTATTGCGTTTGCCGGGTACATCGGGCTCGATGTCCTAACGCCTTGCTGCTTTGACATTCTCTGACACTTTTGTTGTTTTCTTGGCAGCCATCATTCTTTCGCTGAGGGTTTGCCACCTTGTTGTTTCAGGAAGGTGTAGGCCCGCTTCCAGCCCAGTGATCTGGCGAAATCGATGGCGGTGTGGCCCTTGTTCGACTTTGAGTTGACCTTCGCGCCGCATTCTAAGAGGGCCTTGATGCCCATGACGGAACCGCTCAAAGCCATTTGATGCAGCATGTTCAAACCGTTGTCCGCAAGCTCCGACACAGCACCCGGATTGGAGGCGACCATCTTTTTGATTTCTGGCGCCATGTTGGCAGCCATCGGATGCTCGCGTTTCTGAAGAACGTCATCCGGTACTGGTTGGGGCCCGGCTGACTTTCCAAAACCGAAAAAACCCTTCTTCTTTTTGACTTCTTCTTCCTGAAACCAGCTTGCCGGAGCGACGTGAACTTTGGCCGGGTCTCCGAAATCCAAACCCCAAGCTTCGTCGTGCTGCTTGCGTTCCCTCTTACCCATCTGCTTACGAATCGCATTGACCGAGAATCCGCCGTAAGCAACTCCGTCGATTGCATACAACCAGTCCGTTATGCCCTTAACCGGAACCTTGACGGCATCGCCCTGCTTGATGGACTTGAGCCAGTTCGGCTCATTCAGCAGCCGACCGGTCAGCGAGTAGCCATCGAAGTTCACTTCATTGACCCACATCACTTCGGCGGGAGTTTCCTTGTCGTCAGTAAACGCAACTTTGAATACAGCCAGATCCAAACCGGGAACGATTCGACGATAGTCCCAAGATAGTTCGCGCCAAAAGTATCGAAACGTTGCTTTGGCGCGCTTGGTGGCCGCTTCAATTGCCGGATTGTCGTCTTTATGAATAGTGACTTTCGCCATCATCGCGCCTCAGAAGTGGTGGGTACTGTTGCGCCCTGATTATATCAAAAGGGTCAGCGTCAGTGGAACTTTTTACCCGCGAGTGGTTTCGCCATGCTTGTTGACGAACGCGCCGCACGCCGGAAACTGGAGACGGAAACAGGGAAAGGTCCAATAACAACCCGCCTTGGTCACGGCGACAGTCGCTGAATTTCTGATCGGAAGTGGCTCATAACTGCTGATCTCGCCTGGCTCGCTGACGGCGAGTCACTAAAACGCAGAGCGACACAGTCGCTCTGCATTTAAAACTGTGTCGCTTGGCGAAGCTGCCGACCCCGAATGGATACAGAACGGAATTCGGGAAAGTTTGCGTTATTTCATCCAAGTGGGCTGCGGCGTGATTATGGTGGAATTTGCTCGTCACTCTCTCCTGATGCATAAAATCCTCAACGAAGGCTCAACGATGCAGACCCACCAGCGCGCCACTACCTCGATTCTTGTTCCGCTCGTTTTGTTCTTCGGCTTCCACGCACAATCGTTTGGTCAGCACTACGGTCAGGTCACGGCTGGGGACACCGTTTTCCAAGACGCCACCTTCCACTCGATACCATTAGCGCATGTCAACGCAATTCCAAACGCAAATGAATTTGCGAACGGCCACGTGATGGATTCGGGCTTCATGTCGTCGAACCCAACTGTCTTACCGATCATTGCGCCAGCCGAGACTTACCCGGTGACGGTTCCCGCTCCGATGGTTGACCCAATCATGGTTGCTCACCCGATCAACGTTGATTCATACGTTGTTGGCCAGCAGATCCCCGTCAGTGTCGGCCAAGAATACCCCGTCGGTGCCGCCCAAGAATTCCCCATCGTTGCTGATGAACTCGGCGTCGCGCAGCGACCATCGACGCCAGAAATTCAATACATCAACGGCGTTCCGACCATCTTTAGCTCGGACGTCGATTACGCCGGACCGGGCGACATGCGGACTCACTTGTGGAACGATCACAAGCAGGAAATGGAGGCGTATGGATTCACTCGTGCACAAGTTGAGTCCATGTCCTTACAAACGGCGCAGAAGTGGCACAACTTTTTTCATGGATCCGAAGGGTTGCCTAGCGAAAAGCAATAGGTTCTTGGAACGCTTAGCTCAAGCTGCTCCGGATGGCCGATATCACTTCTTCGCTTGAGCTGGCCGCACGCAATGCCTCAAGGAAATCCGGTTTTTGGCAGAGCCTTGAAATCGCCGCCAAAATCTTCAAGTGAGTCTGCCGGTTGTTGGGCGAGTCCGTTGTGAAGAACAGCACGTCAACCTTTTCGCCATTGTTGGTGTCGTAGTCGATCGGCTGCTTCATGGTCAGAATCGCGATGGCCGAGTCGCCGCTTGATGCTTGCGCGAGAGTGGCGTGCGGAATCGCGATACCGCCCCCGACGGCCGTGTTCTGCAATTGTTCCCGTTCCCACAGCCCGGTCGTGATCATGATCGGGCTAATTTCTGGGTAATGCCGAGCCAGCAAATCGGTCGCCAGTCGGAAGACCTGTTCTTTTTTGGTCTCGTCCACATTCACGCTGATGCAGTTTTCATCGACGAACTGCAGGATGTCAAATTCTTTCTCGACCGGAAGTTTCGCAATGTCGAATTGTTCATGAGTCCTTTGAGCGGGCGTCTTCAGCCACAACACGGAGCACTCGGCGGCACGTGTCAGTTGATCTTTTGCGGTCCCAAAGAGCCGACCACTTAGCGTTCGATTGGGCGCGGCGCCCATGATCATCAGGTCGTAGCCCGATGTGGCGTCTTGGATGGTTTGCAGTTCGTCTTCGCCTTGTAGGACGACGGCTTTCGTCGGGCTGACGCATAAATCGCGAAGCTGGTCGATGTAGTCGGCGCGGGCGGTCGAGTTAATCGCTTCATCACCGTCGCGTTCAAAACAGATGAAGTTCAACTCGGCTTGGTAAATCTGCGCAAGATGGTCGGCGGTGGCGACGACCAAAGAATCGTGTGGACCGGGTTCAGCGAACACCAAAATTTGCCGGATGTAGCGAACGCCCGCGTCTTTGAAAACCGCAAGGTTGCAGTCAAGGTGATCTTGCAGCCAGCCGAGCGGATTCTGGAACGTGATTCCAAACCGGCGTCGTCCGGCAGCTTCCATGACGACCCATTCGCAGTCAAGACGCGTTGCAACCTTGTGAATGGTGCCGACCACGTCGCGAGTGACCATTTTGTCGTACTTCAAATCGACTTGCTCGACCTCGGCCATGGTGTGAATTCGGCGGCTCATGGCTTCGGTGTGCAGGTCTTCGTCCAGCGCGTCCGAAAGTTCAATTTGCTCGGGGATCACGGACAGGTGCAGGACTTCAAGCGTTCGGCCGTGAGCGAGTGAGGCTCCCATCTCGACCAGCGTTTCGGGTGATCGTTCGCTTCCAAATAGTGGGACTACCACCGACGCGGTGCCTCCAAGTCCACTGTCTTCCGTTACCAACTGTTCGCGCGTCGATACACTTGGGCGACCTCCACCGACCAGCAGATCTCTCCGCCGGCCCATTTTCTCAACCACTCCCTTGCGAGAGGTTTGATGGCGGCCATAGCCAAAGTAAGACATCGCTCCTACCAGCACGACGCAACCGATGGCAAACAGGCTGGTCCAGCTCATCGCGTATAACAGCACGATACCGCTCAGGATCCCCAGAATCTGCAGGTACGGATACCAAGGCGACCGAAAGCCGGGCTTGTACCATTCGCTGGCGATTTCTCGCAGGACGATCACCGTTCCGCACACAAACATGAACGCCAAAATCATGAACGCGCTGGCCAGTTTCGCGATCTGCTCGACCGGCAGGAACAGAATGCTGACCCCCATCACCGCGGCTGTCAGAAGAATACTTGTGACGGGCGTCATATAAGTGGGGTGGATTTTTTGGATCGCATCGGGCAGCAATTGATCTCGGCTCATCGCGAACGGGAATCGAGACGCGGCCAAGAGCCCCGCGACGGCCATCGAAACCATCGTCACCACAGCGAACATCGCCGCAACCGTCCCCGCCGTTTTTCCACCAATGATGTTTGCCAACGTGTAGATCGGATGCAGGTCGGGTTTGTCGGTGCCTTCAAAATGAGTCAGATCATGGACCGGCACATTGGTAACCAGAACAAAAACGACAAACACGTAGATGCACATCACCGAGAACCACGAAATCATGATTCCAAGAGGAAGGTTTCGATCGGGATTTTTGACTTCTTCCGCAATGGCCGCCACTTTGGTGACACCGGCGTATGAAACATAAACGAAAGCGGTCGCCGCAAGGAAGCCATTGAAGCCTTTGCTGAGTCCGCCTTCCAAGAATTCCATGTTGGCGCTTCCTAGGCCAATGAAGGACAGGATTAACAAAGCGATCAAGACACCGCTAAGTACAAATTTCTGCATCTTGCTGATGATGCTGACGCCCATCACGTTAAGAACCGTGATCGCAACCAGCAGCGCAAGCGAGACGGGCTTGAGGGGCACATCGACCAGCACCGAAAGGTAGGCGCTGAAGCCGACCAGCGCGAAGGCGCTTTTTAGAAGCAAGGACAACCACAATCCAATGCCGGAGATCGTTCCCGCGAGCGGACCGAAAGTTCGTTCAAGGTAAACATAGGTTCCGCCTGATGTAGGCATCGCTGTGGCCAATTCAGATTTTGACAGCGCAGCCGGTAGCACGGTCAGGCCGGCGACCAGATAGGCCAGCCAGACCATCGGCCCAGTTTTCGCAGCGGCCAGTCCGGGCAGCACGAAAATACCACTACCCAGCATGGCCGAGATACTAATTGCGACCACGGCGCCGAGTCCAAGACGTCGTTCCAGAGTTTTCATGATGGCGGGGCAATCGGGAGACGTATTCTGACAACGTTCTACCCATCGAAACGCCATTGCGAAACGGGGCACGTTGTCGGGGTTCGTGGCAACGGTCCAAACCGTTTACAGTCCGAAACCGCAACGAAAGGAGCTGGTGCGAACTCGAACAGCAAGGTTTTAAGCATCGTCAGGTAAAACTTACGTTTGTAGTTTACGTTATTTTAGTGGTTCTCGGCTACGGGAATGTTCCTCACCAACCTCAGGTCGGATCTAGGCAACGGCATCGGTGTGGTCGAGGCTCAAGAATGACGGCCGGGCGGCACGAAGTAATATTCAATGCGGTAACTTTTTGAAACGCGGAGGCGCTTTTTGAAACGCGGAGGCGCAGAGAGCGCGGAGGATGCGCGGACAGAATCTCTGCGTCCTCAGCGCCTCAGCGTTTTAATTTTTGTCGTTGTCGTCGGTAGGTGGTCTGAGTCTCGCAGTCTCCAACACGACGGGATGTGGCAGAGTGTCATGTTTGGGGGCGTAAGTTATGAAACGCGGAGGCGCAGAGAGCGCAGAGGATGCGTGGACAGAATCTCTGCGTCCTCGGCGCCTCAGCGATTCTATCTCTCGCCACAGACGAGTATCACCCTCGAGTGTTCCCCTCACGGCAGTCAGTCAGACGCGAGCGATGATCAAAAGGTCAACTACCCGTTCAAGACTCAGCGTGTCACAGATGCATCGGGATCGAGCGGACTCGTTCATTATCTGCGGGCGGCTCAGGGGGTTCGATCCAAGGGATCTCTTGCCCGGCCGCGTGCAGTTCCATCACCTGCGCCTTGAACGCCTGAGTGACTTTGCTCAGCACAAATCGCTCTGACGCACCGCGTGATTCGATTCCCGCCAGATTGGCGACACGGCCGATCACGCTACCGTCTTCGTCGGTGTGAACGTAAACCAAGCATGCATAAGTGGGAACGCTAGGCTGAGCATCGCCTGTGATGTTTAGCGAATTTGAGTGGTTGGGATCCGATGTCATGTTCATCAGCCAGAAAGGTTACCCAATAACCGGCAGGCCAGCGGCTTTGCTGGTGCTCTTGCGTGACGGAGCACCGACGGCGACGGCGATCAGATCGTAGTTTTGGAACGTGACGACCTCGCACGGCACGATGTCACCCGGTTGCAGTTCGTCCTCGGTTTGAGTGACAAAAACGGCTCCGTCAACGTCCGGTGCGTCGCCTTTGCTGCGTCCGATCCAGGCACCCGGTTGTTCGGCGACGGGCTGGTCGATGATCACATCGATCGTTTTGCCGACTTGCGATTCGTTGTATTCGAACATGACCTGTTGCTGGACCGCCATCAAGCGATCGCGGCGATCGTTTTTGACTTCATCGTCAAGGTGTTCTTTCATCTTGGCCGCTGGTGTGTCGGGCTCGAACGAGTAAGTGAATACACCCATGCGTTCGAACTTGTGTTTTTTCGTAAAGTCGACCAGCACTTGAAACTGTTCCTCGGTTTCGCCCGGGAAGCCAACGATGAAAGTCGTGCGAAGAACAAGGTTCGGCAGCAGTTCTCGCATGCGAACGATCTGAGCCTCGGTCTGTTCAAAGTTTACGCGGCGCGACATTCGCTTGAGCATCGTGTTGTCCGCGTGTTGCAGCGGCATGTCGATGTACGGCACGATTTTATCGCAAGCGGCAATCGTCTTGAGCAATTTGTCGTCGATGTACATCGGGTAGAAGTACATCAGGCGAATCCAGTCGAGTCCTTCGACCGCGTTCAGTTTCTCTAGCAGTTCGGCCAACCGGGGCTCGCCGTACATGTCCATGCCGTAGTACGTCGTGTCTTGAGCTACGATGATCAGTTCGCGGACGCCGCTGTCGGCCAGTTGTTGAGCCTCGGCGATGACTTCTTCCATCGGCTTAGTCGCGTGTTTGCCTCGCATTTTTGGAATCGCACAGAAAGTGCACAGCCGATCGCAGCCTTCGGAGATTTTTAGATAAGCAAAATGCTTGGGCGTGATTTGCAAGCGGTCTTGATCGGGGAGTGCTCGAATGGGAGCCGGTTGGAAGACGCTACGTTGTTCTTCTAGGTCTCCAACCAATCGGTCGGCCACGTCGGTGATGGACTCGCGGCCGAAGACGCCAACCAGCGAGTCGATCTCGGGGCGGTCCTCAAGCAACTGTTCTTTCTGACGCTCGGCCAAGCAACCAGACACGATGACGCCCTTGGTCTTGCCGGCTTTTTTAAGCTCCAGCATCTCATCGATCGCGCCGAAGGATTCGGTACGAGCCTCTTCGATGAAGCCGCACGTGTTGACGACCACAAAATCGCTTCCGACCGGATCGGCAACCAATTCGTAGCCGTCGATCTTTAGCAGACCCATCATGCGTTCGCTGTCGACGGTGTTTTTGGGACAGCCTAGGCTGATGAACGCGTAGCTGCCTTTGTAGTCAGCGGTTTCGGGCAATTTTTTAAATTCAGTGGCCAACGTAAATCTCAACCGTGGTAGGTGCTGCGAAATTGGACCGCTCATCATACCAGAGTGACCTGAATTTCAAGGCGAAACGCATGGTTTATCACCGCGAAAGGTGACTTTCAGGTTGGGTTAATGCGGGAATTGAGTCGTGGGGTGTTCAGTTAAAGGCTTGATGGTGGAAAGCTGAAACTGCTTTCGTTGATAGTCCGGGTCATTGCCGTGCCAAACCTTGAGTGCCGGTGGGCGTAGGAAGACCGCTTATTGCCGTGCGAGTTGCGGTTCGTAGGGCTCACAAACTAGGAATGCCCGATGGAAAAGTGCTTCGCTGATTGTAAGGATCTGGCGACACTAGTTTAGAGCGAATGTTGTGGCGGTTGATTGCCAAGTGTACAGCAAATCGTGCTTGCGGTTGCAAAAGTTTCTGCCAACAGCACTCGTTGTTTTCGTTCGCTCAACACGGGGAAGCATTCGATACGGATTGCTAGAGCAAGGTTGCCTCGTTTTTAACCCGCGGTAGAGTTCCTCCGTCTCTACTTGTCTGAACCACTTTTCGTTTTGGTTGTTCGATACGGTGAGCTGTTGCCTTTGGTAACTAGTAGGCACCGATTGAGGACAACTCCTACCGACAGAGCGTTCTTGCGTCACCAGCAGAACTCTTTTCCTTTTCCTATCAGGTGATGTCCGCTGAGTTCTTAGCGTATTGCCGGCACAATCGGGAGACTTTCATGACAAAGTTAGAGACTCGTTGGGTGTGGTTTTCGTTCGTTTTGTTCGCGTTGCTGGAGCTGTCTGCAAGCGATGCGAACGGAATGCAGGCCAAAATTGAACCGATCGCTGTGGCTGGCACGGCGCCCCGAGGGGTATCGAGTGTTCCGATAAGAAGATTCGAATCGATGAGCTACAGCGGTTCCGGCCTTTTTGGACTGACAGTTTTAAGCGAACTGTCGGGCAGTTCGGTCAATGAGACCAATGACCACTTGTTAATCGGCGCCGGGTTCGACTTTAGAGCTCGTGAGGGAGACGTCGCCAGAGGGGCTCCCGCGGGCATACGCTTTGGACAAATTGATCCGAACTTTGTGTCGGACGGTGCCGACACCTTTTTTCGTTCCACGCTTATCGGAGAACAACCTGACGACGTGGGAGTATTCTCAAACTGGACTCTTATCGCACGCACAGGGGACGCGGTACCGGAGACGGAGCCCGGAACGACCTTTGCCGATATATCAACTTTTCAGTCAAAAGGTTCACGCGTTTTTGGTCCCTCGGTCTTTGTTCGAGTTGAACTAAGTGGCCCAGCGATCAATGACAGTAACTCGCAGGCACTGTACGACCTGCAAGATGGCACGTCACGACTCATCGCCCGCGCGGGTGATCAAGTACCCTCCGTCCCGGATGGAGTGAGATTTGCGTCGTTCGAAGTTCCAACAAGCCACAATGTTTTCGTCGCTACTCTCGTCGGCCCCGGGGTTGATGAGTCGAACGATGAAGTGGTGATCCGCCGGTCACGCACACAGCTCGTACTGGTTGCGAGGGAGGGTGACAACGTAGGTGAAACCGGTGTGTTGGGAGCAATCAACTCGATTGGCTATACACCGGCTGAGGGAATTGCTTTTAGAGCAGCGGTAAATTTTGGTGCGATGGAAGGCAGCGGGATTTTCTTTGGCTCGTCTGGAAGTGCGTTTGCTCTGACTGGTAGGATCGCGCCGGGGACATCAGGTGAGGCTCGATTTTTGAGCTTCGGCAAACCAACTCTGAATGCACAAGGGACATCGGTAGCATTCGTTGCAGATCTTGATGGATGCCACGCCGGGCAAGCGATTTATGTTTATGGTTTTGGCGGCCCCGAACTGATTGTGCGAACTGGCGAACGCTTTACAAACGTCGACGCCGATGTGGCGATCAGTTCATTCGCGTCGGAGTCACTGATCTTTTCTGGTAGTCGAATCGCGTGCGTGGCCTTCTTGGATGGTGAGGGAGTAGACGAGAGCAACAATATGGGGCTGATTGCCACCAATCGGTATGGCGACATGGTTCTGATCGCTCGGACCGGTAATGCGATTGATGTGAGTCTAAGCTCAACTTCAGAAGACGTTCGAGTGATTCGAGGCATTCACTTTGATGCTGGCCGTCGATTGCAGTTGGTAGATGTTGAAACACTCGCGTTTGAGTTGAGTTTTACCGACGGCGGAAATGGTATCTTTGTTGCCAATCCCTTGGGCCCGGTCGGCGACTTTGATTCTGATCACGACGTTGATCGCGATGATATCGATTTGTATTCAGAGATTCTTGGTCAGCCTGCCTCTGTTAACCGTCGACTTGATTTAGATGGTGACGGAACGATCGCGTTGGCAGATCACGATCAACTGATTGAGCGGTTCTTACAAACGAGCAATGGTGTTGGGTCTCTCGTTGGCGACATCAATCTGGATGGAAGGGTTACCGTGCTAGGGGACGGGTTCACTTTGGTCTTAAACTTGAACGTCTTAGGTGAAGCCGGATACGCCAACGGTGACTTGAATGCTGACGGACGAGTTAACGTGTTGGGCGATGCGTTTCGTTTGGTGGCGAATCTCGGTTTGAGTGCGTCCGCTTCGGACGCCGCACGGCAGCAATGATTCCCACATTGATCGGCCGCGAAACACAGCACGTGAATTTTGGTGACATGCTGTTTTGAGAATGTAGTCTATGAGCGACGATAGGTGTGCGATTACCTGCTGTCGCTCGGCGACTCGTTGGTTATGGGGCTGGAAAGCCCAGACTGAAGTCTGGGGCTAGATTCGGTCGTCGCTGTGCGACTGTGCCGGTTCAGTTATGCCACGAAAATCACTTAGGAAATTGCGGACAAAACGATCTTCTGCCTAGAGAATCATGTTGTAGCAGGCGAGTGTAACGGATCATAATGGACGGCTGATCCTTGGCCTCATCAGGAAAGAACCTTGTCCAAAAATCGCAAACGCAAAACCGGCCGTTGTTCGGAAAATCAGCTGAGCTTTGAGCAGTTTGAGCCGCGTCAGTTATTGGCTACGTTTGCTGTGACTAGCAACGCCGATTCGGGTGCAGGATCCTTGCGTGACGCAATCACTCAAGCCAATGCCGCGTCAGGTGCGGACACGATTACATTCGACGCGACGGTTTTCACCGGCGGCGATGACAGCTTGATCCGCTTGACCAGTGGCGAGTTGGAGATCACTGATTCGCTGACGATCGATGGTTCGATGGGTGTCGATGTGACGATCACGGGCGATGCCAACGACGACGACATTACGGACGTGGCAAACATAACCGATGTGGCAGCCAGCTTTGGCGGAACTACCGGCACGGCGGATGATCTGTTGGACGACAACTCGCGGGTGTTGAATTTTTCGGGCGATACAGGTGACTTGAATATTACGGGCCTTGTAATTACCGGAGGTCGAACATCGGAGAGCGGGGGTGGGATCTTCTCCTCGTCACCGAGTGGGCTTGTGATCAGTAGTAGCCTGATACGCGGAAACAGCGTTCATGGATCTGTTTTTTCGGACGGAGGAGGTGGTGTGCTGTCATCCTCGAATCTGCAATTGGTCGATAGTGAAGTTAGTAATAATAGTGTCGTTGTGACGAATGGGGGTTCGTTTGGAGGTGGCGGAGTCCGAACATTGTTTGGAAACGTCAGCTTGGTTCGCAGCGTTGTTCAAGACAACACGGTTGCGACGGCAGGTGCGGAAAGGTTCGGTACCCCCGAGGGCGGAGGGGTCTTTTCAAGTGGTGGGATGACTTTTTCTGGTTTCGGTTCAGTGGAGCTGATTGGCAGTACCGTAATTGGGAACTCAGTAAGTGGCTCAGGAACTTTCGCGTTTGGCGGCGGTATTTCGGTAAAATTTGCGACTGTCTCGGTTGTCGATAGCACCGTCAGTCGTAACAGCGTTTCCGGGGCTACTGCGACCGGCGGCACGACGGTAGGCGGCGGTGGAATCGACGGCTTCGGAAGCAGCGCGTATGTAGTCAACAGTACAATTAGCTTGAATTCACTTTCAGGAAGAATTGGCTCTGGCGGCGCGTTTTTTGCCAATGGCGATGAAGTCACGGTTCTAAATAGCACAATTGTGGGAAATTCTGTGACCGCATCTGGAGGTGTTTTTAGTCGTGGACTTGGGGGTGGGGTGTCCGTTGGCAGCAACAGTAATGGTTCAGATCCAACGACCACGATTCGCAATTCAATCGTCGCGGGTAACATTGACGATGGCTCCGCTCCTGACCTAAGGCATGCATCGGACGCACCGCTGTTGATCGAGAATAGCTTGATTGGTGTTGGCGAGAACTTGGATGGCATCGTTGTCGATGTAGGAAACCAAATTGGTAGTTTTGCCAGCCCGATTGATCCGTTGATCGGGTTATTGGCAGACAATGGTGGACCGACACTGAGCCACGCGTTACTTCCCGGCAGTCCGGCGATTGATGCAGGTGATCCGATGTTTGATGTGAATGGGCTCGATGGAATTGTCGGTACGGAAGACGATGTTCTGTTTGACCAGCGCGGGCTTGGGTTTGATCGTGTGCTTGGTGGCCGCGTGGACATCGGAGCAGTTGAGGTCGGTGTCACGCCGATTGCTGCTCCCAGAGTCGTCCTAAACAAATTCGATGAGGTTGGCGTGTTGGCTCGCCCTGATTTGTGGCGAACCTTGGCGGTGACTTTTGATAGCGATGTGTCAATCACGGCTGACGCTCTTGCTTTGAACAATGATACGCTGGGCGGGGTTCCAGTCGACATAAGCCAAGCGACGTTCGAATACGACGCGACGACATTCACGGCAACTTGGGCCTTTGATTCAACAGATCCGTTGCCTGCCGCGTTTTACACTTTTACGTTGGAAGCCAGTTTGATTTCAGCCAATGGATTTCAGCTTGATGGTGACCGCGACGGCGTCGGCGGCGATGACTTGGTTGGGCAGCACTACGTTGCGTTGCCGGGCGATGCGAACTTGGATGGTCGTGTGGATGTGCTGGGAGACGGGTTCGAGTTGGTTGGCAACTTAGGAACGTTCATTGGCGGGGTATGGGCCGATGGCGATTTCAATGGTGACGACAAGGTCGATGTGCTGGGTGATGCTTTCATTTTGGTTGCCAATTTAGGCCAGTCGGTGATTCCGCCTGCCGCGGCAGCCAGTGAATCGTTTGCTGCGACAAGAACCAAAACAAACATCACATTATTGCAACTGCCGACAGGCTCGTTTGCCCCAGCCCTCCTAGGTTTGCCGACTGCCGGTATTCGAGAGGATGCCGACGACGATGAACGCTCAGTCGGGACAAAACCCGAACTTGAAGTCACAGAGAGCCTTCAGTTGGCGGGTGACCAAACGCGAGACCTTGCTTTCGAAGCGGAGTTTTTTGAGTTTGACTCAATCTTGGGCTAGGCCAATGGTGGCTGGTCGCGAGGCCAGAAGCTGCGCCGTCCCGAGGAATGGAAGCATTCAAAAGTTTTGGCAGTATGCAACGATCGGTGCCCTTGATTGGATATTTAGTATCACTTTGTTAGGATCGTGACGGTCGACTTTGACCACAACCCTGTGATTACTACTCTGAGAGAGAAGTTCCGTGCGTGAAATCAACCTTGCCCGTCTTATCGCCTCGGCTGCGTTTACGGCAGCTTGCTCGTTTGCATCTCTGTTCTTCGTTGGTTGCGATTTGGGAACGTACAGCGAGCGGGTTCAGAGCAACGGCGGTAAGTTGCCGATGACAACCGTTTCTGAGGATTCGGGTTCCGCATCTAAGGACGCGTCATCTGGATCTGACGCGAAGGCAGCTGGTTCGGACTCGAAGCGGGCTGGCTCGGAATCGAAAGACGCTGGCTCAGGCAAGAAGAATTCCGATGCCGGTTCGGCGGCGAAGAAGCCGACGTCTTTATCTGACATCAAGGAAGCCACGGCAGCAAAACGAGCCAGAGAGTCAGAGGCCGAAGGCAGGGCAAGGGCGGCCACTGAACAGGGGCGCTAGTGCTCTCGCAAGCCGCTCTTTATCGGTTGAGTCTTGACTGAATTGGTTTCGGCGTTTCGTTGAATTGTTTTTCGTTAGTTTGAAGTTTCAAGCCGCAGGTGCAATCGATGGAATACCCTCTAAGTCTCAGCTTTAAGATTATGGCATTGGCACCGCAGATTTTTGTGCGGGATGCTTCGGGCGAAATCGTCTGCTATGTGAAGCAGAAAATGTTCAAGCTCAAGGAAGCCGTCACCGTCTTCACCGATCAGACGCAAACTCAAGTGCTGTGCGAGATCAAAGCGGATCGGATGATTGATTGGTCAGCCAATTACCACTTTTACGACGTCAACGGCGAGACTTTTGGCAGCGTGCGGCGAAAGGGAATGCGGTCTTTGTGGCGAGCTAGGTATGAAGTCTTCGACGAATCGGGCGTTCACGTGTCGACGATCTCTGAGGAAAACCCGTCCGCCAAAATTTTCGATAGCTTGCTGGGTGAGATCCCAATTATTGGCATTCTGACCGGCTACCTTTTCCACCCACGATACGTTCTGTCGGCGGCGGTTGATGATTCACCGAAAATGAAGTTGGAAAAGCAGTCGGCTTTGTGGGAAGGCAAGTACAAGCTGGAACGTATGTACGACTACGACGATGTGGATGAGCTTCGCGGATTGATGGCGTTCATGATGATGACGCTGCTGGAACGCCGGCGGGGATGATCGGCGGCGGGAAGGGGTCTGAGCACAGTGAGGTTGAGCCGAAGGGCTGTGCCCCTAGATTTTGACGGTGATCGCCAACCCAAGCTTTGGGTCGTGACGATGCAAGACGATGACTTGAAACGCTGGCAGAATTGTTGATAATTTGGTGCAGCTGAAGAACCTACTTGTACCGCTTTTTGTGTCAATTATGTCTGGCATCAATGCCCAGCACGGAGAGCATTTCTGGTAGGATCCAGCTGGACAGTGCCAGTTTTTCGATTTCCCCGTTGTTTCAAGACGCGGCGTCTTCGGGAAGGTGAGGCTCCGCCCGAGCCTTGCGGGGCAAGAAGCTCACGCAACCAAGTGGTGCGGACGGAGCCTTCCCCTCCCGAGCATCGGGTCCATTGGGTAAAGTCGGGGCTGGCCAATTGTTTTTACGACCACAAGTCACCTGACGTTCCCCCGGAATAGTTGCCACGATGAGCGAAGATGGTTTGATGATCGAGGCCAAAGGCCTCTGTAAGTTTTATGGACCGTTTGCAGCGGTCAACGAAGTCAGTTTCACCGTGCCTCGCCGGCAGGTTTGCGCCTTCTTGGGCCCCAACGGTGCTGGAAAGTCGACGACGATGAAGCTGTTGACGGGTTTTCTGGCGCCGACCCGAGGCTCAGTTCGTATCGCCGGCCACAGCATGGATACGGCTCGCATTGAGGGCAGTCGTCATATTGGTTACTTGCCCGAAAACGGCCCGCTGTACGAGGAAATGACACCTCGCGGCGCTTTGAAGTACCTTGCCGGAGCTCGCGGTCTTTCGTCGGCTCAAAAAAGAGACCGGACGGCGTTCGTCGTTGAAAAATGCGACCTTGAAGAGGTGTGGAACAAGCCGATCAGCAAGCTGTCTCGCGGTTTTCGCCAGCGAGTCGGAATGGCTCAGGCGTTGTTGCACGACCCCGACGTGTTAATCTTGGACGAACCGACCAGTGGTCTCGATCCGAACCAACTGGTCGGCATCCGCAAGTTGATTCGCGAGCTGGGCGACACCAAAACGGTCCTGCTGTCGACTCATATTCTGCAGGAGGTCGAAATCCTGTGCAGCCGGGTGATTTTGATCGATCAAGGTCGCATCGTGTTCGATGACTCGATCGATCAAATGGGCCAGCGGGAGCAGATGGAGCAGAAGTTCCACTCGCTAACCAAGTTTGCGGCGGCGACTTAGTGAGAAGTCGTTTAACTTCAACGACCGCTTGGCCGTGTTCTTTGTGATTGGTTCGTAACGTTGAGTTATCGGTAAGCTGCTTTCAGTTTTTGAATTTTAGATTTCTTTGGTGGCGGATTTTTCCCGCCTTGGTCACGTTAGAGAGTGAACATCCATGATTCGTTGGCATGTTGTTTCAGCGGTATTTTGGCGTAACGTCAAACAGTATTTCTCCGGAGTGCTGGGCTATTTGTTCATTGTGGTTTTCGTCACCGTATGCGCTGTGATGGCGTTCAGCCCTCAGTTTTTTGCGGACAACTTGGCGAACCTTGATCAATTGAGCCGCTGGTTTCCGATGCTGCTGCTGTTCTTTGTCCCCGCGATCACGATGTCGGTTTGGGCCGATGAAAAACGGCAGGGGACCGATTCGATTCTGTTTACGCTGCCCGCTTCGGATCTGGACATTTTGCTGGGCAAGTACCTTTCGGTTGCGGCGGTGTACACCGTTGCGCTGTTGTTTTCGATGACGCAGTTGATCGTCCTTGCACTGGTCGGCAGTCCTGACTGGGGAGTCATCGCAACCACCTACGTCGGCTACTGGTTGGCAGGTCTGGCTCTTTTGTCGGTGGGGATGTTCGCGTCTTCGTTGACCGGCAGTTCGTCGGTCGCCTTCGTGCTGGGAGCCCTGTTCTGTGCGGTTCCGGTTTTGATCGGGACTTACTTTCGCGGCTTTGCGGGCATTGAGCGATTGGGCTTTGAGTGGAACCTGCGAGACTTCACGCTGGGGCTAATTCCTTTGACGAACGTGATCTATTTTGTTTCGTTAACGCTGCTGATGCTGTACTTGAACTTGGTCGTGGTTGGCGAGCGTCATTGGCGAAGGGGGGAGCAATCAAGTCTGCTGACTCAGTTCGCGATTCGAGCCGCTTCGTTGGCGGTCGGGCTGTTGGCGTTTAACTATCTGTGCGGCAATGCGATTTCCAGCACTTGGTCACGAACCGATCTGACGAACGAAAAACTTTACACGCTGGATGACGCGACCGTCGAAACGCTGCAAAAGGTAAAAGAAGACGATCAGCTAGTGACCGTTCAGGCGTTTGTCAGCCGAGATGTGCCGCGGAAGTTCGTCAACACGAAGAAGCAGCTGGAAGGCTTGTTGCGACAGTTCGATGAGTACGGCGGTCAAAACGTTGATGTGCGTTACGTTGATGTGACTCCCAACAGCCAAGCGGAAATTGATGCGAGATTTGTCGGGGTTGAGCCGGAATCGGATCGGTCCGAGGTCGGTGGCCGGATGGTCGAACAGGATGTGTTCTTGGGCGTGAACATTTTCAGCCCGAACTCGGACGTGACGCTGCCGTTTCTGGGGGAAGGTGCTTCTCTGGAGTACGAACTGAGTCGCTCGATTGCCACGGTCGCCGAAAAGTCGGACAAGCTGACGATCGGGATCCTCGAAACGGATGCTCATTTTGGTGGCCCCGAAATGGATGGACGCCGAATTCCTTGGGCTTACAATTCGGCTCTTGAAGAACTCAAAAAACAGTTTGCCATCAAATACATTGAGGCGAGCGATCTGCCGGATTACTTGCCTGCCAATGAAGCGGACGAAGATGATTCGGTATCTGATCAGGAGTCCGACGAAGCGGCCAAGTCATCCAAAAAGACGGCTCCGAATGTTCTGATTGTTGCCGATCCAAGCAGCCTCGATCAGGCGGGGATGACGTCGCTGGTTAGCTATCTGAAAGCGGGAAACAAGGCGGTTATTCTTGCCGATCCCCTGCCCTTTTTCTGGACGTATCAGAATCCGACCGGCTTAGGTGTTTTGAACGCGCCGCGGCAGCCAAGGATTCCGCCTCAGTCGCAATACGCTGACATTCTTACCAGCAGCATGGCACCGAAAGCCGACGCTGGTCGCGCGACGGCGTTGCTGGACTTGTTGGGGATCGAATGGGACAACGGCCGCACGGCTTGGGGAATCTCTGATCCGCATCCGGGATTCAAGGGTGAATGGCCAGGGTACTTGGGCAATAGCTGGCCCGAGTACTACGGTCCGTATGAAAAAGCGTTCGTCTACGTGCGAGATCATGGCGGCTCGGTCGCGTTCAATGCCGACAGCAATATTTCCAACGGATTGAACGAACTGTTGATGTTCTATCCGGGATCCGTGAAGCCGAAAAAAGATTCCGGGCTAACGTTTACTCCGCTGGCAACGTTGGGGCCTGATTCGGGAACAACAGACTGGGAGTTTTTGACGAAAACTCCGACTCAACAGGTGCGGATGTTTGATCCTCGAACGGGGCAGATGTCAGTCGATGAAGAACCGGCTCGCAGTCAGATCACCGGCGGGAATTTGGTTGTGATTGATCCGTTACCTCGAAAATCGGTCATCGATGCAGATGAGCATGTTGTTGCCGCGCGGATCACGGGCGAAGGGGACAGCGGCGTTGATGTGGTGTTTGTCACGGACGCCGACTTCGTTTCTGACTTGACCGAACAGCAGGAGGAAGGGCTTGATCAGCGATTGGACAACCTTGCGTTCTTGCAAAATGCGATCGAGGTTTTGGCGGGCAACGAAGATTTTGTGCGATTGAGAAATCGTCGCACAAAGCCTAGGACATTGGTCAAGCTAGAATCGATCATCGAAACCTACAAAGCGGCTCGCACCGTCCAGCAGCAGGAAGCCGAAACTGAGATTCGTGATGAGCTAGAAGCCGAGCAGGAAAAGCTGACCAAAGCGACAGAGAAAATCGAAGACAACGAATCGCTTAGCTTCTTCCAGAAGATGCAGCGGACCTCGCAGGAGGCGTCCGATGCTCAGCGGCGGTTCGATCTTCGCAAGAAGAAACTTGACCGTCAGCTGACGCAAAAGATTGCGAAACTGGAAACCGAGGAGCAAAACAAAATCTCTCGGTTGGAAAACGCGGTCCGATACGCGTCCATTTTCGCTGCTCCATTGCCTGCGTTGTTGCTGGGTGTTTTCGTGCTGGCCAAACGCCGTAAGAACGAACAGAAAAACATCGCTCCCGAGCGTCGAGTTGAAGAAGCGTAGGCGACTGGGGCGATCGCCGCGAACACGTCGACCCTTTGTGTTTGATGTGACTCAGCGGCAACACAATCATTCGAAATCAATTCAACTGTTTGAAGTTTGATATTTCAATCATGCAAGAATCTACCAAGACTAAAGCTTTTGTTGGCGGCGCGGCCCTGATGGTGGTTGCCGCGCTCGTCAGTCACTTTGCCAATCAGCCGCGATCGGCCGATGACTTCGCGAACGTTGGCGAGCCATTCTTTGAGAACTTTAATTCCAGTTCGCAGGCCAGCTCGCTGGAAGTCGTCGCGGTTGATCCGGAAACGGTCCAGCGAAATCGTTTCAAAGTTGCCAAAGTGGACGGCCTGTGGCGAATTCCCTCGCACGAAGACTATCCGGCTGAAGCTTCGGCCCGTTTGGCGACTACGGCTTCATCCATCATTGGAATCGAACGCGAATCTTTGGCCGGTCGAGGCACAAAAGACTTTAAGCGATTGGGCGTGGTGGATCCGCTAAGCGAAGAAATTGACGATCCGGAAGAGGTCGGGCAACGAATTACGCTCAAGGACGATAACGATGAAACGTTGGCGGATTACATCGTTGGCAAGCAGGTTGAAGATGTAGCGCTTTCGGCCACCGATCGCCCGTTTGAAAGTGGTCAGAACCGGCAGACGTATTTCTACGTTCGCCATGCCGAAGAACAGCAGACATACATCGTGCCGCTAAAGCTGGACCTATCTACAAAGTTCTCGGACTGGATTGACCCGGATCTGCTACGGTTTGAGACGTCAGATCTCAGTCAGATCACCATCCGCAATTACTCGTTGACGGAGGAGATCGCCGGCAATCCTCTGATTCCTCAACGCGCGCTTAAGAAAAAGGACGGCGACATTCTGGCGCTGACGAAGTCTGATTCGAATGCTTGGGAGCTTGCCGGTGTGGAAGAAGCGATCGAAGAGTTCGACGCTGCGGCGGTGACGGAGATGATCGGTGTGCTGGACGAACTTCAAATCGAAGATGTTCGTCAGAAGCTAACCTTGCAAGGAAAGCAGCTGCTTACACCCGACTTGAAAGTCAACGAAGACCCTGAGCTAATGAAAAATCGCGGGGAGTTTGGCCGAGCGATCTCGCAGTTGGTGGCGGAACTGGAGGAAAAGGGGTTTAACCTCGCAGGGACGCAGCAGCAATTGGAACTGGTTTCCAACCAAGGTGAAATTGAGTTTGGAACCAACGAAGGCATGCGTTACACGCTGTACGTCGGTGCTCCGTTTGAAGAGGGGGACGCCGAGATCAAGGTTGCCGGTGCGGTTGATTCGGCGGAAGGCGACGAATCGGATGAGTCAAAAGAATCATCAGAGGAGAGTGATGGAGGTGCAGACGACGCGGCAGCTGAGTCCGACGGTGGGACTGAGGACGAAGAAGCGGACGACGAAGATGACACAAAGAGTCGCTACATGCTGGTTCGGGTCGCCTTCGATCAGTCGCTTTTGACCGATCAGCCAGAGAAGCCGACAAAGCCGGAAGAGCCACAGAAGCCTGAAGGGTACACGCCACCGCCAGCTGCTGAGGATGATGCAGATGCGGCAGATGTCGACGCAGACGGCAAAAACAAGAGCAGTGCCGATGCGGTTGAGGAAAGCTCAGGCGAGTCGTCCGATGAAGACAAGGAAGCGGAAGAAGACGGCGAAGCCGCTGAGGGCAAAGATTCTGACAAGGCGGACTCGAAAGGTGAGTCTGACGGTTCAAAAGAAGAGCCAACTCGATCGCCCGAGTTCGCTGCCTACGATGCCGCGATGGAAGATTATGAACAGGCAATGGTTGACTACGAACTTGCGCTGACGCGGTACAAAGATGACCAAGAAGATTTTGGAGAACGCGTTGAAACGGCCAAGAAACTGGAAGCTGAATTGAACGAGCGATTTGGCGATTGGTACTACGTGATCTCAGGCGAAAACCTGAAGGCATTGCAAGTAAGTCGCAGCGATCTTGTCACCAAGAAAAAGCCACCGGTGGCACCCGGCGGCAAAGTGCCCAGTGCCCTGCCCGATCGCCCCGATATCTCGTTCGATGGTGTGCCGGATGAGGTTCAAGTTGATCCGGCTGATGATGCTGATGCAGCGGCGGCATCATCCGATGCGAATGCCGAAACGGAGATGAAGCCAGACTCCCCTGAGCCAAGTGCCGATGTCGAGCAGCCAGAAACAACGCCTGCCGCAGAGCCTGCGCCTGAACCTTCGGGAAGTCCGTCGACGGAGCCGCCAGTTGAAACTCCAGCCGAACCAGTCGCGGAGCCAGCAGTTCCGGTAGAGAACGCGGGTGGTGAAGTGGTCGAACCAGCGACCGATGTCCCGCCCGCAGATCCGATTCCCTCGACACCAACCGCCCCGCCAACGCCAGCGGACGGAGTGCCCTCGGTCGAACCGGTTGGTGAACCCTCTCCATAGAATATGGTGTTCTCCGAACGGTCATCAAAGTTCACTCGCCCGTCCAAAGCAAGTGAAGTGAAAGGCGTTCGATAGTCTTTCGCAAAGTCGAAAACGAAATCCTAATCGCATTTTTTGTTTTGCGAGGAAGGTGGCATCGTTGTCACCAATTCAACAATCTCGTTGGCGCTGGGGCGGTCGTGAGGGTGTTGGCTTGGATGAAACAGCCGGATGATGCCCTTCGGATCGATCACGATGTCACCGCCAAGCTGCCGGATATCCTTGCCCTTTTTCCCGGGAAAGCCGCCGCTGAAAATGTCGCCCAGATACCGCATGATCCGCAACGGGCTCGCCAAACTCCATAAATTGCCTTTCTCCATGGTGTAGGCGTGATACAGTTTGAATTGAGGATCTAGCAACAAGGGCCAATCCAAGTCAAACGTCTTCCGGTAATCGCCAGCCAATTCCGGGCTGTCGAACGTTACGACTTTCACGTCTGCAAATGCTGCGAGTTTCGATTCGAATTCACGCAACTGCGTGAGGTGCCGACGGCACGGCGGTCAGCCAAGGTGGCGGTGAAATAACAACACCAACCAGCGGCCGCGGCTGTCTTCAAGGCGATGTTGGTTGCCTTCGGAGTCTAGAAGATCAAAAGGGATTGCGGGTTTGCCAAGCATGATTTTTCGCTTCAAAAGGAGTCGGTGAAATCTGACGACAGCTGGCCGGACACTGCTGCCCAAGCATTGACCTCTACCCTAAACCGGGTTGAGCAAGCGAATGGCAACGGTGACGTAGATCAGAATTCCCAAAATATCGACGATGCCGGCGACAAAGGGATTGCTCATCATGGCCGGGTCCCAGCCGAGTTTTTCAAAAACAAGAGGAAGTACCGAACCCGTCAGCGTGCCACACATCACCACCAACAGTAGCGTCAGCGGAACCACCAGCGTCGCGTAGGGCCCCAGCGCTTGATCGTTGGGCACGAACAGAAAGCACGCTGCAAATCCCATCAAGGCCAACCCGCCACCCAATAGCACTCCCATTTTAAGCTCGCGAATCATCACCCGCCGGTAATCTTGCAGCGTGATATGGCCTCGCGAAAGCGCGGTGATAATCAACGTGGCGCTTTGGCTGCCCGAGTTTCCGCCACTACTGATGACTAGCGGGATGAATGGCACTAGCCACGCCCACGTTTCGAATGGTTCTTCAAATCGCTGCAATGCAAACGCCGTCATCAGCGCGAAGAAGAACAGCACGGCCAACCAGATGCCTCGTTTCCACGTCAGTGTGAAGACGGAAGTCTGCAAGTAGGTTTCGTCCAACGGGTCGACCGCCGCGCTGCGGTGAGCGTCTTCGGTGGCTTCTTCTCGCATCACGTCGATCACGTCATCGTGCGTGATGATCCCAAGAATCCTGCGCTCGGGGCCAACAACGGGAATGGCCAGCAGGTCCATTCGTGCCACATGATTGGCAACGTCTTCTTGGTCGTCCGAGACGCGCACCGCGATCAGATCTGTCTCCATGATCTCCGACAACAGGCGGTCCGGATTTCTCATGCTTGTTAGCAACTGTCTTGCTGACACGAGCCCTCGCAGGTGGTCCTCATCGTCAACGACGTAGACATAGTAGATGGTTTCGTAGTCTTCGGATTGCCGACTGATCTCCTCCATCGCCTGACTCACGGTCAAGGTTTCAGACACCTTCGCAAAGTCGGTGGTCATCACCGCGCCGGCGGTTCCTTCTGGGTATTGGCTTAGACGCAGGAAGTCGCGACGTTCCTCGACCGGCATTCGCTGAAGAATGTCATCCAATACCGTGTCATCAACTTCTTGCAGCAGGTCGACGCGGTCGTCGGGAGAAAGTTGAGCGACCATTTTGGCCAGTTGCTCTCGGTCCTGTGTTTCGATGATGGCGATCTGGCGATGGGTTTCGACGTACGAAAACACATCCACTTGGGTCGTAATGTCTGCATGAGCCAAAACATGCCAAAGCTCGTCGTTGTTCAATCCCGCCATGAAGTCGGCAGTCCGTGAAGGGTGCAACGCGGTGCAGAACTCGGCCATCTCCTGCGCGTTGCCGGTGGCCAGCATCTCGCGAAGTTCAGGAAGAAAAAGTGTATTGACCATGGCGGTCACCTTGGATGGGAGCGAAGCTTGGAACTGAGCCAAGCGGACTTGGTCTGAAAAATTATGTTGAACGGTACGTCAGAAAAGATACGTCACAATTTTCCCGATCGTCGACAAAAGTCAGAAGCCGACTTGGGAGCAGAGAATGTCCTTTATGCTTTCGTGGCGATCAGCCGGTCTAGCTCGGATTTCAGTTTCGGCAAGATTTCATCATAGCCGAAAGCCCCGAGAGCTTCTGTTCCCTTTTTAAGATTGACGACCTTGGGGCCGCACCAGAGACCAAGGTCCGCATCGTCCGTTTCGCCTGGCCCGTTGACTCGGCAACCCATCACGGCGATCGTGATCGCATGCTCTTTGGCGTACTGAGTCATCTCGCGCACTTTTTCAGCGAGTTCTACGAAGGCCTCGTTTTCAACTCGGGAACAGCTGGGGCAAGAAATGATGTTCAGGGAATTGAGATTGAAGTCGACAACGCTGCGGACTCGTCCGGCATAAATATCGTTGATGATTCCACGGCCCGCATCGATTTCTTCGCCCTTGCGGTTGTTAGGCACCGTCAATGAAACGCGAACCGTGTCGCCAATGCCTCGCCCGATCAGTTGCTCGAACGCGATTCGAGTTTTGATGACTCCATCTGGCGGCATGCCCGCTTCGGTGACTCCTAGGTGCAACGGGATATCGGGGCGAGCTCCAGCGAAACGGGTGTTGGCTTCGACCACCTTGGCCGGGTCGCTGTCCTTAAGGGAAACGCAGTAGCGAGTGAAATCAATCGAGTCCAAAAAATCACAATGCTCGAGCGCCGATTCGAGCATCGGAGAAATCGAATCCTCGGCGTCGAACTTTTCCTTTTTGGCTGGGTCAACGCTGCCGCAATTGACTCCGACACGCATCGCACAGTCATGGTCTGCGGCGATCCCGGCGAGGTAGCGGACTTTCTCCTGCCATGGCTTAGCCGTTTCGTGATGGTAAAGATGCCCCGGGTTGTAACGGATTTTGTCCACGTGCGGTGCGACGATTTCGGCCAATCGGTAGTTCTCTTGCAGGTCGACCGAAAGATTGGCCGTCGTCTGTTTTCTGATTTCCGCCAGCGCGGCCGCGTCTTTTTTGCTGTCGACCGCGATTCGCACGACATCAGCGCCGGCGTCCTGCATCAATTGAACAAGCGCTACGGTGGCCGAAACGTCCGTCGTTTTGGTGGCCGTCATTGATTGAACTGCGATCGGATTATTTGCTCCGATGCTGATCGTCCCAATTTTTACTGCGCGAGTCGGATTTCGCGTGATTTCTACCATCGGAGCGCCTTATGTCGGTTTTGGAGCGACCATTTTGATTGATCGTGGGGCTGCTTACAATGTCGCCGTCAAGGAATGTGATCGTTCGTTCCTGATTAGATCATTATTTCTTTTTTCGACTCATAGAGAGCGACTTTTCGAGTGAATTATCAACCGAGACTAAACATCGTTCTTTATCAGCCGGAAATTCCCGGAAACACCGGTGCGGTGGGCCGGACTTGCGTGGCGTTGGAAGCCAAGCTTTGGCTGGTTCGGCCGTTGGGCTTTCGCATTGACGAAAAAACGCTCCGCCGTGCAGGTTTGGACTACTGGAAATACCTTGAGTGGGAGGTCGTTGATCATTGGGATCAGCTATTGGAACGATTGGCCGACACCTCCCGCAGTTCGTCTGAATTGGGCACAAGCGATGGTTCCGTCAAATCGAAGCCAAACCTGTGGTTGTATTCCCGCTTCGCGACCCAATCGTTCACAGATGTTTCGTATGCACGAGGCGATACACTGGTCTTTGGATGTGAGACATCCGGCCTGCCAGAATCGATCACAACGGTCCATTCGGAAAAACTGTTACGAATTCCGACTGGTCAGCATGTAAGGAGCCTGAATTTATCTTGCTCGGTTGGCGTCGCGGGTTTCGAAGCGAGTCGCCAAATCGGTGGGCTGGAGTAGGCGGAAAAGTGATTGAAGAATGTGCCGACAAAATCATCCGATAAATTTCCAAATCGGTCGCTTTGGGCTCGACACCGATTCGCAGATAGCTACTATATCGGTGCGGGATGGAGCAGCCCGGTAGCTCGCGAGGCTCATAACCTCGAGGTCGTCGGTTCAAATCCGGCTCCCGCAACTTTTTTAAACGATTCGAAAGTCTACGTTTAAGTTATCTGCCGTCAGTCGGCTGCGACGGCAATGATGAGAGCCAAAGGGGTAAGTCCTATTGCGACTTACCCCTTTTTTCATTTTCTCAGACGCACTCCGCGTCATCTCTTTTGATCGCCTCAGGGTCGTCGGTTCGTGTTTTGTGAATTGGATATCGCGGTACTTTGACTGTCATAGATTCGGATTTTTGGGAGCAGATCACTTAGTTGGTGGCGTTATTATCATCAGGCAAACGCGACGCTTGTGCTCTCAAGATATTTGAAAGTGATTCTTTTTTAGTTGGATCAAGATCAACTGCGACATTTTGATTCTCATCGGGATCGTGGGCATGATCATAGTATTCGGTCGCGACCGTCTTATTGGACTCAACATTGATCCATTCGGTGTATCGAGCGTCGGTGACCTTCAGGCTGTAGCCAATGATGTCCCCGCCTTTTTTTCGTGACCGTTTGTATTGGCTGAACGCGTGTTCGGGGCGTTTGACATCATCGTTCGGATCGGTATTGAGCAGGCTTTGCAGGCTAACACCTTCGCAGGTCGAAGGTGTTTCGATTCCCGTCAGTTCGCAAATGGTCGGAAAGATGTCAATCAGTTCGACCATTGAATTGCAAACGGTGCCGCCAGCAATTCCACCGGGCATTCTGACAATCATCGGGACGCGCGCATCGATCTCATAGTTGGTGTGCTTGCACCACATCGCGTGCTCACCAAGTTTCCACCCGTGATCGCTGACAAGAATAACCACGGTGTTCTTGTCGAGTCCTTGATCCATGACCGCTTCCATCAGTCGACCAATCTGAGCGTCGGCAAAACTGACGCTGGCGTAGTAGCCGTGAATCAGTTCCAAGGCTTTGTCGCGAGAGACGGGCCCTTTTTTCGGGATGTCGGTATACGCTCGCAATTCCCCCCAACTCATGTGGGCGATTCGGGGGGAGTCTTTGGGAAGGAAATAATTCGCGGGCATTTGTAGCTTGGTTCGGTCGTACAGATCCCAGTACTTTTTCGGTGCGACGAAAGGAAGGTGTGGTTTGTGGTAGCCGACCGTAAGAAAAAACGGGCTCGACTTTTTTTGTGCGACCACTTCAATGATCCGGTCTGTCATCGCGCCGTCTTCAAACGCCGAATCTGAAACATCGGCTGACTCGACCGATGGCCCTTTTGAGTATTGCCGAAGTGCCTTCCGTTTGATCCCCTTCTCTTTCGCTTCTTTTAATCGTTGATCAATTGAATCGGTGATTTCTCGCAAGTGATACTCTGAAACTCCCGGCAGATCTTTAGAATCAATCCACTGATCCCATTCTTCGGGTTCTTCGTCATGATAAACCTTGCCCGTTCCAATCGTCGTGTATCCTGATTCTCGCATGTGTTGCGTGATCGTGGCGACAGCTGGACTCGTTTCGCGAAACTTTGTCGACAGATCGTGGACTCCGGTTGAATCGGGGCGCATCCCCGTAAACATGCTGATCCGCGACGGCAGGCAAACGGCTTGTTGGCAATAAGCTCGGTTAAAGCGCACACCCTCGGCCGCCAGCTGATCGATGTTCGGCGTCACCATGTCACTTGCTCCGTAGCAAGTGAGTTCCGGCCTGAGATCATCCACAACAATTAGCAGGATGTTGGGCTTGCTGATTGAACCGGGGTCAGACGCTGACGTGTCTGCCACGCTGACAGCCAATAGGATCAATGCGGTGCAAAGGATAAGATAAAAACGCGAAGTCCAAGCCATAAAGTTCAGATCCATTAGTGTTACTTTTCGAGTTTTCGTTTTTTCGCCCGACCAGATTTTTCACGGGCTCGTTCCAGGCGGCGTTCTAGTGCTTTTCGGCCCGGCTCACGCATGTCACCGACTTCATTCTCTAGCGTTTTAATCTGGGCCAACATCTTGTTGGTCACTTCTGTTTCCTGCTCGGCCAAGTTCACCTTTTCACCGGGGTCATTTTCCAGATCGAATAATTCAACCAGATCTTCGTCAATCCATTGGACAAGTTTGTAAGAGCCATCGACCAAAGACAGCGCTCGAGTGTCGCCGGTGCTGTCCGGACGGGCCATCCACTTGTACCAGAACATGGGCGGTCGCTGGTATTGTTCGCCCTTGAGTGCTCGGACGAAACTGACTCCATCAACATGTTGATCCGGCATCGAGGGCGCTCCAGCCATTTCGAGCAGCGTTGGATAAATATCGGTCCCGGTAACCTGAACGTCAGAAACGGAACCTTCTTGGGTGTGGCCCGGCCATTTGACGATCAGTGGAACTCGTGTGCCGCCTTCAAAAATTGAGCCCTTTCCTTGTCGAAACGGCGCGTTTGAAGTCGCTAGGGGGCGATTGTTTTCAAGTCCGCACGTGGACAGTCCGCCATGATCAGAGGTCAAAATAATGATTGTGTTGTCACCCATTCCCGCGTCTTCGATTGCCTGCTGTACGCGACCAAGACTTGCGTCGGTGTTGTGAACCATCCCGGCGTACACGGGATTGTTCTGCAAGGTCTTGGTTCGTCCTTGCCTGTCAGTGACAAGGTCTTCATCTTGTCGTTTTCCACCCACCGCGACGCCGTTTTTGCGTAGCTTTTTCTTGTAATGAGTTGTCAACTCGTCTGGGGATTCGAATGGCGTGTGGACTGCGTAATGGGCCAGCACAAGCAGGAACGGTTTGCTGTTTTTTTCTTGCACGTACTCGATGGCTTGCTCAGTAAGCAAGTCGTTTAAGTAGTCTCCTTCCTTGCCGACAACTGGATTTTCAACCTCGTTCCCTTTCTCGACTCCAAACGGATAGAAAAACGATGCGGTCGCGCCAGCCGATCCCGCATGGACGACTGTGTCGAATCCCTGCTCGCCCGGGCCCCCGCCTTTTTTACCCAAGTGCCATTTGCCGATGTAGCAAGTTTGGTAGCCATGTCCTTGCAACGCCTCACCAAAAGTCACCTCCGACAGCGGCAAATGGTGTTCTTTAGACTTATTCTTGCGGGCAAGGTACTCGATTCGGCACGGATACTTTCCAGAAAGCAATCCCGTTCGGGATGGAACGCAACGAGCGTAGGCAGAGTAACCGTTGGTGAATCGCATCCCGTGGGCAGCAAGTTGATCCATGTTTGGAGTTTCATAGAACTCGCTGCCATAGCAGGAAAGATCACGCTGACCAAAATCATCGACAAGGAACAGAACGATGTTCGGTCGATTGGTTCGAGATCTTGCCCCGGCAGCGTATTCCGCACTAGGGTGTCCTGCGGCGACGAGTTCCGAGCTGTTGGTCAGTATCAAAGCTGCCAGCAGGGCAGTTGTGGTGACTCTAA
The DNA here is from genome assembly GCA_937929805.1 of uncultured Pirellulaceae bacterium. GTDB lineage: Bacteria > Planctomycetota > Planctomycetia > Pirellulales > Pirellulaceae > Mariniblastus. Next base: position 66,625 of record CALFUT010000005.1, read on the forward strand.
GAGTCGCAATATGCAGGAGTGGCTTGTTCATGCAGAGATCCGGCTTGGTTGACTGTTGCAGAAGTGATTCGGAAAGTCTTAAGGGCTGATAAGGTGACTTGTTATTTCGTGGCCTGCGACGGTTCGACGTCTAGATCAACGGTCACCTCGTCAAGCCGTATGGCTCTGGCCTTGCTTTGACCTTTGAAAAGGAAACGAAACTCATGCTCGGCCGCCGGCTGAACGCGATCCAGTTTCACGCCAATGAATTTTGGTTCGTTGACGAATGTTTCTTTGTCCAGCAAAACAAAGTCTTGAAACGTTTTGAAACCATCCGAGCTGACGCGGACAAGGCCATCTTGGGGAGCCATTCCGGCGTTATCGTTTCCACCTGCCCGGAATAGTTGCAAACACAAGTTATCTAGCCGGATCAACTTGTTGGCCTGTGATGCAACCTTAAATCCGACGTAAAAGTAGTCTGGCTGGTACTCCTCTTGCCACGCCTTGAATGACCACCGGTTCAAGTTCTTGGGCCACTCGGCTGGTCCGGGTGCGACACCTTTGTAAGTGAAGTCATGAAACGATACGTCATCGCCCCCAACTGAAATGGCAGCAGGATCGGTGTACCACTGGCCATCTTGGTTGACTGACTCGAACGTGTAATAACCTATTCGTTGCGTCGGGCGGCTGACAACGATTTTGCTTGCAAAACCTTGGTCGAGCTGCAGGTTCTCGGGAGCCAGTTTGCTGGAGAACGACTTTGCGTCGTTTTTCCGCATGGTAAACGTTTCATTTTTCAAGCTGACGGTTTCGCATTCGACTTCGACCAGTCCGTCGATGACGTGAACCTCGGCAGAGCCGGTGTCACCGACTCGGATTGCGAATTCAGTTCCAAGGTCCGTTAACCGGATCGTGTCAGTATGGACCTGAAATCCCTCGGCTTGTTCAGGCACATTGGCAGCCACGCTGCCCGACGCAAGAAACCCTTGGAAGGGATCAATTAACTGAAAACGGGCGGGACCAATCAAGGTCACGACCGCACCGCTGTTGAACCGAATAACAACGGTTCCGTTTGTCAGTTCCAACCAGCCTTTTCTTAACGGAATGCCAGAGGTTTCACCAATTCCTTCCGTTTTCCATTCTGCCGCCGTTGAGTCGAGTAATACCGCAATGGGCGAGTCGGGTGACTGCGGACGCACAGCAAGTTGGGAGTCAGTCGATGGTTTGTTGTCCGTGGTTCTGGAAGGGCCATCCTGTTGTTTCGCGATCGTTTTCGATGCCTCTTGCGTGTTCCAAAACCACGTAAGTAGTCCCATTCCAACCAACAATGAAGCCGCGATTGCAAAAGCAATTCGATATGCGCTCGGTTTCCTTACAGGCCAAACGTTCTGTTTGTGGCCGGCAGATTTTTTGGGTGCATCGGCAGAGCCGATTGCCGAATCCCGCAAGCCGCATGCAGAAATCATTTCGCTCAGCAGGTTGTGTTCCCTGAAGTGTTGGCGAGCCTCTTCGCTCGACTCGAGTAACTTCCGAAGTTCTGCCAACTCGACCGGCTCTATGGTTCCGTCAACAAAGTCTTCTACAAGTTCCGAAACCTTCCGTTGTATTTTTGAATTTTCAGAATTCATTGGGATTGTAGCCTCGTTTCCACACAGTTTGAGAGGCTTTTCCTTACGCGGAAGAAAACTTGTTTCAGTGCGTTAACCGATTTGGATGTTCGACTTGAAATCTCAGCAAGCGATTCGCCATGGGCATACCGTGATCGAATCAGTTGTCGGTTGGGGGCTGACAGCAATTCCATGCAATCTTCTAGTGCCGACATTCGGATGTCCCGATTCTCCCATGCGTTGCTGTCGTTGTCCGTGCCAAACTTGTCCGCCAGTTCAGGAGTCAAAATATGACGATCACGTTTTTGATCGCGAAGCCATGCCTTGATTTGATGCTGAGCCACAGTCAGCGACCAATTGACGAAACTAGTGCCCGCAACGAAGTTGCTTCGTTTTTCTATCAGCACTCGATTTGTCTCTTGAAGGACATCCCAAGTTGCTTCCTGATTCGTCAACAAAGAACCGATGTAGCTTTGAATTCGACCCTGATGCTGAGTAAGTAAATCTATAAATTCGGCTGGGACATCGTCTGCCATAACGGGACCTGAAATTTAAAAGTTCGCTTCGTTACTGAATACCAACAAGGTATTCGCGAGTTACGGATTTCTGTTCGAAACAGAAATATAATCGAGGTTTCGTGCGTCAAGGAGCATTTAGAAGAAAATTCCTGCCGTTTCTCGTTTTACCGTAACCTTTTAACTGTTCGCTGGTATTCAGAGGCGTATTTGACAAATTTTCACTGACCCCCGAGTATTCGTCATGCGAACAAAGACCACTTTCTCGTTACTTGCAGCGTTAACAATGACCCTCTGGCCTGTAGTGGCTGGTGCCGATATCGCGCTCGTTTTTCGTGCTAATCACGATGGATCAACGGCCGTGTTGACAAACGGAGGCACCGGCGCTGAGTCATTTACTTTGGATTCTGAACCAACGGACAATGTTGCCAGTACCTCATACGGGTACACGATCGGTAATATCGACGCTGCCGGCGATGGCACGGCCAACGATTCCCTTAGTGCCGTGTTTGGTATATCTGCGGCCGGGGGAAATGTGAAAGTCCAGCCCGATGGGAACTTTGGCGTTACAGGTGCCAATGCCGGTAACTTGAACGATGTTGCCGAGAGCCTAACCTACAGCTTGTTGAGTAGTTCAGTCACATTGGGGGACGGCGGAACTGGAAGCGTAACCGGGGGTGGATTCAACCAAATCCAGTTCTCCAACTTGACTTCTGATACGGAGACGGCCTCGCTTTCGGGTACCGATATGGACGGTTCAGTCACGGGAACAACCACCTTTTCTCCAGTTGCAACATTCACCGTTGGCCACAACGACGACGGGTCTAATTTTCGAGTTGGCCCCGCCCGCTATCGGTTCGTCATCACAACGGAGACGGCAACGATTCCTGAGCCTTCATCGTTGATGTTGTTCGGTGGAATTGCCGGGCTTACGGTATTGAGAAGGGCTCGAAGCAGGCAAGGTTAGGGTATATTCTTAGTTTTTACGAAGGTGCCCCGTCGGCAAGCCTGAACTTCAGACCATTCTCCAAGATGGATACGCGACATGAATCGTTCACTCGTTGCGGCAATCTGTGTCGTTGTTTTCCTTTACGCGAACATGGTTGCATTTGCCGATCGCCCGGCGAAGGGAGTCACTCCTGTGCCGGGCGATATTGTTGCGTCGAAGATAGAGGGAGCGAAGCCTCGCAACGTTGTCTTTATCTTGTCGGACGATCATCGCTACGACGCCATGGGGTTTATGAAACACCAGTTCGCCAAGACTCCGCACATGGATTCGATGGCGACCAACGGCGTCCACTTAAAGAATGCCTTCGTCACCACATCGCTGTGCTCGCCGAGTCGTGCATCTATCCTGACTGGATTGTACACATTCCGTCATCGAGTCATCGACAACAATCGGGCCGTCCCAGAGGGGACTCAGTTTTTCCCACAGTATTTGCAGGATGCCGGATATAAGACGGGGTATGTTGGCAAATGGCACATGGGTGCCCACAACGACAATCCTCGTCCCGGCTTTGATTATTGGGTCAGCTTCAAGGGGCAGGGGCACTACCTACCACCCGGGCCGAAATACACGATCAACGTGAACGGCAAGCGTGTGCCTCAGGATGGTTACATCACTCCGCTGCTAACACGGTATGCAATCGACTTTCTCGAACAGCAAAAAGATAGCCAGCAGCCATTTTTTTTGTACCTGTCTCATAAAGCCGTGCATTCGAACTTCACTCCTGAAGACAAATACGACCAAACGCTCGCCGACAAGCCGTTCAGTCGTCCGACGAGTGAAAAAAAACTTGTTGACAACAAGCTGAATCGACCCCGCTGGTTGTTGGATCAACGTAACAGCTGGCACGGCGTTGACTTTCCTTATCACAGCGAACTCGATATCGAGCAGTACTACAAGCGGTATTGTGAATCACTTCGTTCGGTTGACGACAGTGTTGGCGAGGTGATGCAGCAGTTGAAAAAGATGGGCATTCACGATGAAACGATGGTCATTTACATGGGTGACAATGGTTTTATGTTTGGCGAACACGGCTTAATCGACAAGCGTGTCGCTTACGAAACATCGATTCGCGTTCCAATGCTGGTGCAGTGTCCAGAACTGTTCGAGGGCGGAACGACGGTCGAGAAAGTCGTCGCCAATATCGATATCGCTCCAACAGTGATGGAAGTGATGGGGCTGAATAAACCACCGCACATGGACGGAGACAGCTTTGTGCCGCTGGCGAAAGGCAAGGAGATTCCTTGGCGCGATTATTTTCTTTACTGTTACTACTGGGAGAAAAACTTTCCGCAATCGCCCACCGTGTTTTCTCTTCGCAGCGACAAGTACAAGTACATCACTTACTACGGGCTTTGGGACACCGACGAATTCTTTGACATTCAAGCTGACCCGGATGAGCAAAATAATTTAATCCGATCGCCCGAGCATCAGCAGCAGCTCAAGAAAATGGAAGACCGGTTGTACGAAATGATGGCCGAACTGGGCGGAATGGACATTCCAATGAATCCTCCTCGCGGCAAGTCTCAGAATAAACGACTCAGGTCACGCGGTGGAGCAGAATCAGCGGACTTTCCCGGCGATTTCGTTGTCGAACAGCCAATCGAACACAATCACTGACGGCGATCCGCTGCGTGAAAGGGCGCGCTGAATCCCAAACCTTTGGCACATGTTGCGTGCTGAAATTCGTCTGCTTTTCCAGCTTGCAATTGATTGCAGAGATTCAGCGGATTCAAACAGCTTTTGAAAACTGGGACATTCACGATTGCCTCGCCTTTTTGCGGTCTGGTGATTCTTTTTGAGATTTGCAGTAGAGGACTTTCGTTTGCAATTATTCAAACTAACAAAGACGTTTATCGTCTGGTTTGTCTTTTTTATGACGCTGTGTGCGTATGCTCCGCAATCGCTAGCGTCGACGATCGGCGAGACGCAGCCAGCTGGCCCGTCCGATGGACCGCGCCCCAATATCCTCTTCATTGCAATTGACGACTTAAAGCCTTTGCTTGGCTGCTATGGTGACGACCAGATCGTCTCCCCTTCGATCGATCGGCTGGCAAAAGAGAGCGTGGTGTTTACAAACGCTCATTGTCAGTATCCAGTTTGTGGCGGAAGTCGCGCCAGCTTGATGACGGGCCTTCGTCCTGAAGCGTCAGGGGTCATGGATTTGAAGACGAGTATGAGGCATAAAAATCCTGATGTGATTTCATTGCCTCAACTTTTTCGCCAAAGCGGCTACGCAACTGCGGCAGCCGGAAAAATTTACGATCCTCGCTGTGTCGACGACAAAAAAACTTATGATGCACCCTCTTGGTCAGTCCCCTACGCTCGGATTAAGCACTCCGAATTGAAGACGAAGGACGGCATCGATCGGCAAGTCGCGGTTGTGTCCGAGTTCGGCGATGAAGATCTTTCAGACGGTTGGATTCGAAAAAAAGGAGTCCAGTTGCTTCGTGAGTTGGACGCAGGTGATAAACCGTTTTTCCTTGCTGTTGGTTTTAAGAAACCACACCTTCCTTTCATTGCGCCAAAGCAGTACTGGGACCTCTACTCGGCAGATAAGATCCAGCTGGCAAAACACTCCGGTGGAATCAAGAACGATAGTGGTTACTCAATCCATGACAGCCCTGAATTTCGAGGCTATGACGGCGTGCCGGAGGAAGGTCCATTCTCAGAAGAACTCCAACGGCACTGCCTCCATGGTTATCGAGCCTGCGTGTCGTTTGTCGATGCGCAAGTTGGGATGCTGCTGAAAGAGTTGGAATCACTTGGGTTGAAAGACAACACGATTGTTGTGCTTTGGGGCGACCACGGATTTCATTTGGGTGACCACGGAATGTTCGGAAAGCACACGACGCTTGAACAAGCGACTCGGGTGCCGATGATGATTCACGTTCCCGGAGCACTGGCTGGAAAAACGAATACTCCGGTCGAGCTTTGTGACCTTTTCCCAACACTTAGTGAGCTCGCAGGAATTGAAACTCCGCCAGTCGATGGACGCAGTTTGAAAAGCGTATTGTCAGAGCCATCATCGAAAGTGCGAGATGGCGCGCTGACGGTTTTTAAGCACCGTGGCGCATTTGGATACTCGTTCCGATCTGAAAGGTATCGCTACACGGAATGGGTCAATAAGAATTCGAAAACGGTAGCCAAGGAGTTATTCGACTATTCCACGGATCCTATGGAAACGGTCAACCTCGCGGACCAGCCGGAAATGTCTGAAGTTCAAAGTACGCTGGCTCGTCAACTGCGAACGCACGCCCAAGGATGCGAGAGACTGAAAACGGTGGTCGACGACACGACCACTTCGGCTACAACGCTCCCGCAACAAGAGTCATTCGTCTCGACGACTCAGAAGCTGGCAGTTCCAAAGTATGAAAGACAGTCCGTGGCAATCAGGGATTTGTCAAACCATAAAGGCGACTATCCGCTGCTTCTCGGTGCGGCTTCCAACGCAAAGTTGTGGGATACACCAACCTACAAAATTCTGAATCGTGAATTTTCCTACGTCACGCCGGCCAACGATTTCAAGCAGTCAGCAATTCACCCGATGCCGGACAAGTGGAAATGGGAAATCGCGGACGAGTGGGTAGAACGCTGCGAGAAACACGGGCAAGTGATGCGATTGCATTCTGCGGTCAGCCCTCAGTGTTCGAAATGGGCCAAGGCAGACGATCGCACCGCTGAGGAATTGGAACAAAACATGGCTGAATACCTTACCGCTGTTTGCAAACGCTACAACGGAAAGCCACATGTGCGTTGGATGGACGTGGTTAATGAAACGGTTTCTCGTGATGGAACTTGGTTTGGACCTCGCAAAGGCAGCGATCGCTGGGAGAACCCTTGGTATCAGATCGGCGTTGATGAGAACCATCCTTTGAAGCCTCCGGTGTATATCAAACGGGCTTTTGAAATTGCCAACGAGCACGCACCTGACATTAAGCAAATCGTGAATCAGCACGGAGACATGGAGCCGGAAATGTGGGGTAAGGTCAAAGGTTTGATCGAGTATTTGCAAGAAGAAGGCCTGCGGGTTGACGGGGTCGGCTGGCAAGCGCACATCAACGCCGGGTTCGAAAAAGATGAAGATCAAATGAATCGGCTCCGATCGTTGATTGAATGGGCTCAGGCGAGAGGCATGGAGTTTCATGTCACGGAATTTACATGCTGGATTAGAAAAGAAAACGAGGGCGAAGCTGTCACAGAAGAAGACCTGCGGGCTCAAGCAAAAACGTATCGGTCAATTCTGACGCTGCTTAATGATTACGCCGACAAGGGCGTGGTGACGTGGTGTACGTGGCAGATCAAGGATACCGATACCGAACGCCATTTCTTGCGAGGCAACATGTTTGATGCCGACGCGAAACCGAAACGAGCGTACTACGCGATTCGCAGCGGCTTAAAGAAGTTTACGGGTAAGTAGCTCCCCGCCATCGGGCAGCCAAGGATATTTTGATCAGAAACACAATGCAAAGTTTTTTAATGACACGGCGGTTTGGTTGCACGCTGATGCTAACTTTTGCGTTAGCGGCTGCTGGCTCAGTTCGTGCTGCGATTGCAGACGATTCTGTGGCCATCGGCCATGGAGGCAAGGCAGTGGCAGCGGAAGTGGAACGTTTGCTGGACGAACTAACGCTGGAAGAAAAAGTTTCTCTTTGCCATGCCAACAGCAAGTTCACCATCGCCGGAGTTCCTCGGCTTGGCATTGCAGAAATGTGCATGTCTGACGGTCCCCACGGCGTCCGCGAAGAAATTGCACGCGATAGTTGGAAATCGGCTGGCTGGACCAACGATCATGCGACCTACCTGCCAACGTTGACCGCCGTTGCAGCGACTTTCGATCCTGAAATGGCTCGACTGCATGGATCGGTTCTAGGTGCTGAGGCAAGAGAGCGTGGCAAAGACGTGATTCTTGGACCCGGATGCAATTTGGCCCGCAATCCACTCTATGGTCGGAATTTCGAGTACTTTGGTGAAGACCCATTCCTCACGGCAACTTTGATTGTTCCAGAGATTCGCGCGATCCAAGCGAATGACGTCGCCGCCTGTGCCAAACACTATGCACTCAACACGCAGGAGCTAAACCGCCACGGCGTGAATGCTCAACCCGACGAAAGAACGCTGCGAGAGATTTACCTGCCTGCGTTTGAAGCCGCTGTTAAGGAAGGTGGCGTGTGGACGATCATGGGGGCGTACAACGAATTTCGGGGAACCAACTGCAATCAGTCGAAACATCTGGTGATGGATATCCTGAAGGGTGAATGGGGATACCGGGGGCTGCTGGTGACTGACTGGGATTGCGACATCAACACTCGCGACGCCGCTGTCAAAGGGCTGGATATTGAGATGGGCACGCGCAAGCCCAGCTATGACGAGTATTATTTGGCCGACCCATTTTTGAAATTGCTTCAAGACGGATCGATCGCCGAGTCGGTCGTCGACGATAAAGTGCGACGAATCCTGCGCGTTCAGCTTTCAATTGGGATGATGGATAAAGATCGCAAGCCGGGAGCCCGTGGAACGCAGGAACATCACGATCATGCACGGAAGATTATTGAAAACGGAGTCGTGTTGTTGAAGAACGAAGGCGATCGACTTCCGCTGGCAAAAAAGAAATTGAGAAACGTATTGGTAATGGGGCCAAACGCAAGCAAGCGGCACGGTCATGGTGGCGGATCATCTCAAGTCAAGTCGCTTTTCGAAATCACGCCGTTAGAAGGGCTTCGGAAGGAGCTTGGCGATCGAGTCAATATTACGCATTTGAAAGCGATGCCTCCGGAAAGCGACGGCTTGCTTCCGATCGCTGCGGATTTCATTATCACCAAACACTCAGGTGCTGGAACGCCGGCTTGGAAAACGCTGACTTACGAAACCGAGGCGAAGAAAAAACAAACCAGCTTCGCGTGGTCACCAAAGTCGCGCGTCCGATTTGAAGACGATCAGCTCCACCATCAACGTATGATCACGGAGCTAATGCCGATTGAAAGTGGTGATCATACTTTTCAAATCGAAGCCGACGGAAGATTTGATCTTCAGGTAAACGGTAAATCAGTGCTTTCCGATGAAAGCACAAATCTTGGCCAGACTTTGATCTGCGAAGTTAACTTGGAAAAGGAAAAACCATGCTCTGTAGTGTTCAGATATGACGGCACCCAAGGCTATACCATTGGCTGGACCGCGCCAGGTGATCCTCGGGTTGGCGAAGACATTTATGTCAAGGCGGCAAGTGAGGCCGATGCCGTGGTCTATTTCGCCGGACTGAATCACAGCTTTGATCGTGAAGCGGAGGATCGGGTGGACATGAAGTTACCCGGAAATCAGGATTATGTCATTGAAAAATTGCTGGATGCCAATCCGGATACGGTCGTTTGTGTGATCGCTGGTTCGGCGGTTGAAATGCCGTGGGTCGAAAAAGCAAACGCGTTGCTCTGGGGTTGGTATGGCGGGATGTTCGCTGGCCAAGCCTATGCGGATGTCATGTTAGGTGACGTGGTTCCATCCGGGAAAATGCCAATCACTCTGCCGAAGCGGCTTGAAGACAATCCCCATGTTCACTTGAATGACTACGACGCTGAAACTTGTTTTTACAAGGAAGGCGTGATGATGGGCTATCGATGGTTTGAAAATAAAAACATCGAACCTATGTTTCCATTTGGCCACGGGCTTTCGTACACCACGTTTGATTACAGCGACATCGACGTGAAAGTTCCTCAAGCGGGAAAGAACGATTCTTTGACTGTCTCGGTCAGTGTCACGAATACGGGTGAGGTCGCGGGTGGTGAAGTGGTGCAGTTGTATGTTGAAGACATCCAATCCAGCGTCGACCGCCCTAAGAAAGAGTTGAAGGGATTTAAGAAAATCATTCTGCAGCCCGGCGAAACAACCATAGTTTCTATCCCGGTGCCACGACGAGAGCTTTCGTTTTGGGACGTCAATGATCATGATTGGAAGCTGGAGTCAGGTGAGTTTCGATTCCATGTCGGTTCTTCGAGCTCTGACATAAAACTACAGGCTTCGTGTGATGTTTTGGGCGATTGACGATGGCGAGCGAAGGAAAGCGCGTCTGTGTTTTTTGTGAGTTCAGTCGTCAAAATTTGGCACGGGATTTTTGTTTCAAACAATTTTTTTTGGAGCGTGAGATGTGTCTTTCAAAATTGATGATAGCGGTACTTTTGGGTCTCGGAACGTTCTGCGTGAGCGTTGGCCAAGAAGATGGTGCCACAAAGAGAGCCGACAAAAAGGCTGAGCGGATGAAAGCAAGAGCGTTGGACACGCTTTCCAAGCGGCAGCTTAAGAAATATGAGGCAATTGGTCTCACTGACGAACAAAAAAAATCTTTCAAATCGGTGTTTGAAAAACATGTCGAAGCATTCATGGCAAGCAAAGCGGAAGTTGAAAAAGTTGCTTCCAAAGAACAAAAAGCGACTTACTTGAAAACGCTCAAGTCAGCGAAAGCGGATGGGCTAAAACCCATCGACGCGAAAAAGAAAGCGGTAGAAGCGATGGGGCTTGATGCCGACAAAGCCGAGTCCTTCAAAGCTGCCATGAAGGAAACGGAGAAAACAAACAAAATGATTCGCTCAGACTTGGAAGCGCTGATGACGGACGCGCAAAAGGCGCTGCTTAAGCCTCAAGGTTCAAAAAAGGGCGGTAAGGAGAAAAATGATGCGGCGATCGAGTAGCGGGGCGCTATCGCGTGTCGCAAGCCAGCAGTTGAACTGACAGTACGCTGGTCGACTCGGCCGTGAAGTTGGTGTCTAGTTTCTGTGTTTTGAATCTGGTCGGTGAAAGCAAGCGCAGAAACTTGGGATTGTATTTCCTGTTCGCGGTCACCTCCGCGTAAAACGATTTTTGTCGCTTTTTTGGCTGATTGCCGTCAGAAACTCATAACCGTTTGAGCTCTGTTGGTATTCAGTAGGTGTTCTTTGTTCAAACCGCAACGGATCGAGTTTGGTGTGACGCGAGCAGCACGGGCCGCGTTTGGATGCCATAGATTTCGATCAAACGGAGGTGCTTTTTCAAATTCGCTTTGCAGGCTGCAGTCGAACTTGATCATTCGTTGTCCGAGCTGATTTGATTTGGAAGCGTCCGCAGTTAGGCGCGAGATGGAGGCGTGGCGATCATCAAGCCAGACAAGGATTCGTTACAGCTCAATTTTTCCTTCCTCGAGACTCTTATGAGAAATTTGGTTGTCGGACTCATTTTGAGCGGGTTGATTTGTTGTTCGGCCACTTTGGTGGCTGCGCAGAATGCCAATGTGAAGCCTAACATTGTCTTTTTTCTTGCCGATGATATGGGGTTGGGCGACACATCAGCGTATCAGGATCTGACGGGTAACCCGGACCACTATCAAGTTGATACGCCTAACCTTGAGCGGCTGGCAGAAATGGGACTTCGGTTTACTGACGTCCATTCTGGAGCGGCCGTTTGTACACCGACTCGACTTTCACTGTTGACAGGAACCCATCCGTTTCGTTCACCGATCAAACAACGGACCAGTTTTGTCAACCAAGACAACGTCGCTTCCATGATGCCCGGTGAAAGAAAGACGTTCGTCCGAATGCTGAAAAAATCAGGGTACGGCACCTACGGCGTGGGTAAATGGCATGTCGGGTTGCAGGCAGACTACTCGACGCGATCGATTTTGGAGGGCCCAATTGAGGCAGGGTTTGACCATTACACAGGCACGCCCGGAAACTTTCCGGGCGACCAAGGCATTCTGGTTGACAATCAACTTTTGACTTACGACAGCGAATTTAGCCTTGTTCCTTTTGGCGATCAGGGTGCGATCACATGGGATCCGGACAACAACGTGGCGATTACTCGCCAGATTCAACAGACCAATCTTGACGCTGCTCAGGGGTATCTTGCGGCTCATGTCAGCAGCAACCCTGACGCTCCCTTTCTTCTGTACTACGCGTCTCACTCAAATCATACGCCGTACATCGGCCCCGCAACTTTGGATGGAGTAGTCGTGGATGGGCACACCAAGGAGGGAAGCTATCTGGATGTGCCAACAACAACGAATGATGGGCAGATTGTTCCAACGGGGCCTAACTTTGGTGAAGTTGATCTTGGAAATCACTGGGAACCTTATCTGGAAGTCGATACTGCGGGGGACATCGTCCAAAATGGGCCCGGCGAACGACTCAAGCTGGTCGATGAAAACGACATTGCGATTGGCAAACTGTTGGACTACCTAGAAGCGACCGACGATCCGCGAAATCCGGGGAAGAAATTGATCGACAACACGTTGATCGTATTCACTTCCGACAACGGCTCAGATATTAAAAGTGAGCCATCGGTCGGAGCATTGCCTCAAAAGAGCAATAACGTCATCACCGACATTTCGGGAAAGAAATCGACGTTGGAAGAAGGTGGTACACGAGTCCCATTCATCGCTGTGTGGGCCGGTCGGATCAGTGAGGACGCGACGTCCGATGCCTTGTTTGGGCTCAATGATATTTATGCAACGTTGGCGGAAGTTGTAGGGGAAAACCTTGACGCAAAAGAAGCGGTAGACAGCGAATCCGCTTTGGATGCACTGACCGGTGGTGCGACAGGCGACTTTCGTGAATCATCACTCGTGTATAAGTCTAGGCACCGGTTGATTATTCGGGATGGCGACTTGAAACTGGCGGCCATTGATCCCGATTACAACGGAGATGGTAGCGATCGCTTTAACGGAAATTTGGATTTCTCTAGCTTAGATGGGTTTCGAATGTTCGACTTGGAAACCGATCTGAGTGAACAAAATAACTTGATTAACGAACCCGCTTACTCAGTGCAGCGTGACGCGATGCTGGCAACGTTGCAGGACTATGTCAATCAGGGTTACTCTCGATCTGGCGCAGCTGCAGTTTCCAATGGTCAAAATTTCCAAGGTGACGCCAGCGAGCGTGGCGGTAGCATTTTGGACGCTGACAATTACGGCTACTATGGTGATGGGACTGAGTTCGAGCCAGACGTGCTGACGACGACTGCTCCAAGTTTTGTTTTTCGAAACGGAACGGCACCCGACCGAGTTTCAGCAGCCTCAGTCGTCCAAGGTAACGGCACCGTTGTGTTCAATGGCTCGCAGGCGGGGCTTGCGGACGGTGCGAAATACGAAATTCGTGGTGGAACGCTGGAGGCGACCAGTTCAACGTTTCAAATCAATGACAGTTCGGAACTGCTTATCATTGGCGGTTCTGTTGACCTGAGCGGACAGAATCTGCGACTGAACAAAGGTAATGCCACGATCGAAATTAGCGACGGAGGCATTGAGGCCAGTAGGCTGCAGTTCGAGGACTTGAACTCTTCAACTTCAGGTCAAAAAGTGGTTCGATTTCTCGCTGGCAACGATGGCGGCAGCATGACTCTAACCGGCTCCAATCCTTTTAAGTTCGGAACGGACAGGGATCCGTTGAATGACTACATCGACTTCACCGAGGGGGCGAGTGGACGCTTGATTTCTACAGCTGACTTGGCCGACTTCCAGCTGCTTTGGACAAGCGGACGTCTTCGTTTTGATGGTCAGACGGGCGATTCATTGAATTCCGATTTTGAAGACTATTTCCAATTATTAACTCTTGATAACGGGTTCAGTTCTCTTTCACTTGTTTCAGCTCCGACGCTAGGCGATTTTGATGGCGATGGAGACGTGGATATTGATGATCTCGATCGGTACAACGGGAACATCGGAAGTGTTGCCACAGCTGCGTTGGAACCGTTGGACTTGAATAATGATGGCGCGGTAGGGGCGGATGACTTTGCTCTACACTACGGAGCGTTGGTTGAAACCTCGAACGGCCAAGTCGGGACTTTCGCGGGTGATATCGACCTTGATGGTAAAGTCGATGTGCTTGGAGATGCCTTTTTGTTGATCCGTAACCTTGGGACTTCGGCAACCAGTTGGGGACAAGGGGATTTGAACGGCAATGGAACAGTTGATGTCTTGGGGGATGCTTTTTTGCTGATTGGGAATCTCGGGAATGACAATAGCATTCCATAAGACAATGGATTTTCGACGGTGCTGAGTCTCAATCGTTCACTTTTCTTTCTGAGTGAATGAGAGCCTTTTTTGAGCGTCGTTTGAAGAGCCGTTACAAAAGTTTTGATTGTCTCGGCTCTCGGGTCGTTTAAATTCTAAGATTGAATGAGTTAAAATCAGATCGAGGATGCAAAGAACGGATGCATTGATACTGCATCCGACATCCATTTCATTTTGGTATTTTCATTTGGATACGAACAATGCAATACATCCCACGGCGTCGAAAGGCATTTACGTTGGTCGAGCTGTTGGTCGTGATTGCGATCATCGGAATCTTGATTGGAATGTTGTTGCCGGCAGTCCAGCAGGTTCGTGAGGCTGCAAGGCGGACAGCCTGCGTTAATAACCTGAAGCAAATTGCTTTGGCGACTCTGAATTACGAGTCTGCTCGCATGCGGTTGCCACCCGGACTGCAGAACACATTCAGCAATAAGAGGGTGCCCGATGACCACAAAACGGGTGTGTTCAGTTGGGGAACGTTTTTGTTACCTTACTTGGAACAAAACAGCATCTTTGACGTGCTTGATCCACAAGCAGGCCGACTCGATGAACGCGTTTCCTCACCGACGGATGGCCCGGCCGTGGTGGAAGCTCTCACCACTCCCCTGCCCATGTTTCGATGTCCGTCGGACGATACCGAAGACGTTTCCGAGCGAACAATTCCCGGCGTTCAAGGCGGGCTTGCTCTGTCTAACTATGTTGCCAACAACGGATCGGGGCGAAGCATGTGGCAATCGATTGATGAAACGGTAGATAACAAAACCGTCACGGGTGCGTTCAATGGCTTGAGCGGTATAAAGCTGTCTGATTTTCTGGATGGAACATCCAACTGCGCGTTGTTTGGCGAGCGTCGTTTCAATAACGGACCCATCAATGCAGCGATTCCCCAAGCCATTCAAGACAAGATACCCGGCGCGGCCAATATCTACGGAGCGAAGGGTTACGGTCACAACGAAGGCTCTGGTTCCGAAGTTAAGAATTTTGGGATCGCCGATGTTTCGTTCTGCGGATCATGCTACATCAATGACTACAATGACTTCGAAAAAATTAAGGGGGCCAGTAGCGATCATCCCGGAGGAGCACAGTTTGCCTTTGCGGACGGCTCGGTACATTTCGTTCCCGAAGACATTGAACAGGGGAACCCGTATGGCCGAATCACCGATGCAGTTTACAAACGTCTGTTGGCAATCGGAGACGGATTGGTACTTGGTGAATTTTGATCATTGCGAGTGCAAACGTGAATCCGCCGACTCATTCATCTGTTGACGATTTCTTTAACAAGTGTTTTGAAATGAAGCATTTCGTATTAGCTATTGCTGTCTTGTTGTTGGCGGGGTGTGGTCCACAATACGATGTCACACTGCATCCTGTTGCAGGCACTGTAACGGTCGATGGAAAACCCCTCGCCAATGGGAAAGTCGACTTCCGACCGACACCCGGAAGCGTCGCGAAAAGAGGCGTGATCGGGTACACCGACGATGCTGGTTTTTACAAACTTGTGTATCTGCAAGCGACGGGCTGTCCGGCTGGGACATTTGAAGTGATGGTGTCTGGTGCCAGCGAATCAGGCGAGCAAATTCGCTTGAACAAACAATCAAAAGAGCTTCTGTCAGAATTGGAAGTAGGGCCGGACAATATCGTGTTCGATTTTGATTTGCAGACGGAATAGATTGCAATTCGACCAACCGGTAGGGGCACAATCGCCCTACTCGTCGTCGAGAGATGATTTGCGCGGCAATATTGGCGCGCGGCGGAATTCAAGGTGGCATGGAGTAGGGAAAACAGACGACTTCAGCTACAAAGTGGTTGAAAATCGGGTTCACGTGCGAGACCTACACGCCACGATGCTTCACTTGCTGGGCACCGACCACGCCCGGCTCACCTGACCATTCCAAGGGCTGGATCAAAAATTGACGGGTGTCGAGCCGGCTCGAGTTGTGAAAGAAATCATCGCCTGACGTCACGAGTCCACCCAAATTTGCTCTCCGTAAACCAAGTCGTCCGATCGACTTCTCAACTGCGGACGTATCGCCCGACACACTGCTTCGGTGTGTCGGACCGAAACGCTTTCTGGACCTGTCCCTGTTTGTCCCTTGTCCCTGTTTGTCCCTTCTGTTTGTCCCTTGCCCCTGTCTGTCCCTTGCCCCTGTCTGTCCCTGCTTCCCAAACGACGTTACGAATAGCCCACGGCGAGCGTATGTCGGTCAGTATTGTCGCTACCGCTGCGGCGAGTAGAAACTCATGTTTTCATATTCTCGCAAATACGTCGCTAGAACCATCGGCGAAACGTCTAGCTTGATCTTGCGTTGAATGACCGCTGACTTACCTCTGCCCAGTCGTTGTAAGTTGAGCGTGCTGAAGTTACCATCAGGCATGTACGCGAGCAGTACAGCAAGGCTTTTGACTTGGCAATCGAGGGATTTTGAATGACGTTCGATGACCGTCGTCCACGGTTCGAGAATTCCCTGCAATCATCTGCGCTGCGATAGCAACCCAATCGCGGCGGCCTTAAGGCCCGAGCTTCTCGCAAATAATTTGTTCAAGAAAACGTAGACTCAGGCAAGGGCAAGCTATGACCACTCCCAACCGTCGCGATTTCATCCGAACATCAGCCGCTATTGCTGCGGCTACGACCGTTGCCGCAGGAACAAAATCGGCCACCGCAAACGGTTACGGTGCGAACGAGAAAATCAGAATCGGGTTCATAGGTCCGGGCGGCAGAGGTTTTAGTGCTCACGTAAAGCAATTGGCACTGTTGCAAACCGAAGGTCGGCCCATCGAACTGGTCGCTGTCTGCGATGTCTACAATAAGCACACTGACCGAGCTGCCGAGCATATCGAGACTGAGACGGGATTCTCTCCAGCCAAATATGTTGACTATGTTGAGATGGTGGAGAAAGAGAACCTCGACGCCGTTTGTATTGGGACCCCGGATCATTGGCATGCGAAGCAGGTGATCGACTGCTTGGAAGCTGGCCTGCATGTGTACTGCGAAAAACCGATGACCAAAACGGTCAGCGAGGCGGTTGATGTCTTGAAGGCTTGGCAGAAGTCCGGCAAGGTCATGCAGGTCGGTGTACAGTCAACCAGTTTGCCTTTGTGGAATCAAGTAAACCAGCTACTAACCGAAGGCAAGCTCGGCAAAGTCCTGACGTATCAAACTGAGTTCTTCCGGAACTCGTCAATGGGACAATGGCGATACTATCCACTCGACAAGGACATGAACCCAGACAATATCGACTGGAAGAAATGGCTTGGTGTGGATGAGGGGCTTGCCGAGTACGAAGATTTTGATCGAGCGAAGTATGCACAGTGGCGTCGATTCTGGGCATACGGATCAGGCATGTTTACTGATCTGTTTGTGCACCGGACGACTTCGATGCTCAAAGCGACAGGGCTTCGTTTCCCGGGTCGTGTCGTCGGTGCTGGAGGGCTTTACCTAGAGTATGACGGCCGTGAAGTTCCGGATGTCGCGACGGTCGTTGCAGACTTTAAGGAGGGCGTTCAGGGGCTTGTATCGGCTACGATGTCCTGTCAGGAAACACCGATCCAGCAAATGATTCGTGGCCACTTTGGTTCGATTGTTTTTGGGACGGGTGAACAATTCAACGGATTTGATTACGTCCCCGAACGACCTCAAGTCACTCGTGACAATTCGCTGAAGAGCGAGCGAATCGAGACCGAAACCGTCACCGATTCAACCTACGCGCACTTTGGAAATTGGATCGACGCGATGGTGGCTGGCGATCCGGCGATGTGCAACAACGACCCGCTGCTTGGTGCCGCTGCCATTACCACGGTCATCCTCGGTGCAAAAAGCTACCGCGAAGGGAAAGTGTTTTTCTTTGATGACGAGAAATTGCAAGTACGCGAGGCCGATTCTTCATGGGCGACCGGTTGGGAAAAACGTTCACGCGAACGCGGAAAACCTGAACATATCGCAGGTTGGAGCGCAGGAGATCATGGCAGCACACTCGAAGAGCCAGAATACATGAAACTTGCGGGACCGTGGATCGATGGCAAACCGCCAGAAGATGAGTCGCCGTTAAGCGAACAACGTTAGTGCATGTTGCACTTAACGATAGCGTCTGTGGCGTTGTGAAAACCGAGTTCAAAGCAGCGAAAAACCGCTAGACTTAAACGGGATGTGCTCTAACGGCGAGTTTCTCAATTTGGTGTTTTCTACGCTTCCATTTTTATAACCTTTAGCATGACAAAATAGTCTTATGTGTGCATCGATTCGAATTCTTATTGCTTTCATCAGCCTGAGTAGCATTTGTGGACTATCTGTCGCTCAAGATTCAACCGTAGAAGCACCCGACGACGCGAAAGCAAAATGGGCTTCGCTCTTCGACGGCGAAACGCTGACCGGTTGGGAGAAGGTCGGCAAGAGCGACAGCAACTGGGAAGTCAAGGATGGTGCACTTGTTGGTTCAGGCACTCAGTCAATGCTGGTTAATACTTCGGGGCCCTACAAGAACTTCCGTTACCGGGTTGAAGCGAAGATTAACGACGGTGGTAACTCGGGTCTGTATTTCCGCACGCCTCTGAAGCCAACTTTCAGAGATGGCTACGAAGCTCAAATCGACAGCACGCACAGAGACCCAATCCGCACGGGGTCACTTTACGGATTTTGTCACGTCTACCAACAATATGTTAAACCCGACGCATGGTTTACGTATGAAATTGAAGTTCGTGACGACGTCTGGCGAGGGCGTGAGATGACTCGCATAAAAGTAACGGTCGATGGGAATGAACTTTACGAATACATGGACTTTGCCAAGTCGTATCCCGCGGGCCACTTTGCGTTTCAGCAACATGACCCGGGTAGTGTCGTTCACATCCGCAGAGTAGAAGTGATGCAGCTTGCGGACTGAAGTTTCCTCATCTAACGCAATTGCG
This sequence comes from uncultured Pirellulaceae bacterium, assembly GCA_937929805.1. GTDB lineage: Bacteria > Planctomycetota > Planctomycetia > Pirellulales > Pirellulaceae > Mariniblastus. The sequence continues at coordinate 85,663 of CALFUT010000005.1, forward strand.
AAAAAGCGAGAGATGACTCTTGCTGCGCACTCTCATTCTCGGGGCTGAACGGCCGGAATGTTTGGAAAATGACATCTCGGTTGACTGAGGAAGGATCCGATCCCAAGTGTGACCAGAAAATAGCCAATGACGATGCCCCAATCGATTGTCGTCAGCTGTATCGATTTGTCGTTTGTCTAGTGGTTTGCCATTCCCAAGTTGATTAACCGCCCAGTGTGTCGGGGCGACGTATCGTGTTGGTGCCTTGTTTGTTGGATCAGAAGACGAAGCCGCTGTAGTTTAGCAAGTGGACGGTTTGACGCTGTCTTGCAGGCGGGCGACGCCGAAAGCTACCGTTCCACGTTTTCTACTTTCCTTTGCCCTCGTTAAGTTGGGTCGTGAGCTCTTTTACACGATCAACCCATTTTTCGCGTTCGGCCACGTTCACGTTTTCACCCGGATCAGCCTCGTGATCGTAGAGCATGCGCCCGGTTTGTTTGCCCTTGGCGTTGGTGTACTCGCTGAAGCGGAAACGGTCAGTGCGGATTGTGTCACCTTGCTTGAAGCGGCCAATCGCGGAAGCTTTGCCCGGCAATGAAGGATTTTTCAATCGCGGCACGAAACTCTCTCCTTCCAAATGCTCGGGCAACGGCAGACCGGCCAACTCGCACAATGAAGGATAAATGTCGATGAACTCGGTCAGGGAGCGGATTCGGGATTGCGTTTGCCGATCGTCTGGCTTGATTGACGGTGCTCGCACGATCAATGGCGCGTGCATCGACGTCTCAAAACAACTGTGTTTGCACCACAACGAATGTTCGGCCAGATTCCAACCGTGGTCGCCCCACAACACGACGATCGTATTATCGGCCAACTCCAATCGATCAAGCTCGTCCAACAATCGGCCCACCTGAGCATCGGCAAAGCTGACGCAGGCGTAGTAGCCGTGGATCAGGTCGCGAGCCATTGCGTCCGACACCGGGCCTTCATCTGGGACGGTCGCATAGGTGCGTAGCTCGCCCCAACGATGGATTGCTTCTCGCGGCGCATCTTGCGGCGGATGGTAATTGGCCGGTAATTGAATGGAATCTTTATCGTAAAGATCCCAGTACTTTTTCGGTGCGACAAACGGCAGATGCGGCTTGAGAAACCCAACCGCCAGAAAGAAGGGTTCGTCCTGATCTTTCAATCGCCGCAAGTCTTCGATCGCTCGCGTCGCAATGCGAGCGTCTGGGTATTCGTCTTCGGGAGCATCCGCCGCTTCAAACGGAGGACCTCGTTTCGTCTTGTCGCGGCGGGCAAGCTTGCGATTCTCTTCCAGCCGATAACCAATGCCGATGTCGGTCGGCTTCCACGCTTTTTCGGACCAACCTGCCGCACTATCGTCAGCATTGTGATAGACCTTGCCGTTGGAGACTGTGTGATAGCCGTGGTTTTTGAAATGAGTGTTTAGCGTTGCCACGCCGGGAGCTTCTTTTTCCGCATTGGCGTCGAAGGAGACGAAACGATTGCCAGTCGGCCGCAGCCCGGTCATCACGCTGGCCCGGGATGCTCCGCAAGTCGGCACCATGCAATACGCTCGTTCGAAAACGGTGCCCGTGCTCGCCAGCCGATCGATATTGGGCGATTGAATATGGTTTTTCCCATAGCAACCAAGCTCCGGCCGTAAATCATCGACGGCGATGAACAGCACGTTCGGCTTGGGGTTGTCGGCAAAGGTTGGCACGGCTCCCGCAAACGTGACCAGCGCAAACAATACAAGCCCGAAGCGCAAGCGAAGGATGTGCCCCGAGCGTAAGCGAGGGATCGGGAGCGTGCTGGCCGCATTCGGTATACTCTCATTTCGCCCACTTCTATCCCTCGCTCGCGCGCCGGGCTTGTATTGCTGAAAATTCCTCATACGAGTCGGGCTTGTGTCGAGCATGGCATTGGCTTTATTGAGTTTTTGGTTCATGTTTGTAAAACTCGAATCCGTCGAGTGAATTTTTCAATGAGGCCGGCAGATCGATCCCGCACTTGGGATGGCTCAGTACGTCCAGCCTGAACTGTTTGTTGGTGGCCAATAGCGGCATTGCATTTTCGTCTTTCAGGAAATCATTTTGAGCAACTAACCATTCCTGAAGCTTTCGCTTCAATGTCGCTTTTATCTGTTGGTGCGCCGGGTCGGCGGCCAAGTTGTTTTCTTCTTTCGGGTCGGCAATCACATCATACAGTTCCTCTTCAGGAACATTAGGATACCGCTCGGCTCCCATTCGAAGGAACGCAATGTGCTTTTCCTTGGCAGCGTCTCTACGCTTTATCGCTTCGACCGTGTTGTAGTTGCGGATGTACTTGAATTGCCGAGATCGAATCATTCTTCCGGGAAACACATGAGCGTTGATGATTCCCTGATTGGTCATCACGCCGTACACATATTCCTGATGCGTATCGGTCTCGCTCAGCAGCAGCGGCTGGAAGCTTTTGCCGTCCAGATCGTTTGGCGGCGACGTGCCGGCGATGTCCAGCATGGTCGGCAACACGTCTGCAAACGAAACGAGAGCATCCGTTCGAGCCCCCGCTTTCACGACGCCCGGCCAGCGAACGACGAATGGCACATTCAGACCGCGATCGTAAATCGTCCATTTACCAAACCGGCCGTGATCGGAAACGTAAATCACCACCGTGTTATTCGAAAGGTCGTGCTTTTCCAGCGTGGTCAGCAATTCAGCAAACTCGTCATCGCTGTTCTTGATTGCCTGAGAAAATCTGGCTTCACTTTCACGCGTTTTTGTATCGTCTTTTTGAAAACGAGTTAACTCGATTGAGTCCGCCGAGAAGCTTGTTTTTTTCGGGTGCTCGCCGTGAGGATAATAACTGCTGGCCATCACGCAGAATGGGCGCTGATTGTGTGCTTTGTTGGCGGCAAAGTACGCGTCAAGTTTCTCGGCCGGCATGGCGGGCCGGGTGTACATGTCTGGGTCACCGGCGGGTTCGTTGGCGTGCATGGTAATTGTCCACGGAAACGCTTCGGGTGGCTTCACGTGAGATTTGCCGCACAGGATGACGTCGTAGTTCGCGTCCTTCAGGTAATGACACACCGATCGCATGCCCGGATAAACGGCCGTGTGATTCATGAACGACCCGTTTTTAAGCGGATACTTTCCAGTGTAGAGCATGCTGCGCGAGGTCGCACAAATGGCTTGGCCGGTGAATGCGTTCTCAAAAACCATTCCCTCTTGCGCCAGCTGCGAGACGGTTGGGGACGCTGTGTTTTGATTGCCGTAACACCCGTAATACTCTTTGTTCAAATCGTCGGCGATGAAGATTAGAAAGTTGGGCGGCTTGGTCGTGTCGTCGGCCACTGCAAGCGAAGCCGTTTCAAATGGACACGCACACAGGGCCGATATCAGTACGAGCATTCTGAACAAAATGTGTTTTGAGTGCTGATCCCTCGAACCAACGTGTGATTTTTGAAGTTGCAGAATACAAGCCCGACGCCCAAGCGAGTGGATTTCGTGTGGTAATCTCTCGCTCGCGCTTCGGGCGTGTATTGTGAACTCGTTCGCGCGTCGGGTTGGTGTTGCAACGTCGCAAGTGTGTCGGGTGCTGGTGGAACGAGCCAAGCGACAGGCATGGACGAAAGTTCTGGAAATGAACTCATTGATTTTCATGATGTTCTTTGTGAGTTGCGCTACCTTATTCGATCTTCAATCCGACGCGAATGTAGGGGCGGATGCTTACGTGCCCCAAGAAGCTATTTGAGTTGTATGCGAATGCTCGCGCCATCGCGAGACAATGTCGCTTCGGTTTCCTCTGACTTGCCGTCAACACTTGCCGTTACCTTGTAGTCACCCAAGAATCCGCGAACACGACAGGTTCCTGATTCATCGGTGGACGTGGCTTCGTCGGTCCACCACTGTTTCGTGACCAAGTCAACGAAAACCTTTCCGGCAGGCTTGAGACTCCAATCGGCACGCCATAAAGCAGCGGCCGGTTTCCAGTGAGCTTTCTCCCAGAAGCCCCATTGGACGATCGACACAAAAGCAGGGTGACTGAAGCTTGCGATCATCACGTCGCGATAGTAATCCGCTTGTAGCTGGTCGTCGTCGCCCGCCTCGACATCGAATTCGCTCAACTGCAAACGCGGAGCAATTTCGGCGAAATCGTCGTAGACTTCCAATAACTCTTCGGGGGGCGTCAGCGTCAACAACTCGAAGTGGCCCATGAAACCGACGGTGTCAGGTGCTTGACCATTTTCGTTTAAGAAACGAATGACTCGTTTGTACGGTTCACGTTTGTAACCATCGGGTAATACTTTCCCCTCGTTGATGGCGTGCCGAGCGTCAGGAGCCAGGCGCCGAGCCTCTTCCATGATGTCGGCGTAAATGTCCATCCCACCGTATTCGATTTCATAAGTATGTTTGCCCCACGCAATGATGTGATTGATCGTGTCCCACTCGGCAACATACTCTGCTGTTTTCGGGATCACGTCCGCCATGTGGTCCCATAACCATGCGCGATGAGCTTCCGGGTTTCCAACGAAGGTCTTTTCAATGTCACTGAAGTCCATCGCACCCCACGAAAGATAGTGGCCTCGTATGTCAATATTGTTCGCTTGCAGCCATGGGACCGCACCTTCGGTAAAAACTTTGTGGAGTTTCTTACCCGCTCGCGAATCACCCATTTGCTGTTTCCAAATGTGCGGTCGCAGTTCGCTTTCGAACGTTACGCAGTTGAAGTATTTCTTGATGGTTTCACGGTACTGTTGAGCTTCCTGCCACGAAGATGTGATCTTCCTGCCAGCGCGTTGTCTTGTGTAAGGAAAAGCACTTTCGTCCGCTCCTACAAGGTATGCGTTGACCACGTTGCCGAACACAAAAGCATGCCGTTGCATTTGAACTTTCACGTCTGCGTTTTGGACAGGATTGCCGTCCTTGTCAACGACCTCGACCGTCAAGTCACCTTTGCGAATTTCTTCGATTCTTGCCAACGCATCTCTCCGCCATGGAGCGTCGGGTTCGCGGCCACGATAGTTGACTGTGGATTTTGGAAGGGCTGCAATGTCGTAGTCAGCGCCGTAATTGATCAACTGAAGCTGAGCAATTTGAGCGACCTTACCTGCCTCACCAAGAAGGATGCTGACATTGCTCTGGCCGGGTTCGTAGTCGGTGGCGGCCACGAATGAGCGAACATGCTGTTTCCATGCTCGATAAGCCGATAGCTTGTACTGGAATCGAGCTTTGCCCACACCAGCTTGCACGTTGATGTACACGTTGTTCGGCTGGCCTCCCGCACCGGGGCGTTTGATCCAGAACGAAAGCAAGACCACGTCCCCTTTTTTGATTGACTCATTGATCGGAATGGCCACCCGAGCGTTTTTCGGGTCACTAAATCGGACGTCCGAATCAACTTGATAGGCGTTTGCAAAAGGGGCGTCCTTGACTTCAACCCACTTCGCCGCAGCCTCCACATTTTTTTTGCGAAAGGTAACGTCGTAATCTTGCCCGAACGACAAAGCTTGCTGGCCGCCCTGAGGCAAAACGATCGGGTCTTCCGCGCAGGAAACGTTCGCCATCGTCATGGTGAACAATGCTAACGGAACGAAAAGGCGATGAGTTGATTTGAGCAGTGACATGTGACTATTCATGGGAGTTGTTGAGCAGGTTTTTATTCGCTTCGCTTTCGATTGACCAAAGCGTCTTCGTCTTTTGCCAAAACTTTTGCTAGGCGACCGGGAGCATCCAGTTTTTTCGAAAGCTCACTCGCGATTTTTGAATGCTCTGGATTGCCCACTACGCTCGCTGCCGGTCGTTGAGTTGTTTGGTGATCGTATAGCTCGCGACCGACGATTTTTTTTGTTTCAGAATTGATCCATTCGGTATATCGCCAGCGGTCGGTACGCATGCTGTACCCCATCGTCAAACCGCGAGGGTATTGGCTTAGGGCGAAGTCGCGAATCGTTTTGGTGGGCGTTTGAAGAACCGGAATCAGGCTCTTGCCGTCACACGACGATGGAATGTCTCCGCCAGTGAGTTTTGCGAGCGTGGGGAAAATGTCGACCATCTCAACCAACGCCGGTGATCGTGTCCCTTTGTCAAAACCGGGGGCCGACACGATAAACGGCACGCGTGCATCCAGTTCCAAATTGGTGTGTTTGCACCACAGCCCGTAATCACCAAGCTTATATCCGTGGTCGCCCCACAGCACGACGATCGTGTTCTCGCGAAGACCCTGTCGGTCAAGTTCTTCCATGACTCGTCCTACCTGCGCGTCGGCATAGCTAACACATGCGGCGTAGCCATGCGTCAATTCCTGAGTCAGTTCATCGCTTAGCGGGCCTTGTTTCGGAATTCCCTGATAGGCCCGCAATTCGCCCCAGTTGGTGAAAGCAAATTTGGGAGCATCGGTTGGCAGGTCCCGTTGGGGGACTGCAAATTGGTCTTGTTGATACAGATCCCAATAACGTTTTGGTGCTGCGAAGGGAAGATGTGGCTTGGCAAAACCAACGCACATAAAGAACGGCTTATCTTTTCGTTCGCGCAAGGCCTTGATCGCTTGCGTGGCGACGGCTCCGTCACGGTAGGCGTCGTCCTGAACGTCAGCACGTTCGAGCGCGGGGCCTTGAGTCGCATGGAACCGTTCCATGCCCGTCAGACCTTCGTCCTTGGCGGCTTTGGTTCGGCGGGCGATGTCTGCAAGTGTTTCAGCATCGGCCCATTTCTCACCCGGAACATCGGGCAAGTGAGTCCAGTATTTCTTGTCGTCCACGTGGTGATGGTAGACCTTGCCAAAGGAGGACGTTACGTAGCCTCGGTCCATAAAGTAGCGAGGCATGCTGATCACGTCCGGCACCGTGCGGCGTAAAGGCGACCACAAATCATAAATGCCAAGCGAATCGGGATACTGCCCCGCCAACATACTGGCTCGTGATGGAGCACAAATTCCTTGCTGACAGTAGGCTCGTTCAAAAAGCACACCATCGGCCGCTAAGGTATCAATATTGGGGCTTTTGATATGTTCATGACCGTAGCAACCAAGCTCTGGTCGCAAGTCGTCCATGAAGATGACCAAGACGTTCGGGTTCTCAACCGCATCGAGAGGTGAGCTAGTGAGAAAAAGCAACAGTCCGATAGCTGCGAACTTAAATTTGATCATTGCATAGGCTCAGGTTGGAAACAGAGGTTCTTAAATCAGCCAATAGTGTACAGAGTGAGCCGCATTTGCGTCGCCAAGAATTTTGGTCCATCGATAGCGGCGAGTCATCCGTCAGAGATTCAGAAAATTTACGTTTTTCACCGTTTGGGGTGATTTCGTATGTCTTACGACGTGCAGTGAACACCATTAAAATCAATGAAACAACTCCGGCGGCGTTTGCGTTTCGTCATTGTCGTAAAGTGACAATGAAATTTTGCATAACATGCGACCCAGATGTGATCCCGGGTGTTCAATGACGATGCGGGGTAAAACCAGAGCAAATCAAACGGTATCATTCGTTTGTTACTTGCGGTAACGGTGACTTTAGATCAGCAGTATTAGAATCAGAAAGTGTTTCCTTATGAGCCGATGGATAACGAGATTCTTTTTTTTGGTTTTTCAGATGGGTTTAGCCGGGCTGGTTGCGGCTGACGATGTCGAAAGGCCCAACATTATCTTCATCATGGCCGATGATTTAGGCTTCAACCAAATTGGCGCATATGGGGATACGCCGATCAAAACGCCGAACCTTGATCAGATTGCTGAAAACGGAATTCGCTTTACGCAGGCCTATTCAGGGAACACTGTTTGCTCTCCGTCACGCGTCTCCCTGTTCACGGGACGCGACGGTCGGCTGATGGAAAATAATTCGAACACGGTGCAGCTAAAAGACATCGACGTCACGATGGCTCATGTCTTAAAGCACGCGGGTTACGACACGGCACTTTTTGGCAAGTACTCGATCGGTTCACAAATGGGTGTCACCGATCCGTTGGCGATGGGGTTTGATACTTGGTTTGGGATGTACTCCATCCTTGAAGGACACCGGCAGTACCCGACGATCCTGTGGCAGGACGGAGTCAAGCAGCGAATCGAAGCCAACGAAGGCGAGAAGAAGGGAGCCTATGCTCAAGAACTGTTTACTGAAAAGGCCATTGATTACATCGAAGGCGAACACGAAAACCCGTTTTTTGTAGTCCTGTCGTACTCCTCCCCGCATGCCGAACTGGCGGTGCCAAAAAAGTACAGTGATCCGTATGAATCCGTGTTCCCAGCCAAACCGTACACCGGTATGTCGACAGGTGAAGCCAGCGATAAATACGCATGGTACTATCCGGAACCGGTTGCCAATCCGCATGCGACGTTTGCTGGAATGGTGACGGCACTCGATGACTACGTTGGCCAAGTCGTCGAAACGCTGAAAGCCAAGGGACTTGCGGATAATACACTCATCTTCTTTACGTCTGACAACGGCCCGCATGACGAAGGCGGCGGGGCCCCCGAGTTTTTTCGCGCGTCGGAACCGTACAAAGGGATGAAGCGAGACGTGTACGACGGCGGCATCCATGTTCCGATGATCGTCAGCTGGCCTCAAGCGATTACCCAAGGCAGGGTCGACGATACTCCGTGGGCGTTCGCCGACGTGTTACCTACACTTGCCGATGTCGCGGGCGTTTCGCTGAACTCTGTTCCTCGAGTGAAAACGAACGGAGTCTCTGTCGCGGGCTTGTTTCAAGATGAACCGGACGTGATACCCGAACGAGTTTTATATTGGGAGTTCGGCAAACAAGCCGGGGATCCTAACTCCGGAATCGTTGGTGAAGTTTTCCAAGCGGCTCGGCGAGGTCCGTGGAAGGCCGTCCGGTACGGAATGGAGGCGCCGGTCGAACTGTATCGCATTGACAAGGATCCGGGCGAGAGTGAGGAACTGTCAAAACAGCATCCAAAAGTTCATCAAGAGTTCGTTTCACTTTTTGAAGAACACAAAGGATGATGTGTTTTTTCGCGACAGCGATGATTAATTTTTGTACCTCGATTCGGGTGTCGCAAACAAACAGCAAGTGTTTTTTCGCTCGAGTGCCGCTAATTAACGCTGCCGGTAGGTAGCGCAAATGCCCTAGGAACCCAGATATGCAGATAATCTACGTATTCTCGATGATCAACGTTTTCTCAAAAGCGATCGCGGGGGTGGCGCTTTCTGCTACCGCCTTTTGCACAATTTTTGGTCTACCCGCCGCCGCGAACGCGGAACAGCCAGCCAAGCCCAACATCGTTCTGATCCTATCTGACGATCAGGCGTGGACGGACTACGGGTTCATGGGGCATGAACAAATCGAAACACCCAGCTTGGACACGTTGGCACGAAGTGGAGCAACGTTTCGGCGAGGTTATGTGCCAACCGCATTGTGCCGACCCTCGCTGGCGACGCTGTTAACAGGGCACTATGCGTCGACCCATCACGTGACTGGAAACGATCCGTCACCCAAGTATGCACCGAAGGATTCCGATCTTTTCAAACAGCGATGTGCCGAACTAATTGCCAAAACGGACACGTTTGAATTGTTGCCCCAAGTGCTTGGCCGCCAGGGATATCTTTCGCATCAAAGCGGAAAGCTCTGGGAGGGCAGCTACCAACGTTGTGGATTTACTCACGGGATGACGCGTGGCTTCCCCAAGCCGGGTGGACGACATGGGGACGCCGGTTTGAAGATCGGGCGCGAGGGGCTAGAGCCTATCACAGACTTTCTGGACATTGCTCAGCAGAAACAGCAACCGTTCTTCCTCTGGTACGCGCCGTTTCTGCCCCACCAGCCTCACAATCCGCCTGAAAGACTCTTCAAAAAGTATCAGGCTAAAGTCGATTCGCCGCACGTCGCCAAGTACTACGCCATGTGTGAGTGGTTCGATGAAACCTGCGGCGAACTGATGAACGAGATTGACGACCGCGGAATGACGGACAACACGCTGTTCGTTTACGTCTGCGACAATGGTTGGATTCAAGAACCGAGCAAACCGAAGTACGCGCTGCGGTCGAAACAATCGGCCAACGAGGGCGGCATCCGTACGCCGATCATATACAGTTGGAAGAACAAAATTGCGCCGCAGGCACGCGCCGAGCTGGCAACTAGTCTTGATATTTACCCAACGATACTCGCCGCGGCGGGAATAGAGGTTCCCAGTGACTTGCCCGGCCTGAATCTGCTGCCAGAATTAAGGGAAGAAAAACCAATAGAGCGCAACGTGCTTTTCGGCGAAGGTTTTGCTCATGATATTGCCGATTTAGATGACCCAACGAAGTCGTTGATCTACCAATGGGCGATTCAAGGCAACTGGAAATTGTTGCTGCGTCGTGATGGCGAAGTAAACCGATACAAGTCCAGTCATCCAACGACGACGCCAAAGATTCAGTTGTTTGATCTCTCCGTTGATCCAGAAGAACAGAAAAACCTCGCCGACGAGATGCCAGACAAAGTCAACGAATTGAATGCGCTAATCGACAACTGGAAGCCAGCCGCGCATCCGTCCGCGGCGGCAGGCAATGCATCAACTACGTTTGACAAGACAGGCTTCATTCAGGTTTTTGATGGGAAGACTCTCGATGGCTGGTCCGGCGATGCCAAGTTTTGGTCGGTCGAAGACGGGGCATTGACCGGAATTGCTGACGGTTCACTGAAGAGGAATCATTTCATCACGTGGAATGGTTCCGCCATTCGAAATTTTGAGCTTCGAGTCAACGTGAAGGTGTCGGAAGGCGGAAACAGTGGCATTCAATATCGTGGGAAATTAAGACCCGACCTAGGATCAGACATCGTGACGGGGTATCAGTGTGATGTCGTCGCGAACAATCCAAATTACAACGGAATGCTGTATGAAGAAAAAGAACGACGCATTCTGTCGCATACCGGTGAGAAAGTCGTTGTCGACTCTAAGGGCCAACCATGGGTTGTCGATCGCGTTCCCGTGAAGACGTTTGAGCCCGATCAATGGCATGAGTATCGGGTGCTGGTCGAGGGCAACCACCACCGCCACTGGATTGACGGTCATCTGACAGCTGACTTAGTTGATCTGGACGAGAAAGGTCGATCGCTTGAGGGTGTTTTGGCGGTACAGGTTCACGTCGGTCCCGCCATGAAAATTCAATACAGAGACTTTTGGCTCAAGCATCTTCCTGACGATCTACCCTTGCAGTCTGCGGAAAATCATCCGATTGCACCCACCGCGTACGGTGTCCGGCCGCAGGGCAAGCTGCCAAAAGACTGGAAGGCTCCAGTTTACAGTCAACGTTAGTTCAACCAACGCTAGTGGGACCAAAGTTAGCGCACGCAAAGCATTTACTTGCTGGGTTAAACGTGTGAAAATCGTTATGCGTGACTGCTACAGAAAAAACGGACTTGGCGACTTGCCTGAGTTTAACCGTCCAGCGTCCAGGGTGGAAAATGAGCCACTTTCGTTGGCTGTACAGGCGAGAACAACTAAAAGAAGATGGTGTGGCGAGCATCATCGGCAACGGCGCAACGAAAGCGGTTCCGCACCGGCAATTCCAAATCGCGCGTGCGTGGGAATGTTGAACTACAAATTTTATGATTGAGATGTGATGAAGCGAATCGCTTTCAAGATGAAACTCAAGCCGGGCTGTGCGAAAGCCTACACCGAACGTCACGATGCGATCTGGCCTGAGCTGCTGGAACTGCTCAAAGCAGCCGGAATCAGCGAGTACTCCATCTTTCTTGATCACGAAACCGACACGCTATTCGCGTTTCAAAATGTTTCCGGAACAAGTGGCTCGCAAGATCTGGCGGACAATCCCGTTGTTCAGAAGTGGTGGGCTCACATGGCCGAGCTGATGGAGACCAACGACGATCTTTCGCCCGTGTCGACTCCGCTTCAGGAAGTTTTTTACCTCGCTTTATTCAAAAAATGAACAACTTCACAAACAAAATACGACAGTCGATGAGCAAATCAATCAAACGACAGATATTTCTGGCAGCCTCCATCGCTGTCCTGTGTGGCCTGACGTTAAGACACGCTCACGCTGACGAACCGGACATCTCACAGGAAAAGCCTAACGTCATCTTCATCATGGCCGATGATCTTGGGTGGGCCGACGTTGGTTATAACGGAGCGGAATTTTTCGAAACGCCAGCGATCGACGCTCTCTGTAAGTCAGGAATGCGATTTGATTCGGCCTACGCAGGTGCCGCCAATTGCATGCCGTCGAGAGCATGCCTCATGAGCGGGATGTACACACCACGGACCAAGATGTGGCAGCCGGGGAAGGTTTCTAAGGGCAACCCAAACTTCATGAGACTGCTGGTCCCCAATCAGGAAAACAGAGAAGGAGACGGAACCATTCCTTCAGAGGGTCGCCTCGATCCATCGGTTGTTTCGTTGGCGCATACGCTGAAGAAGGTTGGATACAAAACGATGCATTTGGGCAAGTGGCATCTTGGGAACGACGACCTTGGGTTTGATAGAAACGACTTGGACGGTCGCGGTGCCGGATTCAAGTTTGACCACAAGTTTTACGGAAACGAGGACGTGGCCGAGTGGCTGACCGATGCGGCTGTCGAATACATTGCTGACAATAAAGACGAGCCATTCTTTCTATACCTGAACCACTGGGATGTTCACGTTCCGATCAATGCCCGCCAAAAAGTAGTCGACAAGTATCGAAAGAAGCTGGACTCGAAGCAATGGACCAGAGACTGGGATCCGGTTTACGCGGCAATGATTGAAGCGGTCGACACTTCTGTTGCTCGTGTTCTAAAAGCCGTCAAGCAAAAGGGAATCAGCGAGAACACGGTGGTGATCTTCACGTCGGATAACGGAGGGTTTGGAGGCGTGACGTGGAACGCGCCGCTGAAGGGATCCAAAGGCGGTTTCTATGAGGGTGGCATCCGCGTGCCACTTTGCATGAGCTGGGCTGGTGCGATCCAGCCGGAGACCGTTTGCGACACTCCGGTCACGTTTGTTGATTTTTTGCCCACTTTGGCGGAGCTAACGAGTGCTCCGCTGCCCGAAAAGCAGCCGGTGGACGGCGTATCGATCGTTCCGCTGATGCTGGGAGACCAAATCAAAGAACGAAAAATATTCTGGCACTATCCCATGTATTTGTCGGGGCCTGAAAGAGTCAAACCCATTTTTGGTACGGATCGCATGTACTGGCGGGCGACTCCATGCAGTGTTGTTCGCGAGGGCGACTGGAAACTGATCCAGTTTTTTGAGACCGGAACAGTCGAACTTTATAACATCAGGCAGGACATTGGCGAGACGAATGATCTTGCTTCGGTTCACCCTGAAAAAGCGGAGGCGTTACTGCAAGCTCTCGAAATCTGGCAGGCCGAGACGGACGCGAATATCCCCAAGACGCTTAATCCAGACTTCAGTGCCGAATAAGCGTTTGGTATTGCATCGATCATGCAGCATAGCCTCCGAGCGATTGGTTCTTCACTTGCGTGTCGGGTTGGGATTGGTTGGATCAAGACTTGTTGGATCTGTGATTACGGCAATCCATTCGATTTCTCATCGCGCTTCTCTTTAGCGTGTTTGAAAACACTCGCCCGGGGCATCGGCCAACCCTCTCCAGCCCTCTCTTACGACAAAGCGAAAACGGTGAGAGGCAGTTGCCGACGTTTCACTTTCAAATCAACCGGCCACCTATTTTTCCTCGACCCACTTTTTCAAAAATGCTTGATCTTCATCGCTCAAGTCAGCGACCGTGATGACAAAACGTCGCTCGCCCATGTAGCAAAGTAGCTTACCGCTTTTCAAATCAGCGAGTTCCACTTCAATCTGCTTGCCCGTTTTTCGTTGTGTTAGCACGCGCGTGACCCGTCGTTTTTTGGGCTCCGCTGGGTTTGTCTGCCGCCAGCTTCGTTTGGTGACCTTGATCTCGACTTTTTCGAATGAGAACGGCGGTAAGTCTAAGTTGAGCTTAAGCTTTGCTTTTTCGCCCCCGCCTGCTGATTTGGTTTCAATCCTCTTCCAATCCGTCCAGCTTACTTCGTTTTCGTCGTAGACGCCGTTTCGGAATTTAATTTCAGAGTCGGGCGATTCTGGGATGGTAATCAGAAGCTTGATTTGCTCAGTTTTCTTTGCATCTGGCTCCGCGTTGTAGCTGTAGGCAACGACATTGTATTGGCGTCTGGATTCATCATGCGCGAAAACGGCGTCGACCATATTTCCGTCTGAAGTCGGCGAACCTCGTTCTGAACTTTGGTAGTAGATGTTACCTTCCATGGCTTGAAGCGTCTGTTCAGCCAATTTGTTTTCGCCAGTACCCCAACGGAACACGTCCACGATATCATGGTCGTACATCATCTTGGCCAGCATCACCGTAAAGGATTCTTGATGCGGTTTGGACGCGTTTTCAAAAGTGTTCCCTTTGCCGCCCATGCTAGTAATCAATGAGAACTCGTGAATTTCCAATGTTGCCGATGAGTTCCAAGCCGAAATATCTTTGATCGGTGCGAAGTCAGCTTTGTAGACGTGTTCTAAGTCCACTCGGTCGAGTTTGTTGTAAAACGGGTAATACGAAACGCCAATAAAATCGTAGGTTGCCTTGTTCCGCCTACACCATTTTACAAAGTCGGGACCGTAGGAGTTTTTAGACGAAGCCCACAGGAAGTGCGTTCCAACCTTGGCCTTGCGAAGCACCGATCGAATCGCACTTTCGGTGTTTTTGTAGTGCTCAAAGAATTCCAGTTTGCTGCCACGCCAATGACCGGCTGTCCCGATTTCTCGTCCGATGCAAAAACGCCATTTTTCAACCTTGTTTCTACCATACGTTTTAATCAGTTCCTTCAGCATTGCTTGGATATAACTCGACCATGCGTCTGGATCATTGGGCGGCCAAGCGTTGCCATAGGTCTCGACTTCTTTGCCTCCCTTGAGATCAAGTCCGCGCTGAAAAGCCCAAGGAGGATTGTCGATCAGCAATTGGTAGACTCTTGCCTTTTTGCTGACGGTGTCAATTTGTTGTTTCAGCGGCACCCAATCGTAAACGTACTCGTCCCCATTCCATTTGTAGGTGTCTTGTTCGAGTATTTTTTTGCCGTCCTTTGCTTTCCCCCCAAGCGGCCTGACCACATTGATCAAAGGTCTTTCACCCACAGGCATGTTGAACCGTCGGATGGGAGAAATCCGATTGCTGACAT